>NZ_AFIJ01000014.1 GCF_000214495.1 Megasphaera lornae | reverse complement strand
CTTTCTGAGGAAAGTCTTTTTTTATCCTTACCGAAAATTATGCTGAAAATGCCCGGACAAGCCGTTGTATACGGCCGATTGTCCGGGCATTTCTCTATACATGACCCCGGATTACCCGATAGTACCGTCATCAAATAACGCCTGCGGTTCTGTAAACTCCAGGATACCGTCCACGCCTCCTTCGCGTCCCAAGCCGCTTTCTTTAAAGCCCCCGAACGGAGCCGTTACATCACGCGGACCGTCGTTGATATAGACATTGCCCGTACGAATTTGGCGGGCTATACGCACGGCCTCTTCCTTCGTCGCGCCCCATACGGCACCGCTCAAACCGAAACGCGTATCATTGGCAATCCGAACGGCTTCCGCTTCTGTTCGATACGTTATGACACAAAGCACGGGGCCGAAAATTTCTTCCTGCGCAATCGTCATATCATTGGTTACATTCGTAAATATGGTGGGCTGTACATAATAGCCGACCGACGTCTTTTGCGGTATTTCGCCCGCCAACAAGTCGGCGCCGCCGCGCAAGCCTTTTTCAATATAGGCCCGAATCGTTTTGAACTGCCGTGCGGAGGAAACCGTTCCCAATTGAACGTCTTCCCGCGTCGGATCTCCTACCGTATACGAAGATACCGTTTTTTTCAACAATGCTTCTATTTTTTCTTTATCCTGCACCGGAATCAGCAACCGAGAAAGTGCCGTACATGTTTGTCCGGAATTTAAAAAAATAGAATTAAAGCACATGGAAATCGCTTTTTCATAATCACAACCGGGCAAAAGAATACACGGAGATTTTCCTCCCAGTTCCATACTGATACGTTTCATAGACTGTAAGGCCAACCGTGCCACACTCACGCCGGCCGGCGTCGATCCCGTAAAAGAAATCATTTGCAGGTCTTCATGTTCCGCCATGACATCGCCGATATCTCCCCCTCTGCCGGTAACCAGATTAAATACGCCCTTGGGAAACTGCGCCCGATGAAAAGCTTCCGCCAAATAAAACGCGGTCAAAGGCGTATGCTGACTCGGCTTAAGAACCACCGTATTGCCCGCTAAAATTGCCGGAATAACTTTTTGTACAATTTGTCCTAACGGATAATTCCACGGCGTAATACACCCTACAACGCCCACCGGCTCACGATATACAGTGGCATGCGGCAATTTTTCCACCCACCGTACAGTAGCCGCCAACTCTATATACGATTGAATCCGCTCAAATTGATACTGCACTTGTGCAGTACGTGAAAACCCTACCGGGGCGCCCAGCTCTTGTACAATAGCAGTGGTTAACGCCGTTTCCATCGTTTTAAAAATAGTTGCCATAGTCCGCATTTTTTCAATACGTTCTGAAAGCGGCGTATGCGCCCACGCAGTAAAGGCCGCCTTGGCCGCTTTGGCCGCCCGATCCACATCCATCGCCGTCCCCGCCGGAACTTCCGCAAACACGGTTTCGGTCGCCGGATTTTCTACGCCGATAAATTTCCCGGACACGCCTTCTACCCACCGGCCATCTATATACAGTTTTTTAAAATCCATACTTCTCCTCCTTATACAATGCAGTACCGCATACACTTTGCCTGTATGCCTTCCTATAGTATACCAAAAAACTTCTCTGTAAAGAATCATTCTTCATTCCTCATCTATATCTATTTTGCTGTCCGCCTATACGATTTTTTTATATTCCGTGCCTGCTTTATACGTTGCGCCGCCACCACCCCCTACAAAAAAACGTCGGTGTAACCCTCTCGCTACACCGACGCCCGACTTATTCTTCTACTCGCAATTTTTGCACTCGTTTTACCGCTTCCCAACGCTCCCGTCGCAGATGGATGTACTGAAAATATCGTTTTGTTTCACGCACAACCACCCCGCTTAAACCGATCAGTGCAATTAAATTGGGAATCGCCATTAATCCGTTCACAATGTCCGCTAAAATCCAAATAACATCCAATTTAATAAACGCGCCTAACCCGACCAACACAATAAACACCAGCCGATAAGGTAAAATGCCTTTAACCCCGACCAAATATTCAATGCACCGTTCTCCATAATAATTCCAACCTAAAATCGTAGTAAAGGCAAAGAGCACCAATCCTATACAAAGGATAAAGCTGCCCATTACGGGATACGCCATGGCAAATACGGAATTGGTCAACGCGGCGCCGTTTAAATCCCCCATCCAGCCGCCGCTGACAACCAACACCAGCCCGGTTAAGGTACAAATAATGATAGTATCAATAAAGGTTCCCGTCATAGAAATAAGTCCCTGTTCCGCCGGCCACTTGGTTTTTGCCGCCGCCGCCACAATCGGTGCACTTCCCAACCCGGATTCATTGGAAAACACGCCGCGTGCCACACCGCTCCGCATCGCCATCAACACGCCGGCTCCTAAAAAACCGCCCGCCGCCGCAGTAGGATGAAACGCATCATGAATAATTTCCAAAAAAGCGGCCGGCACTTGTTCATAAAAAATAATTAAAAATCCCAACGTCGTTATTACATAAATAACCGCCATGGCCGGGACAATTTTAGAAGCGGTCTTGGCAATGGATTGCAGTCCCCCTATAGTCACGGCCGCCACTACCAGCGTTAACACCAGCCCCGTATACACCACGGGAATATTCGCACTGAGACGTGTAATTTCCACGATAGCGTTAACTTGTGCAAACGTACCGATTCCGAAAAACGCCACTAACACCCCGAAAATCGCAAACAGTACCGCCAACGGTTTGTATTTTTTTCCCAATCCCATTTCAATATAATGCATCGGTCCGCCGGCAATATCACCGTTTTTATCCACCCTTCTATATTTTACGGCCAGACAGCCTTCCGCATATTTAGTCGCCATGCCGACAAATGCGGCAATCCACATCCAAAATACCGCCCCCGGTCCGCCGGCATGCACGGCTGTAGCCACACCGACAATATTGCCGGTTCCCACAGTAGCCGCCAAGGCCGTACACAGTGCTTTAAAACTGTTGATATCGCCTTGGCCTTTATTTTTGGCCGTAAAAATCAATGCCAACGCCTTAGGCAACTGTGTAATTTGTAATACACCCAACCGAATCGTCAACAACACCCCGGTGCCGATTAATAAAAATAATAGCGGCGGTCCCCAAATAAAACTGTCAATGGTTTGTAAAACTTCCAACATACGGCAAAACTCCCTTTTTATAAAATAAAAAACCTATCCTCAGCATATCTCTGAAGATAGGTAAAAACAACAAACACCGCGGTTACGGTATGCTATTCTCTGTCCTTTTGCCTGAGAGATTGAAAGATTTCTTTCTTGCACCTTCGGCGCCCTTACGGGACTCTCCAGAGTTGTGTCCGCACCCGGTCCTGTTCTTATGAACGCCTGAGAGTTTGACTCCTTCGGCAGGCTTGCGCCTTCTCCCGTGTACCTCATCCACGCATATGTGATTATGGAGTTATTATATAATATGTATTTATAAATGACAAGTATTTTTTTGCAATCCCCGCTGTACCGTAAGAATTGCATTTTTTGCCGTTTGTTGCCATTGCAACGGGGTCACCGCAATTTTCCCTCGGCGTACACACGCAATATCGCTTTCTTCCGGAGCCATTTCCAAATCGGGACTGCCTTCAATATGGTAGCAAATCCCGTTATCCATGTCTCTCTTCTCTAAAATGACATTATTATATACTTGCAGTGCTTGCGGCACGACGCGTATATTTTCCCACACCACAGGCCCTTGTAAAGGAATGTTCACATTCAAAATTCCCGGAAATTTATCCCGTACCACAATATTTTGAATAATACCATGTACGATTTCCGCCGTTTCTTTACCGCGCTGCCTGTCCATTTTCCCCATCGAAACGGCAAGTGCGGGCACTTGATAATACGGACCTTCCATCGCCGCCGAAACGGTACCGGAATATAACACGTCACTCCCCAAATTGAAGCCGTCATTAATACCGGAAACAATCACATCCGGACGACGGGTACATAAAAAATATTCCATCGCCAATTTAACACAATCTACCGGGGTACCGGACACGGCAATTTCTCGTATCCCGCCGTCCCCCGCCGTCGTTTCGTGACAATAAAGCGGTTTACGAATGGTCATAGCATGCGAGGCCGCACTTCGTTGCCCGTTCGGAGCCACAACGGTCACTTCATAGCCATGCGCGGCAAAACAGTGTTTTAACACTGCCAATCCCGGTGCCCGTACACCGTCATCATTGGTCAACAAAATATGCATATGTGCCACTCCTCTTATTTATTTTTCTTTCGTAACAGAACCGCGCTTTCATAGGTGACAGCCCGCGTATGCACAGTATGACTCCATTCCATCTTATGGCGATCCTTAAATCCCAAAAACGTAACAGGAATCCAACTGTACATAAACAAAGGATATACAATTAAATACAGCCACGACTTGAATCGCACTTTAATGCGCAACAACACAATAATAGGAATGACATATTGTGCCACCCCGATTACCGTCCACATTTGAACCGGTACAATTTGATTTAAAATATTCGTATAAAACAAATAATGTCCGTTAATAAACGCCAAGACGGCATAGATCGTCGACATCATCATAAAAAATTGTTGCGATAAGGTAATAATGCCGTCCAACATCCGAATATTCCCTGTTCGCACACCGCGTACAAAAAGTTTAGGAATGAACCGACAGGCACAATCGCATTGTCCCTGTGCCCATCGCTTTCTTTGCCGACAGGATTGCATTAACGTCAACGCTTTTTCATCATAAATAATCGCATCATGCGCCCAACAAGTACGCACGCCTTCCAGCAGCACTTTCATGGAAAACTCCATGTCTTCCGTTAAGCAATCGCAGCCCCAGCCGTATTTGCGCACAATATCCGCGGCAATACACATCCCCGTACCGCCCAAGGCGGTAGAAAGCCCGATATTATATTTTGCCAAATGCCACATATGATTAATCAGCCAAAAAGCAATCGAAAACGTTCCGGCCACCCATGTGTCCGTTGGATTTTTGGCATCCATATAGCCTTGAATCACTTGCTCCCCTTTACATAAATGATTGTTCATTTCTCGTAAAAATTCGGGATGCACCAGATTATCCGCATCAAATACTACAAACGCATCATATTGCTTGGGTTGTCGCAACATTTTTTGGAACATCCAATCCATGGCAAACCCCTTACCCACTTTTTCCGCATCGGTTCGTATTTGCACCGACGCACCGTGTTCCCGACATACTTCGGCAGTACGATCGGTGCAATTATCCGCAACGACATAAATATCATACATCTCTGCAGGATAATGTAAGGTTTTTAAATTATCAATTAATTGTCCGACAACTGTCTCTTCATTATGGGCGCAAATAATAGCGGCAAAAGTATGCTTCGGCGGCACGGAAATTTTTTCTTTTCTTTTAAACAGACCGAATAGGGCCAAGATAAAATAATACAACGTATAAAACACGATGATTACCTGAACAGGGATCATGAGGATATCCGATACATGTTCCATATGCTAAGCTCCTACTCCTTTATTGTACCCCTTTATTCTTCCTACTATTCATCGCCGTATTGATTAACCCGAAAATAATATAAAGGAAAAACGGCATCGTCCAAAATAAATGCCAATCCGCAAATACCAATACCAAAATACCGATAATAACGGCTCCCGCTAACGCAACGGGATGCAATACATCCGGGCTGTTCCCTTTAAAATCCGGATTATGCACATTACTGACCAAATGATACCCTAAAGCAATAACCAAAACGGCAATTAACCCCTCCGGCAAATGTACGCCGGAAATGGCATACATAGCAATCAGCCCGCCGCCGTTCGGAATCGGCATGCCTTGAAAATAGCCGTGCACTACGCCTGTATTCAAATTGAAGCGCGCTAAACGAATCCCCCCCAATGCGGCATAAATAACGGCGGGAATAGCCCCCCACCAGCCTAAATGCTGCAACGCATATCCGTAAATCAAAAATGCGGCGGCCGCGCCGAAGGAAACTACATCCGATAAAGAATCCAATTCCTTGCCGAATTCACCGGCAACCCCTAAGGCACGTGCCGAACGACCGTCACAAGCATCGCAAACCATAGCCAGTAAAATACAAATCCCGGCCCACATATACATTCCCTTTAAGGTCATCATCATACTGATTAACCCGAACGCAAGATTCCCTGATGTAAATAAACACGGTATTACCTTTTTCATTCTGCAATCCTCCCTATAACAGTTTCGCCGCCACGCACAATATCTCCTTCTTTTACTAAGATTTCTACGTCTTCATCCACATAAATTTCCGCACAGGACCCCAATTTTATCATACCGTACAACTGCCCGTGCTCCACCTTTTCTCCCAACGCCACCCAGGAAACAATCCGCCGTGCCAAAATACCGGCGATTAACGTTACCAAAATATGCGTATTACCGCTTTTAATGCCGATAGAATAGCGTTCATTTTCATACCCCACACCGGTTTCATACGCCGGCTTAAACCGCCCGCATGTATACTGTTGAAAATCAATAACACCGGCCAAAGGCGCCCGATTTACATGCACATTAAATACTGATAAAAAAATAACAATTTTTCGACATTTTTTAAAAAAATAAGCCTCTTCCCGTACTTCAGTCACCGCCATGACCGTACCGTCCGCCGGCGACACCAATTCATGGGGCGCCGCTTGAATATGACGAGACGGATTACGAAAAAAATATAGTAAATAACAAGCCCATAAAAAGGGAAATACAGCAATGTACACCGTAACAAAATATGCCAACAGAAACGTAATGGCCAGCGTAATACCGATAATCCGATACCCGTCGGGAACAATATATGGTTTTTTCAAAACATCACCTCATTTCCCCCGGTGCCGTTTCTTCACGGCAATGACAAATTGCGGTAATGCCCACATCCGCATAAAGCGGGACGGCTCTTTCCACAAGCGATACAGCCATTCCAACCGGTGTTCCTGCATCCACTGCGGCGCCCGACAAGTTTTTCCGGCCCATACGTCAAACGTCCCGCCCACTCCCATACATACACAAGACCCCAATTGTGCCGCATGCTGCGCAATCCACTTCTCCTGTTTCGGCACGCCTAACGCCACCAATAACAAGCGGGTCCCGCCGGCTCGTATTTCCTCCATAATCTCCGTTTCTTCCGCCGCGGAAAAAAATCCCGAATGGGTACCCACAAGTTGTAATTTCCCTACTTTTTTCTCTATATCGGCAGCTGCCCGGGCGGCAATTCCCGGCATGCCGCCCAAGAAATAAACAGGAGTTTGGCGCGCAGCCGCTTCTTGCAACAGACTGCACGCCAAATCCACCCCGGTTACCCGCTCTTTAAATTTCTTTCCCTGTTGTTCCGCCGCCCAAAGTACCCCGGCGCCGTCCGGAACCACCAATTCCGCCGCTCGTAAAATAGTTGCCAATTCCCGATCCGTCTGCGCTTTCATAATCATTTCCGCATTGGCGGTCGCAATCATGGCCGGAACATGATTTTCGATATACGAAAATACCTGTGCACATACCTCCGCCCGGCTCTTATTTGCCACGGGAATGGACAAAATATCCAATGTATTATCCACTGTAACCTCCGACCGTCGATTAATTCATGCTGTAATTCGGCGCTTCCTTGGTAATATTGATATCATGAGGATGACTTTCCCGAAGCCCGGCACTAGTAATTTGAATAAATTGTGTTTTATCAATCATTTCCGCAATCGTATGGCAGCCGCAATACCCCATGGACGCTTTCAAGCCGCCAACCATCTGAAATATGGTATCCGCCGCCGGTCCTTTATAAGGTACACGACCTTCAATCCCTTCCGGTACCAATTTTTTCGAATCTTCTTGGAAATACCGATCCTTACTTCCCTGTTCCATCGCCGCCAACGAGCCCATGCCACGATATTCTTTATAGCTGCGGCCTTGATAAATAACCGTTTCTCCCGGGCTTTCTTCCGTTCCCGCCAAAAGATTGCCCATCATGACCACATTGCCGCCGGCCGCAATCGCTTTGGCCATATCGCCGGAATACTTGATACCGCCGTCCGCAATAACCGGAATCCCATATCGTTGCGCAACTTTAGCGCATTCATATACTGCCGTAATTTGCGGCACACCTATCCCGGCAATAATCCGGGTTGTACATATAGACCCCGGGCCGATACCGACCTTTACCGCATCCACGCCGCATTCAATCAGGGCTTCCGTCGCCGCGCCCGTAGCCACATTACCGGCAATAACCGGCACATGCGGATACGCTTTTTTGATTTCTTTCAGCGTTTTTAACACACCCAGAGAATGCCCGTGTGCCGTATCAATAACAATAACATCCGCTTTAGCGCTCACCAACGCATCCAGCCGATCGATCATGTCATGCGTAACGCCAACGGCCGCCGCCACCCGCAATCGACCGTTGGAGTCTTTTGCCGAATTGGGATATTTATGTGCTTTTTCAATATCTTTAATCGTAATAAGGCCTTTTAAATTTCCTTCCTTGTCCACCAGCGGCAATTTTTCAATACGATGATTCCGTAAAATTTCTTTCGCTTCCGCTAAAGACGTCCCTACCGGGGCGGTAACTAAATTTTCCGCCGTCATAATATCCCCGATACGACGACTCATATCTTCTTCAAAGCGCATATCCCGGTTCGTAATAATCCCTACCAGCTTACCGTCCACCGTAATAGGCACCCCGGAAATGCGATATTTTTCCATTAATTCATTGGCATCGGCCAACAAATTATCCGGATTTAAGAAAATAGGATCGATAATAATGCCGTGCTCGGAACGTTTTACTTTATCTACTTCCCGAGCTTGCGCGGCAATGGACATATTTTTATGAATAACTCCGATGCCCCCTTCACGGGCAATCGCAATCGCCATAGGCGCTTCCGTTACAGTATCCATCCCGGAACTCATAATCGGAATATTCAGTTTGATATCCTTCGTCAGATTGGTTGACACATCCACTTCTGTCGGTAATACATCGGACTTCGCCGGAACCAACAACACATCATCAAATGTTAAACCTCTCATACCAAATTTATCAGATCTCATTCTCTGCACCTCTATTTGAAAAAATATAAAAAAATAGGGACTTGTCCCTCTAAACAGCTTATCCCTTATTATAGACGATATGAACCCTTCTGTACATATTACGCAAGCAAATTCAAAAAAATCTTTTCTTAATTATTCAAAATTCCGTCAAAAGCCGCGCCGAACCGGCGTTTTAATCGCGCCCTTACCCGTGTTTCATCCGGTTCGACGGCCATATACGTTTGTGCGGCTTCGCGAGCCTGCGACAAAAGTTGTACATCCTTTAAAATATCCGCCGCTTTAAAATCGGGCAACCCGTGTTGCATATAGCCGAATAATTTCCCGGAGCCGCGCAACAGCAAATCCTTTTCCGCCAACACAAACCCGTCCTGAACGGATTCCATCCAGTGCAATCGCTGCCGGGTTTCTTCCGTGCCGCCATGAGCCAACAAAATACAATACGCCTGTAAATCTCCCCGACCTACACGACCGCGTAACTGATGCAGCTGCGCCAACCCGAAACGCTCCGCCCCGTCAATCAACATCAGCGTGGCATTCGGCACATTCACGCCTACTTCAATGACACTGGTGGCAACCAATATGTCAATCCGTTTCTCCTGAAACGCTTTCATTACCGTCTCTTTTTCTTTTCCCTTCATCCTGCCGTGTACCAAGCCGCAATGAAATTCTTTAAACACCTTCTCTTTCAACGTTTCATACAACCCGGTCGCGGCTTGTAAATCTAACGCTGCCGACTCTTCCACTAAGGGGCAGACCACATAACATTGTTGTCCGGCACAAATCAACTTTTTCATAAAAGCATAAATACGGGCTCTCATCGTTTCTTTTACGGCATACGTTTTTACCGGCTTTCGTCCGGGCGGCAATTCGCGAATAGAAGATACATCCAGATCTCCATACACCGATAACGCCAAAGTACGGGGAATGGGCGTAGCCGTCATAAATAATCCGTGCGGAGCCCGACCTTTCTCTTGTAACGCGGCACGTTGTTTAACGCCGAATCGATGCTGTTCATCCGTAACCACTAACCCCAAGTGGGCAAACTGTACGTCCTCCTGCAGCAACGCATGCGTTCCGATTACCACTTGTATGCTGCCGTCCGCAATTTCCTGTAAAACACGTTGTCGTTCTTTAGCGCCGATTCGCCCTGTTAATAAAGCCGTTTTAATCGGGATTCCCTGAAATAACCGCGCCAATTCTTCCGCATGCTGCGTCGCTAAAATTTCCGTCGGCGCCATCAGCGCCCCCTGATAGCCATTTTCCACAATCTTAGCCAACGCCAATGCCGCCACCGCCGTTTTTCCCGATCCCACATCGCCTTGTACCAAACGTTGCATGGGCACTTCACTTTCCATATCGGACTGAATATCCAAAAAAGCATTCGTTTGCCCTTGTGTTAATAAAAACGGCAAGTTCTTAACTACCGCCTGCAACAACCCGCCATTAGGCGCACATTTTATTCCCGCTTTTTTTTTCTCGCCGCGACGTCGTAATGCCAAGCCGAGTTGCAAATCGAACAACTCCTGAAACGCCAACTGCCTGCGTGCTTTTTCTCGCGCTTCTAAAGAGTCCGGAAAATGTATAGTCCTATACGCCTCATACAAAGACATGGTAGGATATAAAAAAGGCACTTCCGTATCCGCCTCCGTCAAGCCCGAATGTTCTTCCATATAGTTCAGCGCATCTCTTATAAAGTTCCGCAACTCTTTCTGTCGCAGCCCTTCCGTTAGTCCGTATACGGGTTCCAATGCCGTCCCCGTTACACATCCTTCCTCTATATCCGGATTATTCATTTGGCGTTTACCGTATGCCGCTTCCATTTTTCCGAATACCGTAAGCTGTTGATGCACTGTAAATAATTTTTTTTAAACGGTTGATTAAACCAAATAAGTTCCGCCTCGCCGCTATCATCCGCGATCCCGACTTTAAGAATAGATAAACCGCGACGGGGATGTACTTCCTGAATCCTTTGCACATACCCGCAAATCAAAACCGGCTCCGTTCGCGGCAACGAAATAGTTGCCATAGGACTGATATATCGACGATCTTCATACGTACGCGGAAAATACTGCAATAAATCAAAGATAGTAAAAATTCCCAAACGATTTAACAGCTTTTCTTTTCGTATACCGATGCCCTTTATTTCACGCAAATCCGTTTTCATATATAAAACTCCTTGTCTTTTCCTTGTATTCATTGTATCATATGTTTTATATTAAAAAAATAAATCTTGCGTTACTATAGTATTTGTGATAAGATTTTTATGTTGTACTGTGATTGGTGCAGGGAGGTGTAACCGGTGGCAAACTATTGCGAAATTTGCGGTAAAGGGAAAATGGCCGGAATGAACGTCAGCCATTCCCATTTAAAAACGAAAAGAACTTGGAAACCGAATATCCAAAGAGTACGCGCTATGGTAGAAGGAGAAGTAAAACGGGTTAACGTCTGCACTCGTTGCCTTCGTTCCGGCAAAGTTCAGCGTGATGTGTAATAGCATATAAAAAAAGATGATTCCCTCCGAATCATCTTT
>NZ_AFIJ01000015.1 GCF_000214495.1 Megasphaera lornae | reverse complement strand
TGTCAAAGGACCGAAGATAACAGGAGAAGGCAGTGTTAACGTATCTGACATAGAAGAAGGCGGTAAGAAAGTCGGCTATAAGATTACCGGCAAGAACACGACCCTTGCAAAAGGGACAAGCGGACTTAGTGTAGCTGACGGAAAATTGAAATTAAATGTTGCCGACACAGATAACAATACCGTTACCGGCGAAGTGGACTTGAATGGAATTGATTTGAGTGGAAATACGACGGTTAAGACGATAAATGAAAATATTACCAACTTGCAGGAAGGATTCACGATTCAAGACGAAGCTACTCCGAAGGCAGGAAAGAAAGTAATCAAAGCGAAAGACACAATTACCTTTAAGGGAGATAGCAACATTAAAGCGGAAGTCGGTACAGACGGCAGTGTAACGTATAGTTTGGATAAAGACGGCATTACAACTACGCTGAATGATACATTTGCCAAGAAAGACGCAAGCAATGTAACGGATGCTACTGCATGGGCAGGAAAACTCGGTACGGGTAAAGTGGAAGCGAATGACGCAAATCTTGTAACGGGTGGCACAGTTCAAGCTGCATTGAAACCGGTAAGTGATAAAGCGGATCAAAATGCAACGAATATTGCGACTTTGCAAAAAGGGTTTACGCTGAAAGATAGCGGTACGGGAAGTACAACCGTTAAAGCGGAAAGTACGGTAACGGTAACAGGAGATACATACGTTAAAGCAACAGTGAATGATAAAGGTCTGACACTGGGGCTTAATGAAGATGCTCTGAACAGCCAAATCAATACGCAGATTACAAGTAATAGCATCGTAACAGGAAAGATGGATTCATGGCAATTAGCCGCAAAGTCCACTGATGATGGGGAAAAAATTGACAACACCAATAATAAAGCAGTGTTTGACGTAACAGAAGCAGATAAAGGATTGACTGTAACTCGTGACAAAAACACGATCAAGTACGGTATCGATGCAGATAAATTAGCTTCTACCGTTACAAACAGTATTAATAACACTACTAATGCAACGGCAATCACGAATATTTCCGCTAAGTTCTCTATTAGTGATAAAGATGATACAAAGAAACAAACGATTACCTTGAGTAAGAATGCAACACCTAATATTCAATTCTTAGGGGATACAAATCTCACGAGCAAAGTAGACGGGACAAAGGTAACATATGGGTTAAATACTGCGTTGACAAATATGAACAGCATTACCTTTGCTGCGCCTACGGCACCGGCAGGAGAAACGAGCAAAGCACTGACCATTAACGGTACAGCAGGAACAATTACAGGACTGACGAATACGACATGGAATGCAGATGCTATTACATCCGGTCGTGCTGCGACGGAAGATCAGTTGAAAGCTTTATCCGAGACAGTGAGTGGTAATGCTTCCAGTTCGACGGATTATAAATTAGTGAAAGCCGGTACGACAAAAACCACAGACGGAAAAGGTGTATATACGCCGGATACAGAGGGAAAGATAGATTTATTAGTTCAAGATAAAAATCATAAGGGTCATATAGAAACGATTACCATTTCTGATGTGGCGAAGCGGTCTGAATTAGTTGAGGTACAAAAGAAATTAGAAGAAGGCTTTACGGTAGGAAAAGACGGTAAAGACGGCATTGGCATTAACGGCAAAGACGGTGGTTCTATCACCATTCACGGAACGGACGGAAAAGACGGACAAAACGGAGTAACGATTCGCGGCGTTGATGGCAAGAATGGAGAAAAAGGTGAAAAAGGCGTAGACGGTACGACGACTATTAATCGTATTGTGACGGTAGATCCGAACGGAACGACGCATCAAGTAGCTACTTTGGATGATGGCTTGAAATTTAAAGGCGATATGGGAGATGCGGCACCTATTAAATTAAATAATCAGGTAAATATTGTCGGTGGAGAAACCGTTGCTGCTAATTTAAGTGACGGAAATATTGGTGTAGATACCACAAAAGAAGGAAATAATGCAAAACTGACAGTTAAGTTGGCGAAGAACCTGAAGAATTTGGAAAGCGCTACGTTTACCAAGACGGAAAAAGGCGTGACAACGACTTCTGTTATCAATGATAAAGGGTTGACCATCGGCTCGGGAAATACGGCTGTTGCTTTGACTAAAGACGGACTCACTATGGGCGGTCAGGAAATCACGAATGTCAAAGAAAGCACGATAGCTACTAATGCCGCCACAGTAGGACAAATCAATAAAGCAAAAGAAGATCTGAAAACAGAAATTGATAAGAAAGTTGATAAGACAACATATACAGACGGCATGGCAACTAAAGCTGATGCAAATGGTGCGAATGTAACGAATCCTGACACATGGGCGGAAAAACTCGGAACAGGAACCATTTCCGATACCGACGGAAAACTCGTCACAGGAAAGACTGTTCAAGCTGCATTGAAACCGGTAAGTGATAAAGCGGATAAAAATGCAACGAATATTGCCACTTTGCAAAAAGGCTTTACATTGACAGATGGAAACACACCGACAGCAGGAAGTAAGACAGTTACTGCGGAAAGTGTAGTAACGGTAACAGGAGACGATTATATCAAGACGAAAGTAGATACTAGTGGTCTCAAGTTAACCATGGACGAAACCAAGCTGAATAGTCAAATCAATACGCAGATTACAAGCAATAGCACCGTAACAGGGAAGATGTCTGCATGGAAACTCAAAGCGACCGGAGTGAACGGCGAAGGAACGGTGAATAATACGGATAACACCGTTACCTTTGACGCAGAAAAAGATAAAGGATTGACTGTAACTCGTGACAAAAACACGATCAAGTACGGCATTGATGCAGATAAATTAGCGTCTACCATTACAAACACTATTAATAACAATACGAATGCAACGGCAATCACGAATATTTCTGCTAAGTTCTCTATTAGTGATAAAGATGATACAAAGAAACAAACGATTACCCTGAGTAAGAATGCCACACCCAATATTCAATTCTTAGGGGATACAAATCTTACGAGCAAAGTAGAAGGGACAAAGGTAACATATGGGTTAAATACTGCGTTGACAAATATGAACAGCATTACCTTTGCTGCGCCTACGGCACCGGCAGGAGGAACGAGCAAAGCACTGACCATTAACGGTACAGCAGGAACAATTACAGGACTGACGAATACGACATGGAATGCAGATGCTATTACATCCGGTCGTGCGGCGACAGAAGATCAGTTGAAAGCTTTATCTGATACAGTGAGCGGTAATGCTTCCAGTTCGACGGATTATCAATTAGTGAAAGCCGGTACGACAACGACAACAGACGGAACAGAAGCATATAAGGCTGATAAAGATGGAAATATAGATTTATTAGTTCAAGATAAAAAGCATTCGGGTAGTATAAAAAAGATTACGATTTCCGATGTGGCGAAGCGGTCTGAATTAGTTGAGGTACAAAAGAAATTAGAAGAAGGCTTTACGGTAGGAGAAGCCGGAGAACCCGGGAAACCCGGTAAAGACGGGACTATTGGCGTGAAAGGTGCAGACGGAAGTTCTGTAACTATCAACGGTAAAGATGGCTCTATCGGTATGAAAGGTAAAGATGGAAAAGACGGTCTTTCCATTCGCGGTGAAAAAGGTGATGAAGGAAAACCGGGTGTAGACGGTAAGACAACTATTAAACGCATTGTTATTACCGATCCAAATGGACAGAATCCGCACTCCGTAGCTACGCTGGATGACGGCTTGAAATTTGCCGGCAATGTAGGAAACTTCTACTCCAAATTGAATGAAACTGTGGAAATTGTCGGTGGAGAAAAGAATGTTGAACAATTGACTGATGAAAACATCGGTGTGGTTGCTGATAAAGCAAAAGATAAGAACGGTAAACTTGATATTAAGTTAGCGAAGAACCTGAAGAAATTGGAAAGTGCTACGTTTACCAAGACTGTGACAACTCCGGAAGGTGACGTGACGACAGTTACTACGATTAATGATAAAGGGCTGACTATCGGTACAGGCGATAAGGCATTGGCTATTACTGAAAACAGCATTGCCTTTGGACAAACCGGCGGAACGATTACCGGACTGACGAATACGGCATGGGACGGCAAAACTATTGTTACCGGACGTGCTGCGACGGAAGATCAGTTGAAAAAAGTGGCTGATACGGTAAATTCTAATGCGACAGCGGCAACGGATTTCCGTTTGGTGGCATCTACGGATACAAAGGGATATACACCCGATACGTCAGGAACGGTTACATTGGATGTGAAAGATAAGAATCATGGAGATAAAGATGCTTATCAAGTCACGATTTCCGATGTAGCTCGTAAGAGTGATGTAGATAAGATGCTGAATGAAGGCTTTACAGTAGGGAAAGCCGGAGAAGATGGGAAACCAGGTAAAGACGGTACTATCGGCGTGAAAGGTGCAGACGGAAAGGATGGTATCGGCATTAACGGT
>NZ_AFIJ01000016.1 GCF_000214495.1 Megasphaera lornae | reverse complement strand
AGTCGGTAAACAAACTGTCAAAGCAGGAAGTACGGTAACGGTAACAGGAGATACATACGTTAAAGCAACAGTGAATGATAAAGGTCTGACACTGGGGCTTAATGAAGATGCTCTGAATAGCCAAATCAATACGCAGATTACAAGCAATAGCACCGTAACAGGGAAGATGTCTGCATGGAAACTCAAGGCTAACGGAGTGAAAGGCGAAGGAACGGTGAATAATACGGATAACACCGTTACCTTTGACGTGGAAACAGATAAAGGACTGACCGTAAGCCGTGTCGGAAACACGATCAAGTACGGCATTGATACAGATAAGGTAATTGAGAATATTAATAATTCGACAACGAAGAAGATAACCAATGTAGCCGGTGATAAGATTGATATCAGCAACAATAGTGCTGTTACGAACATTAATAGCAAACTGAAAGCCGGATTTAAAGTGAAAGCCGGCGAAACGGAAGAAACGGTAGGGTTAGATAACAAGAATCCGGAAACGGTGGAATTTAAAGCCGTATCTGAAAATAACAGCTTTACTGTAGGTATTACTTAAAAATGACAAGACGCATACTAAGACGATCACGTATAAATTAGCAGATAACTTAACATTCGGCAAAAACGGTAAAGACGGTAGAGACGGTACTATCGGCGTAAACGGTAAAGACGGAAGTGCTGTCGTTATCAACGGTAAAGACGGTTCTATCGGCTTGAAAGGTAAAGATGGAGCTAATGGTCTGTCCATTCGTGGGGAAAAAGGTGACGAAGGAAAACCGGGTGTAGACGGT
>NZ_AFIJ01000017.1 GCF_000214495.1 Megasphaera lornae | reverse complement strand
CGTATCGCTTATCGGATACACCCGTATTCGGAGAAAAAGCAGTACCGGGAGAAGCCGGTAAACCGGGTAAAGACGGTAAAGTGGAAGTTATCGGGAAAGACGGCAGTGCGGTCGTTATCAACGGTAAAGACGGTTCTATCGGCTTGAACGGTAAAGATGGACAAAACGGAGTAACTATTCGCGGCGTTGACGGAAAGAATGGAGAAAAAGGTGAAAAAGGCGTAGACGGAAAAGATATCAATCGTATTGTGACGGTAGATCCGAATGGAACGACACATCAATTAGCTACCTTGAATGACGGCTTGAAATTTGCCGGTAATGTAGGAAACTTCTACTCCAAACTGAATGAGACCGTGGAAATCGTTGGTGGCGTTACGGTCGGGAAAAATGAAAAGGCAGAAGATAAACTGACTGATGAAAATATCGGTGTGGTTGCTACGAAAGAAAAAGATAAAAACGGCAAAGATAAGAACGGTAAATTGGATATTAAACTGGCAAAGGACTTGAAGAAATTGTCAAGTGCCGAATTTATCAAGACAGAAACTACTCCGGACGGAAAGGTCAAAGTCATAGCCAAGACGACTATTGACAGTAACGGTATGACTGTTGGTAACGATTCAGATACAAGCAAGAATGTCAGCCTGACCAAAGACGGACTCAATATGGCTGAACAGGAAATTAAGAATGTCAAAGAAAGTACGACAGTTACTAATGCCGCTACGGTAGGACAAGTGAATGCAGCCAAGAAAGAAGCCATGGATACATTAACGGCAGGATTTGATGTCAAGGCCGGAACGGTAACAGGAAACGTTTCCTTAAAAGCCAATGAAAAACCGACGGTTGAATTTTTGTCAGCCGGAAACGGTTTATCTGTAGACTTGACGACGGATGCAGCAACGCATACCCAAAAAATCACGTATCGCTTATCGGATACACCCGTATTCGGTGAAAAAGCAGTACCGGGAGAAGCCGGTAAACCGGGTAAAGACGGGAAAGTGGAAGTTATCGGGAAAGACGGCAGTGCGGTCGTTATCAACGGTAAAGACGGTTCTATCGGCTTGAACGGTAAAGATGGACAAAACGGAGTAACTATTCGCGGCGTTGACGGAAAGAATGGAGAAAAAGGTGAAAAAGGCGTAGACGGAAAAGATATCAATCGTATTGTGACGGTAGATCCGAACGGAACGACACATCAATTAGCTACCTTGAATGACGGCTTGAAATTTGCCGGCAATGTAGGAAACTTCTACTCCAAACTGAATGAGACCGTGGAAATTGTCGGTGGTGTTACGGTAGGAAAAACTGAAAAAGCGGAAGATAAACTGACCGATGAAAATATCGGTGTGGTTGCTGAGAAAGAAAAAGATAAAAACGGCAAAGATAAGAACGGTAAATTGGATATTAAACTGGCAAAGGACTTGAAGAAATTGTCAAGTGCCGAATTTATCAAGACAGAAACTACTCCGGACGGAAAGGTCAAAGTCATAGCCAAGACGACTATTGACAGTAACGGTGTGACTGTTGGTAACGATTCAGATACAAGCAAGAATGTCAGCCTGACCAAAGACGGACTCAACATGGCTGAACAGGAAATTAAGAATGTCAAAGAAAGTACGACAGCTACTAATGCCGCTACAGTAGGACAAGTGAATGCAGCCAAGCAAGCAGCTATGGATATATTAACGGCAGGCTTTGATGTTAAGGCAGGAAATGTAAAAGAAACTGTTTCCTTGAAAGCTGATGAAAAACCGACTGTTGAATTTTTGTCTGACGGGAACGGCTTATCTGTCGATTTGTTGACGGATGCAGCAACGCATACCCAAAAAATCACGTATCGCTTATCGGATACACCGGTATTTGGTGAAAAAGCGGTACCGGGAGAAGGCGGTAAGCCGGGTAAAGACGGTAAAGTGGAAGTTATCGGGAAAGACGGCAGTGCTGTTGTTATCAACGGTAAAGACGGCTCTATCGGCTTGAACGGTAAAGATGGAAAAGACGGTATCGGCATTAACGGCAAAGACGGCGGTTCTATCACCATTCACGGAACGGACGGAAAAGACGGAGAAAACGGAGTAACGATTCGTGGTATTGACGGCAAGAACGGAGAAAAAGGTGAAAAAGGCGTAGACGGAAAAGATATCAATCGTATTGTGACGGTAGATCCGAACGGGACGAAACATCAAGTAGCTACCTTGGATGACGGCTTGCAATTTGCCGGCGACAGCGGAGATGCTATTGCGAAGAAATTGAATGAAACCGTTACTATTTCCGGCGGCGTAACAGATGAAAGCAAGTTGACGGATAATAACATCGGTGTGGTGGCTAAAGATGGAAAGCTTAATGTAAAATTAGCCAAGAATCTAGACGGTTTGGAAAGTGCTACGTTTACCAAGACCGTTAAAAGTGGCGGTAAAAAGGAAACTACGAGTACCGTTATTAATGATTTGGGAACAACGGTTACGGATAAAGACGGCAATACCAATCAAACGACTGCCGGCGGTACGGTCATTCAAACTAAAGACGGCAAAGAAAAGGTAGAAATCAATAAAGACGGTATTACCATTACGGACGTCGGAGATAATACACCTGCTAATCCGAGAAAGACGATTTCTTTGACGAAGGACGGATTCGATAACGGCGGCAATAAAATTACCAATATTGCAGACGGTATGTCTGATAACGATGCGGCTACAGTAGGTCAAGTAAAGGCAGCCAAGAAAGAAGCAATGGATACATTAACGAAAGGCTTTGATATTAAAGCAGGAAATGTAACAGGAAATGTTTCCTTGAAAGCGAATGAAAAACCGACGGTGGAATTCTTATCCGCCGGGAATGGCTTATCTGTAGACTTGACGACGGATGCAAAAACGCATACCCAAAAAATTACGTATCGTTTATCGGATACACCGGTATTTGGTGAAAAAGCAGTACCGGGAGAAGCCGGTAAACCTGGTAAAGACGGGAAAGTGGAAGTTGTCGGGAAAGACGGCAGTGCTGTCGTTATCAACGGTAAAGACGGTTCTATCGGTTTGAACGGGACAAATGGACAAAATGGTCTTTCCATTCGCGGTGAAAAAGGCACGGAAGGAAAACCGGGTGTAGACGGGACAACCATTAAGCGCCTTGTCATTACCGATCCGGATGGGAAGAATCCGCACGCTGTGGCTACTTTGGATGACGGCTTGCAATTTGCCGGCGACAGCGGAGATGCTATTGCGAAGAAATTGAATGAAACCGTTACTATTTCCGGCGGTGTAACAGATGAAACCAAGTTGTCCGATAATAACATCGGTGTGGTGGCTAAAGATGGAAAGCTTAATGTAAAATTAGCCAAGAATCTAACCGGTTTGGAAAGTGCTACGTTTACCAAGACGGTTGAAAAGAATGGTAAGAAAGAAACTACGAGTACCGTCATCAATGATTTAGGAACGACGGTTACGGATAAAGACGGCAATACCAATCAAATGACTGCCGGCGGTATCACGATTACTACCAAACAAAAAGACGGTAAAGAAAATACCGTATCCTTAACAAAAGACGGTTTGAACAACGGCGGAAAGAAGATTGTACAAGTAGCGGACGGTGATCTCAGCGATAAGAGTCAAGATGCTGTTACAGGGAAGCAATTATATGCTACCAATCAGCGCCTTGAAAAAACGGATAAGGCGTTGCAAAACGGTATAGACTTTAAAGTCGGCAAGGATACGTATACTGCAAAACTCAGTGGGGACAAAGCACCCGAGCTTTCCTTTAGCGGTGGCGACAATATAACGGCGAACTTGAAGGATCAAACTATACAGTACAGTCTGAACAAAGATATTAACGTAAACAGTGTGACTGCCGGTACTACGAGTATGAACGGCGAGGGAATAAAAATTAAAGGACAAGGACAAGGAACGGCGGACATATCTTTGACGGCACAAGGGCTGAATAACGGCGGTAAAAAGATTCGCGCCGTTGCCGACGGTCTCATTGCACCGAACAGTACCGAAGCGGTTACAGGCAGACAGTTGTATCAAACCAATGCGGGAATTGTTCGGATATCGGATGATGTTATGCGGGTAGGTGCCGGCGCAGCTGCTTTGGCGGCCTTGCATACACAGGACTTCGATCCTGCCGATAAATGGGATTTTGCTGCCGGGTACGGAAACTATAAATCCGCCAATGCGTTGTCGTTGGGAGCATTTTATCGTCCTAATGAACGGACTACGTTCAGTGTGGGCAGTGCCTTTGGCAGCGGTGCCAACTTTATTAATGCCGGCGTTACGATTAAATTGGGAGACGGAAAATATATCGGTACTTCCAAGGCGGCTTTGGTAAAAGCGGTAGAAGATCAACAGCAGGAAATTGATCGACAAAAACAAAAATTGCAGTCTCAGTCGGCAGAAATTCAAAACTTGCAGCAGCGAGATACGGCGAGAACGGCGGAAATGGAGGCGTTAAAAGCAAAAGATGCGCAACGGGATGCGGAATTAAAAGCATTAAAAGCAAAAGATGCGCAACGGGATGCACAAATTCAAAAGATGATGCAGTTGCTCGTACAACTTCAAAAATCTAAAAAATAACCATAGGTCAAACGGTTCCCTTTTACAGACGTAAGAGGGAACCGTTTTTATAAATCGTACGGCGGCGGGCAGGGGCGTCCTAAAAAAATTACAAAAATACTTTACATATAGGTGATTTTGCATTAAAATTAATACAATAGTATAGCCAGGACAGATAGACAGGAGACATGGTAGATGGATGCTGTGTCTCTTTGTGTTTATGTGACTGCAATTTTTATTATTTTTATACTAACAGCATGAGGTGTAGGATGTTTATTGATAGAGCCAGAATTTTTGTACAATCCGGCAAGGGCGGCGACGGCATGAGCAGTTTCCGCCATGAAAAGTTTGTGCCCAAAGGCGGACCTAACGGTGGCGATGGCGGGCAAGGCGGCGACGTAGTGTTGGTAGCCGATCGCAATGTCAATACGTTGGTGGATTTTCGTTATCGGCGATTGTTTAAGGCCAAACCGGGCGGCAACGGGCAGTCGAGCAATAAATACGGCAGAGATGCGGCGGCCTTGGAAATTACCGTTCCTTTAGGCACGGTAGTACGCGAAGAAGAAAGCGACCGAGTGATTGCCGATTTAAGTCGCGACGGACAGCGGGCGGTGGTAGCTAAAGGCGGTCGCGGCGGTCGCGGCAATTGGCATTTTCGTACGAGTGCCAATCGGACGCCGACGTTTGCCGAAAAAGGAGAACCGGGCGAAGAACGTTGGTTGAAAATGGAATTAAAAGTGTTGGCCGATGTGGGGTTGTTGGGGTATCCCAGTGTGGGGAAGTCCAGTATTTTGCGTAAAGTTTCAGCGGCACAACCGGAAGTGGCGGCGTATCATTTTACCACGTTAAATCCTATTTTAGGGGTAGTCGATTTAAGCGAACATCGCAGTTTCGTTATGGCGGACATTCCCGGGTTAATTGACGGTGCGGCGGAAGGCGTCGGATTGGGGCATGATTTTTTGCGTCATATTGAACGCACCAAGATTTTAATTCATGTGTTGGATGTTTCCGGCATGGAAGGCCGAGATCCGTTGGAAGATTATGAAAAGATAAATGCCGAACTTGCTAAATATAGTGAAAAATTAATCAAGAAAAAACAGCTTATTGCCGCTAATAAAGTGGATTTATTGGCAGCGGATCGGGAGATGCTGACACGGGTGGAAAGCTATATGGCGGCGCGCGGACAAGAAGTATTTCCTATTTGCGCCTTAACCGGAGAGGGACTGGAAGCGTTATTGGAGCGAGTTTGGACCTTGGTTGAAACCTATGAGGAAGAACCGGAAGAAAATACGGAAGAAGTCGTGTATCGCGCAAAAGATACGACCGATTTTGTTATTTCCCGTGCCGATGACGGGGCTTTTGTTATTACCGGCGCCCGTATTGAAAATCTGGTCGCCATGACAAATTTTGACGATGAGCAATCGTTGCGACGGTTTCAACGTATTTGGCGGTATATGGAATTAGATAAAATGTTGCGTGAAAAAGGGATTCACGAAGGGGATACAGTACGAATTTATGAAATGGAATTTGAATATCAAGTATAAAGAAGGAGATTGGCATCGTGACAGGAAAAGATAAAAAAATGTTAAAAGCAATGGGCAGTCAATTGCCGGCAGTTGTGCAAATCGGTAAAGAAGGATTATCCGCGGCCGTCATAGACAGCGCGCGGGCGGTATTGACGGCCCGGGAATTAATTAAAGCGCATGTGTTACCGAATGCCGGAGGGGATACCGAAGAAATTTTACATGAATTATCGACTATGTTGGGAGCGGAACTGATTCAGGTAATCGGTCGTTACGGTATTCTTTTTAAAAAGAAAAAAGATAAGTCTCATTTTGCGTACATCGGAAAGTAAGGTGGAAACCGGATGGATGAGGCACGGAAGGCTCTGAAAGAGAAAAAAAGAATTGTTGTCAAAGTTGGTTCCAGTACGTTAACGTATGCTACCGGTAAATTGAATTATCATCGCCTGGAACGATTGGCCCGAGAAATTTCCGATTTGGCGAATCAGGGAAAGGAAATGATTCTTGTATCTTCCGGCGCGGTCAGTGCCGGAATGGGTCCTTTGGGGCTGACGGCAAGACCGCGCACGATTCGGGAAAAGCAGGCGGTGGCCGCAGTCGGACAGGGCGTATTGATGCATATGTATGAAACTATGTTTCGTGAATACGGACAAACGGTTGGACAAGTCTTGTTGACGCGTATGGACGCGCAAGAACGCAGTAAGTTTATGAATTCTCGCAACACTTTATTAACCATGATCGCCATGGGCGTTATTCCTATTATTAATGAAAATGATGTAGTTGCTATTGATGAATTTAAAATCGGTGATAATGATACTTTATCGGCGATGGTGAGTACGATTATTGATGCGGATTTATTAATTATTCTTTCCGATGTGGACGGTTTATATACGGCCAATCCGCAAACTCATGCGGAGGCACGGATTATTCCCGTTGTCGAAACCATTGATCGCCATTGTTATGATATTGCCGGCGGCGCCGGTACGGAACGGGGAACGGGCGGTATGTATACTAAAATTCAGGCGGCCGCATTGGCCACGTCCGCGCATATTGATATGGTCATTGCTTCCGGAGAAGAAGATGGAGTATTACGGCGAATTTGTTGCGGCGAATCTGTCGGTACTTTATTTAAAGCAAAAGATGCCGCCCTGCATTCCAAAAAAAGATGGCTGTTATCGGGCAGCAAGGCGGCAGGTACCATAACGGTGGATCAGGGTTGTCGGGAAGCGATTGTGTCCCATGGCTCAAGTCTTTTGCCGGTAGGGATAACGGCGGTAAA
Source organism: Megasphaera lornae (assembly GCF_000214495.1). Classification (GTDB taxonomy): domain Bacteria; phylum Bacillota; class Negativicutes; order Veillonellales; family Megasphaeraceae; genus Megasphaera; species Megasphaera lornae. Next base: position 14,546 of record NZ_AFIJ01000017.1, on the reverse strand, counting down.
AGGGGCGTTTCATGAAGGCGATATTGTTTCTCTGGTGTATGACGGTATAGTGATTGCCAAAGGGATTGTCAATTATGACGCCGCCGATATTCAGGCTATTTCGGGGCATAAAAGTGAAGAGATTAGAGTTATTTTAGGACATGACGGGGCATATGAAGAAGTCATACATCGAGATAATTTAGTCGTCATGCAGTAGAATGGAGGCATAGTATGGAATCGGAAGCGGTACAAAAAGCACGGTTGGCGCAACGTGCGGCACGGGTGTTGGCACAAATCGATACACCCCAAAAAAATAAAGCGTTGGCGGCGATTGCCGATGCGTTGGAACAGCAGGTTGACTATTTGTTGACGGCCAATCGCAAAGATATGGAAGCGGCGAAAATACGCGGTATTTCAGAGGCCATGTTGGATAGATTGACATTGACACCGGCACGTATTCGGGCGATGGCGGAAGGCGTGCGGCAAGTCGTGCAGTTGCAGGATCCGGTGGGAAAAATCGTGTCTTCTTGGGAAACCGACGGGCATTTGAAGATAACCAAGGTAACAGTTCCGCTCGGCGTTATTGCGATTATTTTCGAATCTCGCCCCAATGTAACGGTAGATGCGGCCGTGCTTTGTTTAAAATCGGGCAATGCCTGTGTATTACGCGGCGGTAGTGAAGCGATTCATTCCAATACGGCCTTGGTCCGCGTAATTCGGCAGGGATTACGGGCGGCGGCTTTACCGGAAGACGGCGTGGCATTGCTTGAAAATACGGATCGCGCGTTAGTAAAAGAGTTATTAACCTTGCGGAAATATGTGGACTTGGCAATTCCGCGCGGCGGCGCCGGATTGATTCAAATGGTAGTACAAACGGCGACCGTACCGTGTATTGAAACAGGGAGCGGCATTTGTCATGTGTATGTCGATAAAGCGGCGGATTTGGATATGGCGGTTCGCATTGCGGAAAATGCGAAGGTTTCCCGTCCCTCCACTTGTAATGCCATGGAAACCTTATTAGTACACAAGGATATTCTGCAGCCGTTTTTAAAAAAATTATTGCCCGTTTTACAAAAAGACAGGGTAACCATACGCGGGGACCGGGAAGTGCAAGCCTGTGGCGTTATGGAGGCGGCTACGGAACAAGATTGGCGGACGGAATATAACGCTTTAATTTTATCCGTTAAAACCGTACCGTCTTTAGAAGCGGCTCTGGCACATATTCAACAGTACGGCACGCATCATTCCGAAGCGATTGTCACGACGGATAAAAAGACGGCGGATCTCTTTTTACAGCGTGTAGATGCGGCGGCAGTATATGTAAATGCTTCTACGCGTTTTACAGACGGCTTTGAATTCGGGTTCGGGGCGGAAATCGGCATTAGTACACAAAAGTTACATGTACGCGGACCGATGGGATTGGAAGCCCTGGTATCTTATAAATATCGTATTCAGGGACAAGGACAGATTCGCCTATGAAACGGTTGCTTTTCGGGTATATGCGGACCTGGAAACAATATTGTCAAGCCCCGAAAACGAAATATGAATGGCGGTATTATAAAATTTTGTTCGTAATGTATGCGGCAGGAGCGGCAATTCTTTTGGGAGGTATCTATTTTTATCGTGGCGGCCATTAATATAGGTATTATGGGGGGGACGTTCAATCCGATTCATTATGGTCATTTAATGATTGCGGAAGAAGCACGACAACAATTGCAATTGGCGAAGGTGATCTTTATGCCTTCTTATCGCACGCCGCATAAGGAAATGGTGGGACCGACTGCGCGGCAACGGTGGGAAATGACCCGCTTGGCCACTGCCGATAATCCGTACTTTTATGTCAGCGATTGGGAGATTCGTCGGCGCGGAGCGTCCTATACGATTGAAACCTTGCGATATTTTCGCGATAAATGGGGCGAGCAAGTGACGTTATTTTTTATTTCCGGCACCGATACGGTTCACGATCTCATTCATTGGAAAAAACCGTACGAAATTTTATCCGCCTGCTATGTAGTAGGGGCCGTACGTCCCGACGGCAGTGAAAATATTACCGCTTCCGTGCAGCAATTCGGTGCTTTGGGAAAAAAGATTATAAAACTTCCGGTACCGACGATGGCCATTTCTTCCACGCTGATACGCAAACGCTTGCAGGAAGGGCAATCGATTCGCTATTTAGTTCCTTTGACAGTACAAAAGTATATAGAAAAAAACGGGGTGTATGCATGTTTGGAGAAACAGATAAAATAAAGATACGGCAAGCATTGCAGGCGGATTTAACACCGCACCGCTATCGGCATGTATTGGGGGTGGCGGCGGCAGCGTGCCGGTTGGCGACAAGATACGGCTATGATAAAGATCGTGCGGAAGTCGCCGGATTGTTACATGATGCGGCAAAACAAATTCCTTTGACGGAGATGCAGGCGTTGGCGCGGGCTTCTTTCGGCAATTCTTTGGCCTCGGAAATTATGGCTTCCGATAATTTATTGCATGGGTATGCGGCCGTCACGATTGCACGAGAACGTTTCGGTATTGTTGATGAAGAGGTATTGGCGGCGTTGGCGCATCATACAACCGGAGCTTTGCAAATGGGAGTATTGGAAAAAATTATTTTTTTGGCCGATTATATTGAAGTGAATCGTGATTTTGAAGGCGTACAAAAGTTACGTATGTTGGCGGAAAAAGATTTGGATACCGCCGTATTGGCCGGATACGATTCTACGCTTCAGCATTTAATAACGGCACAGCAACATATTTATGTAGGTACGGTAGCCAATCGCAATGCGTTGTTACAACGCATGCAAGAAAGAAAAAGAAGGGCGGAAGTATGAAGAAAGACAGGAAAACCGAACGGCGTCCGTTGCATCCCAAAGTAATCGGGAGACGGCGGCGATTTAAACGTTGGGGATATATTATTATTTTTTTGTGTATTTGCATCGGCCTTCTGACAGCGGCTCGCAGCCATTATCAGACAACCCGTGCGCAACAACTGCAAACGGAAATGGCGGCCGTACAAAACGGTTCGTCTAAAAGTTTTTCGCAAATGAGCCCGGATATGCCGCTATATATGTTGTTGGTAGGCGTAGATAAAGAAAAACCGCAGCAAGCCAATTTTATTGCTGTTGCCGCTATTAATACGGCAAAGCAACATGTAGATTTTATTATGTTGCCGGACACTACCAAAGTGGATAGCCGCCAAGATGATAAAAGTGAATATTTGCGAGATGTGTATGGGGAAGGCGGACTGCCTTTGTTACAAGCGGTAGTAGAAGATATTTTTCATATTCCGATTCCTTTTTATGCCGTATTTACGGAAGACACGTTTTCCCGACTGCTGGAGATGAATAACGGGTTTTCCATGTATGTAGAAAAACCGATGTATCATGGAGATAAAAACGGCCATACGGAATTTAATATATTTCAAGGCTATCAGCGGTTGAACGGGCAAGAGGCGGTCGGCTATATGCGGTACTTGGATGCTGACGGAGAAATAGCACGTGTACAACGGCAGGAACGGTTGGTGAAATTATTTTACCAAACGCGCCGACAACATTGGGGTTGGACAAATATGCTGTTTATGTATCGTTTTTGGAATCATGTTCAATCCAATATTAAAACGAAGGATATGGCAAAATTGGCGTACACCTTCAGTCATGCGGGAAGTACGCAAATAAAATTTTATATTTTACCGGGAGAAGCGGATACGGGCGCTACGGGGTATTGGATTTTTGATCCTGTAGAAGTACAAAAATTGATTGGCACAACGAATAATGCCATTGCTTCTCCGCCATCTACGACACCTTCGGAGACGATGAATACAGGCGAAGACACGACGACAGGTGATGCGCCGGCTTCTTCCTCGTCGTCCGGAAAAGAAGCGGTGACGCCGGCTTTATCGCAACATCAAGAGAAAAAGAAACAACATGTACGGATAAAAAACAGTAAAAAAAATAATTCTCCAAGTAAGCAAAGGGGAATATGAAAAGGAGACAAAACATGCCTATTATAAAAAAAGAAACACCTGCAGTACAACCGTGTACGGTGTATGAAATTGCGGCGCAGGCGGCGGATGAAAAAAAAGCTTGGAATATTACGATTTTAAATATAGAAGAATCCTCTCTTATGGCGGATTATTTCGTCATTTGCAGCGTACGTAATGAGCGTATGGCGCGCAGTGTGGCCGATGCGGTAGAAGAAGCGTTGGCGCTTCAAGGGCATTCGGTAACGCACAAAGAAGGATATCATACAGGAAAATGGATTTTGCTTGATGCGGGTATCGTAGTGATTCATATTTTTGTAGAAAATGAACGACAATATTATGGGATAGAAGATCTTTGGGGTGATGCAAAGCGGATTCCGTTTGCAGGTGAATAATGATGGCATCTTTATTACAAGAAAACAGTTTAGCGACTTTAAAAGTGTTGCGTGCCGGTGAAGCGGGAGTTTTTTTAGACGGGCAAACCGGCAATACGAATGATGATATTTTGCTTCATAAAAATCAACAGACGCGACCGGTAACTGTGGGGGAAACGGTGGACGTGTTTTTATATCATGATCCGGCGGGCAGATTGACTGCCAGCATGCGTCTGCCGCGTATTAAGATCGGGCAAATAGGTTATGCGCCGGTCATTAATACGACCCGTTTCGGCGCCTTTGTGGAAGTGGGGACGGAACGCGGTATTTTTATGCCTTTTGCCGAAATGAAAGGCCGACCTAAAGAAGGCGAATATGTGTGGGTCAAGTTGTATGAAGATAAATCTCATCGGCTGGCGGTTTCTATGGAAGTGGAAGATGAAATGCGACGTGCGTCTCGTGCCGCTGCCGATGCCGTCATCGGGGATTGGGTAGAAGGCGCGGTATATAATATTACCGATCAAGGGGCATATTTAATGACGCGAGAACGATGGATCGCCTTTTTACATCGCAGTGAATTTACCGGTCCGATTCTTTTGGGACAATTTTTAAAAGGACGTATTGTCCATATACGGGACGATGGACGTATTAATATTTCTTTACGTCACGTAAAGGAAGAAGCGTTGGATCCGGACGGAGAAAAAATTATCGTTTTTTTACAGCAACGACACGGTAAAATGCCGTATGGCGATAAAACGCCTCCGGCAGTGATTAAAGCAAAATTCGGTCTCAGTAAAGCCGCTTTTAAGCGGGCGTTGGGACATTTGATGAAAGAACATAAAGTTTATCAAGAAGACGGGTGGACCTATCTTACTTCCGAACAGGATACCGTCTCGCTTTAACCGTTCCGTATACGCAGGGCATACAAAAGGAGTGACCGCCATAAAAGGCGGCACTCCTTTTGTATCGGCATTACGACGGGTAATTTACCTGTATATATTTTTTAACATTCCCATTTTCCGGTCTCTTCATGTATAATAGAAGTAACGAATGAAATATAAATGAGGGATGAACATGAAGGGGCATAAAAAAAGAATGGTCGGTATTATCCATATCGGTACAGTAAATATGACATTAAAGATTATTTCCTATACTTCCTTGGATGCCATGGAAACGATTGAAAGCGTTTCACAAGAAATACGCTATGGCAGTGACGTATTTATCAGCCACCATGTCACCTTTGCGTCTTTACAGGAAATATGCCGTATTTTATCGGGATTTAAGCAACTGTTACGAGATTATGCGGTTACGGATGTACGGGTCATTTCCACGACGGCTATTCGTAAAGCGGATAATTTATTGAATGTATTGGACCAAATTTATATTCGTACGGGATTTTCTGTAGAAGTGATTCCTATGACAAAAGAAATTTATTATAAATTTTTCGGATTATATTATCGTATTTCTACGGGGAATTTCGCCTTTTCCGAATATCCGGCAGTCTTATTGGATATTACGTCCGGCGGGGTAGGGCTGACTTGTTGGCAAGATCGGGATCTGTTGTTTCAGCAGAATGTGCCGATCGGTTCATTACAATTATTATCTCATTTTACAGAACGGCAACGAAATGAATCGGAATTTCCGGAAGTTATACGGGAGTATATTTATGGGACCTTATCTTCTTTGTGGCCGCGCGTACGATGTTATAAGAGCACGTATATTATCTTGTCCGGGAGGGCCGCCATGCTCATTGCCCGCATGTTGGGCTATACTGATACGAAGAGAAGTATTCGTATTACTCCGCAGGAATTGCGGGATTTTGTCGGCGCCTTTCATGGCGTTACTTCTTTTAAACTGCAAAAACGGTACGGTTTATCGGAACATTTAGCTAATATTATTATGTCTACCTTAGTATTATATGATGAATTATTGCGATATATTTCCATTGCGCATATTGTGATTATGGACACTACCTTTACTGCGGGATATTCGTTATATTATGTAGCGGAAGCAACAAAGCATCCGTACTTGCAACAACAACAAAGATTATTGTTAACACTAACGCGACATATTGCCGATAAATATGTACCGGATCCGGCACATTCACAACGGGTGGAACGATTTTGCCGACAAATTTTTGATACTGTATATGCGAAAAACGGCATGACGGAACGACACGGATATATCTTGCAGATGGCGGCGGTTTTACATGAAATCGGTAAATTTATCAATATTCGCAAACATCCGCAATGTACCCGGCAATTGGTGCGGCATACGGATATGTTCGGTCTTAGCGAAGCGGAACAGGAAATTTTGTCTTATGTAGTATATTATGGCGTCGGCACGGGAAAAAAAGAATTGCCGTCCATCCCATCGTTGCCGCCTGTACAACAGATTGCGGCGGATAAATTAATAGCCGTGTTTCGGTTGGCGGATGCGCTGGATAAAAGTCATTTAGGAAAAATTCTTACGTTACAGGTAGTGCCGAAAGGAAAAGAGTTGCAATTTCACTATACGGCGGAAGAGGATATACCTCTCGAACGTTGGGCTTTTAAACAAGCTGCCGTTCGTTTTGCAGAAACATTCGGTGTGTCGCCGTATTTGCAGAAAGGATAAATTATGTCAAAATATGAAGCACATGAATATTTTTTGAATCGAGAATGTACGTGGCTGAAATTTAATGAACGGGTATTGCGGGAAGCTGTCGTGCCTTCCAATCCGTTATTGGAGCAGTTGAATTTTATCGCCATTGCCGCTTCCAATTTAGATGAATTTTTTATGATTCGCGTTGCCGGCGTAAAGCATTTAATTGAAAGCGGTATTAAACATATTGATATTGCCGGCCTTACACCGCGTCAACAATTTGCCGCCATTCAGGCGATGGCGCATGAATTGGTGCATACACAATATCGGTATTGTCGCAGTATTTTAACGCGTTTACGGGATAAAGGCCTGGAATTTGTAAAGGTGCAAGACTTAACGGCGGAACAGAACCGGTGGTTGGAAGATTTTTTTACGCGTGAAATATATCCGGTAGTCACTCCGATGGCGGTAGATTCCAGTCATCCGTTTCCTTTTTTGGCCAGTTTGAATTTAAACCTGGCAGTTTTGCTGCGAAAGCGGGACGGGGCGGTGAAAACGGCCATATTGCCGGTTCCGTCACCGGTTATTCGACGCATTGTAAAGGTTCCGGGAACTAAAAATCCGAAACAATATTTATTTTTAGAAGATATTTTAGCGGCATATGCAGAGCGATTTTTTTTAGGTTGCGATATTTTGGAAGCCGTGCCGTTTCGTGTTACTCGGGATGCGGATTTGGATATAGACGAAGATGTGGAAGATTTATTGGCGGAAGTGGAAAAATCATTAAAAAAAGAAAAAAAGGCGCTGCAGTTCGGTTGGAAATATCCCAATCCGCCAGTCGTTTAATCAAAGAATTTTTACGTAAAGAATTGCAATTGGAAGAACGGGATATGTATATGATACCGGGGCCTTTGGATTGTCAAGTGTTTTTTCCTTTTTAAGTATAGAAAGTGATGAAACGCTTCGCTATGTGCCGTTTCGCCCGCAACCGTCGTTTGAATTGGCGGAATTGGGAGAGCCGGACTTATGGAAAGCGATTTCGGCACGGGATATTATGGTCCATCATCCGTATGAAAAATTTGAAACGATTGAAGACTTCATTCACCTGGCAGCGATGGATCCGGATGTCCTGGCAATTAAGCAAACGTTATATCGGGTAAGCAGCAAATCTCCCATTATTGCGGCGCTGGCTACGGCGGCTGAAAACGGGAAACAAGTAACGGTGCTGATGGAAGTAAAAGCGCGGTTTGATGAAGAAAATAATATTAATATGGCACGTAAATTGGAAGAAGCCGGTTGTCATGTTATTTATGGTATTGTAGGGTTGAAAACGCATTCAAAAATTACCTTGATTGTGCGTCGGGAAGAAGACGGTATTAAACGCTATGTTCATTTAGCTACCGGCAACTATAACGGTAAAACCGCCAGAATTTATACGGATATAGGGATTTTAACCGCCAATCCCCTGATAGGCGCGGATGCTTCCGCCTTTTTTAATTTTTTGTCCGGGTACTCCGATCCGCCGGAATGGAATAAATTGGCTGTTGCTCCTTTAAATTTACGAGAACGAATTTATGAAGAAATCGATCAGGAAATCGCTTGGGCAAAAGCCGGCAAAAAAGCCGTGATTCAAGCGAAGATGAATTCTCTGTTGGATAAATCGGTAATCGCCAAACTGTATGAGGCTTCTGTGGCAGGCGTGACGATACAACTTATTATACGTGGGATATGTGTGTTACGTCCCGGCGTGAAAGGGATCAGTGAGAATATTGAAGTGCGCAGTATTGTAGGGCGTTTTTTGGAACATAGTCGTCTGTTTTATTTTTATAATAACGGCAAAGAAGATGTATTTATCTCTTCCGCCGATTGGATGCCGCGAAATTTAAATGAACGTGTTGAATTAATGGTTCCTATTGAATATGCACCGCATAAAAAACGGATTAAAGATATATTGTCGCTATATTTGCGGGACAATACGAAAGCGTATCATATGGAAGCCGACGGTTCGTATCAGTATGTTTCCGGGAAGCCGGCGGATGAAACGGTACAGGCACAAGAGTATTTACAGCATGAAGCGGAACAGCGCAGGCGTCGATTTCATCAGGAGAAGGAAGGCCCTTTGTATCGGTAAAAATAAAAACGGCATTTTTCAGACCATAAAAAGATAAAAAACGGTTCGCGTAGTAAAAGATACGCGAACCGTTTTTTTATCCGGGTGTTTTTTCGGAAATATCCCGGTGTATAAAGGAGAATTGCGCCATTGTGCATCCGGCTTTTGAAAATTTGTCGTTATCCGTCTCGTATAAGCACGCTTTCGATTATCGAAAGAGATTTAAGAAAAACATTAAGACGGAAGCATTGACGGGATCAATGATTAAAGACCCGATCAGAGGAATAACAAAGAAAGCGGCCGGTGCCGGTCCGAACAGTTTCGTCATAGCCGTCATATTCGCAATGGCGTTGGGGGTGGCGCCCAAGCCGAAACCGCAGACGCCGGAAGCCATAACGGCAGCTTCATAATTTTTACCCATTATGCGATATACAAGAAAATACGCAAATCCGGCGATACATAGGGTTTGAATTGCCAAGATCGCCATCATGGGTAAGGCCAGTGCATAGAGTTGCCAAAGTTGCAGCCCCATAAGCACACAGGTCAGAAAAATAGTTAAACCGATATTTCCCAGTACTTCACTTTCCCGTTGATACACTTTGTACACATGGGTGAAATCGGCAATATTTCGAATAATTGCCGCCATCAGCATGGAGCCGATATACGCCGGAAAGATGAGACCTAACGCTACAAATCCCTTACTAATCAGCGTTCCCAACCCCATGGCCAATCCTAAATGGGCCATGCCGTGCATAAAACGATGGTTATTAATAGATTGCCCGCACCGACATTCATGCTCCAACGCATGTTGCGCATCTTCACGATGATCAACAATTGCTTCCAACATTTCCCGCTCCGGTTGCAGATATTCGGGATCCAGTCGTTCATTCGGCTCCCAGCTGTGCAGATGAAATTTTTTTACCAAGGTTTCTCCTACAGGGCCCCCGATAATTCCGCCGGAAACGAGACCGAAAGTAGCGGCAGCTACTGCAATGGTCGTACCGTTTGCCAAACCCATGTTTTCTAAAACGGGTCCGAAAGCGGCCGCGGTTGCATGACCGCCGATCATGGGAATCGAGCCGGTGGCCAGTCCCATAAGCGGCCCGAGATGAAAGATGTGCGTTAAAGAAAGACTGATCAGATTTTGTAAGATAATTAAAAATACGGTAATTGCCGCCATTTTTAATACGGCAATACCGCCTCTGCGAATCAAGCTGACACTGGCAGTATAGCCGACACTGGTAAAAAACAGCATCATGCATAGCTGCTGCATCGTTAAATCTACTTTAAAAGTCCAAATGCCCTGCGTGTATAAAACACAGTTGACGATTGCGAACAGCAAGCCGCCGACAACCGGTGCGGGAATGCAATATTGTCGTAAAACCGCAATTTTTTCACAAAGAAAAACGCCGACATAATAGACGGCAATAATCGCACCTAGAGACTGAAACATATTTAAACCGACAGACATAAAAGATACCACCTCATTACATTATTTAATCGTTTTAATGATGCCTCCGAGCTTCATTATACATAATTAGTATACCATAATACGCATAGACGGGACAACTTCCGCAAAATTTTGCAATAGACAGTTTTCCTATATATTAAGGGAGAATACAGGGCTTATGATAGAAATCGGCTAACCCTTGGCGAAATTGCGGATTATGAAAAGATAAGTATTGCAAATCGGTAGCTGCGTGATCGAATTGTAAACACCGGCGTAATAAGGGCGCGCCCTGTTTCATAAACGGCGCCGGGCGATAAATACAGGGCAAAGTACAATTTTTTTCTTTTAAATATGTACGTCCTCGTTGGGTGTTTCCTAAAAGACGAATATAAGACGGGCCTTCTTCATATACTTGTACAAAAAGCTCACGTGTTGCCTGTAAGGCTACATAAGCGCCCATACGACAGAGACGACGATACGAATACCGTTTAGTTTTTAAGGCCTGCAACGCGTTGTCCCATGTGGCGGCTTGGGTTACACAACGTATCCAGCGGTGTTCCAACCCTTCCGTAAACGCCGGCACATGTTGCAGTCGGGCGGCAGTATAACGGCGACCGGCATATAAAACAAAATCGCCGTACCGATTATAATCGGTATATTGACCGCTCCGGATAAGGTGTTGCATTTCCTCCTGATAGGCAGGCGGAATATATTTTTTTACGTCCTGCAGGCCTCTTGTCGGTAACGCGGAACGAAGAAAAGAAGCACTGGCAAATTCATTGGTCGGCGTTTGTTGATCGTGACGACTTTTGCGACAAAAGGTGTGCAGTTTTATATGCGGCGCATAGCGTTGTATGGCCAGGGCGTATTCTCCCGCCAACAGCGCATTGGGCGCTTGCAGTAATGCTTGCTGTGACGGGGAAAGATGCGGTTGCAGTTGTCGGGTCATATACGTTCCGTAGGTTTGGGAGGTTCGGTGTAAGGGAAAATGTTCAACATTCGCTCTTAGTTCGGCCAAATGCATAAAATCTTCCGCTGTACCGATTTCGGTTCCGCAGGCTAAATGCGTGCAGCCTACGGCCGCTGCCAAGCGCACCGCTCCGGCGGCAAAGAACGGGGCGGCCGAGAGGGCATATACGGTCGGCAATTCTACAACTATATCCGCTCCCGCTCGGAGTGCCCACGAGGTGCGTTGCCATTTGTCGAATAAAGCGGGTTCACCACGTTGTACAAAAGAACCGCTTAGAATAATAACAACGGGAACCGTTGGGCCGTAGTGGCGGCGTATTTGCTGTAAAAGTGCCGCATGCCCTGTATGAAAAGGATTAAATTCCGCAATAATACCGATAAGATCCATACTGTCTCCTTGTTGTATAAGATAAACATAGTATACTACCGGTAGAATATGTATGCCAAGATACGCTCGAAGGGAAACGGTGATTTTTGCGGAAATATGATAAATTTCCGCATTTAGGAAAGAAATATCTTTTTACAATGAAGGTAATATGCTATAATAATACCAGTCTGTAGAAAGCATGATAGGTGGTTAGAATGAAATGTAAACCTTGGGCGACAGCAGCCGTTATTGTTGCAACCGCACTGGTGTTAAGCGGGTGCGGCCGACAAACTGTATTGGAAACATATAGTTTCGGACAGGTACAATTAAAAGTAGGTAATTCTGAATTATACATGGCCAGTCCGTTTGATTTGGGGCGTGTAAAACGACAGGATGACCCGGGGATTATTTACGGCGGTGAAGATCGCCATTTGACGGTGATTGCGTTGGCGGAACCGGCAAATACGACAACCGTTGAACAATCTGCGGCCGATTTAATCACTATGTTACAACAGACAGCGGAGATTTCCGATCTGCAAACGAAGAGTAAGCCGACCATGATTGGCAACCGTCCCGCTTTGGAAGTCACTTGTCAATACAATAAGCTGACCGACGGACAGGCGATTGGCATTATTATGCGCAGTCTCTTCTTTGAAGATAAAGGTCAAATTTGGCACATTCAATATGCCTATCGTTCGGATGACGTCTTGGGAAAGGCGGCTATTGAACGGGTGTTTGGCCATATACAATAATTAGATTATATGAAAGAAGGTAAATTTTCATGATCGTATTGGTCGTTAATTGCGGCAGTTCTTCATTAAAATATCAATTAGTGGATATGAAGAACGAAGAAGTAATGGCAAAAGGTTTGGTAGAACGTATCGGTTTGGAAGAAGGTATTCTTACACATAAATGGCAGGGTAAGAAGAAAGAATTGAAACAACCGATTCCGGACCATAATGTAGCTGTAAAGTTGGTATTGGAATCTTTGACGGATAAAGAATGCGGGGTCATTGCATCGATGGATGAAATTGATGCGGTCGGTCATCGTGTGGTCCACGGCGGGGAAAAATTCGCTTGCTCCACTTTAATTACAGATGCGGTAATGGATGCTTTAAATGAATGTGTGGACATGGCACCGTTGCACAATCCGCCCAACATTATCGGGATTAATGCGTGCAAGGCCATTATGCCGCAGGTACCGCAAGTAGGCGTATTTGATACGGCGTTTCATCAGACCATGCCGGCTAAGGCCTTTATGTACGGGTTACCGTATGAATTATACACGGAAGACGGCATTCGTCGTTACGGCTTCCACGGCACCAGCCATCGCTATGTTGCCGGTGAAACGGCACGTGTTATGGGCGTGCCGTTAGAAAAGTTGCGTATTATCAACTGCCACTTGGGTAACGGGTCTTCATTGGCGGCTATTAAATATGGAAAGAGTATTGATACAACTATGGGCTTTACTCCGTTGCCGGGAGTTTTAATGGGCACGCGTTGCGGCGATATCGATCCCGCTATTGTTCTGCATGAAATGGAACGTCGCCATTTGTCCGCCAAAGAAATGGATACCTTAATGAACAAGAAATCCGGGGTATTGGGAATTTCCGGCGTATCCAGCGATTTTCGCGATTTGGGTGAAGCTGCGGCCAAGGGAAATGAACGTGCGAAATTAGCATTGGATATGTTCCATTATCAAGTTCGTAAAGCTATCGGCGCGTTAGCTGCCGCCATGGAAGGGGTAGATGTGATCACCTTTACTGCCGGCGTCGGTGAAAACGGTATTGAAGATCGCGCCGCTATTTGTCGCGGTTTAGCATATTTAGGTGCAAAATTGGACGAAGAACGTAATAACGTACGCGGTAAAGATGCGTTAATCAGTACTGATGATTCTACGGTCAAGATGTATGTCATTCCTACGAATGAAGAAATCATGATCGCTCGCGATACACGGGATATTGTTTCACAAATAAAATAAACGAAATTCGCTAAACGATAGCAGAGGTGCAAGGTGAAAATCATATATTGGGATATAGACGGAACACTTTTAAATACAGGGAGTGCCGGTTTGTATGCCATGACGGAAGTATTTCAACAACTTCATGGTAAGGATACTCCGATGCCTATGATTGCGGCCGGCGGACGTACGGATAATTATATTTGTCAACAATTGTTGTACAAGGCACATGGTGTCATGCCGACAGATACGGAAGTGCAAGAGTTTTGTCGTCATTATGAAGCGACCTTATTAAAATGGTTACGAAAAAAAGGCAAGAATGGCGGTGTGTTTTCACAAGTTCGCCCGCTTCTTTCGTATTTGGACGGGTTAAAAAATGTCACACAGCTGCTTTTAACCGGCAACAGTGAAGAAGGCGCCCGTTTAAAGTTGGAATTTTTTGCCCTGGCATCTTACTTTGATTTTTCCGTTTCAGGATTTGCCTGCAATTTTTATTATCGTGACGATTTAGCCCGAAATGCGTATAAAATTGCCAAAAATACATGGGGAAGCGAGATAGAAGAAATAGTTGTTATCGGTGATACGCCCTATGATATTCAGTGCGGCAAAGCGATTGGTGCCAAGACCGTCTCCGTAGCAACCGGGCATTATTCGTATGAGGCATTGAAAGCGTGTAATCCATGGATCGTGACGGAAGTGTTACCGTCTCCGAAAGACTTTGCAGCCTTATTAAAATTACTATAAAAAAAACACTGTCATAGTACTATGACAGTGTTTT
>NZ_AFIJ01000018.1 GCF_000214495.1 Megasphaera lornae | reverse complement strand
CACTGTCATAGTACTATGACAGTGTTTTTTAGTCTTAATTTTTTAGTCTTAATTTCCTAAGGTTTCAATAAAGGCTTTGACAATTTCCGGATCAAAGAGTAATCCCGAAGCGCTGAACAGCTCATTTACTGCTTGTTGTTTAGTTTTAGCCCAATACTCGGTAGAGGGATTTATAGTGGTGTCATAATAATCGGCAACGGCAATAATACGTGCGCCCAAAGGAATATTGGTACCTCGCAAATGACGAGGAAAACCGGAGCCGTCCCAACGTTCATGGTGTGCACTGATATACGGGATAATATCTTGGCAACAAGGTATATTTTCCAGCACATTGCCGCCGGCAGCTGCATGGCGACGATACATCGCTTTTTCCGTGCGATTTAAGTAAGGCCGCTTATTGAGTAATTGGTTGGATAAAAATAATAAGCCGATGTCATGAAGTAAAGCGGCATATTTTATTTGTTCACATTCACTTTTCGGCAATGCCAGTTTAGCGGAAATACTGATGCTGTAATTGGCAACTTGTAAACTGTGCATGTATAAGCGCCGGTTTTTAAATTGTAAAAATTTCAACAATTCCGCAGTAATGGTATCAAGAGAATTCAGTTCTTCTTTATCTATACCTGCAGTGTGGAGCAGAGAAACCATATACATGATATACAAACCCTTTCTGCCGGACCTGTTAATGTTTATAGCGTCGTTGATTACGTTGGGGATGACGCAAAATATGAAACATACTGACACTGGTCTTGCGAATTTTAGCACCTGTCGTTTTAACACGACGAATCGTAGTTAATTTGGTCTTTTTTTTCGGTTTCATATCGCGAATAACGCCGAAGTCACCGCGACGAACTGCGGTAGCTTTTATCCTATCCGATTGAAATAATCGTTTTAAGGCACCCATCATACGATTCAGCGAACGGTTGGAATTAAATATGTAAATATCAACAGCTGCATAAGCCAGTACATCGTAATAATGAATAGTAATATGACCATGATCGGTAATGGCGCTGCAAATGAACTCGCCGTCACAATGATAATCCTGCCAACTATACAGCGGTAAATCTACCGCGGAAAACGCGGCTTCTATTAATGGATGCAAGGCCTCCGGACAGGCAAAAGAAGCCTGACAATTATAAAAATCAATTAATAAATGGTTTCCTAATGTGTTCTTCATAAATCTCACCTGTATTGTAATTACTATCATTATATACTTTTTTCTTTTGCTTGTAAACGAAGTAGGAAGGGATACTTTTTTAAGTAATCCGGCATGAATTTTGCATTATACTCTTTTAACGACAAAGTATGTATAAAAAAATAAGCGGAAAGAAATCGGAACAATAGGATGTGCCTCTTTCGTAAAATAGTAATGCCGTGAAACTGAAGCGGCAGGAAGTATTCCTTATACGATATGATGTATAATAAACAATGAATTTTTAATTATCAAAATGGAATAGAAGTATTATAAAAATGCAAATATAGACTAGAAAAAATAAGAATGGCGGTTCTTTTTTTGAAAAAATATGATAAAATAAAGTAAGAAATATAATAAAATACGAAACGATGTCATTTGTGAACGGACAGTTTCATCCTCAAACCTTCGGATAGAGAAAGGAACAGTAACATGCGAGAATTTACAACAGCGGATCGACTTAAAGAATTATTGGAAGTAAAACGTATCAGCCAAGCAGGTTTAAGCAAAATTATGGGAATTTCCCGTTCTGCTATGTGTCAGTACATTTCCGGAAAAATCACCCCGAAACAAGACAACTTATACATTATCAGCACGTCTTACGGCGTATCATTGGCATGGCTTATGGGCTATGATGTGCCGATGGATGTGTCCTTACCGGTGATTACGTATTCGCAAGAAGAACAAGATCTTATTTTTAAATATCGTTCTTTGTTGCCGGTCGGTAAAGAAACGGTAGATGCTGTTTTGGAAGTGCAGTATCAAGCGTATTTGAAAAGCAAACGTAAGCTTCATAAGCGTCGTGTGACACAAGATGCATAAGCAATACCCCTTTTTATTATAGCGGCGTATAGAAAGAGAATGGGAATTGAAAATCATAAATTAATCAAACTCCGGTTATTTCATATTAAAAAAGAGGTTTTACCTTAAGTAAAACCTCTTTTTTAATATGGTGCGCCTAGAAGGATTCGAACCTTCGCACCCGGTTCCGGAGACCGGTGCTCTATCCCCTGAGCTATAGGCGCATAACACTTTTTAATAATACTTGAATATGATAACACGATTTTTAAAACCTGACAAGTTTTTTTTATAGTTCGCTGATAAAATAATGGAAATATCTTTATTGTCTAAGCAACGGTTGTATAAATTTTATTTTCCTCTCCGCTAAAGCATAGTATAATAAAAGTCAAAGTGTAGGAAACACTTTATATAAGGAGTGAAAGTATGTTATCATCAAAGGAAAAAGAAAGATATGAAAGAAATATATTAGTCGCCGCTATAGGAATACAAGGGCAGGAAAAATTATTACAAAGCAAAGTATTGTTAGTAGGTGCCGGCGGTTTAGGCTCACCGGTTGCTTTGTATTTAACTGCCGCCGGGGTCGGAACATTGGGAATCGTTGATGAAGACAGGGTGGATTTGTCTAATTTACAACGTCAGATTTTACATACGGAAAAAACAATCGGTAAAGCCAAAGTCGAATCGGCCCGAACACGGTTACAGGAATTAAACAGTCACGTACATTTACATACGTATTATGAACGTGCCACTGCCGATTCTTTACGGCAAATGATCTGCGCAGAAAATTATGATATTATTTTGGACGGTACGGACAATTTTGCCGCTAAATTTTTAATCAATGATGTTTGTGTAGCGATGCGAAAACCTTTTATTCATGCCGGCGTATTAGCGATGCAGGGGCAATTAATGACGTATGTTCCCGGTAAAGGGCCCTGTTATCGGTGCTTTTTTGAAGAAGAACCGCAGGTCGGGACAGTTCCTACAAGTAAAGATGTCGGCATTTTAGGCGCCGTAGCCGGTACTGTCGGGACATTACAAGCAACGGAAGCCGTTAAATATTTAACCGGTACGGGCGAACTCCTGCTCGGTACCTTACTCGTATATGACGGAGTACGCATGACTTTTCGTCGCATTCCGTTTGCGAAGAATCCTCATTGTACAGCTTGTCATGTATCATAACGTGTAACGAGCCATTAGCGATACATAAAAATATATAGTAGCGGTAAGATATTTTTTAGTCGTTTCCGTACGATCCGAATTTTCTCCTTATGCAGGAAAGCGCAGAAAAACAGTACGTAAGGGCGGATCGGATAAAGGGACGGGGAGAAATAAATAAGAGGGTTGCCATCAATGCCAACGCGGCACGTGGCGTTATGCTTCCCGGCGGCCCCTTAGGACATATGTCGAATAGCGGCATGCTTCCGTTCCGGTTCGGCAATGAACCGCGGGGATAACGTATACTTTTTCAAAGAAAGAGCGGGCATAATGAAAGAAAAAATAAAATCCGTCCTATGGATAATAATTGGAATAAGTCTCAGTCTTTGTGTAAGCGGCTGCGGTGTATCAGGCGGCTTCGTGCCGATACAAAATCGGGCACAAAAACCGGCCTATGCGGTTATTCATGATGATCTCGGACGTACTGTAACTTTATCTGCCAAGCCGCAACGAGTGATCATTTTAACGACTTCGCTATTATCCTTTTCCGCGGCTGTAAACGGACCGATTGTCGGCAGAACAACTGTACGTTCCAAGCAAATACATATACCTTCACAGTATATACAGGCTACGGAAGTAGGCCCTGTATATGCTGTCAGTATGGAAAAAGTCTTGGCGTTGCAACCTGATTTAATAATTATCGGGGCGCATAGTCAAGAAAAATTATTGCCACTGTGTGAACAAAATCAAATACCTGTCATAGCGCTTAAAACGAAAACCCGGCAGGAAGCAACCCGTGCATTACAAATTATGGGACAAATCTACGGATGTCCGCAGCAAGCGGCAATGGCGCAAACCGTTTTGGACAAAAAGATACAGCAAGTACTCAACAAACTGCCTAACAGGACAAAAACAGCAGCGATTCTTCATGTTACGCCCGGGGCGGTGACCGTAGAGTTATCGGACAGTATTGCCGGCGATATGGCGCGATTGTTGCGGGTGCAAAATGTAACCTGTCCGACAGGGAAAGCCGGAATAACCAAAGAAAAAGTTCCGTACAGTATGGAAGCGCTGTTAGCGGCGGACCCGGATGTTATTTTATTTACCGCTATGGGGTCTCCCGACAAAATAGATAAAAGATTGCGGACCGATCTGAAAGCGAATCCGTCGTGGGCGCACTTGCGTGCAGTACGTACGGGGCAGGTATATGTGTTGCCGGAGCAATATTTTCTGGTCAGCCCCGGTATGGATTACGATAAAGCGTTACGCTATATGGCAAAATTAATTTATGGAGAGGCATTTGATGCAACAATATAATTGGTCGCAAACTATGCGAAGAAAGCGTTTTTGGCCCCGGCTGCTCCCGGTGTTATTCGGATTGACGGCTCTGGTTGCTTTTCTGCAAGCCATTCTTTACGGGCCCGTTTTTTTTCCTTTAAAAAAAGTATTGTATATTCTTTTGTATCCGGAAACGGACATGGCCTCACAAATTATCTTAAATGTACGCTTGCCGCGAGCTATTACGGGCGCAATGGTAGGTGCCGATTTATCTTTATCCGGTTTAATATTGCAAGCCGTATTACGTAATCCTCTAGCGGATCCTCATCTCATCGGCGTGTCTGCCGGTGCCGGTATTGTCGGCATGATAGTGTTGATTTTTGTACCGCAATGTATCCGTTTATTACCGCCGTTAGCGTTTATTGGCGCCATCGGCACTGCCGTTTTAATTTATGTATTGGCCTGGAAGGACGGGATGCGACCGGTACGCATTATTTTAGCCGGGGTGGCGGTTTCCGCTTTTCTGGGCGCTTGTATTTCAGGACTGCTTATTTTTTATAGTGATCGCGTACACGGTGCATTAATGTGGCTGATCGGGGGATTGGGAAATGCCGGTTGGAATGACGTTACGCTGTTGTATCCGTATACCGTAGCGGGAATTATATTGACGTTTGCCGGTTCCTATTATTTAAATATGCTCCGGTTGGGCGATGATATGGCTCGCGGCTTGGGAGTGGCCGTGGAAAGAACGCGCTTATTATTACTTGCCGTGGCGGCATTGTTGGCAGCAGGGGCAGTAAGCGTAGGCGGATTAATCGGTTTTGTCGGATTGGTTGTGCCGCATATAGTAAAGTTATTAATCGGTGAAGATTATCGTTTTGTCGTACCGGCTTCCGTCTTTTTAGGAAGTGCGGTGATGCTGTTCAGTGATACTGTCGCGCGCTTACTTTTTGCCCCGGTAGAATTGCCGGTAGGTCTTATTATGGCTTTATTAGGAGCGCCTTTTTTTCTTTTTTTATTGCGAAAGGAAGTATAACTATGTCCGCTTCTACATTGGAAGTAAATCATGTGCATGTTTTTCGTAATAAAAAACTCGTATTACAAGATATTTCATTTACCGCCTATGAAGGGGAAATCATTGCCGTTATGGGGCCTAACGGGTGCGGGAAAAGTACCTTATTGCATACCTTAAATCGTTCCCTTCCCTATACAAGCGGTAGTATTCAAGTTCAACAGATCCCCTTGCAGCGGTATAGCCGTAAACAATTAGCCCGACAGATCGCCATTTTGCCGCAAACGCATATGGTGCCGGAAGCGATACAAGTACGCAATTTAGTACGGTTAGGACGTTTTCCCTATCAACGATTTTATAGAGGCGGAACCCGTAAAGATGAAGAATGGGTAAATGCCGCGTTACAAGCCGTGCAACTAACGGATAAGGCTATGCTTCCGGTTGCGGAACTTTCCGGCGGCGAACAACAACGTGTTTGGCTGGCCGTTTTATTGGCTCAGGAAGCAAAAATTTTGTTATTGGATGAACCGACGGTCTATTTGGATATGTATCATCAATTACAGCTGTTACAACGGTTACAAACGATATGTACTCGTTTCCGTTTAACTATACTCATTGTTCTCCATGATATTAATTCGGCCTTACAATATGCACAGCGTATATTGGTAATGAAAGCCGGCAAAGTAGTTGCTTGCGGCAAGCCGGAGACTACGGTTACGCCGGCATTACTGGCTTCCGTTTTTCATATTCAAAGTGAAGTCGTTAGGTTAAAAAGCGGAGGACAGGCAATAATCCCGCTTTCTACCGATGAAAATTAAAAAAAGTATGTGAGATTACGATAAAAAAGCGGGTTATACGTGCAGATTCCATACCGTAGGGGATCATTCAAGCTAAAAAAGGAGAAGGTCATGGATAAACGAAACGAAGGAACGACGGGAACCGTATATTTTGTCGGCGCCGGCCCGGGTGATCCCGACTTGATTACGTTACGGGGAAAAGAATTGTTGACGATTGCCGACTGCATCATTTATGCCGGCTCTTTAGTAAATCCGCAATTACTTTCTTATGCCCGCCCGGCATGTCGTTGTTATAACAGCGCCGCGTTGACCTTGGAAGAAATTCTGCATATTATGTGTAAAGAAGCCGCACAGGGACATTGTATCGTGCGGCTGCATACAGGAGATCCTTCGTTATACGGTGCCATACGTGAACAAATAGCCGGCTTACGGCAAGCCGCCGTGCCCTTTTTCGTTATCCCGGGAGTCAGCTCCTTTACTGCGGCCGCGGCCGCTATGGCTGCGGAATATACAGTTCCGGGAATTAGCCAATCCGTTATTATTACTCGTTACGGCGGGCGTACACCGGTGCCGGAAAGACAGGAAATTC
The DNA here is from genome assembly GCF_000214495.1 of Megasphaera lornae. Classification (GTDB taxonomy): domain Bacteria; phylum Bacillota; class Negativicutes; order Veillonellales; family Megasphaeraceae; genus Megasphaera; species Megasphaera lornae. The sequence continues at coordinate 36,537 of NZ_AFIJ01000018.1, read as the reverse complement.
ATAACTATGCGACCCATACTGCGACAATGGTTATTTTTTTAAGTGCCGGTCACATTGCACAGGTGCAGGACGAATTATTACAAGGCGGCTATGCAAAAGATACGCCGGCGGCCATTGTATATAAAGTATCGTGGGCGGATGAAAAAATACTTTCTTGTACGTTAGGTTCGTTAGCGGCTACCGGAAGGAAGGCGAACATTACGCATACGGCATTGATTTTGGTAGGACATTTTTTAGGTGCTGTATATGAACGCAGTTGTTTATATAATCCGTCGTTTACACATGCTTTTCGAAAGGGAGATAAGGAAGGAAATCATGGATGAATCGTCGTATATTTATATTATTTCTGTTTCTTATCAAGGGCGGCAATTAAGTGAAATCCTTTGGACGAAGTTGCGTTCTCGCCATACTTACGTGCAGGCTTATACTGTAGAAGCGTATAAAACAGACAGTATACCGGCGCTTCCTTTGCCGTTACGAACATCCTTACAAGGATTATGGCGACAGGCGAAAGCTATTATTTTTATAGGCGCAGTCGGCATTGCCGTTCGTACGATTGCGCCGTACATCCAGCATAAAGCGAAAGATCCCGCTATTTTGTGTTTGGATGAAAAAGGAAAATTTGTCATTCCTCTCCTTTCCGGGCATATGGGCGGTGCCAATGCATTAGCCGTGCAAATTTCAAGGGTATTGCGAAGCACGCCCGTACTGACTACCGCAACGGATATTCACGGTCTTTTTGCCGTCGATACTTGGGCAATGCAGCAAGGATTATGCCTGCAGTCGTTTACTATTGCCAAAAAATTTTCCGCGTACTTGGTGCAACGACGACAAGCCGGTTTTTTTAGTGAATTTGCCGAAATGCCGGGACGACCTTCGTGTTTAATGACGGCAACGAAGGAATCTGTAGGAATGGCCGTTACTATTCATGCTTCTTGTCGGCCTTTTCCTACAACGCTCGCGGTTTATCCGCCGATTTTACATTTGGGAATCGGGTGTCGGCGCGGAGTATCGTATGAAGATTTGGAAGCGGCAGTATTGGATACCTTAAAAAAATATGATTTGGCTGTCGGGGCTATACGGGATATACGGACGATTGATATAAAACTGGCAGAACCGGGCCTTTGCGCCTTAGCCGCAGCTCGTAAATGGCCATTACACGGATACAGTGCCGGACAATTACAGAATGTCGAAGGAAGTATAGCTTCTTCCGCTTTTGTTCGGCGTACAGTAGGGGTGGATAACGTTTGTGAACGAGCCGCTTTAGTACATCTCAAAAACGGCATATTACGAGTACGGAAACAACGGTATAAAGGGATTACGATTGCCATCGGACAAGAAAATTTTACAGTGTCTTGGGAAAGAAGGGATCATCGACAATGAATGCGGGAGTGTATGTTATCGGCATCGGGCCGGGACATCTTGAAGGTATGACCGCGGAAGCGGTTCATATATTGCAACAATGCACTCATATTGTGGGATATACTACGTATATTCGGCTTTTACAAAAAAATTTTCCTCATGCCGTATATTTTACTACGCCTATGACGCGAGAAATAGAACGCTGTCAACAAGCGGTACAATGGGCGCGAGAAGGCAAGCGGGTCGCATTAATTTCCGGCGGCGATGCGGGGTTATACGGGATGGCCGGATTAGTATATGAAGTATCGGCCGGGTATGAAGAAGTGGAAATTCACGTCATTGCCGGAGTTACTGCCGCTATGGCGGGAGCTGCCCTGTTAGGAGCTCCGTTGGTAAATGATACCTGTTTTATTTCTTTAAGTGATGCGCTGACGCCTTGGAATACCATTGCACATCGATTACATTGTGCCGCAAGCGGCGATTTTGTCATCGTGTTATACAATCCGGCAAGTAAGCGGCGTCGCAATTATGTACAAAAAGCATGCCGTATTATACAAGCCTATCGTTCACCCGCTACACCGGTCGGTGTAGCGCAATATATCGGCAGAGAGGGGGAAAAGACACGGCTTCTGACGTTAAAGGAATTGGCACAACTTGAATTAAATATGATTTCCACCGTTTTTATCGGGAACAGTCATACGCGGATTATACGAGGACATATGGTGACTTCCCGAGGCTATGCTATACAGGAGAAAGAAAAATGATACGACCTATTTGGATTGCCGGCGGTACTACGGAAGGCAGACAACTGGTGGCGGCACTTGCATATACGGGACGGCGAATTTTAGTGACGGTAGCTACGGATTACGGCGCGAAATTGATAAAAAAAACGCCTTCTGTCACGGTACTGATAAAACGGTTAAGCGAACCGGATATGGAACTGTTTTTAAAGCAATACCGGCCGTTACTCGTTATTGATGCGACGCATCCTTATGCGCAAGAAGTAACGGCCAATTTACAACGGGCTTGTCATCGTATGTCGTATGAATATTTGCGCCTTGTACGTCAAAAAAGTAATGCCGGAACGTATTTTTCCGTTACGTCCGTTGCCGAAGCGGTAGACGTATTACGTCATACGGAAGGTACCGTTTTCTTAACGACAGGAAGTAAGGATTTACAGCTGTTTACCGAATTACCGCGGTATACCGAACGGATTGCGTTACGTATTTTACCGTCTCATATGTCATTAGATAAAGCACTGCAATTAGGATTTGCCGCGAAACAAATCGTATGTATGCAGGGGCCTTTTACTAAAGACTTGAATATTGCTACCTTTCGGCACTATCATGCGCGCTATATTGTGACCAAAGATTCCGGCGATCCCGGCGGCTTTATGGAAAAAGTGGCCGCAGCAAAAGCGGTAGGAGCCGCTTTAATTGTAATTTCCCGTCCTTCCGAAGAAGGGTATTCGTATAAAAAAATAGTATCGTATGTACAGCAACGTCTGCAAGAGGAGAATCGACCATGAAAATATATGTCATCGGCATGGGCCCGGGAAATCCGGACTTACTTACCGGGGAAGCCCAACATGCAATTGCACACAGTGCCGTAATTATCGGCGATGCGCGGATGACGGCAATGATTGCGCCGCAAGATAAAACCATATATACTACGATTCATGTTCAAGAGATTAAAAACTATATACGTAGAGTACAAAAAGGTCCCATCGCGATTCTTGTTTCCGGCGATGTGGGATTTTACAGTTTAGCCGCTTTGTTACCGTCGTCGCCGGGATATGAAGTACAACGAATTTGCGGTATCAGCAGCCTTGTATATTTGGCTTCAAAATTAAATATACCGTGGCAGGATATATATTGCGTCAGTCGGCATGGCAGACAAGCTTCCGTAAGTGCCGCCGTACACGCCCATGAAAAAGTATTTTGTTTAACCGGCGGTACACAGACTGTAGCGACAATTTGTCAAGAATTATGTCGGGCCGGTTTGGGGCATGTGCAAGTAACGGCCGGTGAAAATCTTTCGTATTCTTCGGAAAAAATTCAGCAAGGCAACGCCGCCGAACTTTGTGCCAGTCCGTTTCGCGATCCGTCTGTATTACTCATTGAGAATACGGTATCTCCTTCAAAAGCATATCCTTTTTACGGCATACCCGATACCGCCTTTTGCCGCGGTCGGGTACCTTTAACAAAACGAGAAATTCGCGCCGTGGCTATGAGTTTTTTAATGATTCGTCCCGGCCAAGCGGTATATGATATTGGTTGCGGCAGCGGTTCTTGCACGGTAGAAGCGGCACGAATGACTATGGACGGCACAGTATATGCTATAGATAAGAATCCGGAAGCCATGGCACTTACGAAAAAAAATGTAGCTCGTTTTTCTTTAGGAAACGTCATTATGTTACAAGGAATTGCGCCCGATATACTGGCACAAATTCCCGAACCTCCGGCATATGCGTTTATAGGCGGCAGCGGCGGAAACATAAAAGCAATATTGGATTGGCTGTATACCGCCAATCCGATGTGTCGAATCGTAATAACAGCGATTACGTTGGAAACTGTCGGTGCGATTACTTCCTACTATGCCGAACAGCCCCTGTATACACTGGAAATTACCCAACTACAAGCCGCCCGTTCTCGTGCCGCAGGAAGGTATCATATTATGACGGGCGAAAATCCGGTATATATTTTTTCCGCAGTTCGCAAAGAGGCGCCCTATGAAAACTTGTAATATCCCTCGGTTATTGGTCGCCGGAACGCATAGCGGTTGCGGCAAAACTACCGTATTTTGTGCGCTGGCGGCTGGATTTAAACAACGCGGAAAAAAAGTAGTCGCGTATAAAAGCGGCCCGGATTATATTGATCCCATGTTTCATGAACGTGTCCTTACTACGCCTTCACGTAACTTGGATTTATTTTTATTCGGACGCCGGCAGTTGGGAAAGCAACGAGCAAGTTATTTATTTACCCGTCACAGTCGGGGAGCACAGCTGGCACTTTGTGAAGGGGCTATGGGATACTTTGACGGTGTCGCCGCTACCGCCGAAGCCGGAGCTTTCGCCGTCTCCGAAGCACTGTCCTTTCCTACTGTGTTGGTGGTGGACGGTACGCATGCCTCCCTTTCTTTAGGAGCCGTTATACGCGGCTTTTCGCAGTTGGATACAGCCGGTTGTCTAAAAGGGTTTATCGTAAATAAATGCAAGCCGTCGGTGTACTCTTATTTTAAAGAAACTTGGGAACATATGTCGGGAGTAAAAGCATTAGGTTTTTTACCGGCTATACCGGAATGCGTTCTTGCCGAACGTCATTTAGGCTTACTGACAGCCGGAGAAGTGCAGGATTTACAAAAAAAAATTGCCGTTCTGCAAAACACGGCGCAACAAACGATGGATTGGCAGGCCTTGGAAGAAATAGCACATAATACGCTGCCCGTATACGCTGAAGATTTAAGGATGCCGCCGCTTTCATCCGTACGTTTGGCTATTGCAAAGGATCGGGCGTTTTGTTTTTACTATGCGGATAATTTGCAATTGCTGCAAGATTTAGGGGCGGAATTGTATTTTTTCAGCCCTTTGACGGATACGCAGCTTCCGCCTTGCGACGGTATTTATTTAGGCGGCGGCTATCCGGAATTATATGCAAAAGAATTAGCGGCTAATTATCCTTTAAAAACGGCTTTGCACACCGCTATACAACAAGGTACTCCCTGCTTTGCCGAATGTGGCGGATTTTTATATTTATTGACTGCTTGGCATACCGGAAACAATGTTTATACATGGAGCAACGTATTAAGCGGCACGGCAACCTTACAATCTCATCCGGTTCGCTTCGGCTATAGCCTATTGAAAATGTGTCATGCCAATGTATGGGGAGAACAGGGCACCATTTGGCCTATGCATGAATTTCATTATTCGGACAGCACCAATAACGGCAAGGACTGTTTGGCGGAGAAAGTGGGAAAATCACGGCAATGGCGTTGTCAACACGCTACGGAAACATTGTTTGCCGGATACGCGCACTTTCATTTCTGGGGGAATCCGCAGGGAGCGATGAAATTCATTAGAACATGCGCCCGCTATCGACAACAAAAGGAGGAACTATGATGAAAGATTGGCACATGTTACCGGCCGAAATTGAAGCGCAAAGTATGAAAATTATTGAAGAAGAATTGGGAGAAATCAGTTTACCGCCTCTACATAAGGAAATTATTAAACGCGTTATTCATACCAGTGCGGATTTTGAGTATGCCCGCACCTTACGATTCAGTCCTCAGGCAGTACAAGCGGGACTGGAAGCGTTACAACAACAGGCGGTCATTGTAACGGATACTAATATGGGGCTTATGGGTATTAATGCGGACGGGTTACGTCGTTTAGGGTGTACAAAACAATGTTTCATGGCGGATCCGGAAGTAAAAGCACAGGCAACGGCCAACGGTACAACCCGCGCAGTAGCGGCGATGGATAAAGCCGCCGCTTTGCAAGGTCCCCTAATTTTCGCGATTGGAAATGCTCCGACGGCATTATTGCGTATACAAGAACTGATCCGACAAAAAAAATGCCGACCGGCGTTAATTATCGGCGTTCCCGTCGGCTTTGTCAATGTGATTGATGCCAAAGAAGGCCTTATGAAAATGCCGGTTCCCTATATTGTAGCCAAAGGACGTAAAGGAGGAAGTGCCATTGCCGCGGCAATTTGCAATGCGTTACTGTATATGGCAATCAGGAAAAAGTGACAAGTAAAAATACTTGACACACCTTTTTTTTTCGGTATACTTAGCAAGTACTTGACAGCAAGGACGGTGAGCGAATGCTGGACGATGTCATTCGTAAAGGACGTCTTCTGGATTTATACGGCGCATTGTTGACGGAAAAACAACGGCAGTGTGTTCATTTGTACTATAATCAGGATTGGTCTTTACGAGAAATCGGCGAAGCGTTATCCGTTTCTCGCCAAGGCGTGTATGATATGCTGCATCGTTCCGTACAGGCTTTGGAAGAATACGAGAAGCAATTACATTTATTGGCAAAAAACGAAAAAATAACGCTGTCTTAACAAAACTAACGGCGTTACTGGCTGAACAAAATCCCGACATATCGGTCATACGTTGTATGGTAGCCGACATAGAAATATAAGGAGGTTTTCATGGCTTTTGAAAGTCTATCGGAACGGTTTCAAGAAGCATTTAAAAAACTGCGCGGAAAAGGAAAATTAAATGAAGAAGACGTTCGTGAAGCACTTAAAGAAATACGACGGGCATTACTTGAAGCTGATGTAAACTTTACGGTTGCCAAAGATTTTATTAAACGTGTACAAGAAAAAGCGGTGGGAGAAGAAGTATTCGGCAGCTTAAATGCTTCGCAAACGGTTATTAAAATTGTCCGTGATGAATTGACGGAGCTTTTAGGCGGGACGCAAAGCCGCTTGACCGTATCTTCCAAACCGCCGACCGTCCTGATGTTGGCGGGGTTGCAAGGCGCCGGAAAAACTACGACGGCGGCAAAATTGGCCAAACATTTGAAACAAAAAGGAAAAAGCCCTTTATTGGTGGCTGCAGACGTATATCGGCCGGCAGCTATTACGCAGTTGGAAGTATTAGGAAATGAATTGAATATACCGGTGTACAAGGAAGAAAATTGCCAAGATCCGGTGGGGATTGTTTCCCGGGCCGTGCCGTATGCTACGGCGCATTTATGTGATACCGTGATTATTGATACGGCCGGCCGACTGCATATTAACGAAGTTCTTATGGATGAATTGATACATATCAAAGAAACGGTTCATCCGCATGAAATTTTGTTGGTAGTAGATGCGATGACCGGACAGGATGCCGTAACGGCCGCCTCCGCTTTTGATGCGGCATTGGGAATCGACGGCCTGATAATGACCAAATTGGACGGGGATGCTCGCGGCGGTGCCGCCTTGTCCATTAAAGCGGTAACCGGAAAACCGATTAAATTTATCGGTGTTTCCGAAAAAACGGACGGCTTGGAAGAATTTCATCCCCATCGTTATGCATCACGGATTTTAGATTTAGGCGATGTAGAAACGATTATTGAAAAAGCGCAGGCCGCTTTTGATGAAGAATCGTTGGCCAAGATGAAAAAAACGATGCGCAGCGGGGCCTATACATTGGAAAATTTTCTCCAACAACTGCAAAGTTTACGTAAAATGGGAAGTATGAGCAGCTTATTGGGGCTTATGCCGGGAATCGGAAAATATAAAAAAGAATTGGATAAAGTAGATTTGGACGGCAAAGAATTTAAACAGCCGGAAGCTATTATTTTATCTATGACCACCGCCGAACGAACCAGTCCCAATCCAAAATTGTTGATTAAAGACAGTCGTAAGCGTCGTATTGCTAAAGGAAGCGGTACACGGGTACAAGATGTAAATCGTTTACTAAAACAATTTACAGAAATTCAAAAAATGATGAAGCAAGCAAAAAAAATGCAGGGAAATAAAAAGCGTCATAGCTTCTTGCCGAAGTTCCCTTTTTAAACTTCGGCGGGATACTATATAGAGGAGGTGATTTTCATGATAAAAATTCGTTTAGCCCGTTTAGGCGCTAAAAAGAAACCGATTTATCGCGTTGTTGTAGCAGATTCGCGCAATGCCCGGAATAACGGACGTCCTGTCGCTACGATCGGGATGTATGATCCGGCAAAAGATGCGGAAACTCGTTTAACAGTAGATGCGGCAGCTGCATTGGAATGGTTGGGAAAAGGCGCACAGCCTACAGAAACTATTCGTTCTCTCTTCAAAAAAGCCGGTATTATGGCTCAATTTGAAGCGTCCAAAAAGTAAGTGAGGCAGACCTATGGAAGAGTTGATTACATGTATTGCCAAAGGATTGGTAACACAACCGGAAGCAGTTACAGTTACAAAAATTCAGAAACAAGGCCTCGAAGTGTATACACTTCATGTCGCACCTGACGATATGGGAAAAGTGATTGGCAGACAAGGCAAAATTGTGAAAGCAATTCGCCTTGTCGTCAGGGCTGCAGCCGTACACACGCATCAGAAGGTGGCAGTAGAAATTGCATAGGAGGAAGCATGGATCAGATTACGTTACGCGTTCCTGTAACGGTAAAAGCCAAGGTAACGCCGGCATTAAAAGAAAAAATCTTGAAAAATGTGGAGCAAACATTAGCAGACATTGATCGGGAAATGCAAAACTTGGAAGATCAGGCCAAACGTATGATGGCGGAACAAGCCAAGATTGATGCCCAGGGACTTATTTCTCTGAGAGCCCAAGTAGAAGAACAAAAACAACGACTTATGGCCGCTCGCACCAAGGGAGTTGCCGATAAAGAAGCAGCCATGCAGCTGGCGATCGGTTCAGAAATTGTACAAGGCACGACCGAACAAATGGTTGAAGTGAAAATCGGAGATGATTTGGACGCCTTGACAGGAGTGGAAGTTTTATTGGAAGATGGCAAAATTATTGCCATTCGTCGGTAACGTTATGGCAGCTTTAGAATTATTTACTATCGGGAAAATAGTTGCCCCGCACGGCGTGCGGGGTGATGTTCGTATATATCCGGATACGGATTTTCCGGAACGTTTTTTGCAAATGAAATACGGTTATATTGCCGGAAAACGTTATGAAATTACAGCTGCTCGCTTTCACAAACACGTTATTCTTATGAAATTCGCAGGCGTGCAGGATCGCAATGCGGCGGAAGCCTTGGTGAATCATGAATTACAAGTACCGCGGGAAGATTTGATGCCGTTAAAACCGGGGCGATATTATATTTTCGACCTGATCGGTATACCTGTATATGATTTGCAGAATACTTATTTGGGAATCTTAACGGAAGTGTTGAAGACAGGCAGTAATGATGTGTATGTTGTTCGTACCGATAACGGGGAAGAACAGCTGTTTGCTGCGATTCCGTCAGTGGTTAAAGAAATAAATCTCGATGAACATAAAATTATATTAAATCCGCCGGAGTGGGTAGACGCATGAGAATTGATATTATTTCATTATTTCCGGAGTTTATTCGCAGTTTTTACAGTCACAGCATTATCGGGCGAGCCCGAAAAGCGGGTATACTGGACTTGGATGTAACGAATCCGAGACAATTTACATATGATAATCATCATATGGCGGACGATACGATTTACGGCGGCGGACACGGTATGTTGATGAAGGCGGCGCCGCTTTTTGCCGCAGTAGAAAGTGTACGTCGGGAAGTTCCAAAAAGACGTATTATTTTTTTAGGCCCTGCAGGGAGTACTTTTACACAAGAAAAAGCCCGTCAATTGGCAACCTATGAGCAACTTATTTTTATATGCGGTCATTATGAAGGCGTGGACTATCGAGTAGAGAAATATTTGGCCGATGAAACCGTTTCTGTAGGTGATTATGTGCTGACCGGCGGAGAAATCCCGGCCATGATTGTCACCGATGCCGTAGCCAGAATGCTTCCCGGTGTCTTAGGAACAAGTGCCGGAGCGATGGATGATTCTTTTTATCACTCCTTGTTGGAATATCCGCAATATACTAAACCTGCAACTTTTCGTCAATGGTCGGTGCCGACCGTGTTGACCTCCGGCAACCATAAAAAAATTGCTGAGTGGCGTCGTCTGGCAGCATTGCACCGGACACAGAAACTGCGCCCGGATTTATTAGTGAAGAATTCCTTCGCCGCTTCTCCATATATTTTTCCGCCTAAAGAACAGAAAGGAAAATAATCATGAAATCATCCTTATATGTCGGTCTGGTACATTATCCGGTATATGATAAAAATTTTTCAGTCATTACTACGGCTATTACGAATTATGATTTACATGATATATCTCGCGCGGCTAAAACATATGGTATAAAAAAATATATTATTATCCATAATATACCGGGACAACTGGATATGATCCGAAAAATCATGCAATTTTGGGAAAGTCCGGTCGGCAAAGCATATAATGCCTATCGCACACACGCCTTTGATATAGTCGATATACAGGACTCTATTGCAGCGGCAATAGAGTCGGTTACGAACCGGGAAGGATTACGGCCTTATGTGGTAACTACGGATGCGCGTACTTACGCAAATACCATTTCCTATAAAGAATTGCGTAAGCGCCGTGAAACGGACTGTCGGCCGATCCTTTTATTATTGGGAACAGGATACGGTATGACACAAGAAATAATGGAAGCGTTTGATTTTATCCTCGAACCGATACGAGGATATACTACTTATAATCATTTATCTGTACGTTCTGCGGCGGCAATCATCTTAGACCGATTAGCCGGCGCAGCATGGTGGGAATAAAAGGAGGAATCTGCATGTCGGGACATTCAAAATGGGCAAATATAAAAAGAAAAAAGGAAAAAACGATGCTATTCGTGCTAAAATTACAACCAAAATAGGTCGTGAAATTACTATTGCAGTACGTATGGGCGGAGCGGATCCGGTCGGGAATATGCGCTTAAAATTAGCCTTGCAAAAGGCGAAAGAAAACAATATTCCGAAAGAAAACATTAAACGAGCTATTCAAAAAGGTGCCGGTGCAACAGAAGGACAAAATTATGAAGAAATTGTATATGAAGGCTATGGCCCCGCCGGGGTTGCCGTAACGGTTAATGTTCTTACGGATAATCGCAATCGTACAGCGGCGGATGTACGTCATGTATTTTCAAAATACGGCAGTAGTATGGGTGAAACCGGTTGTGTCGGGTGGATGTTTCATAGCAAAGGAATATTTATTGTCGATAAAGCTGTCACCGACGAAGATACAGTAATGGAACTGGCCTTAGACGCCGGAGCCGATGATGTCAAAACAGGGGATGAAGAATTTGAAATTATTACTGCTCCTGAAAACTTTGACAGCGTAGAAAAGGCTTTAGCGGAGCATAATATTGCTACCGAACATGCACAAATTACTATGGTTCCGGATAATTTAATTAAACTGAACGCAGAAGATGCCGAAAAGATGGAAACGCTTATTGATGCTTTGGAAGATTTGGATGATGTACAAGATGTATATCATAATTGGGATTGTAATGAATAAGAGAAATAAAAACACATCGTCATAGTGATATATGACGATGTGTTTTTTGTGCAATATACGATTGTTTCTTTTTATTTTATTATTTCCGATAATTTAACGTTATCGGAAATAATTTTAATCTTCCGTGAGCGGTTCCGACAATTTTAGCTTTATAGGTTTTATAGCTCCGGATTTTATACATCCATAAAATAAAATTTGCTCGCTTATGTTTTATTCGCTATAACAAAACGTTTATTATAATTCGGGATCTCCCTATACCGGAATATACCATACCATGCGGCCGGTCGTCGGGGTAGTATTACTCCGATTATTTTATGCTTAGTAGGATGTCTTTATATGGTCATTACTTCGTTACACGAGTATAGAGCCGCTTTATTTATACGGTTCTTTATGTCTCCCCTAATCCACCCTATCTTTTCGATAACAATATTGAGAAAAGAGAACATTTGTTTGGTTATAGGCTATTGTTCTTCACCAAACAAATGTTCTCTTTTTCTTATAAAACTTGTTTACTTAAAACTTTTACAAACGGTCCTTGGCTGCGCAGCCACATATCAATGCCATGACCATATACTTCTGCCGATAACGTATATATACCGGTTTCTTCCCGGTACGAAACAATCGTTGCCGTCGGCAGTCTATCCAATACGGCATCAATGTCGTAGCCGGAATAGGTAAAAATAACCTGCATTAATTCGCCGCCAAACATAAACGGAATTCGTCGCCGAAACTGCCCCTCTTCAAAATGATTGCAATAAGGAATAACAAATCGTTTTTCAGAAACTTGAATAGAGGAAATACGATCAATGCGATAGACTACCGGCAACATCTTTTTTCGATTTTGTGAAGATATGTTTGCCATATCCTCTTTTATAAATGCGATTAAATAAAAATAATACTCGGAAAATAAGATAGATAACGGTTGCAATACACGCGTTACCACTTTATTGTGATGTTTGCGTTCGTATACAATCGTTATATAATGGGAAAAACGAATCGCTTTTCCCGCCTCCCAAAGAATATCCAAAAAATCTTTTTGATGCTTAGGTTCAATATAATAAAATAATTCATTTTTTATGAGATGCCATACTTCATTTTTGGAATCGTCAGACGAACAATTTTCGATTAATCGCTGTAACATATTCGTCATTTTTTCTTTTTTAAACGCTTTGCTATCTAAAAGAATTTTACATAGTGCCAGAATTTCTTTAGGAGATAAGGTCTTCGAAGTGCGTTCTAAATGGACAGAATGGGTATGTCGGTTATAAAATAAAGCCATCTTGTCATTTTGTTTTTTATGATGGTCACAAAACCGTTCAATATCCTGCAGATCTCGTTGAATGCTTCGTTCCGTTACGCCATAATGTTCCGCTTCTATGGCCTTATTTATTTCTTCGCCTTGTAATAAACGAGTATACAATGACAATACTCGCTCAGTCTTTTTATCTTGTTCTTCAGAGGCCATGCTATCCCGTCTTTCGTTAAAAGTTTTTATACCTTTATATTAACATGACCGGTATTGTAGGTAAATATTTTACTATAAAATACAGAAAGTTATTCTCAACAGCTGCAAGGATACAACCTTTTATTACTCGTTATCTGTATCGGTCATGGTTCCGTCCGATCTGTATACTTTATTTTTTCCTGTAGGCCTCTTAGCTTGTAAAAAGGATATATTTTTTATGATACTGATAAATCCATAAGCGACAATAAAATTAATGCCGCCTTTTCCCAGCAGGCCCGGCAACATCGCCGTTCCGGCGCCGCTCCCATATAGTAATGAACCGCAGAGCGCATAGGTACCGATCATCCACCCTGCAGACACTAAAATTCCCGCAAAAAGACGCGGTGAAAAAAAAGTTGTTTCGTATTTGTCGGGACGGGCAACATAAAAAACGGCATATACCATACAAAATTTAATAAGAAAAGTAGGCACTATCCAAAGCGGATACCCTCCCAATAAATCCGCCAAAGCCGATCCCGCCCCGGCGGCTACTGCAGCCGGACGTGTAGGAAAATAAAAAGGAAGTGCAAAAATCATTGCATCCCCCAAGTGAGCATATCCGAAGGGAAAAGGAATTTTAGGGATATCGGTTAAAAGAAATACAAGGGCTGTAAAAATTGCCGTGTAACATAACATTTTTGTAGTCATTTTTTGATTATTCATCGTTTCTTCACTCCGTTTTACGAGCCGGCAAGCATCATTTTCAGATTAATCTGTATATAATACTATATTCTTTATTTCTGTATGTAAATAAGACAGTTTTTATTATTTCTGTCCTTTTACAAAAGATTTACGCCGGATGTTTTTATCGTTTTACGGTCCGCATATTTTTTGTCCGTCTTACAGGAAAATATACGGTATTTATAGTATAATATAATATAAGCTATAGTTTAAGAAATGAGGTATCGTATGGAAAAGATCGCCATTATTGATATGGGCTCCAATTCTATTCGCTTTTTAGTGTTGGAAATTGCCGACAACCGTTCTTATACCCTATTGTATCAAGAAAAAGAAACGATTCGTTTAGGCGTAGGGCTGGCGCAATCCGGCTATATCAGTGCCGACGGTATAAAACGAGCACTGAACAGTTTAAAAATGTATCGGCATATTATGTCCGTTATGGGGGTCAACAAATGCCTTGCTGTTGCCACCGCCGCTGTACGCTCCGCCAAAAACGGCAGAGAATTTTTAGAAACAATAAAACAAGAAACGCATATTCATATGGAAGTCATAACAGGAGAGCGCGAAGCTTATTTGGGATATTTAGGGGTGATTAATACCATTCGGGAACGTGACTTTCTCTTGTTTGATTTAGGCGGGGCCAGTATAGAAATGACCTTAGTCCGTCAGGGAAAACCGGAAAAAAGCATATCCTTACCCATGGGTGCCGTAACATTGACGGAACGTTTTCAATTACAAAATACAGTACATATGGATACCTTACAAGCTTGTCAAAAATATATTCGCAAAAAATTATTAACCGTTCCCTGGCTGCACAACATAAATATCCCGCTTATCGGGATCGGCGGAACGGCACGAACTTTTGCGAAAATGGATCAAAAAGCAACAAATTATGAATTTTCTAAAATTCATAATTATCAATTATCCTTATCTCGCTTTACCGACATATATGAACAAGTGACCACCCGAACCCATGCCAATCGTAAAAAAATACCGGGATTATCCGGCGACCGTGTTGATATTATTGTTGCCGGGGCCACGGTCTTAAAAGAAGTATTTGCACTTACAGCAAGTAAAGAAATGATTATCGGCGGTTGCGGCTTGCGCGAAGGATTGTTTTATGAATACTATGCACAATATTTTCAATTACCGAGTCCGCAAATTGAAAATATTTTAGAGTTCAGTATTACTAATTTTATCGGTACCTTGGGTTCCGCCGTACATCGCATACATTGCAAGCAGGTTACACGCTTAACGTTACAACTGTTTGATCAGTTACAACCGTTGCACCGCTATGGAAGGCGGGCACGCACCTTGCTTATGACGGCCGCACGCCTTCATGATGTGGGAAAAACCATTAATTTCTATAATCATGCGCGTCACTCCGCGTTTATGATCGGGCATGCGCCTTTATACGGATTAACGCATCGGGAACAACTTATTGCCGGATTTATTGCCGGATTTCATCACGGCATAAGTCGTAAAACACTTATCGCCTATCGTTATGCACAAATGGCCGATGCCGATGACTGGATTATGATTCGCAAACTGTCTACCCTACTGGCACTTGCCGATGCTTCGGATTTAACCTATGAACAAGTCGTACAGGATTTTTCTATTACCATACAAGACGATATTGTTGTGTTGGTTATTACTTCCGCCCCCGACAGTGTGCATGAAGCGGCGGATTATGCCATGAAACAATATATAAAACAATTTAAAAAAGAATTTCACATGTCGTTGGTTTTAATTTGGAAATAATAGACGCCATGAAATAAACAAGGGAGGAGAATCCATATAAATATGGATTCTCCTCCCTTGTTTATTTCGCATGGACACGCTCACGCCTTAGGCCGACTATTTTTCGTCAGGCTAAAATATCAATTCCGGCTTCCGGATGCCGCTGTAGCCACTTTTGTGCATAGGAGCATGTAATTCTTGCTTTCAGTCCGCGTTGTCGCAAGGTTTCCACCGCTGCGGCCATTAGTTGTGCGGCAATATTTTGCCCGCGCAAACTTTCATCTACATACGTATGGGTAATCGTCACCGTTCCATCTTCGGCAATAGGAAAATCTATCCGCGCTTTTACGGCACCTGTTTCATCTTGTAAGGAAATCGATTGTGATGCATAGCAAAACTTCATACAATATCCCCCTTTTAATGGTACTCATTCTAAATGAAATAATGCGGCCAACTCTTGCGGTGATATATTATGTTCTTTTTCCGGTTGTGAAAAAGAAGAAAAAATCAAAGCTTCCCTATACATTTTGGCTACCGTTTCCAGCGTTTCCATGCGATAAAAAGCTTGCCGCAATGAATCCCCGACAGCGACCGCGCCATGCCGTGCTAATAAGGCGACATTAGCCTGCGCCATCACTTCCGCCGCAGCATAAGCCAATTCCGACGTCCCCGGGGCTGCATAAGGAATCGTAGGCACGTGTCCTAAAACAAGATCGGCCTCCGTTACCACGTGATCGGGAAAAGGGATACCGGCTATAGAAACAGCCGTTGCGGTTACAGGATGAGCGTGTACAATAGCGTTAACATCCGGACGTTTTATATATATTTGTATATGTAATGCCATTTCAGAAGACGGTTTTCCGTTTCCCTCTATTAGTGTACCTGCAGCGGTAACATGTAGCAAGTCTTTTTTCTTAATTTCACCTTTCGGCACACCGGAAGGCGTAATAATAATCGTTCCGTCCGCACGACGATAACTGATATTCCCGTCACATGCCGCAACTAACGAGACTTCTTTCATTTTTTTTCCGATACAACAAAGTTCTTTTTTTCGTTTCATCCTTTCCCCCCCTTAGACCGATCTTTTCAAAAAAGTTTCCCCTCTTACCGCATTGTCGGCATATTACGCCCGTTAAAAATCTCCATCATTTCCTGTCTGACTAATCGTTGAATATGATTTTGTTGCCGAACAGTCAAGTCATCTGCATTTACATTAAACAAATAGGTATCCAAATCAAATTCTTTTAAAATCATTTTTGTATGAAATATATTTTCCTGATATACATTTACATCAATCATGTCATAGCGATTGCGCGTATCCCGAGAAATATAATTTTGAATAGAATTAATTCGATGATCAATAAATAGTTTCTTCCCCATAATATCGCGTGTAAATCCGCGTACATGATAATCTAAGGTTACAATATCGGACTCAAAATTATCTAATAAATAATTTAAAGCGTTTAACGGAGATATACGACCGCAGGTTGATACTTCAATGTCGGCACGAAAGGTCATAATGCCTTTTTGAGGATGACTTTCGGGATACGTATGTACCGTTAAATGACTTTTATCCAAATGACAAACAATATCGGTATCGGCCACTTCCATCGGCTCTTCTGAAATTAAAATGGTGACACTGGCGCCCTGCGGATCATAATCCTGCCCGGCTATATTTAAAATATGCGCTCCTATAATAGACGATACATTTTTTAATATGCTCGTCAATTTCCGGGAATTATATTGTTCATCAATGTACTCGATATATTGCCGCCGAGCTTCCGGACTGATGGCATAACAGACATCATACATATTAAAGCTCAAGGTCTTAGTGAGATTATTAAAACCATATAATTTTAATTTATTTGTTTTAATCGTCATTTTTTCATACCTTTATCGTTAAATTTTCACCATATAAAAACTGTTTTCCTGCCTACCGTAACATACGCCGTAGAAGGTCCCGCCAATGGACCGGGGTCGATTTTCTCGGTGTATCGACGGTCCGTTCTTACGGTGTCGCTGTCCTTGGTAACGAAACAATACATCGTGACGGTCACGTCCGATACGCCGACACCGAGGTCATACCAATACTTGTAATAATTTTTTTAACGCAATGCCCCGATGACTGCAAGTATTTTTTTCTATAGCGGTTAATTCCGCCATGGTCTTACCTTTTTGCGGTAAGTAAAAATACGGATCATACCCAAAACCGTTCGTGCCGACAGGGGTTTCTATAATCATCCCGTGACACTTTCCTTCCGCAACGATTTCACGACCGTCCGGGAACGATAATACCAGTACACAAGCATAATAAGCGGTACGCATAGCGGGCGGTAAGTGCCGGATTTCAGTCAGCAACTTGGCATTATTGGCCGCATCATCGCCATGAATTCCGGCATAGCGTGCGGAATACACACCGGGACGCCCCTGTAACGCCTCTACGCACAATCCTGAATCATCGGCTAAACAAGGCCGCCCGGTCGCTTTCGCATAATATTGTGATTTTAAACGTGCATTTTCCAAAAACGTTTGTCCCGTTTCTTCCGGTTCTTTTAATGTCGGCAATACCTCTCGCACCGCCACCACTTCATAGCCCGCAGGAGAAAGCATCGTTCGCAATTCTCTTATTTTGCCGGCATTATGTGTGGCTAATACCAATTGTCTCATTTTTCTCACCTCATACGTGTTTTTTTGCTACTTCGGCATAGTTCTTAATAATCACAATCGGAGTTTTTTGAGAGGCATTGCCGAAAGGATTGTGAATAAGAACCTGAGCAATATGATGAGGATTTAATCCCTGCGAATATCCGAGTACGGCGGCTCGTTGTAAATCATTAACATCCGCCACACATGCTCCGAAACAATGAAGCCGTTTGCGAATGGCCGCCGCTACACCGTGCGGATTGGCCGGACCGTAAACAATACATTTATCATATGGCGGCAAAGTACCTGTCACATCATCGGTTAATGCCGCTTGACGACACAATGTATACCAAACGCCCCGTTTTCCGAATAATTTAGCTGCCGACCCGATAATAAATGCCAGCAACATTTTCCATTCTCCTTCCAATTCCATTGCCGCCTGCATTCCATATAAGCTTGCCATACTTCCTTCTCCGGGAACGAATCGGCGCATAAGTCGTGCTTGCCAAGAAGGTGTTAACTCTTCCGGACGGGTATAGCGATGTTGGGTAATGGCTACTACACTTTCCGCTACACAAATCAAATCACTTGGCGTCACCAAAGAAGACGCATATTCTTCTATGACATCCACAATATTATCTTTTTCTGTTAAAATTCGAGTTTTCACAGGCACTAATTCCAATTCAGCCATGCCACACCTGCCTCCTATTTTCCTTCTATTTCTCGATATACTTCCGCAGCGCGTAAGGTTATCCGGGCTTTATGAATATACCATTCGCTGCGTGCTACCACTTGATAGACTAAATCAATCGGCATATCCGGAAAAGTACGCAAATCTTCTCGAATATTTCCGGTTTTACTGGTCAATATGACGGTAACACGTAACAGACCGCTGGTAGCAGGATAATAAATAGCAGCTTCCCAATAGCCGTCATCCCGTTCTGACGCCAAATTGGTTAAACGGGCTTGTACCCGACACCGATCAAATTGTTCTTGCGGCAATAACGGGCGCGGATAAAAATCCATAATCGTTCCCAACTGTTTGCCTATATTATGAAACGTCACTTCCGTTTCCCATACTGCCGTCGTTTGTGTCATCTCTTTTAATACAAACGGCGTACGTCGCCGAACGTCAACTACAAAATGGGCATCTCCCTGACGCCAGGCATATAAGCGAAATAAAATGTACAAAATTGCTATACAAGCAATTACGGCAATAATAATGTTAATAATTGTATATACTACCAACGTTAAGGACTCCTTTTATCTCATACCGGTTTAATTTTTTATGTCAATCTTATTTTTTGAACAGAAAATTCATGTTTCGGAATCAGCTGTGCCGCCAACATGCCGCCGCGTTCCGTCGCATCGGTAAAACACAATTGTAAGGTACCGCTATGTGAATTACGATTCAATAAATCCGCTTTTTTCAATACTTCCAATACTTCCAAGGCCATTTCGTGGGCCGGATCTACAAAAGCCAAACGATCTTGACTCAGCATTTCAAATAAAGGCTGAATAAAAGGAAAATGAGTACAGCCGAAAATAGCCGTATCCGCTTGCGTTTGTAATACAGGCGCCAAATATTTTTGTAAAGGCGCCATAATTTTCGTTCCCTGAAGATAGCCGCGTTCAATCAACCCCGCCAACTCCGGACAAGGCTGCTCTATAATCTTCAGGCCGGGATCCCATGCGGCGGCGGCCTTTTTATGACTGTGATTCGCAATTGTCAACTCTGTGGCAAAAACGGCGATCGTACCGCCCGCACTGATTTTTTGTGCCGTTTTGATACCTTTGCTCATGCCGATTAAGGGATAGGGAACCTCCTGCATCAATTGCGGATAAACCGTTGCCGTTACTGTATTGCAGCCAATCGCCACCAATTTTACGGACTGTGCCGACATAAAACGTAAAATATCCCTTGTATAGGACAAAATTTCCGCAGCGGTTCGCGATCCGTACGGATTGCGTTTGGTATCCCCCACATAAATAATATTTTCATGAGGTAGCAACATCCGCAATTTATTAACAACGGTTAAACCGCCTACACCGGAATCAAAAATTCCGATAGGAAGCTTACTCTTGTCCACAATAAGCCTCCTTCATCGTGATTCTTCTTTCCACAAACGCTGTAATTTTGCAAAATTTTCCGCATCTAACCGGATAGGTTTACCGGTATGCGCATCGGCAAATACATTTTGTGATGTACCGGTCGCCAACAATATTCCGTCCGCTTGTCGCAAAATGCGATACGAAAAAACCATTTGCGCTTTTGTCAAATGTGTCAATGTAGCAGTTATACAAAGCACATCGCCAAAATAAACAGGATGAATATACTCGCCGGATACACTTTTAATCGGATAAATAATACCATCTTTTTGTAACTGTATTAAATCTACACCGGCTGTCCGTAAATACTCACAACGTGCACATTCAAACCAGCGGATATGATTGGAATGATGTGCGATCCCCATCATATCCGTCTCATAATAGCGTACCTTTTCGACAATTGTAACCATACTTATACTCCTATTCTATATTATGCACTCTTATCATTTTACGATAGTAAAAACGGGATGTCAAAGGAAAAAAGAAAAGAAATAAAAAAATATAGTATTCTGCATACGAAGACATATTTTTCATATTTATAAGAAACCGTACGAACGCGTTAAGGAAATTTTTACGCCGTCTCCTTATGAGGTGAATTTTTTACTGCAGCACAGAAAGAAAAAATAGGAGTTACATATCGACCATAAAAACAAACTGTGATATGATAAGGATGTTCAAGGGGAAACAATGGTAAATGGAGGCTGAATTCATGAAAGAGTACAAACCGTTTAAGTCCGGCAAAGTCCGTGAAGTGTATGATATCGGTGACAGTATCATTATGGTGGCTACCGATCGTATTTCCGCTTTTGATCATATCTTAAAAAATAAGATTACCGAAAAAGGCGCTATTTTAACACAAATGTCCAAATTTTGGTTTGATTTGACAAAAGATATTGTGCCGAATCATATGGAATCTGTCGATAATCACGATATGCCTGAATTTTTTCAGCAAAAACAATTTGTCGGCAACAGTATGAAATGCAAAAAATTAACGATGATTCCTATGGAGTGTATTGTTCGCGGCTACATTACCGGAAGCGGTTGGACCGGTTATCAGACTGACGGTAAAATTTGCGGCATATCGTTACCGCAAGGCTTACAAGAATCTCAAAAATTGCCGGAACCTTTATTTACACCCAGTACTAAAGCCGAATTAGGTGAACATGACGAAAACGTTTCCTTTGAAACCGGTGCCGCCATTTTAGAAAAAACATTTCCCGGAAAAGGCCGGGAGTATGCCTCTAAAATTCGCGACTATACGTTGGCGTTGTATAAAAAATGCGCGGATTATGCTTTACATCGCGGCATTATTATTGCGGATACGAAATTTGAATTCGGGCTGGATGAAAACGGCAATATTATTTTAGGAGATGAAATGCTAACGCCGGACAGCTCCCGTTTTTGGCCGCTTGCCGGATATACCCCCGGAAAATCACAACCTTCTTATGATAAACAATTTGTACGGGATTGGTTAAAAGTTCATCCCGACAGTGACTATTTATTACCGCAAGAAATTATTGATAAGACGATTGAAAAATATAAAGAAGCATATGAACTCTTATGCGGAAAAAAATGGCGTGTATAAAAAACTGCCGAAAAAAAACTCCGCGTGCAAATGGCACGCGGAGTTTTTTGATATGGTTGTGGTATCGTTCGGTATACGATACGGATTTCGTTCCTGCATTATCACATAATCCTACAAAACATGCTTATAGTTTTTACAAATGAGAAATAAGCGTATATATGCCGGCAGAAACAATTGCCGTAATTGGAATCGTAATCACCCAGGCTATTAACATGCTGCGTGCCACTCCCCAATGAACGGCGCGAACTCGTTTGGCCGAGCCGACCCCCATAATGGAACCGGAGACAACATGCGTAGTACTGACGGGAAGATGCAAAAAAGTAGCGGAAAAGATTACAATAGCGGAGTTTAAGTCGGCGGCAAAACCGTTAATAGATTCCAACTTAAATATTTTCGTACCCATAGTAGAAATAATACGCCAACCGCCTACCGAAGTTCCTAATGCCATAGACGTGGCGCACAACATTTTTACCCAAATAGGAACTTCCATCGCTTGAATATAGCCGCCGCTAAGCAGTGCCAATGTAATAATACCCATCGCTTTTTGGGCATCATTGGAGCCGTGAGAAAAAGCCATTAAACCGGCAGAAGCCAGTTGCATTTTACGAAATTTCTGATTTAAAAGTAAAGGAGAACGTTTTCGCACAATCCATAAAATGGCAATCATGACCAAATAGCCTATAAGCAAGGCAATACCGGGAGATAAAATTAAGGATAAAATAATTTTTCCGATGCCGTGTGAATCCAATGCCGCCGGGCCGACACTGATGCAAACCGCGCCGATAACACCGCCAATCAGGGCGTGGGAAGAACTGCTGGGAATGCAAAAATACCAAGTAGCTACATTCCATATAATCGCACCGATGAGAGCCGCCACAATTACTTCCAAACTGATTTGTCCGGGATTAAGGACCAAATCACCGCCGATTGTTTTCGCTACCCCCGTACTGACCATAGCGCCGAGAAAATTTAATACCGCCGCCATTATAATCGCATTACGCGGCGCTATAGCCCGTGTGGATACACTGGTAGCAATCGCATTTGCCGTATCGTGAAACCCGTTAATATAATCAAATAAAACGGCAAGAAAAACAATGGACCAAATTAACCAATTCTCAGGCATATTTTAAAACAACCTTTCTAAATGTAATGACTAACTTTTCACAATCGTCCGTCACATCTTCTACGGATTGGAGAATTTCTTTCCATTTAATAATTTCAATCGGATCTTGGCATTGAGTAAATAAATACGCCATTTCCTGATGGTAGAGAGCATCGCATTGCTGCTCCAATTTCAGAACTTTTTTACTGCGCGCTTCCACCTTTAAATAATTTTTCTTTAAATCTTTCATATACCCCATCGATTTTCTAATTTCCTTCATCGCTTTTGCCGCAATAAAGGTCATTTTTTTTGCCCCTTCCGTCGCTTGCCCGACATTATAAATGCACATTTTGTCCATAATATCACTAATACTGTCAATCGCCATATCCAGTTGATCGATAAGTTGTTGAATATCTTCCCTGTCCATAGGCGTAATAAACGTTTTCTGCAATCGTTTCATCGTGTCCATCACCAGTTCGTCTGCCGCTTTTTCTAACGCCTCAATCTTGGTAAGCGCTTCCTCTTTGGAAATTTCTTCATGCATGGCCCGACACAATAAATCCGCCGCTTCATATCCTAAGGCGGCATGTTGATCCAGCAAGGAAAAAAATTTTTCTTCTTTGGGCTTTAAATGAAATGCCATTGTGTTTTCTTCTCCTTATGAAAAACAAATTTGAAAGCGCTTATAATGCGCATTCACCTAATCACTTGCATTATACCATAGGCCTATATATTATTCTATGGTATAAAAGTAAAAAACGTTTTCTCCCTCCTTTCCCATACGCAATCTTTTTCTTTACTTTTTCTCCTTCCATAAATAGAATCGAAAAAAGTAATATGTAGATAACCCCTGCTATCTTCTTTATAAAAAAGCGGAAAAGAAAATTCTTCTCCGCTTTGTGTTTACAATATCCTGTTGTTTTTATAATGGGACAAGCCTTTGGCACCTATATCATGCCGAAAAGAATTGCCGTCAAAATGAATATGTGCAATACCGGCATACGCTTTTTGTACCGCTTCTTCTAACGTATGTGCCCGTGCCGTAACGCCCAACACCCGACCGCCGGCCGTTTCATAATCTTGCGCGGCATTTTTTTTAGTCCCTGAATGAAAGACAATGCCTTCTGTAACCGCTTCCAATCCTTCAATACGATCGCCTTTATGAGAAGTTTGCGGATAGCCTTGCGAAGCCATAATTACACAACAAGACGCCCCTTCATGCCAAATAACATCTTGAGGCGACAGATGGCCTGCAGCGCAATCATACATGATTTTCCCTAAATCACCGGCCAATAACGGTAATATGGCCTGCGTTTCCGGATCGCCGAAACGGCAATTAAATTCTACTACTTTCGGGCCCCCGTCGGTAATCATCAATCCGGCATATAAACATCCGTTATAGGAAATTCCTTCTGTCTGCAAGGCGCGAATAATAGGAAACAATATAGTTTCTTCCGTTTCTTTTAATAATGCCTCCGTCATCACCGGAGCCGGTGCATAGGCCCCCATGCCGCCGGTATTCGGTCCTTTATCTCCGTCAAAAATCCGCTTATGATCTTGCGCGGAAACCATCGGTACAATATGAGTACCGTCTACAAATGCCAAGACACTGACTTCTTCCCCTTCCATGCACTCTTCTATCACAATACGACCGCCGGAAGTACCGAATCTTCGCTCTTTCATCATCGTATCTACGGCACGCAGAGCTTCTTCTACCGTACGGGCTACGACAACCCCCTTTCCGGCGGCCAAGCCGTCCGCTTTAATAACAATAGGAGCGCCTTTTTTGCGGATATAGTCTTTTGCCGGTGCCGCTTCCGAAAACACGGCGTAGGAAGCGGTAGGAATATGATATTTAGCCATTAATTCTTTGGCAAATATTTTAGAGCCTTCCAATCTTGCCGCAGCTTTATTCGGCCCGAATACGAGCAGTCCGCGAGCGCGGCACAGATCGGCCAGGCCGTTGGTCAGCGGAGCTTCCGGCCCGATAACCACCAAATCAATTTGATATTCAACACACAAGTCGGCGACTTTTTCTATTTCCCCTATGTCTACCGGCACGCAAGTGGCGATTTCTCCTATGGCATCATTGCCGGGGAACGCATAGAGTTGCTCAACAACTGTGCTTTGTGCCAAGGTATACACTATCGCGTGTTCTCTGCCGCCGCTACCAATCACTGCAATCCTCATTCGTTTTCCCCCTTAGTTATATACTGACTGAAATAAGCCGCAATATCCGTATCATATGCAGCCGTATGCGCAAACGCTTCGGCCGCCAATTGCCGCCGATATGCAGTAGAAAAACCGCCGTCTTTTTGTAAATAAGAAACGACTTCTTTATACTTTCCGGGATTGGTTACAACGGCCACATACGCATTGTTTTTAGCTGCCGCCCGCACCATACAGGGACCGCCGATATCTATATTTTCTATGGCCTCCGCCAAGGTAACCTGCGGGTTGGCGACAGTCTGTCTGAACGGATACAGATTTACCACCACCATATCAATCGGCGTAATATGATGCGCGACCAGTGCTTTAACATGTTCCGGATTATCGCGTACGGCTAAAATAGCGCCATGAATATGGGGATGCAATGTTTTTACTCTTCCGTCCATCATTTCCGGAAAACCCGTTACTTCTTGTACGGGCGTAACCTCGACGTTTGCTTCCCGTAATACACGCAGTGTACCGCCGGTAGAAATAATTTCAATATGTAACGCCTGTAAGGCTTTTCCCAATTCCACAATTCCTGTTTTATCTGAAACACTAAGTAACGCCCGTTTTACTTTCATTACGCTTCCTCCCCTGTATCCGTACCGTAAACCGTATGACCTTTAATTTGCAATTTATCCGCACAAAATAAAGCGACCGCTTTAATAAATGACGGATGTTCCTTACGTAAAATACGTTCGGCCAAAGTCTGTACAGTATCACTTTCATAAACCGGCACGGCTGCTTGGACAATAATAGGGCCGTCATCCATTTGCGCGGTTACAAAATGAACCGTACATCCCGTTATCTTCACGCCTGCTTCAAAAGCCTGCCGCTGCGCATGCAATCCGCGAAAAGACGGTAAAAGGGCGGGATGAATATTAATAATCTTGCCTTCATAAGCAGCTACAAAATACGCGCTTAAAATGCGCATAAATCCGGCAAGACAAAGTAAATCCGGTTGAAACGGCGCTATTTTTTCCAAAATATAGGTTTCAAAAGCATGTTGGTCGGAAAATTTTTTTCGATCCGCCAAAATAATCGGTAATCCCCATTGTTGTGCCTGTTGTATAATAGCTGCCTGCGGCATGTCGCATACTAAAGCCGCCGCTTCACCCCAAATTCTTCCGTCCCGCATGGCTTCATATAATGCCGTTGCATTGGAACCTCGACCGGAGGCAAAAAGAACGACTTTCTTTTTACGCATCAAACTCTCCTCCCTCTAATACCACTGCCGTCTCATTTTCCACTACTTGTCCGATACAATATGATGCTTCACCGCGTGCGGCTAAATCTTCTCGTACGGTCCCCGCTTCTTCCGGAGACACAATAAGAATCATACCGATGCCCATATTAAACGTGCGATACATCTCTTGCGGTGCTACATTTCCACATTGTTGCAACAGCGGAAAAATAGGCAATGTCGGCCAAGAGATAACATCAATTTGCACGCCCAGTCCCGGCGGCAAAATCCGGGGAATATTTTCATAAAAGCCGCCGCCCGTAATATGAACCATACCTTTAATAGAAAACTTACGCAATAAAGGTAAGCAAACTTTAGGATATAATCGCGTCGGCGTCAATAAGGATTCGCCGATAGACATTCCCAGTTCGGGAATAACTTGCGATAATTTCCAATGCATACGTTCAAAAATGATTTTACGTACCAAAGAAAATCCGTTTGAGTGAACGCCGGTCGAAGGTAATCCCAAAAGAATATCACCGGCTTGAATATGTTCGCCCGTAATTAACCGGTTGCGCGCTACAATGCCGACCCCGAATCCTGCTAAATCATAATCGCCGGCAGCATAAAATCCGGCCATTTCCGCCGTTTCTCCTCCCAGTAACGCACACCCCGATTCCCGACACGCATTCGCGACTCCTTTAACGATAGTTGCCACCTGTTCGGGATTCAATTTGCCGACTGCAATATAGTCAAGAAAAAATAACGGTTCCGCACCTTGTACTAAAATGTCATTCACAGACATGGCAACACAATCTTGCCCGACCGTGTCATGTTTTCCCATTTCTATTGCTAACCGAAGCTTCGTACCCACACCGTCGGTACCGCTGACTAAAATCGGGTCTTTTATCTCGGTATGCGCTAAGGAAAACAGCCCGCCAAATCCTCCCAAATCTCCCATTACCTCCGGTCGATAAGTGGCTTTAACGGCATCTTTCATTAACGCTACCGCTTTATTGCCGGCATCAATGTCTACTCCTGCATCCGCATAGGTCAATCGATCATTCATTTCCTTCGAGAGCATATTTTTCTCCTTCCTCCGTCGTTACCGGAATCGCTGTAGGATAGTGATTATTAAAACAAGCCAAACAAGTGTCGTCGGCAGGAATGTGCGACATGGCGCGACATAAACCGGCCTGTGAAATAAAATGCAATTTATCCACCCCGATATGTCGACGTATCGCTTCTACGTCCATCCGCGCCGCAATTAATTCTTTTCGTACGGAAGTATCAATGCCGTAAAAGCACGGATATTTAACCGGCGGTGCGGATACACACATATATACGGCTTGCGCGCCGGCTTCACGCAACATGTTACAAATAATGCCGCTCGTCGTGCCCCGTACAATCGAGTCGTCTACCATGACAATGCGACGTCCGCGAACCACCGAACGGACGACGTTTAATTTCATGCGAACTGCCAATTCTCGTTGTTTTTGATCCGGTTTTATAAAGGTCCGCCCCATGTACCGGTTTTTAATCAACCCGTGATTAAAAGGAATCCCGGAGGCCGTGGCATAGCCGATGGCGGCGGTCGTGCCGCTGTCGGGAACGGAAATAACCAAGTCCGCATCATATTTCGTTTCGCGCCACATTTCCGCGCCCATATTCAGGCGAGCCTGATACACATCTTGTCCGTCAATAATACTGTCCGGTCGGGCAAAATAAATATATTCAAAGGAACATACTTGTTTCTTTTTCATAATCGCATAGCGGGTAGATGTAATCCCGCACTTGGTAATTTTTACGAACTCACCCGGCTGAATATCCCGTACAAACGTTGCGCCGACAGCATCCAACGCGCACGTTTCCGACGCCAACACCCAACCGCCGCTCGGCATACGCCCCAGGCATAAAGGACGAAAGCCGTGGGGATCGCGCCCGCCATATAAGGCATCTTTAGTCATAAAAACCAACGAATACGCGCCTTCAATGCGAAGCATGCTTTCCATCATGCGTTCTTCTATCGTAGCTTTACGACTGCGAGCTATTAAATTAACAATAATTTCACTGTCCATAGTTGTTTGAAAAGCCGTACCGCTGCGATCCAGCTCTTCTCGTAACCGACGAGTATTCGTTAAATTCCCGTTATGTGCCAAGGCCACTTGCCCCATGGAGGTGTACACGGCCAAGGGCTGAATATTTTGGGGATTATTGGCGCCGGTTGTTGAATAGCGCACATGCCCAATCCCGATATGCCCCGTATTTTCCGGTACACCTTCGGCAAATACATTACTGATTAATCCCATACCGCGGAAAGTTTTAATATTCTCTCCGTCAACCAACGCCATACCGCCGCTTTCCTGCCCGCGGTGCTGTAAAGCGAAAAGCCCCCAATACGTATACCGGGGAATGTCCAAGGTGACATCAAAAATACCGAAAACGCCGCATTCTTCATGCTGCTTATCCCAAATCGGATCATAAAACATGAAATCCCTCCAGTGGTGAATCGATTACATACTTTGTACTGTCGTTTGTATTTTTTTATTTTTTTCTACAACCTGCATTTCCATATCGTTTCTATACGCTTTATATTTTTTCGCTAATACAGGATCGGTAACCGCTCCCAGCTGAACGGCCAATAAAGCCGCATTTTTAGCGCCGTTAATCGCCATAGTCGCTACGGGCATTCCGGAAGGCATTTGTACAATCGCCAGCAACGCATCCATCCCTTGTAAGCTGCCGCTTTCCAAGGGGACGCCGATAACCGGCAACGTTGTATACGAAGCAATGACCCCCGGTAAATGTGCCGCCATGCCGGCACCGGCAATAATACAAGAAAATCCTCTTTCCGCAGCATTTTCTGAAAAATCACGCACTACTGCAGGCGTACGATGCGCGGATGCCAACAGTACTTCATAAGTAACATCAAATTTTTTTAAAATTTCCAATGCTTTTTTCATGACCGGAAAATCCGAATCGCTGCCCATTACCACTCCGACTTTCAAAAAAAATCCCTCCCTATAACACAATACACCCCAAGAATGGGTTCATTCTTGGGGTGTATATACGCAGACATACGATGAGCGTCGCCGTTTTTTATGACAGGAATTACCCGATCGGACAACTACCACTTCGCACATCTCCTATTCATCAAAATAGTCCCAGCTATATGTCTTATGGACGAGTTCATTCTATCAAAAAGATGCGATACTGTCAATCGTTTATCTTGCCAACTATTTCTTGAATATGAAAAATTCCTTCCCGCCGACAATAGGCTTCCAAACCGGCGGCAATGTCCGCCAGCGCCGTCGGTTGCAAAAAATTATAAGCGCCTACCGCCACAACCGACGCACCGGCCAACATAAATTCCACTACATCCTGCCAACAGCATATACCGCCCATTCCTAAAACAGGAATCCGAATTTGTTTGGCCACTTGCCAGACCATACGCAATGCGATCGGTTTAATCGCCGGTCCGGAAAGGCCGCCTGTAATATTTCCTAAAAGTGGACGTTTATGTTGAATATCAATGGCCATGCCGGTCAAGGTATTAATCAAGGATACCGCATCGGCACCGGCCGCTTCCACCGCTTCAGCCATAGAAACAATATCCGTAACGTTCGGTGATAATTTCATAATTACAGGCTTTTTAGTATGAGCTTTTACCGCTGCGGTAACGGCGGCTGCCGCCTGCGGATCCGTGCCGAACACAATTCCCCCTTCTTTTACATTAGGGCAAGAAATGTTCACTTCTACCGCCGCCACGCCGGGAACATCCAATTGTTCCGCCAACCGACCGTATTCTTCCACCGTACTCGCGGACATATTGACAATGAGCGGTACCTTCCAAGCGACCACATTGGGTAAAATAGATTTTTTAAATACTTCTACTCCCGGATTTTCCAAGCCGATACAATTTAACATGCCGGCCGGCGTTTCTGCAATACGTACGCCGGGATTGCCGGCTCGCGGTAAGGGCGTAATGCCTTTGGAAATAATAGCGCCTATCTGTTCAGGTTGTAAAAAATCGGCATATTCTATACCGAATCCGAAGGTACCGGAAGCCCCCATCACGGGAGTGTTCAACGACATACCGAGAAAAGACGCGGCAATAGGTGAATTATTCATGCAAACACCTCCTCGGCGGCAAACACGGGACCGTCCGCGCAGACCTTATATCGTCCGTCCCGATTCTTATACTCCCCGGTACATCCCAGACAGACCCCGATACCGCACGCCATTCGCTTTTCCAAGGATACTTCACAGGAAATCTTCTTAACTGCCGCCGCTTGCGCCACACTTTTCATCATCGGCGTCGGTCCGCATACGGCAATCCGCTGCAACAAATGATGTGAAAAAATTTCATCCAAAGCCGCAGTAGCCATTCCTTTAATACCGGCCGAACCGTCATCCGTGGTCATATAAATTTTCTTTGCATAAGGGGCAAAAAAAGGCACCCAACACTTCGTTTCCACTGCGGTTTTACCGGCAATCAGCACAATCGGCTCCGGCGATTGTGCCGCTAAAAAAATCAACGGTGCCAGTCCGACGCCGCCGCCCGCCAATAATGTCGGCATGTCGGAAACCGTAAAAACGCCCTCTCCTAAAGGGCCCTCGATACTCAATACATCCCCGACAGTTAACCGCGACATTTCTTCCGTTCCCTTGCCGACAATACGATAGATAATCGTAATATGTCCGTTTTTTGCTGCTACAATCCCGAAGGGACGCCGCAAAAAAAGTGCCGCCTCCTGTATAATGTATATTGACAAATTGCCCGGGTACCGCCGTGGCGGCAATTTCGGGTGCCGCTACGACCATGCGGCGAATAGTCGGTAAAATGATTTCATGTTGTATAATTTCCGCAGTTTCTAAAAATTTTTTCAACCGTCTTATCCGTCCCTTCCGTATATATTTCTCATGTATTCTATCACAAATATAAAATAAAATAAATATATACACGTATTTCCTTTACTAAAAAAGACTGCAGTCGTCGACTGCAGTCTTTTTATTTTTTCTGGTGGGCCCACCTGGGTTCGAACCAGGGACCGACCGGTTATGAGCCGGTGGCTCTACCGCTGAGCTATAGGCCCGTAAGGTAAGACAAAATATCTTACCGAGTTATTATACGTCACAACCGCTTCTTCGTCAAGATTTTATAAAAAATCTTTTATTTTTTCCCGTTTTCCCCAATTTCGCAATTTTCCCAATGCTTTACCTTCTATTTGTCGAATACGTTCGCGTGTAACATTGAAATATTGCCCTACTTCCTCCAAGGTCCGCGGTCTTCCGTCTTTTAAGCCGAACCGCAAATACAAAACTTTCCGTTCTCTGTCGGTTAAACAGGAAAACACTTCTTCAATCTGTTCTTTCAGCAAAATAAACGAGGCCGCATCATCCGGCGCCACCGCTTCCTGGTCTTCAATAAAATCACCTAAATGCGAATCTTCTTCTTCTCCGATAGGGGTTTCCAATGATACGGGTTCCTGTGCAATTTTCATAATTTCCCGTACCCGTTCTACAGGAATTTCCATTTTTTCCGCAATTTCTTCCGGTAACGGATCCCGCCCTTTTTCCTGTATTAATTGTCGAGAAATACGAATCAGTTTATTAATCGTTTCTACCATATGAACCGGAATCCGAATGGTTCGTGCCTGATCCGCAATTGCGCGCGTAATGGCCTGCCGGATCCACCAAGTAGCATACGTACTGAATTTATATCCTTTACTGTAATCAAATTTATCTACCGCTTTCAGTAAGCCCAAATTACCTTCCTGAATTAAATCAAGAAACAGCATCCCTCGACCGACATAGCGTTTGGCAATACTGACAACTAATCTTAAATTGGCATCCGTCAATTTCTTTTTCGCATCTATGCCGTTTTTCTTATCTGCAACTGTCGCATTTTCGTCATTCCCTTTTTCAATAGCTTTCGCTAACGTAATTTCTTCATCTGCAGAAAGTAAGGGAACGCGTCCGATTTCTTTTAAATACATACGTACCGGATCATCAATATTAATTCCTTCCGGCACACTCAAATCGACCGTACGCAAATCGGGAACGTGTTCATTTTCCGTATCGCTTATTTCATCATGTTCATTGCCGTTGCTTTCTTCCCCGATAATATCAATTCCTTTATCCGCAAAGGTTTCATACATTTTATCAATTTGTTCTGTAGTCAGTTCATCTTCTTCCATTACATTCATAATTTCTGTATACGTAAGACTTCCTTGCTTTTGCCCGAGTCGCAATAACTGCAAAATATGTTCGGCAGCCCGTTCTTTTCGTTCTTCTTCACTTAACTTTACATTCTTCTTTTTTATCGCTGCAGATATGTTTTTTTTACCGGTCGATTTATTCCCCATCTCTTTTTTTGTCGTACGTTTGGTTGTTTTTTTAGATTCTATATCCGTCACTTTTGTTGCCATAATGATTAGCTCCTCTCTCCACGGCAAGACCATTTTCGTATTTTTTCATTAATTTCTTTACATATTGCCAACTCTTTCATTACTTGCGGATCGCCGGTACGACTAAATGCCGCGGCACGTTTACTGTGCTCCGCATATTGACGCTGTAATCCGGCTAAGTGAAAACGTTTGACATAGTCATTTAACACGCGTTCATCCAGAGGAACATCTTGTAAAACCATAATTCTTGCCAGTTCTTTCTCCTCTTCTACCGATAAACGGTCTTGAATATCGGCCTTTGTGTATGTTCTCTTCTCTGCATAAGCATCTAAAATAAATTGATATATATGTTGTCGTAAAGGATTTACAAATAATGTATAAGGAATCATTTCTTGTATTCTTTCACAGGTATGAGGGTATTCCATAAGATACCGCAAAATATTTTCTTCCGCCGCCGCCATTACATCCGTTCCGCGACTGTCCGCCAACCGGCGTTCTAAATGAGGAGTAATAACCAGTTTTCCCTGCTTCAATTCCGGGTGTCGTTCTACAAACCTGTTAAATTCACTGCGTACAGCCGTTTCCTCTACTTGCAATCGTTGTGCCGCTTTCGTTAAAAAAGCTTCCAATACAATGCGATCATCTATCCTTGCCACAGCAGGCATTATACTTGCCATAATTGCCGATTTTCCTTCCGGAACCGTGCTGTCATACGTTTGTAAAGCTGTTTGTAACATATAATCCAAAGTGTTCGGAGCCGCCGCTACGGCTTGTCGAAACGCGTCCGGACCGACAGTCGTAATATATTCGTCCGGATCTTTTCCTTGTCCCAACGAAAGAACGCGAATGGATACATGCAATCCGCGGACAATTTCCATAGCCCGCATGGTAGCTTGTCTGCCGGCCGCATCCATATCATAAGCCAAGACCAACTGTGCGGCTTGTCGTTGCAATAAACGGGCCTGTTCCGTAGTAAATGCCGTTCCCAGAGAGGCCACCACGTTCGTAATCCCGCGATTATGAGCCGAAACCACATCCATGTACCCTTCTACCAATATGGCACAACCTTCTTTATAAATCGCAGGTTGCGCCATATCCAAGGCAAATAAAATATGGCGCTTATTAAAAATCGGCGTTTCCGGTGAATTTAAATATTTCGGTTTACTGTCGTCCAATACACGACCGCCAAAACCGACAATTCGCCCGCGTCCGTCACGAATGGGAAAAATAACCCGTTTTCTAAACGCGTCATAAAAATTACCGTTTTTCTCCTTTGCCAATCCCAACCGCACTAATTCCGCGCCGCTCACTCCCCGTTGTTGAAAGGCTTTAGTCAGCATATGCCAACTATCCGGCGCAAATCCCAATTTAAAGGCCCGAATCGTATCGTCCGATACGTGACGAGAATGAAAATACGCCAATCCTTCTTTCCCCAACGAGGATTGCAGTAAACAATTATGAAAAAAATTCCCCGCCATTTCATTAATTTCAAAAAAACGACGGCACAAATTTTGACGGGCGGTCTCCTGCGGCGACTGTTCCGTCTTAGGCAGGGAAATATGTGCCCGTTCCGCCAAGCGTGTTACCGCCTCTGTAAAAGAAAGGTTTTCCTGTTTCATAATAAAGGCAAATACATCGCCCGCCGCATGACACCCGAAACAATAAAAAAATCCCTTATCGGCGGCGACACTGAAAGAGGCGGTCTTTTCATGATGAAAAGGACAACAAGCCCAAAAATTTCGACCTTGTTGTTTCAAGGAAACATATTCCGAAACAACGCTGACAATGTCATTTGCTTGTCGTACTTGTTCAATAAATTCGGAGGAAAATTTTTTCATACCTACCACCTTTCTTCATGTGTCTATATACTATATTCTCTTTAAAAATAAAAAATTCCTTTTTTTTCCTCTAAAACGTGCAAAAAACAACTGAAAAACGACCGCTTTTACATATTTTCATTAAATATACTGAATGACTATAGATTTATATACACACATTCGCTATAATAAAGAAAGACAGAACGAATAGGAAGACAGGCCATGATTCAATTTACAGTCGGAACGCTGCCGTGTATGACAACCTTGGGCGGCGCACTTAAGCATTTCGGCGTATCCGCCACTTTGCGACGCCGTATCAAACATAGTGGAACTTGTACGTGCAACGGGCAGGTCATCGGCTTACAAAATTTTGTACATACCGGTGATACTATTTGTATTTCTCTGCCCGTTCGTCAAGCCTTTGCGCCGGAACCCCTTGCGTTTACCCGGGTATATGAAGATCGGCATTTACTTGTTATCAACAAACCGGCCGGGTTACTTATGCATCCGACCGCCGGTCAACGTTCGGGCACCTTGGCAAATGCCGTGAGTTATTATTATATCACAAGTAACCAACATTGTGCATATCATCCTGTCCATCGATTGGACAAAAATACGTCGGGACTGTGCATGATTGCTAAAAATCCTTATGTACAATCCTTATTCGATCACGCACCGAACCGTTACTATAAGCGGCTGTATTTAGCACTCAGCACGGGATATTTTCCCACGCCGACAGCGACAGTACACAGTCCCGTCGGTCGTGCGGAAAACAGCATTATCAAACGTTGTGTCTGCTTGGACGGTCAAAAAGCGCATACGGATTTCGTTCGCTTAGCCGCCGCCGATACGTACAGTTTATTACAAGTATCGCTACACACGGGACGTACGCATCAAATTCGTGTCCATTGCAGTTATTTGGGATTTCCGCTGCTGGGGGATGATTTATACGGCGGCACGCATGAGCTTTTATCTCGGCAGGCCCTGCATGCCTATGCGATGTTGTTTATACATCCCATAACGCACAAAGAAATCCGCTTGTTTGCGTTGCCGCCTGCAGATATGCAAGCCTTGATTACGGAAGCCGGTTGGGATTCTTTACTTGCCGCTCTGTCATTTTCTAATTAGGAGGAATGTCAAATGCCATTAATCGGTACTACGGAAATGTTCAAAAAAGCGTATGAAGGTCATTATGCCATCGGCGCCTTTAATATTAATAATATGGAAATTGTACAGGGGGTAACGGATGCGGCTGCAGACTTACATTCACCTCTCATTTTACAGGCTTCGGCCGGGGCCAGAAAATATGCCCGCCCTACCTACTTGCGTCATCTGGTGGAAGCCGCTCTGGAAGAACATGATTTACCTGTTGCCCTTCATCTCGACCACGGTGCCGATTTTGAAACCTGCAAAGATTGTATTGACGGCGGCTTTACGTCCGTTATGATTGATGCTTCCAAATATTCCTTTGAAGATAATATTGCGTTAACCAAAAAAGTCGTTGATTACGCCCATGCACACGGAGTGGTCGTAGAAGGGGAATTAGGAAAACTGGCCGGCATTGAAGATGATGTCCGGGTAGCTGCCGATGAAGCCATGTATACTCGTCCGGAAGAAGTGGAAGAATTTGTTTCTCGCACCGGAGTGGATTCTTTGGCTATAGCTATCGGCACCAGTCACGGAGCCTATAAATTTACCCCTGCACAATGCCGACGCAATGCGGACGGGGTATTGGTTCCGCCGGACTTGCGTTTTGATATTTTAGAAGCAATCGCCAAGCGTCTTCCCGATTATCCCATTGTCTTACACGGGGCTTCTTCGGTCGTTCCGGAATATGTTAAAATTATTAATAGTAACGGCGGAAAAATGCCGGATGCGATCGGTATTCCGGAAGACCAATTACGGAAAGCGGCTTCCATGGCGGTATGCAAAATCAATATTGACTCGGATTTACGCTTGGGACTCACGGCCGGAGTCCGTCAACACATGACGGCACATCCGGAACATTTTGATCCTCGCGAATATTTAAAAGACGGTCGACAAAATATTTACGATATTGTAGCTCATAAAATAAAATATGTACTGGGTTCGGAAGGCAAAGCATAATCACGCTTCTGCTCTTTCTCCCACAAAAAAAACAAGCACCTGTTGATAGTAGGACT
>NZ_AFIJ01000019.1 GCF_000214495.1 Megasphaera lornae | reverse complement strand
GACGCTTACGCCGTCTCAAGTGAAAGCTTGTTTATTTTACCTCATATCTTCTTCCCTGTCAAGACCGAATTCAGTTTGCCGCCGCAGTTACCGTATGTGTGCATGTTCCCGTCCCGCCCCTCCTCTTCCCTGTTATATTTCCATAAAATACTCTGTCACTATATAGTGTTGCCTTTCCTAATACGTTTAGTTTTTGTAGTACTGTCATGTATCTCCTATACAAATTCTTAAACACAAAAGGAATTTATTTATTTCTTCTATTTCTTTTTATACAAAAATATAGTATAATTTATGCACGTACATTTTTTTGTACTTTATAAAAAAAGGAGATGTTGTATGATGAATAAAAAATACTTTGCAGCAGCCGCCGTCGCTATTACGACAGTCGCCTTTGCCGCCGGATGCGGTTCTTCGCCGTCCTCACAGGAAAACACCGACAAAACGTTTACCGTCGGGTTAGAGCCCACCTTCCCGCCTTTCGAATTTGCCGATAATGACAATTTCAAAGGCTTTGATATTGATTTTGCACAAGCTATTTGCGATAAAATGGGGGTAAAATTAGAAATTAAAAATATGGGATTTGATGCCCTCATTCCGGCATTAAAAAGCGGTCAAATCGATATGATCGCTTCCGGAATGGATGCCACTCCGGAACGGAGTAAACAAGTCGCTTTTACCAAACCGTATTTCCATGACGGCTATGTCGTAGTGGTTCGGAAAGATAATACCGCCATTCAGGGCTTTGAAAGTCTGGCCGGCAAAACCGTAGGTTCTCAAGTAGGTACGCAAGGCGTCGATCTGGGGCAAGCCGCCGGAGCCAAAGTAAAGCAGTATGATGCCAATAGTCAAGGTTGGATGGAGTTGAACAATAAAACATGCGATGCCGTTATTATCAATAAATCGGTCGCTTTATACTATTTACAGCAAGGCGGCAATAAAGATTTAAAAATTGCCGGCAAAGCCAAACTAGCTCCCGATCCGGTAGCGTTAGCCTTACAAAAGGGAAATGACGCACAGTTAGCCAAAGTAAATAAGGCGATTGATGACTTAAAAGCGGACGGCACGTATGCCAAACTTTACAAAAAATGGTTCGGCACCGAACCTCCTAAAGAATAATGTACAGCGCGTATATTTTTGATTTTGATTATACCTTGGTCAATTCGGAAGAAGGAATTGCCATGTGCTTCGATATGCTCTTTGCCGATGAGGGATATGCGCCCGTACCGCGTCCTGAAATTTATGCGACCATCGGCATGCCTATGTATGAAGCGATGGCTAAATTAACGGGAGAAAAAAATAGCGAGCGAATTTTAGAATTGATTCATTTGTATAAAATTCGCTACTCCGATTTTTATATGGTTTCCAATACGCATTTATATGAAGACGCCAAATCAACACTACAATTTTTAACCGAAAAGGGAGCCTCTTGCTATATTGTTTCTTCCAAAACTCGCTCACGAATTCAAGAAACAATTGTCAAGGAAAACTTGACCGCCTTCATTCACGGTATTATCGGCGTAGAAGATGTACAAACACCGAAGCCTTCTCCGGAAGGTATAAAGTTACTGTGCCGTCGCTACAACATAGTCCCCGACGCCTGTTTATATATCGGAGACAGTACGATTGATGCCCAAACTGCCGTCAATAGCGGCATAGACTTTGCCGCCGTCACGACAGGCGTAACGCCGGCAACGGCCTTCGCGAACTTTCCGCATATCAAAATCATGCAACATTTGCAGGAGCTTACGACACTGCTGTAACTTCCGAAAAAAGGAACGGCTCTATGAAACTAGAGTCGTTCCTTTTTTCGGTTACATTTCCCGCAATAAAAATCGCACCTTTATATCCCTTATAATTCCGCCAATAATTGTTGGATTCTCGCATTCCCCGCCGCTGCGCCCGGCATTTCTTCCGCCCCCGGCGTATCGGTATGCTGTGCGGCAACCGCCTGTACCGCTTGCCGATAGTTCTTCTCCGGCACAAAAATAAACCGCACCGGTAAATTAGCCGCTCCCGGAGGCATCACATGCAAGGTGACTTCCTGTCCCGCCGGAAACGTATCTACATACTGAATAGCGTACATATCTTTATTCCCCAAACTTAATGTATGTTCCGGTAAAGACACGATTTTTTTATGTTCTTTTCGCGTTCCCTTATTGTATATAATTTCCGCTACTCCCGCATACGCGCCCCCTTGCGGATTAAAATATAAGTGAATATTTCCTTCTCCTTCCGTCTGAACCTGAATCGTATAATCCACGCCATAATTGCCGCGATCATCCGTATGGCGTCGATCCATACTGTCCCATCCTTGTAAAAACCGATCAAATACATTGTCGCCCAATTTAATATATCCGGTACCGATTTGTGTCATATAGGGAATCAAGGTTTTCAACAAACGATCTTTGCCGCGAAAAGTTCCCCGCAATTTAGAACGATCACTCGGCAAATACACTTGTTGCTTCATAAAAGATATGGGGTCTTCTTCTACAGGCATAATAACCGAAGAAATAACCAACGGTGAGGAAGTATGAATATCTAAAATTCCGGAAAATAATTCTGCCGGATGCACAGTAACCGTATTTAATGCTTCGCTGAGAAGCGCATAATCCTGCGGCATAATGACTACACCGCCGGCAGCAGGTGCGTTTTTATAATACCCGGTCGATAACTCTTTTCCCACTTTATAATACGAAGTATCCGGTTGGGCATACTGGCAATTTTTAACTTGCGCAATAACCAATTTGGACGACGGATTGTAGGCCACTGCCACAATTTTTCGATCGTATGCATTATCATTCACATGATAAAAATATAACCGTGCATTTCCCGCTACTTTATCCGCATATAAAATACCGTCCGCCCCCGCATATTCCGGCGAATCGGAAAACAATAAAGTACCCGTGTCTACAGGCGGCTGCATTGCCATCGGCGTCATCGAACTGCGCGAAATGTATTTCATCACATCCATATCGGCAGGAGAAGCGGCCTGGACAATGCCGACCACGCCCAACCAAATCAAACCTATACTTACATACGTATACCATTTACTTTTTCTCATTTTTATGTTGCCCTTCATTCTCCGCCCATAAGGCGATTTTTTTAAATCGATGGGATAATCCCGATTTAGTCAATCCCGACTTCGCCGCCAATTCGCTCA
The DNA here is from genome assembly GCF_000214495.1 of Megasphaera lornae. GTDB lineage: Bacteria > Bacillota > Negativicutes > Veillonellales > Megasphaeraceae > Megasphaera > Megasphaera lornae. Next base: position 8,679 of record NZ_AFIJ01000019.1, on the reverse strand, counting down.
ACGTGGCTTCAGGATTTGCCAACCGTAATTCTGCGGCTTCCTGCAACTTAAGGGAAAGTTTGCCATATTTCCCGACAGCCTGTAAAATTTCAATATTTCTTCGCTGTTTAACAGCGGCATCCACGGTTTTTTGAAGATTGGCCGTTTCACAATTGACCACGCGATTTACGTTATTTCTCATTTCTTTTACTACCCGCACACTTTCAAATTGTAAATACGCTTGCGTCGCGCCGATTTGTTGCAAAAAATCCGCTACTCCGTTTCCTTCTTTTATATACACTAAATACGCGCCTTTTCGGTCGGTCATGCGTGCCGGCAAATGAAATCGCTTCATAAGTCGTAAGACCACTTTCGCCAAGAATAATCGCGTCGTTACAATTTCCAAATGATAATCGCCTTTAGGCTGATTTACAGACCCGTTCCCCATAAAAGCGCCGCGCAAAAAAGCACGCTGCACTTCCATTCCGGTTAGTGACAACGGTGCCGCTTCTTTGTTCTCCGGCCATACCGCCAACGCTTGCAACGCCGCCGCTCCGGCGGCGGACGGCGGAATCTGCACAATATAATAATTTCGTTTTCGCAACCGTAAGCCTTTTCTGACTCTAACTTCCGGACGTATGGAAAACGCCTGTCGCCACATTTGCAACACTCTGCGCGCCACGGCATTATGAGACGTTGTAAACGCTATGCCGAGTTGCCCCCGACTTCCCCGCAATACTTCCCCGCCCATCCATAACAACGCGGACAATTCCGCATTGCGACACGCCGCATCCCACGTCTTATAATGGGCAATTTCATTTTTCACTTCTTCTGCAAAAGACATGAGACCTCCTTACCGATGTTTTTTATTAAATCGCTTTAAATAATATTGTAATAATTCCGGCGACAAATCGGTGCGCATCGCATTAATCAAATCCAGCAATACATTCGCCAACTTCGTAGTATCATGAGTAATACCGCTGACGGGATTAACCAAATCCGCTAAAATAAGCACGGCCTCTTCCGCTTGTACCGCTTTTTTATCAATTTGCACGGGATGGGCCCCTTGAGAAACAAACTTCTGTAAAATCGCCGTATCAATATTACCGTTATTGGCTACTACGAAATCAATTAAATGACATCCTACTTGTCGGTGAATAGCTCGCACGTGATCCGCTACCGTATACGAATCGGTTTCTCCTCGTTGGGTCATAACATTACATATATAAATTTTCTTAGCATTACATTCGCACAATGCCTGTACAATTTCCGGCACACATAAATTGGGCATAATGCTGGTATAAAGACTTCCCGGACCTAACACAACGGCATCTGCACAACGAATGGCCTCAATGGCGGATTGAATCGCCTGCGGTTGTGCCGGCGTTGTAAAAATCCGCTTTATTTTGCCCTGTGCCAACGGAATCTGCGATTCGCCATTCACAATCCTGCCGTCATTCATTTCGGCATGGAGAAAAATTTTATCCGATGAAGACGGAATCACTTTACCGCGAACTTTTAAGACTTTACTGGCCGCTTCCATGGCTTCTTCCACATCACCCAATACTTCTATTAACGCCGCAATAAATAAATTGCCGAAACTGTGGCCTGTCAAATTCCCGGACCCGCCGAAACGATGTGCGAACAACTTTTCCATCAGCCCTTCTTTTTCGGCTAACGCTACCATACAATTTCGCAAATCTCCCGGCGCAATAATATCCAAATCTTGCCGGATGCGTCCGGTAGAACCGCCGTCGTCGGCCACAGCAACAATCGCCGTAAGATTGTATGTTTTAGTTTTCAAACCGCGCAACATAATGGACAGTCCTGTACCGCCGCCGAGAACCACCACTTTAGGACCTTTCGTTCGTTGCAAATTCGATAAGATAAGTTCACTGATATTGCCCGATTCATTCGGAATCACTACCCCTACCATGGTGCGAATCAATCTTCTCGTAGCCACACTCATAATAATAATTCCCAAAATTACGATCGCAATACCGCATGATGCCAATACTGTATAATTATAATGGCCGGTTACTTCATATAATACGCGAAACATCCATTCTTCCATTTGTGCCAACCATTGGTAATTAAACATAAGAACCAAACCGAAACTGGTTGCCATCATTCCCAGACCAAATAAAAACAACCACCGCTTTATTTGCAATCCCGGATGAAGCCACTTAAAAACGCGCATATAGTTTCACCTCCCTCACATACCTTCATATCCGGGAGCGTCTTCTTCCACTTCATTTTTTTGCAAATCTCGATGTTCAATAGAGACGGCAATCTTATTATCACGCAAATGTTTATATAAGGCTTCCGCCATACATACACTGCGATGCATGCCGCCTGTACAACCGACAGCAATCACTAATTGACTTTTCCCTTCCCGTTCATAATGGGGCAATAAAAAATCTATCATATCAAACCATTTTTCTTTAAATGCGGCAGTAACCGCAAAGCCTTCCACATATTCCCGTACGGCCGGTACGCGTCCGGACTTATTTCGGTATTCTTCCACATAATAAGGATTCGGCAAAAAACGCACATCTTCCACTAAATCCGCATCAATCGGCATGCCGTGTTTGAAACCGAACGACACAATCGTGACGTCAATACTTTTTTTGCGCTCATGAATCGCATATTTTTTCATAATCAAGTCTTTCAATTCTTTCGGCGTTAAATTTGAAGTATCAATGATGGTATCCGCCTGACTCCGTAAGGCGGACAAGCGTTTCCGTTCCAAAGAAATACCTTGAACCGGCCGTTCATGCGGAGCTAACGGATGTACCCGTCGCGTTTCTTTATACCGTCGCACTAAAACCTGATCCGAAGCTTCAATAAACAATATTTCATAGGAAATATGCTGTTCTTTCAATTCTTTTAAAGACTGACTCACGGCATCAAAAAATTCTCCCCCGCGAATATCCGCAATCAACGCCACATTGCGCACCCGTTGACCGCCTTGAATACATAATTCGGCAAACTTCGGGATCAACACTGGCGGAATATTGTCAATACAAAAATACCCCATATCTTCCAAGACTTGCACAGCATGACTTTTCCCGGCGCCGGACATGCCTGTTACAATAATTAAATGAAAATATTCCATAAGAGCCTCCTTTATGTTAAAACATATCGTTCCACCATATCCGCAATGCCGTCTTGTTCATTCGTAGCGGTCACTGCAACCGCCATCGATTTTACGGCTGCCGATGCATTTCCCATGGCTACGGAAAAAGCCCCGGTCGAAAACATAGAGAGGTCATTTTGTGAATCCCCGAAAACCATCATCTCCGCCGGTAAAATTTTCAATTGTTTACACAAAAAACACAACCCCTGTCCTTTACTTACATAACGGGGCATAATTTCCAAAAAAGTGGGATCTGAATATGTAAACGCAAATTGCTTCGGAAATATCGCTTCTATACATTTTCGCCGTCGTTCCAATTCTTCATAAGTACTGCGACTGACAAATTTCATCGGCGCTTCTTTTAACGTATAAAAAGCCGAGCCCATAACCACGGTTCGACAATGCGTTCTTTGTTCATATGTTTTCACCCATGCACATCGTTCCGGCACATACACCTGATCCTTGATATAGGCCTGTATTTGCCACCCTTCCTGTTTGACCAGTTGCAGCAATGCAATTGCCGCTGCCGACGAAATAGTTTTACAGTATATAATTTCCCGACTTTTTGCGTGTTGAATCAACCCGCCGTTATACAAAACCAGAGGTACATCTCCCAACTGTAACTGCTCGGCATACGGCACCGCCGTGCCGTACATTCGCCCGGTTGCCAACGTGACAACAATCCCTGCCGCCCGTGCATTCTGTAAAGCCGCTTGCGTGCGAGCGGAAATCGTCCCGTCCCGCCGTAATAACGTGCCGTCCAAATCCGATGCAATCAAGCGAATTTTCCTGTCTTTCATGCGCTTGGTCCCTTCTGTCGCAGCGCCGGTATAGACGGATCGACATACGATAAATCATTTTGTAGATCCCGTTGTAGCGAATCAATAAGCGTTTGTATATCTTTATCCGCTTTATTTCTGCGATGAACGGCCAAGGCAACTAATTGTGTCAATTCAAACCGCGTCAAGGCATACGAAGGGGAAAATTTATTCGCGCCCTCCGGAATTAAGCCGCTTTGAAAAAGTTTCATTCCCGCCCGATATTCCCATTCATTATGTTGCACTATGTCAAACTGATTCGGTGCATACGGATTATACGCACTTGCACCGGCACACAAAAAGCTTGCCATGAACACCAAGCTTGCTATCTTTTTTATCATGCCTTCCTCCATATGAAAATATACCCTCTTCACTGCCTGCACAACAAGAAAAGAGAGTATATCCCAACATATTTATATTACCGGTTATGGTCCTTATCTTTTTCCGCACTGTCCCCGGATACTTCTTCTTTATTTTTTCCTTCCAACGTCATATCATCCAACAGCCGCAATTGACTGGATAAAATAGCCCGACATTTTTCTCGAAACGCACGAATTTGCGCAGTCAACTTATCTAACTCTTGTCGAGATTTTTGCAAATTCAACAGCGTTTCATCCATCATTTGTTTACTCTTATTATTCGCTTCCTGCAAAATGAGATCCGCTTCTTTTTGCGCAGTGACTTTCGCATTATCCGCCGTCTGCTGTGCCAACATAAGCGTATTATTCATCGTTTTTTCCATTTTTTCATATTGATTCAATTTGTCTTGAATTTTTTCATTTTGTTCTTTTAATTCGCAATTTTCCCGAAATACTTTTTCATAATCTCCGGCAATATCTTCCATAAATGCATCTACATCTTCTTCACTATACCCGCGGAATCCGCGTTTAAATTCTTTATTATGAATATCCATTGGTGTCAGCATGATTTCTATACCTCCTCACCTTTTATACAACCTGCCCGCATGCGATTTAAATATACCGTTTTAACAATACACCGGTTCTTCCTTTACGAGAAATTCCCGTAATTTCGCCAACTTCCATTTTTCCCTTACCGCGTAAAGAAATACAATCACCGACCCGTACTTCCCGCGAGGAACTTTTTATCGGTTGCCAATTTAATTGCACCCGTTCACCCTTAATCGCTGCCGCCGCTTTCGTGCGGGAAATACCGAAACCGGAGGCGACAATTGCGTCTAACCGTAGAGAAGCGACGGTCGTTTTTATTTCTTTTACCTTTTTTTGTCGCGGTGCAATCTCCTTCAAATCATACGGCGCAATCTGTACCGTAACAATAGAAACTTTCTGTAAATGTTGTTGTACATACGATTCCATATTCGCATCCAGCAAAAGTACCGCACCGTCTTCCGCCATAATAATATCGCCAAATTTTGCCCGTTCTACACCCAAACCCATAAGCGAGCCCAATACATCTCTATGCGTCAACAGTCGATACCGACTATCCCAAACCAGGCGACATGCCCGTATGGAAAAATCGACCGCACCTTCGTACCCATTGCGAACAAAGGCCATACGAACTCTTTCCGCACCTTCATAACCGCCGTCGCACTGTAAATGAACGTCCGTATCCTGTGCGCAAATAGTCTCCCCTATTTGTACAGCTCCCGGAGACACAAAATCACTGACCGCATAGGGTCTGCCTTTACACACATACTCCGCCAACTCTATTAAACGGGCGGCCAATGCCCCGTTATCCGTTCCTTGATAATAACGAACAAGCCGTTCTTTATTCTTCACTCGTACCCCCTACGTCTGCGAGGAGCCGTCATGATTGTCGGCAGGCATCGAAAAACTGGGAGGAGTCGCACTGAAGCCGCTATAATCCGGCTTACCTTTATCAATTAGGATATTATCCGGCGCACACAAAAAAATATCCTTCCCCACTCGTTGAATTCTTCCGTCTACGGCATACGTGGCTCCGCTGACAAAATCAATCACCCGTTTCGTAACTTCGCTGTCGGTAGCTTCAAAATTAATAACTACAGGCTTACGTTGCCGCAAATAATCTGCAATCGTTTTCGCATCCGAAAACGATTCCGGTTCCACTATCATCATTTGTAATTTTTTCTCCTGTCGCGTAGGATATCCGGCATTATTGCCGGCGTGTGCGGCTAATGAATTCCGCCGCGGTTGTACTTGTCGTTCCTCTTCCGCTTCATATTCGTCTGTTTCATATCCGTAATCATCTGTTTCAAATTCATCTTGTGAACCGCCTCCCAATAAATTGGCAGTGCGATTTAACAACCCTTTTAAACCCATTATGTACTCCTCCTCAATAATTACGTTCTCCAAAAATAGCCGTCCCTACACGGACTATATTGGCGCCTTCTTCTATTGCGATTTCAAAATCATGTGTCATGCCCATCGATAGATACCGAATTTGTCCGGTCGGAAATTTCTGTTTCATATCTTCATATAACGCATGTGCAATGCGAAAAACAGGACGTACCTCTTCTACTTGTGCAACATTCGGCGCAATACACATGAATCCCTGTACACAAACATGTGATAAGGAACTCGCGAGTCGGCAAATGTGCGGAAACTCCTCTACCGCCATACCGTATTTACTTTCTTCACGAGCCACATTAACCTGCAATAAAACAGGCTGTATTTTTCCAATCTGTGCCGCCGCTTTTTGAACGGCGAGCAACAAATGCTCCGAATCTACAGAATGAATTAAGTCAAAGTGTGCCACCGCCGCTTTCGCTTTATTCGTTTGTAAATGACCGATAAGATGCCATGTCAACGTATTATTCGGAAAGTCTTTTTGTTTTTGTAAGGCTTCTTGCACACGATTTTCGCCGACCTGTGTAATGCCGGCCGAAGCGGCTTCCCGCATACATGACACCGGATGATTTTTAGTCACCGCCACCAATGTAATCTTATCATTTACACCTACACGATCGGCGGCTGCTTGTATTTTTTTTCTTACAAATTCTATATTTTCTTTAATCAAGGCGTTTCCTCCGAACGTTTTATAAAGTACTGATAAAACCCTACACATTATTTATTATATCTATTCAGAAGTAGAATTACCAGTAATTTTTATAAAAAATATCGCCACCGCCCCTTTACAGCCGTCAGGACAACATCGCAAAAGCAGCCATCCGCCCTGTAATCCCGCCGTCCCGGCGATAAGAAAAAAATTTATCGGCATGTGAAAAAACGCAAAAACGAGTCATGGCAATATGTTCTTCTCTTAGTCCCGCTTCTTTCAACTGCAACTGATTCACTTTCCATAAATCAACGGTTCGCGCACCTTCCCCATCATATACACACGATGCATACATCGCTCCCGACTTTTTAAAAATATCCGCCGTAGATCGACTCACTTCAAAATGCGCCGCACTAATAGACGGACCGATAAACGCGAATAATTCCTCCGGGCGGGAGCCGTAAGCTACGGTCATGGCAAAAACCGTTTTAGCCGCAATCCGTGCGGCCGTTCCGCGCCACCCGGCATGAATAACCGCACATGCCGGGCGATGAAAATCATACAAAATAATAGGCACGCAATCTGCAACACAAATCAGCAACGGCGTATATTTTTCATCCGTCATCAACACGTCCGTATGATCCAGAGCGGTTGCATAACTCCCTGCTCCGCAGCCGCGCTCCGCCGCACCTACCGCCACAATGTGATCCTCATGGGTCTGCTTGGCCATAGTAATATCGGGCAAAGAACAGCCTATTACTTGACACAATCGCCTTCGATTTTCCAGTACCGCTTTCGGGTCATCCCCTACATGCAACGCTACATTCAAAGAGTCATAAGGGGCCTTACTTACGCCGCCGCCGCGACCTGTCACACCGTGACAAAATCCCATTTCATTCATTTTTCGCCCGGCTTCCAGGGAAATCCCGTTTTTGTGAGTAACCCAAATCGTTCGGGATACATGTTTCTCCATATCGCGCTCTTTTTCATCCATTCTATCCTCATCGCCCCTACATTTCCTATTAAAAAAAGACAAAGAACTCAGAACGATCTGAAATCTTTGTCTTTATTTGGCGGAGTGGGAGAGATTCGAACTCTCGCGACCCTTACGAGCCCTAACGATTTAGCAAACCGTCCTCTTCAGCCTCTTGAGTACCACTCCTTGATTAACTGACTATGTCAGTTTACTATAAAAGGAATTTCTTGTCAATACTTTTTTATAAACAGCTTTGCAATCTCCGTCTTAGTTGTCAACACATAGGTTACACGTTGAGAAGTATTCCGACACAACTTGGTTGGGATTTTTGAAAGTAAGACCGGTCTTTGCGGTTTTATTATATCCGGCTTCATGTTTTGCTGCTTGTCTTATCAGTTCTTGTTCGCTTATAACGACTTTTCTTCCATAAAGAATTTTTCCATCTTCTCTATGACTTCGCTCAACGTTGCCATGCTGCCACGGTGAGTAGGATCCAATCCTTCTTAATTCCATATGTAATGCTTTAGCTATCTTTTCAAAGGCACTATCCTTAGCGGTTCGCTCATCATCATTTACAAATTCATAGCCATTGTCTACCTGAATCATGCGAATGGGAAATCCCATTTTTTCCTCAAGTTCCATTAGATATTTACCCGTTTCATAGGTACTCTTTTCTTTTACGATTTTTAGCACTCGTTTCCTGCTGTATTCATCTATTCCTGTTATTTGATAGTATCTGTTCCCGTAACTTGGAAAGCGAATACATTCATCCGGAACATACTTTATATCAATAAAAACAGTATTATAAACGC
>NZ_AFIJ01000020.1 GCF_000214495.1 Megasphaera lornae | reverse complement strand
CCCGGCACGATTACGATGGAACATGCGGTGGCTGCCAAACAGAATAATTACTTGGCGTGTATGACGGCAAGTGCGGCGTCCGTTTCGTTCGTGTTGGCCGATGTGACCACGGGAGAATGTTGGTGGCAGGTTTGCGACACGGACGGCTGGGAAAGTATAGTCGGGGATATGGTAAGTGTATATGCGCCGCGAGAATTATTGCTCGGCTCTTTGACGGCGGCGCAAAAAGACGGGATTCGGAAAATTTTACAGCAACGGGAGGGGAATTGCGTCCTTACGGAGCCGGATATTCGGACGGATGTGGACTATGAAGCGGTAGGAACCCAATATTTTACGGTGGAGATGATGGCTGCGGCAAAGGCGGCGTCCTATTGTTTGGGCTTGTTGTTGTCGTACGTGACGGAGGTTATGAAATGTGATATTTCGTATTTTCACACGTTGGAACCGTTACAACAAGAGCAACGGTTAGTGTTGGATGCGGCCTGCCTGCATCATTTGGAAATTACCCGTAATGTGCGGGACGGCGGCCGCAAGGGAACGCTCTTAGCCGTGCTGGATCATACCTGCACGGCGATGGGAGGGCGGTTGTTGCGTAAGTGGCTGGAAACGCCTCTTCTGTCCGGTACGCAGATTATGCGCCGGCAAGAAGGCGTGGCGGAATTAGTTCAGCATAGCGTACTGCGCAAGGATGTTACCGATATTTTAGAAAAAATTTATGACTTTGAACGTATTTTGACACGTATTGAAACGGGTACGGTGAGTCCTAAAGATTATGTTGCTTTACGGGAATCGTTGGGAGTTCTGCCGACGTTAAAACAAGCTTTGCAGCAGGTGACCAGCCCTATTTTACGGGACCTTATCGCAGCGGTTCATACGCATGACGAGGTCTATGATTTATTATGTCGCAGCATCAAAGAGGTACCGGGGCAGGTCATTCGGAATGGCGGGGTTATACGGGAAGGATTTTCTTCCGAGTTGGATGAAATTCGCCGTATCGGTGCCAACAGTAAGGAATTTTTGCAAGAATTGGAAGCGAAAGAACGGGAACGTACCGGCATTAAAATGAAAATAGGGTATACGAAAGTATTCGGTTATTATTTTGAAATTTCTCATGCCAATACGAAACCCGTGCCGGAGTATTATATTCGTAAACAGACCTTGGTTAACGCGGAACGATATATTACGCCGGCCTTAAAAGAGTTTGAAGTTAAGGTACTGACGGCACAAGAACGGATGTTGGCGTTGGAATATGCGTTGTATGGCGAAGTGCGGCAACGTATTCAAACGCATATTCATGATATGCAAGAAACGGCACGGGCTTTAGCGCAATTGGATTGCCTGCACAGTTTGGCGGTGGCGGCACAAGAAAACCGATATATACGCCCGCAATTAAACGGAGAAAGACAAATTCGCATTGTCGACGGCCGGCATCCGATTATGGAACACTATGTAAAAAATGCTCTTTTTGTGCCGAATGATGTGGTGTTAAATCATGATACGCATGAAATATTGATAATTACCGGCCCCAATATGGCGGGGAAATCAACGTATATGCGTCAAGTTGCGGTTTTAGTGTTGATGACGCAAATCGGTTCGTTTATTCCGGCGCGGGAAGCTTCCATTTGTCCGGTAGATCGTATTTTTACCCGTATTGGGGCTACGGATGATATTTTGACGGGGCAAAGTACCTTTATGATGGAAATGGAGGAAGTTTCGCATATTTTACAATATGCCACACAAAACAGTTTGTTGATTTTAGATGAAATCGGGAGAGGTACCAGTACGTTTGACGGGATGTCTATTGCTCGTGCCGTTATTGAATATTGTTTAAAAAAAGTACATGCTTTGACGTTATTTGCTACGCATTATCATGAACTTACAGATATGAGTACGATGTCGAAAAAAATAAAAAATTATACGGTTGCCGTTAAAGAACGGGGCCGGGATATTACGTTTTTACGTCGCATTATTCCGGGCGGTGCCGATCGCAGTTACGGGCTGCATGTGGCGCGTCTGGCAGGGCTGCCGGAAGGATTGCTGAAGCGGGCGGAAGTGATTTTACAGGAGCTGGAAACGGCGGAACATCGGCCTTGTCAGGTAAGTCCCTCGGAAAAGCGGGATACTGTCGGGGCGGAAGGGTTATTTGCCAATCCTGTTTTGACCCGCTTGTTGGAAGTGGATATTAACGGTTTAACGCCCATTGAAGCGATTTCCTTTTTGTATGCCTTACAAAAAGAAGCGAAAGAGGGGAGCGGAGTCGGATGAGTACGGTCATTGCTGTTTTAGATGAAGCGACACGTAATAAAATTGCCGCCGGTGAAGTGGTGGAACGTCCCGCTTCGTGCATTAAAGAGTTGGTGGAAAATTCCATTGATGCCGGAGCAACGATGATTGAAGTGGAAATTGCCGATGGCGGGCAGTCCTATATGCGGGTGACGGATGACGGTTGCGGTATGGGACCGGAAGATGCGCGGATTTGTATCGTGCGGCATGCAACGAGTAAAATTCGTACGGTGGAAGATATTTTTTCTATTACGTCGTTAGGGTTTCGCGGGGAAGCGGTGCCGAGTATTGCCGCTGTCTCTCATTTTCAAATTACGACGCGGCGTAAAGAAGATGAATTTGCCTCGCATTTAGTGTTACAAGCCGGTGAAATTATTACCCAAGAACAAGTGGGGGCTCCTGCGGGGACCACGATGGAAGTGAGTGATTTATTTTTTAATACGCCGGCACGGCGGAAATTTTTAAAAAGTACGCGTACGGAAACGGCAAAAATCAGTGAAATGTTGACCAAATTATCTCTGGCTCATCCGGCGATCGGATTTACTTTTATCAATAACGGCCGTACGACTTTGCAGACGGGCGGTTCCGGTTCCTTACAAGAGACCGTTGCCGATATTTATGGCGCGGAAGTGGCTAAAGAAGTGTTCCCTTTAGGCGCTTCGGAAACTGAAGAAATCGGCGTGTCGGGGTTTGTCGGCAGACCGTCGATTTTAAAAAGTTCGCGTATGTGGCAAACGTGTGTGGTCAATCATCGGATTGTATATAATCCCATGTTATTTAAAGCGATAGATAATGCGTATCATGCGATGTTGCCTAAAGCAGGCTATCCCTTTGCGTTGTTACATATTCAACTGGATCCGGCGGCCTTGGATGTCAATGTGCATCCGGCAAAAACGGAAATCAAGTTTGCCGATGAAAAAGCGGTGTATCGCGCCGTGTATCATGCGATTGTCGGCGCCCTGGTCGCGCAGGAAGAACCGGAGCGGATTGCCCGTCCGATTGCGGCCGATTCGCGACAACTGCAACATAGGGAAGAAGCGGCGGCGGATTTTGTGCGTACGCAGGAACCGGAGCGGGTGTGGGAGCCGACCGCTCTGACTTTACCGGAAATTCCCGAAGAACGGCGTTCGGCCGGATATGCGGCGCATCGGGGTTCCGCTTTGCAGGCATCGGCGCCGGTGGCGTCAGTGCGGGAAAGGCGTGAAAATCCGTATACTGCGGCGCCGGGGACCGAACGGGATTTTTCGGTTGCTTTACACGCCGGGGAGGCGACGACCCGACCGGATGCGCAGATTCATTTTGAAGAAGAAACGGATTTTGTTCCTTTGGGGGCAGTGGCGGATTGCTATATTATTGCTAAAAAAGGACGGGATTTATATATTATTGATCAACATGCGGCACATGAACGGGTACGCTATGATCGGTTTTGCCGACAAATGGAAAATGTACCGAGTCAGCAATTATTAACGCCGGAATTTGTGGAAGCGGATGAAACGGATATGGTTCTTCTTACCGAACAGCGGGAGTTGTTTCGTAAGTTGGGATATACGTATTCGGAAGCGGGACCGACGACGATACGGATAGAGGAAGTACCGGCGGATTTGCCCGGCGGAGAAATTAAAGAATCGTTACAAACTATATGTCGGGGATTGCGGGAAAATAAACATTGGGATAAGGCGACGATTCGTCATCGCGCGTTGGCATATATGGCTTGTCGGGGTGCGATTAAGGCGGGGGATAAAATTACGATACGGGAAATGCAAAAATTATTGGAAGACTTGTTCCGAACAGAAAAACCGTTTGTTTGCCCTCATGGACGTCCGGTGATTATTCGGTTTACGGCCGCCGAGTTGGCGAAATTGTTTAAACGCACATGAGCCCGATTGTAACCACCTCCGTAAATGCCGGAGAAACAATTGTAAAAGCGGCTCAAAAGTGGGCGATCCGGACGAATCATACGTTTATTTTGCGGAACAAACGCAGTTTGTCGGCGTTGGCGACCGACTACGGGTACCCTTTATTGGTATATACGGCACAGGGACCGGAACTGATTACGCCTACAGGGAGACATTTTTTTAGTTTGCAAATGGCACAGTTGCGAATTCAGCGGTTGCGAAGACAGGAACCGGATTATTTATTGACGGCAGTAGGATTGAAACAAGCGGGACGGGTACTGGATTGCACCTGCGGATTGGGAGCGGATGCGGCGATTCTTTCTTTCGGTCTGCCGGCGGGATCGGAGGTGCAGGCGTGGGAAAAATCTCCTGAATTGGCGGCAATAACGGCGTGGGGGTTTCAACATTATGTACATCAACAAGCGGATGTAACGGCGGCGTTACGACGTATTTCTTTAAAAGTTGCTGATTATACGGAGGCATTGGAACGCATACGGGAGCCGTTTGATGTTATTTATTTTGACCCCATGTTTACCGGTCCGATTATGACGAGCAGTAATTTTCAACCGTTACGGTCTCTTTTGCCTCGTACCACACTGTCCCCGTCAATTATTCAGCAAGCTTTAAAAAAATGTGCTCGTGTAGTAATCAAAGAAAGGGCCTTTCATACAGCCCGGGAAAACGCTTTTTCGGGTACAAAAATAGGGGGAAAATATAGCCGCATTCAGTATGTCATCCTAAAGGGAGAGTGGAAGCATGGATAAGGTAATCGCTATTGTGGGACCGACCGCCGTGGGAAAAACGGCACTCAGCTTGGCGTTGGCAAAAAAGTTGCAGGCCCCGCTTATATCCGGGGATGCGTATCAAATTTATAGGCATATGAATATCGGTACGGCCAAACCGTCCGCAGCGGAGTTGGCCGGGCATCGTCATTATTTGATTGATATTGCCGAACCGGGAGAACCCTATTCGGCGGCTTTGTTTTGCGCACAGGCAAAGGAACTTATTCGGCGTATTAATGCCGGGGGAAAAATTCCCGTGTTGGTCGGCGGCACCGGTCTGTATGTGCAATCTTTGCTGGAAGGGTATGATTTTTCCGCGCCGTCCGTTACTACGGCGCAGCGAGCACAAGCTCGGCAACGTATTGCCTCGTTAGGAGAAACGGCATTGCGCAAATATATTATCCGTGAAACGGCATGGGAACCGGCGGATTGGCATGAATTGCTGGCTAATACCAATCGGTTGGTGCGCTTGGTAGCCGCTATCGAACATGGTGAGGGTAAAAAATTTGTACGTGCCGGTAAGGCGAACGGATTGGTGTATGATGCGTATGTTATCGGTCTTTCCTTACCCCGGTTTATCTTATATCAACGGATTGAACAGCGGATTGACCGCATGATAGCGGCAGGTTGGCAACAGGAAGCGGCATATCTTTTGCGGTGCGGATACGGTACGGAAAATCAGGCGATGAAGGCGATTGGATATGAAGAGTTGGCGGCGTGTATACAAGGTACTTTATCGTTGCCGCAGGCGATAGCCAATATTAAGACCCGTACGCGTCGTTTTGCCAAACGACAATGGACCTGGTATCGTCGCATGCCGTACATTCACTGGTTCGATAAAACCGCATTCGCTTCGGAAACGTCGCTGGTACAAACGGTGTGGCGGGAAGTAACCGCATTTTTTTGCAGAAAGGAATAATGAAGTGCCTATAGATTTTGAAACATTACGACAACAAGCGATGGAAGCTTGTGCGGAACAATTTGAATATATTGACCGGGTGGCTCTGAAAAATACGGAAAAGGTATTGCAAGCGTATAAGGAATGTCGCGTTTCGGCGTTTCAATTTGCCGGGACATCCGGGTATGGGTATAGTGATTTGGGCCGGGAAAAATTGGATGAAGTATATGCCCGTGTGTTTCGTGCCGAAAAAGCGTTGGTACGGCCTCATTTTGTTTCCGGCACCCATACCTTGGCAACCGTGTTGTGCGCATTATTGGCAAAGGGCGAGCGGCTGGTATCGTTGGCGGGCGCTCCGTATGATACGATGCAGGGGGTTATCGGGTATGCCCGGCATACGCCGCGGTCGCTCAAAGAAAAAGGCGTGTTGTATGAAGAAGTACCGTTACGAGATAATCGGTACGATTTGGAAGCTATCGCCCGAGCCATGACGGAATATAAGCCGAAAGTGGCTTTAATTCAGCGTTCTCGGGGATATAGTGCGCGTAAGTCGCTGACGCCGGCGGATATACGGAAGATTGTGGAAGTTGTAAAAACGTGCAGTCCGCAGACGATTTGTTTTGTGGATAATTGTTACGGCGAGTTTACTGCACGGGAAGAACCGTTGGAAGCGGGAGCGGATATTATAGCGGGGTCTTTGATTAAAAATGCCGGTGGCGGCTTGGCTCCGACAGGGGGATATATTGCCGGTAAAAAAGAATGGGTAGAAGCGGCGGCGGATTACTTGACGGCTCCCGGATTGGGCGATGAGTTGGGGTCGTATGCAGCCGGATATCGCCTTTTTTTTCAGGGCTTTTTTATGGCACCGCATGTGACGGCACAGGCCATCAAAGGAGCCGTGTTTGCAGCGACGGTTTTTGAGCGGTTGGGATTTACTGTTTCGCCGTCTCCGCAAGAGCGGCGTGCGGATTTAATTCAAACCGTATATTTGCAAAATGAAGAAAATATGTGTTTGTTTTGTCGGGGTATACAGTCTTCTTCTCCGGTAGATGCTCATGTAGCCCCGATTCCGGATGCGATGCCGGGATATGCGGATAAAATCATTATGGCGGCAGGGGACTTTGTGCAGGGGTCCTCGATTGAATTATCGGCGGACGGTCCCATACGGGAGCCCTATGTGATTTATTTACAAGGGGGCATTGTGTTTGAACACAATGTATTGGCCGTATTGCAGGCGGCACAATATATTTTGGCGGCAAGGGAGGCCGGCGGACATGCTTAAAGAAGTATTGGTGGTGGAAGGACGAGCGGATGCGGCAAGGATTCGAGCTTCTCATATTGAAGCGGATATGATTACGACAGACGGTTTTTCTTTGCGTCCGGATACGTTGCAAAAAATTCAATGTGCGTATGAAAAGCGGGGAATTATTATTTTGACGGATCCCGACAGTGCCGGTGAAAGAATTCGGCAGTACTTGGCACAGCGCTTTCCGAAGGCGAAACATGCCTTTATTCCTCGGCAAGAAGCGATAGCCAATCATGATTTGGGCGTCGAGCAGGCGTCGGCGGCTTCGATTGTACGGGCATTGGAAAAAACCAGAGGTACGGAAATGGCGGTGTCGGAAACCTTTACGATGCAAGATATATGGGACGCGGGATGTAACGGCACGGCAACGGCGGCAACGCGCCGTGAGGCCTTGGGTGCGTTGTTGGGAATCGGTTATGGAAATGCGAAACAATTTTTACAACGTTTAAATCATTATGGCGTCACCCGTCAAGAATGGCAGGCGGCTTTGGCGCAATTGGGAGAGAACAACGGATGAAAGAAGTGGATTTAGCCAACCCTGAAGTCGTGCGCTATATAGTAAGACGCTTCGGGTTGCATATGAATAAAAAATTGGGGCAGAATTTTCTCATTCGTCATGAGGCGGTAGCCGCTATTGCGGAAGCGGCCGCGTTAACTCCCGGAGAGCAAGTGTTGGAAATCGGTCCGGGCATAGGTACGTTGACCCAAGCGCTGGCAGAAACCGGCGCTGCTGTGCGCGCCGTAGAGGTGGATGCCGGGTTGTTGCCGATTTTAGCTAAAACCTTGGCTCATTATGATAATGTGCAGGTCATACATGGGGATATTATGCGGGTGTCCATTCCGGATATTATGGAACACAAGCCGTTTACGGTGTGTGCGAATTTGCCGTATTATATTACGACGCCGATTATCATGCAGTTGTTGGAACAACGATTGCCGATACGCCGATTGGTATTTATGGTGCAAAAAGAAGTGGCGCAACGTATGGTGGCCGCCCCGGGAAGTAAGGTGTACGGAGCGCTTTCCGTTGCGGTTCAATATTATACGCAAGCGGAGCTGTTATTTGAAATTCCGCCACAGGCGTTTATGCCGGCACCGGAAGTGACCTCGGCAGTGGTAGCCTTACAAGTACGTACGGAACCGCCTGTAAAGGTGCAAGAAGAAGCTCGTTTTTTTAAAGTGGTAAAAGCGGCATTTGCACAACGACGAAAAGTATTCCGTAATGCGTTACAGGGAGCGGGGATTTCCAAAGAAACGGTAACGCGTATGTTGCGGGAGGCGCAGATCGACGGTGAAAGACGCGGAGAAACTTTGGATTTACAAGAATTTGCAGCGGTTGCCGAGGCGTGGACGAAAACGTTGCAAGAGGGTGCAGCCTTTTCGGAAAAAGAGAAGTGACCGACCTGTTATATTTATTATGCGATACACGCATAATAAATTGACTTGCTTAGATAATCAGTGTACAATACAAAGAGCGGAGGAGAGCCTGGGGGTTCTGTCCGTATATATACACGTAAAAAGAAAACATACGTGTTGACATACGATTTTTTGTAAACGCATTGGTCGGAATATGCAAGCACCGATGCGTTTTTCCGTATTTTTCAGCAATCGCTGACAGGAGGCACGTTGGCATGAGCAAACAACTACAAGAGCTGTGCCGGCAAGTACGTAAGGATACGGTACAGTCTATATATTTGGCCGGATCCGGGCATCCCGGGAGTTCATTGTCGGCCGTAGAAATTATGGTGACGCTGTATTTTACCGATGTATTTCGATGTAATCCGGCACAGCCGCAAGATCCGTTGCGGGATCGTTTTATTTTATCTAAAGGACATGCGGCGCCTGCATATTACAGTGTGTTGGCACATAAAGGATTTTTTCCTCGGGAAAGCTTACATACGTTGCGAAAATTGGGAAGCGCTTTACAGGGACATCCGAATATGGAAAAATTGCCCTGTTTGGATATGGCCGTAGGCTCCTTGGGGCAAGGTTTGTCTATTGCCAACGGGATGGCCTGGGCATTAAAACGACAGCAGTCGACATCGCATGTATTTTGTCTTATCGGTGACGGCGAACAACAGGAAGGCCAGATTTGGGAAGCCGCCATGTTTGCGGCACAACATAAGTTGGATAATGTCTGTCTGATTGTCGATGTTAATGGGTTGCAGCTGGTTGATGCCGTGGCCGGAATTAAAAATATGAACGCGGCGGCGACGCAGTGGCAAAGTTTCGGCTGGCACGCAACGTGCGTCGACGGACACAGCATACCGGCATTGTATGAGGCCTTTCGACAGGCCGAAGAACGGCGGGGAAAGCCGTCCGTCATTTTGGCAAACACGGTAAAAGGAAAAGGCGTTTCTTATATGGAAAATCAAGCGGAGTGGCACGGTACGGCACCGAATGAAAGGCAATACAAGAGTGCGATGAGGGAATTGACCCGGGAGGAACGGTAATGGAAAAAGTACCCATGCGTGACGGTTATGGTCGGGCATTATTGGAATTATGTAAACAACATGAAGAAGTTATCGTACTGGATGCGGATGTAGCCACTTCCACTCGTACAGACTGGGTGCGGCGGCAATATGCCGACCGCTATGTGAATGTCGGTATTTCGGAACAGGATTTAGTAGGAACGGCTGCCGGAATGGCGGCGGCCGGTCTGTCGCCGTTTGTTTCTACATACGGTGTTTTTTTAACGGGGCGAGCTTGGGAACAAATTCGGAATACGGTCTGTTATAATCGCCTTAATGTCAAATTGGGCGGGGCTCATGCCGGCATTTCTGTCGGTCCCGACGGAGGGACCCATCAGGCACTGGAGGATGTGGCGTTAATGCGCACCATTCCGAATATGACCATCGTAGTCCCTTGTGATTATTGGGAAACCTATAAAGCAACACTGGCTTTATATGCGGTGAAAGGTCCGTCATACTTACGTTTCGGGCGGAACCCGGTAGCCGTTATTACCAATGAACATACGCCGTTTACCTTAGGAAAAGTCGCTTGTCTGCGAGAAGGGACGGATGTCACCTTATTTGCTAACGGCATCATGGTGGCCACCTGTTTGCAAGTGGCGGCGCAACTGGCCGCACAAGGAATAGAAGCGGCAGTCGTCAATGTGCATACGGTCAAACCTTTGGATGAAGAAGGCATTTGCCGGTATGCGGCACAAACCGGCGCTGTTGTCGTATGTGAAGAACATCAGCAAATTGGCGGTTTAGGCAGTGCGGTTTGTGAAACCTTGAGTCGGTGCTGTTGTACCCCTGTAGAGACAGTGGGGATTCAAGACTGTTTCGGCTCTTCCGGGAATCCCGAAGAATTAGTACAGGCCTATCATTTGGGAGAAGCGGATGTGTACCGTGCCGTACAAAAAGTGTTGTTGCGAAAGCAATGAGCGTAGCAGATGTATCCTGCAGCCGAAGGGGGGCAGGGCGAAGACGTCGTCGGATTATATGTGACGACGTCTTTTCGTGTCTTTATAAAGATACAGGTGAGAAATACTATTAGTATCTGTTCATTTGTCAAAGGGAATGCTATACTATAAAAGAGGAGAGTTAAGGTATAGGGGACCCGTGGTTATCGGGAGAAAACGGTTTTGGGGAGAATTGTGAGGGTATATATGGAAAAAGAAGTAAAAAAAACGCATCATACCAATCCTTTTGAAATCGGCTTTGCCGGTGCAGAAGATGCGTATCATCAAAATCCGCCATGCAAGGGGTTTAATCCGCGCACGTATTATGAGCCGTGGCGGGATGATTCCTTAACTGAACGGTTTTTTTCACCGCGTGGGCGGTTGGGACGCCTGTCTTTTTTTATTCGATCGCTGGTCGGCTGGATAGTGTTGCTGATTTGGGGATCGATTATGACGAATCGCTTATTGGATTCCTTTACAAACGGCATGACCGGGATGATTTTTCATACGGTACGAACGTTTTCGACAGTATCCTATTGTGAAATTACCTTGTTATTTGCGATTTTTATCGGCTTCTGTGCTATGCAGGGCATGTTTGTCATTCGGCGGCTGCATGATCGCGATAAGAGCGGTCGGTATTGTATTTTATTATATTTGCCGTATATCGGTATTTTATTTTGGCTTTATTTGCTATTTGCGAAAGGAACGAAAGGGGATAATCAGTACGGCCCCGATCCGTTAACTCATTTGCAGTAAGCGAATCGGTAGATGTATATCCTGCTTGGGAAAGGCGGGAAAGTAACAAAGACAGTTTGTCCATTGCCTATCGGCACTCGGGCGGCGATTTTTAAACGCCGCTTTCGGGGGTCGCTCTATGGCGGGAAAACTGTCTTTTTATTTATAATCATTTTATTTATAGGAGAGGTTATTTTTGTTCTGTAATTTTAAAAATGGGGTTATCAATGAGACGATCGGCTTCATCAATATAGCGACGAACAACGGTTTGAGATTTGTGTCGTGTTTGGCGCATAATTTGCCGTTCTTCTACATGGTGTTGGGCGGCGGAGGTGGCAAAGCCGTGCCGCAGGCTATGGGCTCCGTAGTCCCGAGGATCCATCCCCATGCGTGCGACATACTGCTTAACGAGCAAGGCGACGGTTTTGTCGGATATACGGTTGGTGCGCAGGGAATGGGTTTTCGTGAAGCCGCGGAATAAAGGACCGCCGGTGATACCGCTTTCCTGCAGCCATTCTTTTAGGGCGCGGACGGCACAGATTTGCGGATCCGCTACATAAGGAATGGCAATCATTTGGCCGCGATCAAAAGGGTCGGTTTTGGATTTTCGTAAGGTTAAGAGCATTCCCAAGCGGGTGAAACGTATGTCCCCTACATCGAGGTTGGCAATTTCCGAACGTCGCATGGCGCCGTAAAAGCCGACAAGAAGAATGGCTTTGTCGCGGGCGCGTTGTAAGGTATTTCCTTCAAGGTAGGTAAGCATTTCTTTAATATCATCAAAGAGGATGGGAAGTTTTCCCTGTTGCGCCGTGCCTTTCATGCGTTTTATGCCGCGGACGGCGTTTTTTACAAGGGGCATGCGACAAGGATTTTCCGGTAAGCCGGCGGCATCAAAATTTTCCGTTAAGGCGCTGATACGGCGAGCTACCGTATTGGCCTTGGCATGGTCGGCTAAATCATTTATATAATTTACAATGGTTTCGGCAGCGGCAGGAAAAAAAGGTACATCGTGATACTCACACCAGTCGCAAAAATCATTCCAATCCGAGCGATAGGCGGTAATGGTGTGTTCGGCACGAGCCGTATACAAACTTTGGCGGGCTTTGGCCGTCAATTTTTCGTTGTCGGCAATGGCGACGGTTTTACCCAAATAAAAATGTTTGTTTCTGTCTTGCGTCATAATGGCGATCTCCTTCATTTTATTCTGACAGTACCATAGCATGAGGAAGAAGCACGGTCAAGAGCGGGCGGTGAAAAAAGTACCGGGAAACCAGCGGGTGTAATCGCGGCAGATGGTCAAGGCATCTTGTAAGGCGGGAAAGAGAAATTTATCTTTATGGTAGGCAATTTTGAAGTGCCGATGGAAGAGATCATTTTCAATATATAAAATTCCCAATTCTCCGTTTTCCCATTCTTTTCGGACCAAATGTCGGGATAATACGGTCCCTCCTAAACCGGCTAATACGGCTTTTTTTAAGGATTCCGTATTATTGTAAACGCCGCAAATTTGAAAGGGAATATGGTGTTCTTCCATTATGTGGGTAAAGAGATTGCGCGTACCGCTGCCTTCTTCTCGTAAAAACATCGGAAAATTTCGCAGATCCGATAATTGAATGCGCCCTTTTTTTACCAGCGGATGTTGCGGGGGAACGGCGATGATTAATTCATCTTCCATAAAAGGAAGGGTGATAATG
Organism: Megasphaera lornae; assembly: GCF_000214495.1. Classification (GTDB taxonomy): domain Bacteria; phylum Bacillota; class Negativicutes; order Veillonellales; family Megasphaeraceae; genus Megasphaera; species Megasphaera lornae. Next base: position 67,674 of record NZ_AFIJ01000020.1, on the reverse strand, counting down.
TATTCGGAACGGATGGCGCCTTCTAAGAGCGCAAAGTCCAGCTTATCACACAGCAACATGGATTCCAATTCGGTCGTGTTGTGGATTTCGGAAAATATAGGCGCTTGTTTTCGATAGGTATGTAAAAAATGTAAGTATTCAATTAAACAAAATTCACCGATGCTTACACTGGCGCCGATGCGTAGGGGAATAGTGGTTTGAAAAGAGGTCATGGTAGCTTCAATCTGTTTGGTTAAGGAAACGATTTGATAGGCGTATTGCAGTAGGCGCTTGCCGGCAGAGGTAATGTGCAAACTGCGGCCTAATCGTTCAAACAGACGAGTGCCGTACAGCCCTTCAATTTCTTGAATCACTTGACTGACGGACGGCTGGGTCATGTGTAAGCGCCGTGCGGCATGCGTCATATTATTTTCTTCGCAAACGCAGATAAAAATAGTAAAATGGCGCAAGGTAATATTTTTTTTCAATAGAATAACCTCCTACCTATTAAAAATATAAAATAATATAATTTTACATATACTTTCTTATATGATACACTCATTCTATGGTCGAAAACAAGAGGGATTTTCAGAATAATGTGAAGTTACTTTTTCTCCTTGTATACGGCTAAATGATGAATAGAGGAGTGTTGTAAGGATGTCCGTATCTAAAATAAAAGGTATGTTGTTTACCTTGGTGTTTGCTGTTCCGGCATATTTGCTGGGATGGAAGTTTCCGATTGTCGGCGGTCCTGTTTTCGGTATTTTATTAGGTATGATTTTTGCCGCCGTGCATCGTCCGGAAGTGTTGGAAGAAGGGATTTCGTATACCGGTAAAAAAGTATTGCAATATTCGATTGTGCTGCTCGGCTTTGAAATGAATTTGATGCATGTATTGCATACCGGTGCGCATTCTTTTTCCGTCATGGTATTTACGTTAGCTACCGCGTTTATTGTGGCCTTCATTTTTGGTAAACTATTAAAATTGCAATTTAATACGACGACTTTGATCGGCGTCGGTACGGCGATTTGCGGCGGTTCCGCTATTGCAGCGGTGGCGCCTATTATTAAAGCGACGGAACGGGATGTGGCGTATTCGATTTCCACTATTTTTTTATTTAACATTATTGCTGTGTTCTTATTTCCTTTTTTGGGGCACCTTATGCACATGACGGATGCCTGCTTCGGGATGTGGGCCGGAACGGCGATTAATGATACCTCTTCCGTGGTGGCTGCCGGCTATTCGTATAGTGCTGTTGCCGGAGGATTGGCGACGATTACGAAATTAACACGGGCGTTGATGATTGTTCCGGTGTGCATTATTATTGCTTTTATTGTGGCTAAACGACAAAATACGGACAATGCTTTTTCCTTACGGGCCGTATTTCCGAATTTTATTTTATATTTTGTGATTGCGTCCATTATCAGTACTGTCGGATATCATGTAATTCCTCACAGTGTATTGCATTTTCTGGGAGAAGCCGGCAAATTCTTTATTGTCATGGCCATGACGGCGATCGGTTTGCGTACGCACTTGTTGGGATTGATTCGGAACGGGTTGCGTCCTATTATTTTAGGATTACTTTGTTGGTTCGGAGTGGCTTCTGTCAGCTTGATTGTTCAACATTGCATCGGCTTATTATAAGGTCGGTATAAGAGTGTTTGCTGTTCGGTATATTTTTTATTGCGTTGTAGTAAAGAAATACGGAAGAGTGAACACTCTTTTTGATTCTTTTTATCAGGTAGTGAAAAAAAGTAAAATTAGGTGTATTATATAGACCATAGAAAAGGGGGGGATTTTTTTGAAGCAGGACAGTTTACAAACATTGCAGGAAGAAATTCGGGTACTAAAAGCGTTGCGCGCAGAAAAGCGGGAAATAATACAAATTATTTATGATTTTTTGCAGGCACGGATAGGCCGGGAATATTCGGCCGGCGATTTTCATGCCGTTGAAATGGAGTTACGAAAAATTGTACAAACACGGACCCGGGGACAATGGGAAATTACGGGAAATTTATCCAAAAACGGCTTAACGATTGAGCGTACTACGGAACCGAAGGTTCATATTGAATTATTGTCCGTACAAAAAGCAATTGAAATTACACCGGATGAATATCATTTTGTCATTAAACGGGGAAGAGGCGGCAGTTGTAAAATAAACGGGGAAGAATTGGAATTTTTTATCGGGACGGCGCTGCTGAGCGATGCGAATGAATTGGCGGGGGATGACTTATTTTCTTCCGACCGTAAATTAATGGACATTGTGGCAACTCAGGCGCAATATATGGACCGATATAACCGGTTGTATGAACAATACGGCAATGTGTATACGACGTTGGCGGGATACGATGTGATTCGTAAATTAAGTTTGGGAGATCCTGTCCATTCACATGAAATCGGTTCGCTTAATGGGGATATGGAGCGAGAAATTCCTTCTTCGTACGGATGTACGCCGGAAGAATATACGTATCGCATGTTTACGGCGGAGCAGTTGGGTGATTTTGAAGAGTTGTCGTACAGTCGGGAAGAATTGGATCGTATTATTCAAGAAGAGCGGCAGGCTGTACGTCAATTGGAACAGTATTTTGCGGCTGTTCCGGCGGATGTACGTACGGCGTTATGCCGCTGCGGCGTATTGAAAAAAACAGTGCCGGCGCCCGATGTGTAAGCGGCAGAGGCAGTGAAAAAAGGAAGGTCGGCATATAAAGAGACCCCATGCACGGGTTTTCCCTGCATGGGGTCTTTATATGCCGTATTTTTTATTGTTGTTGATCGAGGCGTTGATGGAGGGTTTGCAGATCGCACGCGACTTCTTGGCGAATATCTTCCGGATCCCGTTGTTTTCGCGCCAATCCCGATTTCATCGCTTCCCGGGCTACGGCTGCGGCTACCGCCGGCGCTACGCGAGGATCAAAGGAATCGGGAATGACATAGGTATCTCTTAATTCTTCGGCAGATACCAAATCGGCAATGGCATGCGCCGCCGCCAGTTTCATTTCTTCATTGATTGCGGAGGCCCGTACGGCTAAAGCGCCGCGAAAGATCCCCGGAAAGACCATGACGTTATTAATTTGATTGGGAGCATCCGAACGGCCCGTACCGACTACGGCCGCCCCGGCTTCTTTGGCATCCGTGTAGGATATTTCCGGTATCGGATTGGCTAAAGAAAAGACAATGGCGTTGTCATTCATCATGCGGAGCAAGGCCGGTGTAAATAAGCCCGGACCGGAAGCGCCTAAGAGGATATCGGCATTTTTTACGGCAGTTTCCAGGGTGCCTTGCCGGTTTTCCGGATTGGTGCGGGCGGCCAATTCGGCTTGTATCGGGTTCATTCCTTTCAGGTCTTTGTGTAAAATACCCATTTTATCGACGACCAGTACATGTTCGGCACCTTCTCGCAATAATAAGCGACTGATGGAGGCTCCGGCCGCTCCGGCGCCGTTCATGACAATATGTGCGGTACGAATATCGCGTCCTGTTAAGCGGCAGGCTCCCAGTACGCCGGCCAGGGCGACAATGGCCGTACCGTGTTGATCATCGTGAAAGACGGGAATATCCATTTCCGCTTTTAAACGGGATTCAATTTCATAGCATTTGGGGGAAGAAATATCTTCCAAATTAATGCCGGCGAAGGAAGGCGCCAACAGTTTTACAGTGTTTATAAATATTTCGGGGTCTTTAGTATCAATACATAAGGGAATCGCATTGACGCCGCCGAATAGTTTGAATAACAGCGCCTTGCCTTCCATTACGGGCATTGCCGCTGTGGCGCCTATATCGCCGAGACCCAGTACGCGGGTGCCGTCGGAAATAACGGCAATGGTGTTGCCGCGACCGGTTAAATCAAAAGAGGCGTCGGGATTTTTGGCAATTTCTCGACAAGGTTCGGCAACGCCCGGCGTATATAATATACTTAAGTCGTCACGCGTTTTTACGGTTACTCGCGGGAGTACTTCGAGGATGCCGTTTTTTTCCGTGCGAACTTTCATAGCTTGTTCATAAAATGTCATAGGATTTCACCTCATTATGCAATGTCATGTATGTGCAGTAAAAGAGAAGGGTACTGCTACATACATACAGTATCATATACCAATCGGATAGGTTCGTCTATAGGCGTGCGGGAGAATAGTGGCAGGTATTTTTTACCGGGGACGGTATACTGTACGGCCTCCCGTTTGGGCGGCAAAAATACCGATAGTCATGAACAGACAACCCAGCCATTCTACGCAGGTCATCCATTCTCCTAAAAATAATACACCGCCGAGCGCACCGAAGATCATTTCCAAACTGCAAAGCAGTGAAGCTTCCGTAGGGGGCACTTTTTTTTGCCCTAATATTTGCAGCGTAAAACCGACGCCGCCTGCCAATATTCCGGAATAGGCCAAGGCCGGAGCTGCGGCGGTTAAGGAAGACAACGAAAGCGTTTCGCCATGGATCCATAGGGCAAGGGCATTAATAAGGCAACAACCGAGGAATTGTCCGGCGGCCAAATGAATCCCGGAAAAATGAGGCACGAAACGGCTGACGGTAAGAATATGGCAAGACCAGAAAAGAACGCCGGCAAGTTGCATCATATCGCCTTTATTGAGCGGTTCGGAGGTGCCGCCGTGAAACGCCAATAAATAGAGTCCCCATAATGCAACGGCACATCCGATGACATGCGACAGTCGCAAAGGGTGTTTAAAAAATAACCCCAGCAGCGGTACCGTCACAATATATAAGGAGGTAATAAAGCCTGCTTTGCCGGCAGTGGTGTAGGCTAAGCCGATTTGTTGCAAACCCGAGCCGGCAAATAAAAGAACGCTTAAAAGAGAACAGGCTTTTATTAATGAAAGTCCTTTCGGGACAGCAGGGGAGGAGGTTTGTTTTTGGGACAGTAAAAGCGGTACTAAACAAAGCGCGCCGATACCGTAACGGCAACAATTGAAGGTAAACGGTCCGATACATTCCGCCCCCAGGCGTTGTGCGACAAAGCCGCCGCCCCAGACAATGGCCGTAATGAGAAGCATGAATCTGTATTTCATAAATATATTCCTTTCTTTTATATAATAGTAGTATTATAGCATGAACAAAAGAATCACGATAGAAAAAACAAGGCGGCTACTATGTGTCATGACTTTTGTTAAGACATAGCGGCGCGTATATGTTAGAACGGCATTATTCAAGCGATGTGATTTACGTTATAATAAGACATGATATTATATGGGGAGGCGCATATCTTGTATACAAAAGCATTAGTGACGGATTTATATCAGTTGACAATGATGCAAGGATTGTTCTTTGAAGGAAAACATGAGCAAAGGTGTGTATTTGATCGATTTTATAGGAAAAATCCTTTTCAAAACGGATATACGGTTATAGCCGGTCTTAATCATGTCATTGATTATGTGAAACGATTGCGGTTCGGTGCGGATGATTTGCAATATTTGCGGCATACCGGCTTTTTTAAAGAAGAATTTTTACGCTATTTGCAGGGCTTTTCTTTTACCGGGGATATATATGCCATGCCGGAAGGCACGGTGGCATTTCCGCAGGAAGTACTGCTGCGCGTGCATGCTAAAAAAAGTGAGGCTATTTTATTGGAAACCTGTCTTTCTATGATTTTAAATCATGAGAGCCTTATTGCCACTAAAGCCCGGAGAATCCGCACGGTTGCAGGAAATGATACGTTAATGGAATTCGGCTTGCGGCGTGCGCAGGGCAAATCCGCCGGCGTTCATGGCGCGCGAGCCGCCATGATCGGCGGGTTCAACGGTACGAGTAATGTGTTGGCGGGAGCCATGTTTCATATGCCCGTTTTGGGAACGATGGCACATAGTTGGATTATGAGCTTTGCTTCCGAATTGGAAGCCTTTCGCGCCTATGTACGACAATATCCGAATAATTTAATTTTGTTGGTGGATACGTATAATACGTTAAAACAGGGCGTGCCGAATGCGATAAAAATATTCACGGAGTTACGGCAAAAGAACTGTTTGCCGGCCGTATACGGGATTCGTTTGGATAGCGGCGATTTGGCATACTTATCTAAAGAAGCGCGAAAACAGTTGCAAGCGGCCGGATTTTCGGATGCGATTATTGCGGCTTCCAATGATTTGGATGAAAATTTAATTGCCGAATTAAAAGCACAGGGCAGTGAAATCAATTCGTGGGGCGTAGGTACCCATTTAATTACGGCTAAAGACAGTCCCTCGTTGGGCGGTGTTTTTAAATTAGTGGGGCAGTATGAAGACGGGCAATTTGTTCCGAAAATTAAAATGAGTGACAATGTGGAAAAAATTTCCAACCCCGGTATTAAAAATGTGCTGCGTATATATGATAAAGAAACGGGAAAAATGAAGGCGGATGTGATTACTTTGGCCGGGGAAGAGATTGATTCGACAAAAGATTATGAGCTGACGAGCGATAAAGCACCGTGGCGCTTTCGGCTTCTCAAAGGCGGCACATATCATGTGAAATCTTTACTGCAACCTATTTTTAAAGAGGGCCGGGCGGTGTATACGACGCCGCCGCTGCAAGACATCATTTCGTATGCGGAAGAGCAAATACAGTCCTTGTGGCCGGAATACAGACGACTGGTCAATCCGGAAGAAATGTGGGTACAGCGCAGTAAAAAGTTGAGTGCTTTGCGGGAAGAATTATTGGAAAAAGAGTCTATGAAATTTTTTTAAAGCAATATAAAAATAAGAGAGAACCATCGTCGGAAAGGTAAGGCGACGGTTCTCTCTTATTTTTATGTCGGCGCGTAAGAAAAAGAGGTGAAAAATATGTTCTTTTTTTCACTATTTTATGTAAAATCTATTGGCAATACCTTTATGGTATGGTATAATTCCCGTAACATAACTCAAAAGCATGTTCATACTGTCGGCCCGTATCACGGAACGGGACCGTATGAACAGGGAGAGTATGTGAAAAAGTACGACTTGTATCTATAAAAGAACGAGAACGGAGGATGGAGAAGGATGAATAAAGAATTGGATGCGTCTGCAGTGGGACAGGGAAGAACACTGTTTACGACGCGGGAGTTGACGATTGTCGGTATGCTGGCGGGTATTACCGTATTATTAGGGGTGACGGGATACGGCTTTATACCCTTGCCCATGATGAAGGCGACTATTTTGCATGTCCCTGTTATTATCGGCGCCTTGTTGGCCGGGCCGCGCGTAGGAGCGGCAGTGGGGTTTCTGTTCGGTTGTTTCAGTATTTTTCAAGCGATTACCTCACCGGTAGTGCTGTCTTTTGCATTTTTAAATCCGCTTATATCTATTTTGCCGCGAGTACTCATTGCCGTCGGGGCGTATTATTTGTATATCGGCTTACGGAAAGTGATTCGAAAAGATACGTTTTGTTTGGCCGTAGCGGCCTTTGCGGGATCCGCCATTAATACGATCGGTGTTATGGGCGGTATTTATATATTGTATGCACGGCATTTTGCTGAAATTCGTCATATTCCGGTTCATCATGTTGCCGATTTAATCTTGGGCATTTGCGCGATGAACGGCATTCCGGAAGCGATTGTTTCCGCATTGATTACCGTGCCGATCGTTACGGTTTTACATCATACTTTGCAAAAAAAACATAGTTGAATGGTATACGTTTACACGCCTGTAGAGAATATATACGGGCGTGTTTTTTTTATAGGATAAGGGCAGGGGGAGAACGTACCCCTGCAGGTGTGCAGAACGAAAGAAAAAGCACGCAATCGGGATTATTCCTCGATTGCGTGCTTTTTTGGCGGAGCGGGTGGGATTCGAACCCACGAGACCTTACGGTCCAACTGATTTCGAGTCAGCCCCGTTATGACCACTTCGATACCGCTCCATAGAATGCTTAATTATTCTAGCATGGAACGATACGTCCGTCAATGCTTAGAAGCAATAATTTTAGTATTTATTGCTTCTTAAAAGAGAGTCTTCAGGATCGCCCGCCGGGTGTTTATTTTTTATTTTTTTTGCGGGAAGCAAAATCGCCGACGGCTTGAATGAGGTTGACACCGATAATCAAAATAATAATGGTGACAAGCATCACATCGCCTTCAAAGCGCTGATAGCCGTAGCGAATGGCAATATCCCCTAAACCGCCACCGCCGATGGCTCCGGCCATGGCGGAAGCACCGATTAAATTAACGATTAAGACGGTAATATTATTGATAATTGTCGGCAATGCTTCCGGCAATAATACTTTGCGAATGATTTGGAAGGGAGAGGCTCCCATCGATTCCGCAGCTTCGACCAGTCCGAAATCGACATCGCGAATAGAGGTTTCCACTAAACGACTTAAAAAGGGAACGGCCACAATCGTTAAGGGAACGCAGGCGGCGGTAGTGCCGATAGAGGTGCCGGCAACGATGCGGGTAAACGGAATGATGGCGACCATTAAAATAATAAACGGAATGGAACGAATAATATTGACAATTGCACTGAGAATTTGATGAACAACGGCATTTTGTAAGATATGCCCCTTGGAAGAGGTTACCAGTGTAATTCCCAAAGGAATGCCGATAATCGCGGCAATGACAGTAGAAACGCAAACCATAATGAGGGTTTCTTGAATACCTTGGAGCATAAGATCAATGATTTCCGGGGACATATCCCAACACCTCGCTTTTTACAGGTAATGTTTTAATATAGGAATAGGCTTCGGCCTGTTTTTGCATATCTCCGAGGATGATAATGACCAAATAGCCGAAACGTTCATTTTGAATATAATCAATGTTTCCATAAAGGACGCTTACATTGATATTGAATTTACGTACTACGGAAGCCACGAGCGGATCGCCGGTCAACGAGCCTTTAAATCGCAGGCGTACAAGCATGGCTCTATCCGGTGCCGGTTGGTTGCTGACGCCCAATTTTTTTAAACCTGCCGGCAATTCCGTATTAATAATAGATTTAACAAATTCTTGCATCGTTTCTGATTGGGGATTGGAAAATACATCTACAACCCGTCCTGATTCTTTGATAACGCCTCCTTCGATGACGGCTACGCGATGACAAATATCCTTAATGACACTCATTTCATGCGTAATGAGCACGATAGTAATGCCCAGTCGTTTGTTAATATCCTGTAAGAGTTCCAAAATAGATTTGGTTGTTTGCGGATCTAAGGCCGAAGTGGCTTCGTCGCAAAGCAGAATTTTAGGATCGCCGGCTAAGGCTCGGGCAATACCGACCCGTTGTTTTTGACCGCCTGAAAGTTGTGCGGGATAATTGTATTTGCGGTCTGTTAATTGTACGAGTTCCAATAAATCGGAAACTTTTTTTTGAATGGCTTCTTTCGAAGCACCGGCCAATTCTAAAGGAAAGGCAATGTTGTCAAAGACGGTACGAGAGGATAAGAGATTGAAATGTTGAAAAATCATGCCGATGTGTTTGCGTTCTTCGCGTAATTGCGCTTCGGATAAAAGCGTCAAATCTTTGTCATCAATAATGACTTTCCCTTCTGTCGGTTTTTCCAACATGTTAATGCAACGTACCAAGGTGGATTTTCCGGCGCCGCTTTTACCGATAATGCCGAAAATTTCACCGTCTTCAATCGTTAGAGAAATACCTTTTAAGGCATTGACTTTGGCTTTACCGCTATATGTTTTGGTAATATTCTCCAGTTGAATCACAGTATCAGCTCCTTTTTTTATAATGAAACAACAAAAAAGACCATCGGCAATGGTGATGGTCTGAATGTACCTGCACATCATCTGCCGGAATACTCCGTTGGAATTGGCACCTTCCCGAATGGGGGTTGCCGCAGTGTCATTGGGCCAGTCCCTCAACTGCTCGCGATGAATCATCGTATAGTGTTGTTTGGCATATTTTAGCATTGAAAAATATATTTGTCAAATGTCAATAATTATTTTTTCTTTATTCCGAAGTTTCCTGCAAAACACCGGACGGCGGCACGATAACGGGAACCGTCCGAATGCCTTGACAATGAACGTGTGCCGTGCCGGCGGTCAATTCGGTTAATTGTTGCCGAAGTCGGGCGGCTTCTTGTACCGGGAGTTGCAAGGTAAAGGTGACCATTTCCGCAAAATTACGATGTACAATAGTGAGCGCATGCGTGTCGGCAAAGCGTTCCAACGAATTAATGTACGGATAGGAGGCGGTGATGGTGATGATTTCCCGTTCATAATATTCGGCGATGGCGGCGGTTGCCAATACTAAGGTAACGGCCCGGCTATACGCCCGAATTAAACCGGCCGTGCCTAATTTAATACCGCCGAAATAACGGGTGACGACTACGCCCGTATCGGTCAGCGCATGGTTTTGCAGGACGGCCAACATCGGATGACCGGCAGTGCCCGACGGCTCTCCGTCATCATTCGCTTTTTGCAGCGGCTGATGAATGCCGAGGCAATAGGCGCTGCAATGATGACGGGCATCGTGATAGCGTTGTCGACAACGCTGCAGTAAGGCTTGTCCTTCTGCCGGTGAGGTGATATGAGCTGCGGTGGCAATAAAACGTGATTTTTTGACCGTATGTTCGGCAATCGCTTGTCCGTGCAGAGAACGATACAGCGGCAACGGCATAATTACCTCCTTTGTGCGGAAGATACTCAGCTTTGCTTTTCATGAATGTGGAGCAGTATTTCAATGGCTTGCTGTTCTTCCGGCGATAAATAATGTAAAGCTTGTAAAATACGACTGTCTTTTTTTGAAACGAAGGTACAGTCCGAATGGTCCGCGGTGGCTTCCTGATCGCGACAGTACACGCCGGGACGTCCGACTAACATGCAAATGGGGATTTGAAAAAAATCCGCCATCTTCAGTAATACGGAGATATCCGGTGCGTATAAGCCCGTTTCCCAAGAATAAACGGCTTGTTTGGACATTCCGAAAACGGCACCGAATTCGGTTTGTGTTAAGCCCTTTTTTTTGCGATAAAACTTTATTTCTTGTCCTAAGGTCATTTATATTCACTTCCTGAAATGTCATAAATTTTGCTAATGCGGTTACATTATAGTATGAATATAAATTCAAGTCAACACAAGGAATTTTTTGAAATTTTAAGTAAAAAGTATAGAAAAATGGTATTGTTTAAAAAAGTAAGAATGATAAACAAGTAAAAAAATTCCGTATACTGTATAAAAATAAAAAAGAAGGGTCACTGATTGCGGTCTTGGAAATAACAGGTCAATAATTGTTGCAACCGTTCCTGATCGGCAATGCCCATGGTTTCCCGCGCCGAGTGCATGGCTAAAATAGGGATTCCCACATCCAAGCCGCGGACGGATAAGCCTGCAGAAAGAATGGAGCCCAGCGTTGAGCCGCCGGGAACATCATTGCGATTTACGAAATGTTGATGAGGAATTTGATATTTTCGGCAGAGTCCTTTAATCATGCCCAAGGCTTCCGCATCGCCGACATAAGCTTGACTGCAGGCGGTTTTTAATGCCGGACCGTTGCCCATAACGGGGCGGTGTGACGGATCGCATTTTTCGGGAATATTGGGATGGAGAGCATGTGCGACATCTACGGAAAGTAAAAATGCATCGGCCATATCACAACGATACTCCTCTTCCGTATATTGCAAGGTTCGGTATATGCTGTGCAGGATACGCGGCAGGGCTTGGGAGGCGGCACCTTGTTTGGTACGACTGCCCACTTCCTCATTATCGAAGAGCGCAATCATATTTAAGCCGTCTGCCGGATGGCTGTCTATCATACCCATGAGGCAGGCATATGCGGATGTTAAATTATCCAGGCGGGGAGCGGAAAGAAGCTCTTGATGCATTCCCAGCAGGCAGCCTTCTTCGCAAGGATAGACGGTCAAATCATAGGCTAGTAAGCGGGAAGGTTCTATTTGCATATAGGCAGCGAGAAAATCGGTAAAAGAGGACGGCTTTTCGTCGGATAAACTCAGTAACGGGAGCATGTCTTTTTGCGGATTTAAAGGCAAGCCGTCATTGACTTTGCGATTTAAATGAATGGCAAGACGCGGAATGATAAAGACCGGTTTTTTATAATCAATCAGTTGTACTTGCGGCGTAAAAACCTGTTCACCCTGTAAGACGACTTTACCGGCAAAAGAAAGGGGGCGATCCAACCAGGATTCGCGCATGAGACCGCCATATATTTCGACATTTAAAGTGTCATAATCGGGGGTGTGCAAGGTGGCCTGCGGTTTAATACGCAACGCGGGAAAATCGGTATGGGCGGCGGCAATGCGCAGATGGTCGCGCGGATGATCGCCGAGGGTAAAGGCGAGTAAAGTGGAGTCGAAAAAACGTATGTAATAGGCGCCGCCTCGCGTTAATGTCCACGGTTCATGCAGAGAGAGTTCGCAAAAACCGGCAGCCGCCAACATGGCGGCTCCGGTGCGTACGGTATGAAACGGAGACGTGGATGTATGAATAAAGGAAAGTAAACCTGTGGCGATTTCATTCATGAAAATCATTCCTTTCTTTTTATATATTACTGAATGTATTTATTATAGCATAGGAAAAACGGAGATTCATGATAAAATAAAATTTGACTTTTTGACTAAAAAGCCGATTTTTGGCTTGAAATCTATTGACAAATAAAAACCGGCATGCTATCTTATAGATGGTTGTTAGCACTCGAATATGAAGAGTGCTAATACAAGCCCGCAGATAGAGGTGATGACATTGACATTGAATGAGCGAAAAAAAAGAATTTTACAAGCCATTATTCAAGACTATATCACCTCGGCAGAACCTGTCGGCTCCCGTACTATAGCACGAAAATACGATTTAGGTGTAGGCGCCGCGACGATCCGTAATGAAATGTTTGATTTGGAAATGTTGGGGTTTTTGGAACAGCCTCATACGTCAGCCGGACGGATTCCGTCCGTCAAAGGATATCGTTTTTATGTAGACTGTTTGTTGGAACCCACCGCTGTGGCGCCGGCAGAGCGCAAAATGGTGGAAGAATGGTTTCATCATAAAGTCAGCGGTGTGGATCAAATCTTTCAATCCATGGCAAAAGTATTGGCACAAATGACACATAATGCGATTTTTGTGATGGCGTCGCAACAAGTACAGGCTAAATTGAAGTATGTCCGGTTTCTGCCGTTGGATGACCGTCGTGCAATTATGATTGTGGTTACCGATTCGGGGCATATTGAAAACTGTCTTTTTGACAGACCGGAAGGGGTTTCTCTGGATGAGCTGAACCATATTGCCGAGCGGTTAACGTGTTGTTTGGCGGGAAAAGCGTTGGGGCAAATGGATGTAGATTTTCTTAATCGTTTTCGCGAAACCGTTGTAGATGATTTGGAATTATATCGTACTGCTTTTCAAACTTTACATCGGGCATTTCAACGGGAACATCAAGTGTATAAGGGCGGTACACTGGAGTTGTTTGATAAGCCTGAATTTAAAGACGTGCATAAAGCTAAAAATTTAGTTACTTTGCTGGAAGAACAAGAAGTGGTGTCGGGACTTTTCGGCAATGACGGACAGGATAAGGTAACCGTTCGCATCGGCGATGAAATAAAATTGCAACCGATTACGGATTGCAGCATTATTGAAGCTACGTTTACAGCGGGAAATGCTGTAGTCGGTAAGATTGCCGTGTTGGGACCGACGCGAATGGAGTATGCGCGGATTATCGGCTTACTTCATTTTATGCAGCAACATATAAAGCAGATTTTAGAGCATTATGAAGACAAACCTTAGGAGGCTACGGAGCGATGAGTGAAGAAGAAAAAGGAAGAACTCGGGAAGAGGCGGAATCCGTAACGGAAGATACAAACATTGCGTCGCCGGAAGAAAAGCGGGAAGAGGCGACGGCGGCTCCCGACGGACAAGGGACGGCCGAAGCGGCCGCGGCGGCAGCTGAAGAACATCAGCGGTATGTGCGGTTGCAAGCGGATTTTGCCAATTTTAAAAAACGCACGAATGTTGAGAAATTGCAACTTTCCGAGTTAGTAAAAACGGAAGTATTAATTCGCATTTTGCCCATTATGGATAATTTTGAACGGGCCCTGCAAAGCCCGCGGGAAACGATGAGCGAAGAAATGCAATCTTTTGTTGCCGGCTATGAAATGATTTATAAGCAATTGCGTGAGGTGTTGGAGAAAGAAGGCGTGACGAAAATGGAGGCTGTAGGCAAGCCCTTTGATCCGCAGTATCATCAAGCCGTTACGCGCGTAGCCAGTGATGCGTATGAAAATGATACGGTGGCGGAAGTTTTGCAGGAAGGATATTTGTTGGGTGATAAAACATTACGCCCGGCGATGGTAAAAGTAGTATTTAACGGATAAATCTTTTGATATATATAGGAGGCAGATACTATGAGTAAAGTAATCGGTATTGATTTAGGGACCACAAATTCGGTAGTAGCCGTAATGGAAGGCGGCGAACCTACTGTTATAACAAATGCGGAAGGCTCGCGTTTAACTCCTTCCGTAGTAGGCTTTTCCAAGACGGGAGAACGGCTGGTAGGACAATTGGCAAAACGGCAGGCCGTTTCCAATCCGGAAAACACGATTGCGTCTATAAAACGCCATATGGGGGAAGATTATAAAGTAGATGTAAACGGCAAGAAGTATACGCCGCAGGAAATTTCCGCTATGGTATTGCAGAAATTAAAGGAAGATGCGGAAGGATATTTGGGAGAAAAAGTTACACAGGCCGTAATTACGGTACCGGCATATTTCTCGGACAGCCAGCGTCAGGCCACAAAAGATGCGGGCAAGATTGCCGGATTGGATGTCTTGCGTATTGTCAATGAACCGACAGCCGCCGCTTTGGCGTACGGCCTGGATAAAGGCGGAGACGGTAAGATTCTCGTATTTGACTTGGGCGGCGGTACATTCGATGTATCTATTTTGGAATTAGGCGAAGGTGTATTCGAAGTAAAGGCGACCAACGGGAACACGCATCTTGGCGGAGATGATTTTGATAATGCCGTGATGAACTGGATGATTCAAGAATTTAAGAGTCAGACGGGGATTGATCTGTCACAGGACAAGATGGCGGAACAACGGTTGAAAGAAGCGGCTGAAAAAAGCAAAAATTGAATTGTCGACTGTTATGTCCACCAATATTAATTTACCTTTCATTACGGCAGATGCTTCGGGTCCGAAACATATGGATCTGACGTTGACACGTGCCAAGTTTAATGAGTTGACAGAAGAGTTGGTACATGCCACGATGGAACCGACGCGCAAAGCGATTGCCGATTCGGGATTAAGTATTGATGAAATTGACAAAATTATTTTAGTCGGCGGTTCCAGCCGTATTCCGGCCGTACAAGAAGCTATTAAATCTATTTTAGGAAAAGAACCGAGCAAGGGCGTAAATCCGGATGAATGTGTGGCTATCGGCGCGGCTATTCAGGCCGGTGTACTCGTAGGCGATGTAAAAGACGTTCTTTTATTGGACGTAACGCCGCTTTCTTTGGGGATTGAAACGTTAGGCGGTGTATTCACTAAGATTATTGACCGCAATACGACGATTCCTACATCGGGAAGTCAGGTATTCTCCACGGCTGCCGATAATCAACCGTCTGTAGATATTCATGTGTTGCAAGGCGAACGGGAAATGGCGGCGGATAATAAATCGTTGGGCCGGTTTGAATTGACAGGGATTCCGGCCGCTCCGCGTGGCGTTCCCAAGATTGAAGTAACGTTCAACATTGACGCGAACGGCATTGTAAATGTAACGGCGAAAGATTTGGGAACCGGTAAAGAACAAAAAATTACGATTACGTCCAAGACGAATTTGGACCAAAGTGAAATTGATCGGATGGTGAAAGAAGCTGCCGCACATGAAGCGGAAGATAAAAAGCGGAAAGCCGGTATTGAAGCCAAGAATAATGCCGACACGTTGATTTATCAAGCCGAAAAGACGCTGAAAGAATTGGGCGATAAAGCGGATGCGGCTAAAACGGATGCAATCAAAGAAAAGATTGCCGCATTAAAAGAAGCGATGAATTCGGGAGATGTGGATAAGATTAAAGCCGCATCGGAAGAATTGACCAAGCCGTTGTATGAATTGTCCGGTGAAATGTATAAAGACGCGGCAGCTCGGCAGGAAGCGGAACAGGCACAGCAGCAATCGGCGGAAAAGCCGGAAAAAGAAGGCGCCGGTGATGAAAAAGTTGTCGACGCGGATTATACGGTTGTTGATGATGATAAGAAATAAAAGGCAGATAAAAGGGGTTGCCCATTATGAGTAAACGAGATTATTATGAAGTGTTGGGAGTGCCGAAAACCGCCAATGAAGCGGAAATAAAAAAGGCCTTCCGAAAATTGGCAATACAATATCATCCTGATAAAAATCGGGACAACCCCAAAGCTGCAGAAGAAAAGTTTAAGGAAATAAATGAAGCCTATAGTGTGTTGTCGGATAAGACAAAACGGGCACAGTATGATCAGTTCGGACCGGAGGCGTTCCAAAACGGGAATGCCGCCGGTGCCGGCGGATTCGGACAGGGAGGCTTCGGCGGCTTCGGCGGTTTTGGGGGCTTCAGTCAAGGCGGCGGTTTTGGCGGTTTTGAAGATATTTTCGATAATTTTTTTGGCGGTCAGGGAAATCGACAATATCGTAACGGTCCGCAACGCGGTTCGGATCTCCGTTTTGATATAGAAGTATCGTTTGAACAAGCGGTATTCGGTACAGAAATGGAAATTCAAGTGCCGAAAGAAGATCGCTGTGAACGTTGCGGCGGTTCCGGTGCGGAACCGGGGACAACGGCGGAAACATGTCCGCAGTGTCATGGCAGCGGACAAGAACAAGTTACCCATAATACGCCTTTCGGTACGATGGTTAATATGCGTACTTGTTCTCATTGCGGCGGAACCGGCAAGTTTATTAAAAAGAAATGTGTTAAATGTCGCGGCACGGGTACGGTAAAAGTTCGCAAAAAGATTAAGGTGAAAATTCCGGCGGGTGTGGATACAGGCGCCAGATTGCGAGTCTCCGGTGAAGGGGAACCGGGAAAACGGGGCGGTTCATACGGTGATTTATACGTATACATTTTTGTGCGTAAAAGTGCCGAATTTGTCAGAGACGGCAACGATATTATCTCCAATGAAACGATTTCCTTTACACAGGCTGCATTGGGGGCTTCCATTCGGGTACGTACGTTGGATGGAACGGTCGATTTAAAAATTCCGGCCGGTACGCAAAACAACACGGTTTTCCGTATTCGAGATAAAGGTGTCCCTGTTTTGGGATCGCGGAATCGTCGCGGCGATCATCATGTACGTGTACAAATTGCGGTGCCGAAAAAATTGACGCCTAAGCAAAAGGAATTGTTACAGGCATTCGCCGCAGCGTGTGGAGAGAGCACGACGGAGGAGTCTGCAGCGACCCCGGAAAATAAGGCGCGGACCGATGCACGCACGGAAAAAGAAAAAATAAAAAAGGATTTTGGAGTAAGTTGAAAGACGAATTATGATTATAGGAGAATAGACGATGCAATGGAAAGAGGTAAACATTGCGGTTGCTCCGAGAGCCACTGATGCGGTGGCTCTTCTTTTATATGAATGCGGCAGCAACGGGGCCGTTATTCATGATGAAGAGACGGATGAATGCGGACGTATACGGATCACTGCGTATTTTCCGTCGCAACCGCATATAGAAAAGGAAATTAATAACAAATTGCAAGTTTTGGCAACCGGGGAAAACCTTTCTTTAGCTATTGCGTGGCAACCGCAGGTCGCGGATGAAACGGAGTGGTTGTATACTTGGCAACAATACTTTCATGCTACGGATGTAACGCGTCGTTGTCGAATTATTCCTGCATGGGAAGTCAATACGGCTGAAAAAAATGAGATTAATATTATTGTTGATCCGGGACGCGCTTTTGGGAGCGGTCTGCATGAAACTACGGCAATGTGCATACGCTTATTGGAAAAATATGTGCGGTCGGAACAACAGGTATGGGATATCGGAACGGGAACGGGAATTTTGGCAATTGCGGCGGCAAAATACGGAGCGGCGGCGGTTAAAGCGGTGGACATTGATGAAGCATCGGTACAACAAGCCGTTAAGAATGTGCAACGCAATGATGTTGCCGCACAAGTGCAAGTAGAACGCGGGGATTTGTTACAAAACCTGACACCGCCGAAAAACGGCGTCGATTTAGTGGTTGCCAATTTAGTTACCGATCCGGTAGTACGCTTATTAGCCGGCGTACATCGGTTTATAAAAAAAGGCGGCCATCTGATTGTGAGCGGTATTATCGATACGCGTATAGAAGAGGTATACGCTGCGGTTAAGCGGTACGGATTTATTGTCCGCGAGGAAAAGAAAAGTAACGGTTGGTATGCACTTTATTTGCAACAGGAGGAGTAAATGCGCAAAATATTTACGGATTTCCCTTTAGAAGCCCGCTTTGAACTCAACGGCGCCGATGCCCGTCATGTGCTGGTCGTATTACGGCACGGCGTGGGGGATCGCATTGCCGTGACCGACAGTACCGGCACGACGTATGCTTGTCGGATTGACAGTATTGCCGGACACAGTGCCGTGTTGACAGTTGAAGAGCGGTTATCCTGCCGTACACAGGAGACGGGAAAAGTCGTGTTGGCGGCAGGCCTATTAAAAAATGATAAATTTGAATGGCTTATTCAAAAAGCGACGGAATTGGGTGTACACACGATCATTCCTGTACAAATGGAGCATTGTGTAGTAAAATTAAATGATAATCATCGTAGCGGTAAGTTTGAACGTTGGCGACGTATTGCGGTAGAAGCGGCGAAGCAGTGCGGTCGTGATGATGTTCCGATCATTCGGGAGGTAATGCCGTTTACCGAACTTTTTCAAGCGTACGGAACGAGTCGTTTTGTCATTCCGTATGAACGGGAAACTACGTCTTTAGCAGAAGTTTGTCATGAAGTACAACAGGGCGATGTTGTTCTGTGCATCGGCCCGGAAGGCGGATTTAGCCCTAAAGAAATTGCGTATGCCGTATCACAAGCCGCATGGTGTCGTACGGTTTCCTTGGGAAAACGGATTTTGCGGGCGGAAACGGCGGCTTTGGCGAGTTTATCGATCCTTATGTATGAGAGAGGTTTTTAATGAATGTCAACTATTGCTTTTGCTACCTTGGGTTGCCGAGTTAATCAATATGATACGGACAGTATGCGCGGTCTTTTTGCGGCCGCAGGTTTCCGTACTGCACTTTTTACGGAGACGGCGGATGTTTACGTTATCAACACCTGCTCGGTTACGCAAATGGGGGAAAAGAAATCCCGACAACTTATTCGTAGAGCCAAAAAGCAGAATCCTCACAGCGTGGTGGTCGTTACAGGATGTTACGCACAACTTTCGCCGGACGTATTGGCGGCTATGGAAGGGGTTGACGCCGTCGTAGGTACGAATGAGAAAAAAAAGATTGTGACGATTGTACAAACCCTTTTGCAGGCTCCGTCCGGACATGCGCTTACAGCTATTCACGATATACGGCACAGCCCGGATGAATTTGAAGAAATTCCTCTGTATCCGGCGGCAGTAACACATACCCGCGCCGATTTAAAAATACAAGAAGGGTGCAATAATTTTTGCACATATTGCATTATTCCGTATACTCGCGGAAAACTGAAATCGCGTCGTCCGGATGCTATCGTGGAAGAAGCGAAACGACTTGTGGAAGCAGGGTTTAAAGAACTGGTATTGACGGGAATTCATTTGGGGGCTTATGGTAAAGAGCTTGCGGAAAAACCGACATTGGCACATATTTTGCGTCGTTTAGTGGAAGAAACGGATGTATTGCGGTTGCGGTTGGGCTCGATTGATTCTTTGGAAGTGGATGACGACTTAATACGGATCATCAATGAGGCGGAACAGCGTATTTGTCCTCATTTGCATATTCCTATACAAGCCGGATCCGATACGATTTTAAAAGCAATGAATCGACAATATACTAAACAGGAATACATCGGTCTCCTTGCGCACTTACAACAACACATTCCGAATATAACTTTTTCAACGGATCTTATTTTGGGATTTCCCGGTGAAACAGAGGCTCTCTTTGAAGAAACCATGGAAACGCTGCGACAACTTCCGTATTCACATATTCATGCCTTCCCTTTTTCCCCGCGACAAGGAACTCCGGCGGCAATGATGGCGGGACAAGTTTCACCGGTCGAACGAAAACGCCGGGTAGAAGCGGTAAATGCACTTTCGGCGGCACAAAAACAACAAGTACAACAGTCATTTTTAGGAAAAACGGTACATGTATTGATAGAACAAGTACAAGCGGGCCTGGCGAGCGGATTTTGCGAAAATTATGAGCGCGTTTCCATTCAAGAGGCGCCGGCGATAAAAGTCGGCGATATGGTAGCAGTAAAAGTGATCGGCAGGCGCGATAAGGAACTGCTGGCATTAAAGGAGGAGAATAAATGATGGATGATTGTATTTTCTGTAAAATTGTCAAAGGGGAAATTCCAAGCACGAAGGTATATGAAGATGAACAATTTTATGCGTTTAAAGACATTGCGCCGGTAGCGCCGGTACATGTTTTAATTATTCCCAAAAAACACATTGCCGGTATTGCCTCTTTAACAGAGGCGGATCGTCCGATTGCCGCGAATATGCTTTTTGTTATTCAAAAAGTAGCGGCACAACTCGGATTAACCGACGGGTTTCGGGTGGTGTTTAATACGGGTGAAAAAGCGGGCCAAACGGTTCACCATATGCATGCGCACCTTTTGGGCGGCAAAGAAATGGCTTGGCCGGGAGTATAAACATTAAGTAAAAAAATAGGGACAATAAAAAGGCCCTTACGGATTATCCGTAGGGAGCCTTTTTATCGGGCGCAGAAAGTATGTGCGACGTCGTTACCGGCGTATAACAAGAAAATGACAAAATTTGTCACCGCTTTTTTTATATTTTTGAAAAAAGAAATTAAAATGGTCGTGAATATAGTTCTTATACCATTGTTCTTCCCGCACACGCAGATTTTGGGTATTCTGCTTTCGGACTTTGTCCGGGGAGATGGTGGGAGGAAGTGAAAAAAGAGGAGCCGCTTTCCTATGCAAGAATGGTAGGAAAGCGGCTCTTTTTTTTTGTAAGATGTACTATTAATATTCAGGAGGGCGGGTGTTTTTGGTGTGCGGCATAACCATATCCGCACCGGGATAGGTATGGTAGTGTACGGCAGGGCCGGTGAAACCGCGCCCGACTACTTCGGAGGCATCGCTGATAATCATAAAGGCGGAGGGGTCTACTTTGTTGATAATATCTTTTATTTTAGAGATTTCTGTTAATTTAATAACGGCATAAATGATGCGTTTGTCCTGCATTGTATAGGCGCCTTGCCCGTAAATATAGGTGGCGCCGTGTCCGATGTAGCGCATGAGAATATTGGCGATTTCTTCGGCGCGGTTGGAGATAATAATGACGGATTTTCGTTGTTTCATGCCGATAACGACTTTGTTGGTAATAAAGGTGGCGATGGCAATGGCAATAAATGTAAGGACGGCCGGTTCTAAAGAAAACATGTATGCCGAGCAAAAGAGTACCAGTGTATTTATAATCATGACGACATTGCCCATTTCCAGGGAATAATATTTTTTTACAATGGCGGCCACTACATCCATACCGCCGCTGTTCACGTCGTATTTATACAAGATGCCGAAGCCGAGACCGGTCATGAGACCGCCGGCTACGCCGGAGAGAATGGGGTCTTTAATAATCACCCATTGGGAGGTGTAGGCGGTTAAATCAATGGAGGCGGAAAATAGTACGGTGCCGATTAAACTGATGAGGGTGTATTTTCGCCCCATATATTTATAACAGGCGAGCATAATGGGAATATTTAAAATGAAGACGACCGTGCCTACCGGAAACCCTACGGCGTAGTAAATAATGATGGCGATTCCGCTCAGACCGCTGCTTAATAAATGATGAGGAATAAAAAAGGCGTTAATACCCAGTCCGCAAATAATGTTGCCGATGACGGCGGCCAGATAAGGTTTGGCCGTGTCTACTATAGATGATAATGACTTAGTATGCATAATATCCGCTCCAATCAAGGGGAGAAAGAATTGAAAAAGTATTAAAAAAAAGTATAATTGAGAGGAGAATCATAAGGTTGCGTATGTTCACATTTCTCAAGGTAGTTAAATTATAGCATAGGGATTTGCGGTTTTAAATACACGGCCTTTATTTTATAAGCAGAGCGGAGATTGGAATGATACAAGAAAGGGCATATGGGAAAATTAATTTAGGATTGTCCATTATAGGAAAACGCAGTGACGGGTATCATAGGATTGATACTGTATTTCAGTCTATTGCATTGCATGACACGGTGTATATAGAAGCGGCAGATTCATTTCAGCTCACCTGTTCGCAGGCGGCGTTAGCTTGTAATACTTCCAATTTGGCGTATAAAGCATATGCGGCATTGGGCGCGTATCGAAATAAATCATCGTCAGCGGTACATATTCATTTGGAAAAACGGATTCCCTTGGCGGCCGGGTTGGCCGGCGGCAGTGCGGATGCGGCAGCCGTGTTACGCGGGTTGAATCGGTTTTGGCGGTTGGGATTAACAGCGGAGACTTTATGTCATATAGGAGCCACGCTAGGTGCCGATGTGCCGTTTTGTGTGCAGGGAGGCACGCAGCGCGGGCAGGGAACGGGAGAGGTGTTAACGCCTATGGCGCCTTTACCGTCGTGGCCGGTATGTATTTTGCATCCGCCGGTATCCGTACAGACAGGTATGGCATATGCCTGGTTCGATGAGCAACAAGTACATGAAGAAGTATGGATGGAGAAGATTGTACAGAGTGTACAATCGGCAGACAGAGAGCGGTTAAGCGGCTGTTGGGGAAACAGTTTTGAATCGTCGGTATTTCCGCGTGTACCGGCTGCCGCGCAGTGTCGCAATATATTGAAAACGCATGGCTTGGTACCGCTGTTATCCGGCAGCGGACCGACTGTCTTTGCGTTTATACCGCCGACAATAGTGGCTTCGTCCTTTAGACGGTTGCAACAGGAAGCGAACACGGCGGGGATCGAAGTATACCGGACGCATTTGGTTAGGGGGAACGGACAGAACGATGGATAAGCAAGGGCGGAATATGTTAACTCCTATACAGTTGGACACGTATAAGCCGTTGCGGGAGGTGGTCAGTGATGCCCTGCGACAGGCTATTAAAGACGGCGTCTTACAGCCGGGACAGCGGTTGATGGAAATTAAACTGGCCGACGAATTGGGGGTCAGTCGGACGCCTATTCGGGAAGCGATTCGTAAGTTGGAGCAAGAAGGATTTGTGGTCATGGTACCGCGACGCGGGACTTATGTGGCGGATATTTCGTTGAAAGATATTGCTCAAGTATTTGAAATTCGGGGCGCATTGGAAGAATTGGCGGCAGGGTTGGCGGCGGAACGTATTACCAATGATGAATTGGAGTGTCTGGAACGCATTTTAGTGGAAATCAATGAATACATGGAACATGATGATTTTGCTAAAATTGTGGATGCGGATGTACGGTTTCATGATGTGTTGTATCAAGCCAGCCGCAATCAGCGGTTAGTGGATATTTTGCATAATTTACGAGAACAAATGTTGCGGTTTCGCTCTATTTCCATGCATTATCCGGGGCGGTTATCGGCTACTTGGGAGGAGCATCGGCAAATGGTAGAAAATATAGCCAATCACAACAGTGCGATGGCTCGCAAAGTAGCGAAACGACATATGGAAAATTCGGAAAAGACGTTGTTGAAAGGCATTCAGAAGGACGAAGAAGCGGCGCGAACAATTAAAGAATTATATCCGGACATATAGGAGTAGCGTGTATGGCGTATTTGAAAAAACTTTGGCAAGGGTGGCGTGCGCGAACGGCTCATATGGAAGATTTTGAGAATTTTCTATATACTATAACGACGGTATTGTTGGGGCTATTAGTGATACGCATGCTTGTTGCTTGGTACATGGGGCGGTGTAATTTATTTTTAGGGATATAAAAAAAACATGAAACTGCGCAGGCGGTTTCATGTTTTTTATAGGAGGCATAAGGTGAAAACGTATCAGGCAGTAACTGAAGCGGTGTTACAGGAATTGCGGGAGATTACAGGTGCTGCACATGTAAAAACGGCACCGCATATTTTACAATCTTACAGCGAGGATGAAAGCGGTATGCTTGCACACCGGCAAGCGGAAGTGGTAGTATTTCCGGGTACGGCAGAGGAAATCAGCCGTATTATGAAATTGGCGAATCGGAGGCGGATTCCGGTTACACCGCGAGGAGCCGGTACGGGGGTATGCGGCGGCGTCGTTCCTGTATATGGCGGTATCGTAGTATCTATGGAGCGATTGAATCGCATTTTGGAAGTTCGGGAAAACGGGTTGTATTTGGTGGCGGAAGCCGGTGTACGCACAGCGGATATACAGGCGGCGGCCCGGGCAAAAGGGTTGTTATATGCCGGCGATCCGTGCAGTTCGGACAGTTGTTTTATCGGGGGAAATTTGGCAACGAATGCGGGCGGCAATAAAGCGGTTCGCTATGGCACGACGCGGCAGCAGGTGTATGCGGTGGAAGCGGTATTGCCGACCGGTGAAATTACGCAATTCGGTTCGGTATTGAAAAAGTGTTCTACCGGGTTTTGTCTGGAGCAGTTGCTTATCGGTTCGGAAGGAATTTTAGGGATTATTACTAAGGTTATTCTGAAGTTGGTTCCCTTGCCGCCGTATCGGTTTGACGGTCTTATTATATTTTCTTCTTTAGAACAGGCCGTATCGTTGGTACCGAAATTAATGCAAAGTGCAGTAAATCCGACGTCTGTTGAATTTATGGATAAAAAATTTGTACGTCGTGCCGTGCAGTATTGTCGAGTACCGTTGCCGCATTGGCAAGATGCGTATTATGTCATTGTTACGTTGGAAGCGTTTTGTTCGGAAGAATTGGCGCGCATGACGGAAACCTTGGTCGCCCTGGGAGAAACTTGCGGCGCCGTGGATATGGTCAAGGCGGACGAACGGGTTTGGAAAGTGCGTCGAAATTGCTTGGAAAGTACGCGGGAATTGTCCCGCGAGTCGACTTCGGAGGATCTGGTCGTTCCGTTGCTGCAGATCGGGAATTGTCTGCATACTTTAATGAAAAAAGCGGCAACGTATTCTTTTGAAGCCTTTTGTTTGGCGCATGCCGGTGACGGAAATTTGCATTTTCAACTGTTACGCGGGGATTTGCCGGCAGCTGTATGGCAAGCGGAAGTGGCCGATTTTCGGAAATTTGCGTATCCTTTTGTGTATCGTTCGGGCGGTCGGCTGTCGGGCGAACACGGTATCGGGTGTAAACGCGTAGCGTATATGGAAGCGTATACCGATCCGGTAGAATTGGCGGTGATGAAGAAAATAAAAAATGCCTTGGACCCGCATGGAATTTTAAATCCCGGTAAGGTGCTTCGAGAAGAATAACGGCAATAAAATAAGCAGCTTATGCAGCTGCTTATTTTTGCGGTCCGGATTATTCCGACAGAGGAACCAGGTCTTGTAAGCGGTAGGGAGTGTTTTGATATACAATATTCAGCCAGTTATGGTAAAACAGATGGGCATAACTGCACCAATTGAAACGCGGAGTTTTTCCGTCATCATCCTGCGGATAATAGTGTTGCGGTAATGCAATGTCCGCGCCTTTGGCACGATCTCGTTTGTATTCGTTTTCCAATGTATAGCGATCATATTCAAAATGACCGAGCACGAAAATGCGACGGTAATCCCAGGTACCGGTAATGTTGATGCCGTTTTCTTCCGAGCGGGATAAGACTTCCAAAGACGGAACGGAATAAATACGGGTATCGTCAATGGCTGTATGTCGCGATTGGGGAATAAAATAGCGATCATCAAACCCGCGCAGTAAGGGGTGATTGCGAACCGTAAGGCCGTACTCATAGATTCCGAACAGTTTTTGTGATAACGGTCGTTTTTCTATGCCGTAATGATAGTACAAGCCGGCTTGCGCACCCCAACAAAAATATAACGTGGAGAACACCCGGGTTTTGGCCCATTCCAGGTAGTGTGTCAGTTCGGGCCAATAATCGACAGCAGTAAAGGGAAGCGTTTCCACCGGGGCGCCCGTAATAATGAAGCCGTCATACCGTCGGTGTTGTATGTCACGGAAGGTATAATAATTTTTTTCCAAATAGGAATTATCTGTGTGTGTACCGGTATGGCTGGTCATGTGACAAAAATCGACATCCAGCTGCAAAGGAGAATCGCCCAAGAGTCGTAAAAATTGTAATTCCGTCTGTTCTTTCAGGGGCATCAGATTTAGAATGAGAATGCGTAACGGACGAATGTCCTGCTGTAAGGCGGTCTGATTGTCAATCGTGGCGATGCCTTCTTCGTGTAATTGTTTTTTGGCGGCCAAGCCGTCGGAAATTTGAATTGGCATAACTGTATTTCTCCTGTTATTATACTTGGCACAGCGCCTTATCCAAGGCTGCAATGAGATCGGTTACATTTTCCAGACCGACGGAAATACGTACGGTTCCCGGTGTAATGCCGCAGGCTTTTTGGGCTTCCGGAGAAAGTTGCTGGTGCGTAGTGGAAGCCGGATGAACCAACAAAGATTTGGAATCTCCCACATTGGCGAGATCGGAAAAAATTTCCGCCTTATCAATGAAGGTACGGGCCGCTGTATAGCCGGCTTTCAGGGTAAAGGAAAAGATGGAGCCGGTACCGCGGGGAAAATATTTTTTAGCTAACGCATAATAAGGCGAAGTCGGTAAGGAAGGATAATTGACAGTCGCCACTTTAGGATGAGCCGCTAAATAAGCGGCTATTTTTTCCGCATTCTGTACATGCCGTTCAACACGCAAGGACAGGGTTTCCAATCCCTGCAGTAAGAGCCAGGCATTAAAAGGGCTGATGCAGGCACCGAGATCACGTAAATATTTGGCGCGAATGCGAGTGACAAAAGGCGCATCGGGAATGTCAGCGGCGAAGTTGATGCCGTTATAAGAGGCGTCGGGAGCGGTAAATTCGGGGAAACGACCGGAAGCGCCCCAATCAAAAGACCCGTTTTCTACAATCAGTCCGCCCAAGGTGGTGCCGTGTCCCCCAATAAATTTAGTCGCAGAATGGACGACAATGTCGGCGCCATATGCTAAAGGTCGAAAGAGGTAGGGAGTAGCGAAGGTACTGTCGACGATTAGCGGCAGGCCGTGGGCGTGTGCCAAGTCGGCAATGGCTTCAAAGTCGGGAATGTTTATGGCCGGATTGCCTAAACTTTCTATGTAGACTGCTTTGGTGCGAGCGGTAATGGCCTGTTCTATGGACGTGAGGTTGTCGATATCGGAAAAATGTGCAGTAATGCCCAAGTGTTTAAAGGTTTCCGTAAACAGTTCGAAGGTACCGCCATATAAGGTGGGAGCCGCTACAATTTCATCACCGGCTCCGGCCAGATTAATAATACTGTAGGCAATAGCGGCCGAACCGCTGGCGGTTGCTAACGCGGCCGTACCGCCTTCGAGGGCGGCAATCCGTTTTTCCAGTACTTCTTGCGTAGGATTCGCGAGACGACTGTAAATATACCCCGGTTTTCTCAAAGCGAATTGGTCTTCCCCGTCCTGTGTGTTTTGAAAGACATAGGAAGTGGTTTGGTAAATCGGGACGGCACGAGCTCCGGTTACGGCATCGGCAGTTTGTCCGGCATGTTGTTGTAAGGTTTCAAAGTGATAGGTAGATTGGTTTTTCATGAGATTTCCTCCAAGTATAAAAGATTGAAATAATAAAAAAAAAAATTCCGCCCCCCGTAAGGGACGGAAATTCCGTGATACCACCCAATTTTATTCGATTTTTACAAATCGAACCTCTTCAGGTACGCAGGCCGCAGCCCTGAATACCATAGCACGATAACGGGTGCAACCGGACGGTTTAATTATTCAACCGATCGGCTCCGAGTCCATCTTCGACAGAACTTTCCGGATTCCCTTTCACCGAGCGGGAATTCTCTGTGCCGGTCCCTTCTGTTTACTCTTCTCTTCATTGCCTTGGTTTTGAGTTGTTGACGTAAGTCTATCACGGAATGAAAAGGGTGTCAATAAAAAATAAACAGAATTGACCGGTTGTTTGAGAGTTGTCATATATTACAAAAATAAGACAGAATGAATCGGATATAGTTTGGTATATCGTTTATACCTATGGTATACTTAACAAAACGACGATACACAGGAGGAATGAGAAATGAGTTGGTGGCGTGATATATGGAGGCAAAGTATTTTTCTTTGTTTTTTTATTATCCCTATTCCGATCGGCTCGTATACGATTCATAGCGGTTCCAGTGCCGTAGTGGCGCTGGCGGTATATGGGGTTTTGTCTTTTATCGTCCCTTTGTGTTATATACGGAGTCGTGAAACCCGCTTCGGTCGACAGGATAAGGCCATTTCCGTGTGCGCCTATATAGCGGCTTGGTTGTTGCTGGCCGGCGGCAGTTGTTGGGTTCCGGCAGTGCAAAAAACGTGGTGGCAAATGTCTGTTTTTTGGCAGTGGCCGACGATTGCTCGCGATATAGTTTTTATTGCGGTTATGTATGTGTTTGTCAGTGTGACGTTAGTCGTGGCTTACGGGTTTTCCGGTCTGTTGTCTTGCCGGCATGACCGGCAGTGTAGGGAATAAAAAATCAGCTGTACTTTTGACGGTCTCCCGGGCAGTCGATGGAAGGGGAGCGGTAACTTGCGGTGCAGCTGATTTTTTTTATTAAAATTTTTTTATACGTTTGGCCATGTAATAAATAAAGGCACATAAGCCCAAATATGTCAATGCACCCAAGTAGGTAGCCTCCGGAGAGGTGACCCATGTTTCCTGAAACCAACGGACGCCGCCGATATGTAAGACGGCACTGCATAAACTGCCGATAGCGCCGCCGGCAACAAACCCGGAAGCTACGGTGCCGCCTTCGCTTAAGCGGCGGGCATTTAGTTTTTCGTCGGTACTGCTGTGGGAAACCAAATAGGAAATAATGCCGCCAATGAGAACCGGTGTATTGATTTCCATAGGTAAATAGGTGCCCAATGCAAAGGCCAACGGCGGCACTTTCATCATCCAAAGGAGCACGGCGAAAAAGGCGCCGGCCATATAGAGCGGCCAAGGTGCGGCACCGCCGTCCATCATCGGCTTGACAATAGCGGCCATGGCGTTTGCCTGTGGTGCGGCTAAGGCATTGGCGCCTGTAAATCCGTAAGCATGATTTAAGAGATATATGACCCCGACAGAAACGACGCCGGCCAACAGGATGGAAACCAGTTGCCATTGTTGCATTTTTTTTGGCGTAGCGCCTGTCAAGTAGGCCACTTTTAATTCCGACATGAAGTTGCCGGCAACGGCCAAGGTAGAACAAAGGAAGGCGGCCATCAGTAAAATGGCAATGATGCCGCTTTCTCCGTGCATTCCGGCGGCGCTCATGATGACGGCCGATACGAGGATCATGAAAATGGTCATCCCCGAAACCGGTTCATTGCCTGTAAAGGCGATAGAGCTGATGCCTACAACCGAAAGCATAAACGCAAAAATTAAGACAATACAGAAGGCTAAGAGCGTTTGGGCGATGGTTTGGGCACAAGTAATATGGAAGAAAATTGCAAAGAAGACGGCCATCAGTAAGGTGCCGAAACCGATGCGCGACATGGCCAGGTCTTGTTGCGTACGTAATAAACCGGTCGCGACGGTTACTTGCCCGGAAAAGGCATCCCGGAGGGCTCGTTTGACGACACGTCCGACAACTTTGGACATGGTGAGCAGGCCGATGATTCCTGCCATGGCCAGCATTCCTATGCCGATATGACGGACGTATTGGTTAAATACTTCTCGTATGGGGGCTTGTGACAATAATACGGATTGACCGTCGACGATCATGACGTGGGAGCCGCCCAAGTAGTATACGACCGGTAAGCAGACGAACCATGAAAAAAAGGAACCGGCGGCAATGATGGCGGCATAGCGCAGACCGGTAAAGTAACCGATGCCTAACAGCGCCGCATCGTTATCCAAACTGAATAAGAGCTTGTGTTTATCCGCCAACGCTTGCCCCCAAGCGAAGGTTTGGGTGCTTAATACTTCACGCCACCAGCCTAAGGTGTTTAAAATAAAGTCATAGGCCATGGCAAGTATTCCGCTAAGTACCATGATGCGGGCTTTGGCGCCTTCATTGCATTGTAATACTTCCGCGGCGGCGCGTCCGGAAGGAAACGGATAGGCGGCATCCATTTCTTCACAAAAATAGCGGCGAAAAGCGGTCGCCAGAAATACGCCCAAAATACCGCCTAAAATAATGGGAATAACCATTTCCGCAAACGAAACACCGTGTATATGCAAGATGAACAGGGCCGGTAAGATAAACATGGTACCACCGAGAATGTTGGTGCCGGCACTGGCAATTGCTTGAATATGAACGGTTTCGGGAAAGGCGTTCTTGCGTTTGAACAGAATCGCCATGCCCATGGCTAAGACCGATACGGGAGCAAAGGCATCGACTGTTTGTCCGATTTTCAAACATAAGTAGCCGACGGCAAGGGAAAATAGGGCGGCAAAAAATAATCCCCATCCTACTACATAGGCGTTGATTTCTTCATAGGAACGATGTGGCGACATGGAGGGATTGGACGGAGCGCCCGGTTCCGGTTTTTGCGTATGCGACATAGTATAGACCTCCTTTGGAAAAAATTGTTGTATGTCGTGAAATTTACGGTTGTTAATTTTATTGTAAGAATAATAAGTCATTTCGTCAATTTGTATTAGTGATAAAACAATAAATAATATAAAAGAAAACCTCGTATCCGAATATGGCATAATAAGGCGCCGGGGAGATGCGGCGTAGAGAAAAAAGGAGCGGTACCGAAAGGAGATAAATATTCTCCTTTCGGTACCGCTCCTTTTTATTCGTATCGTATTACGGTAAGGTACAAGAAAGTTACTCGGTAATACCATATGCGTTTTTCTCTGCGTAGGCGGTGACCGCTTTGCCGTTTATTTTATTTCTACAATCGTTCGTTTTAATAATGTAAATCGTACGACATAAATAAGCCAACCGGCAAAGGCGGCGATGCAGCCGCCGGTAAAGGTGGTCATATTTGTGGTGGTAAGAGAGTAAAAACAATAAATTATGGAAACTCCGGCCAAAAAGTACGCCGTATTTCTGTTGCAGGCAGCAAGCGGCACGTGTTCTTTCTTGAGGATACTTTTCAAGGCGCCGGCACAAAGAATATAAGGAATTACATTCGTTACGACGGCTAAATTTGCCAATAATTCAAATTGCTTAGCCAAGGTAGGGCTGATGGTCATAAAGGCCAAGGCGCTTTGCATCGCTAAAATGGCGATCATACCTTTGACAGGAACATCGGCACGCGTTACTTTGGCAAAGACTTTGGGAAACAGACCGCGTTGGGCACTGGTTTTAAAGACGCGAGCCAAGGTAAATTGCCAAGAAAGCAGCGAGCCGGCACAGGAAAATACCATCATGCCCATGACAACTTTTCCGGCAGTAGAACCCAACATGTGGGCAAATGCCAAGCCGAAAGGCGCACCGGAGTTTAAAATGTCTTTATTGGGAACAATTCCCGCTAAGACGTTAGTGGATAAAATATAGATGACCGCGACACAGACTGTACTGATAAATGTCGCAATAGGAACGGAGCGTTGCGGATTTTCTACGGCATCCATATTGACGGCGGCCGATTCCAATCCTAAAAAAGACCAAAGGGTTAAGGCGATGGAATTCCCGACAGCGGTAATATAACCGTAGTGATGGGGGTTCCAAGAAGCGAGCCAGAGATGCGGGTGAAACCAATGCCAGCCTATCAGAGAAAGTCCCAAGACCGGAATAATTGCCCCCCAAATGGTTAAGGCACTGAGTTTTCCCGAATACCGAGAGCCGCTGAAATTTAAGACGGCGGCCAGCCAGAGCAGGGCAATGGCATAGAGACAGGTCTGTAACGGAGTGAAGGAAGTGTCCAAAAAGCCGGCACCATAACCGACAGCGGAAATTGCGATCGCCACATTGGCGATGACAATGGAAACTGCATACGCATAGTTGGCCATAAAATGTCCTATTCGTCCGAAGGCATATTCGGAATATCCGCCCATTCCTCCGGGCTTAGCGGAAAATGTTCCGCAACGGGCAAAGGTAAGTGCCAGCGCCAGAGAACCTAAGGAAGTAATAATCCAAGACAAGAGGGAAATCGTGCCTACTTCGGCAAGTTTGGTCGGCAACATAATGATTCCCGCTCCCAACATATTGGCGGCGGTAACAAAGGTCAGCTGTACCAAAGACATTTTACGGTGTGCAGTTTTCATTATCAGTCCTTCTTTCATATCAAATCGTTATTTAGCAAGTACGTTAATTTTAACATTTTTAGCTTTAAAATCAAATCATTTTTGAAAAAATTATTTTTTTCATAGCGATGTATAAACGTCGCTAATGGCGTAAAATATTCCCCTTGTACGGACGGATCCGTACAAGGGGAATAGGGGGCGATAATTTATTATTTCAGGTTTTCCACTACGCAGGCTGCGCCTTGTCCGCCGCCAATGCAAAGGGTAGCTAACCCGTATTTTCCTTTGGCTTGTTGTAACGCATATAAAAGGGTAACCAGAATACGGGCACCGGAAGCACCGATAGGATGACCCAAAGCAATAGCGCCGCCGTGTACATTGACTTTGGACATATCAAGGTTCAATGTTTTGCAGCAATGCGCAGCTTGGGCGGCGAAGGCTTCATTGGCTTCGACCACGTCCATGTCGGCAGCTGTCAAGCCGGCTTTTTTCAAGGCGATTTGCGAAGAGGGGATGGGACCGGTTCCCATGATTTTGGGATCTACGCCGGCCGAAGCATAGGAGGTGATTTTGGCCAGCGGTTTAATTCCCAATTCAGCGGCTTTGTCTGCAGACATGATAACGAAAGCGGCCGCTCCGTCATTAATCCCGGACGCATTGCCGGCAGTAACGGTACCGCCTTTTTTGAAGGCCGGTTTTAAGGAGGCTAAACTTTCCAACGTCGTTCCTTCACGCGGGAATTCATCCGTGTCAAATACGACTTCCCCTTTTTTCGTTTTAATTACAACCGGTACGATTTCGTCTTTAAATAAGCCGTTTTTGATTGCCGCGCAAGCATTTTTTTGCGAAGCATAGGCTAATTTATCTTGTTCTTCCCGGGTAACACCATATTGTTCGGCAACATTTTCCGCCGTAATGCCCATATGATAATCATTAAACGCATCCCAGAGACCGTCTTTGATCATAGTATCTATTAAGGTGCCGTTGCCCATGCGATAGCCCCAGCGCGCTTTGGGGATGGCATAAGGCGCCTGAGACATATTTTCCATGCCGCCGGCAACTACAATATCGGCATCTCCGGCTTTGATCATTTGAGCCGCCAAAGAAACGCAACGCAATCCGGAACCGCATACTTTATTTATTGTCATAGCGGGAATTTCTACGGGCATGCCGGCTTTGAGCATTGCCTGACGAGCGGGGTTTTGTCCGCCTGCAGCTTGTAATACGTTCCCCATGACCACTTCGTTTACTTGATCGGCTTTAATTCCTGCCCGTTTGATAGCTTCCGCAATAACGACGCTGCCCAATTCGGGTGCGGATACGTCTTTTAATCCGCCGCCGTATTTCCCGATAGCTGTACGGCAAGCACTTGCAATTACGACTTCTTTCATGATGACCACTCCTTTAAAAATATTAATAGATGTAATATATATAAGTATAGCGAGCTTATCTCGCAATAACTTCGGAGGGAAGCTCCTTTTCCGGGGGCGGATAAAGGAGCCGAATGGGATTGCATATATGGATATGCATGAATAAGAGTTCTAAATTTCACAAACTCTTTGTGTATATAGTATATTTTTTCACAAACAAATGCAAGAGAAAAAAAGATATTCATCATGCTAAATATGCAAGACGTTTTTATAATGAGATAAAAAAATCATGCAATTTGAAGTTTGGGTTCTTAAAATTGTTGTTCGTATTAAAAATATCGTCATCGGTTTAGCGAAAAAAAACGAATATATCTGTCGGGGTTTTTGGTTCAATAATATATTAATAGTGAAAAAAAGAACAAAATTAGCCGGCGATAGACGGTAGTAAGCGATTTTTAGTATAGTATGGCATAGGCAGGTTTTATTCGTAAAAAATTTGACAAAATAAAGAACTGTTTGGTATAATATTTTTCGTTAAAACCAAGCAGAGACTATCCGTTTCTCACCTTACAAGACGCAATGTTACTAGGGTTTATGATGAATGTATGAGGGCGGATAGCGTGTGCTGTTCGTTCTTTTTTTTATGGAGGTGAAAGATCATTAGTAAGGAAGTACGTATCAACGATCAAATTAGGGTCCGTGAAGTTCGTGTGGTCAGTGACGAAAATGAACAATTGGGTGTTATGTCTATTCGTTCGGCCCGGCAGATAGCGGAAGAACGTCATCTGGATTTAGTAGAAGTGGCTCCGAATGGAAAACCGCCTGTTTGTCGTATTATGAATTATGGCAAATATCGGTATGAGCAACAAAAAAGGGAAAAAGAAGCGAAGAAAAAGCAAAAAGTTTTGGTGTTGAAAGAAGTAAAACTGCGCCCGAATATTGAAGATCATGATTTTTATGTCAAAATGAAGGCGGCACAACGTTTCTTAGGAGATGGCAGCAAAGTTAAGGTGACGATTATGTTCCGCGGTCGGGAAATGAGTCATCCCGAATTAGGGCGCGACTTGCTGATACGTTTTGCTGATGAGCTGAAAGAATCGGCTCACGTAGAAAAAGAACCGAAAATTGAAGGTAGAAATATGACCATGGTCATGGCTACTAATAAAGCGAAGTAAGAGGAGGAAGTCGTTATTATGCCGAAATTAAAAACTCGCCGTGCTGCGGCAAAACGCTTTACAACTACAGGAACCGGTAAGGTAAAACGGATGAAACCGTATAAAAGCCATATATTGGAATCCAAATCCCCGAAACGTAAACGTAATTTGAGAAAAGCTACGCTTGTTTCTAAAACCATGACGGAAGCTGTTCGCAAAATGTGCCCGTACATTTAAGAGTGAGTAAATATTAATATAAAGTTGGAGGAATGGAATTATGGCTAGAATTAAAGTTGGTGTCACTGCACACGCGCGTCATAAAAAAATTATAAAAATGGCTAAAGGCTATCGCGGAACACGTAGCCGTTTGTTCAAAAAAGCAAACGAAAGTGTTATGAAAGCCCTGTTTTATGCACGTCGTGACCGTCGGGTCAAAAAACGTGAATTTCGTAAATTATGGATTGCCCGTATTAATGCCGCTACACGCGTACACGGTTTAAGTTACAGTCGCTTTATTTGCGGCTTGACGAAAGCAGGCGTGGCGGTGGATCGGAAAATGTTGGCCGATTTGGCGGTAAATGATGCCGCTGCTTTTGCTAAATTAGTAGAAGTTGCCAAAGCACAGTAAAAAGTACACGTAAACAGGAAGCCCCTATACGCATAGAACGTGCGTATAGGGGCTTTTTTTACGGGCGCGCGACGATTATGCTTCTTCCTGCAAGTACGCGTATCCGGATATACGGCAAATATTTTGCCAAACCATTTTATTGAAGTTTCGTTGCCGCGTGCGTAATTGAGTGATATAGGCCAACAAAGTCTGCAACGTTAACCGCGAATACGTATATAGTTCTCCTTGTATAGAGAGTTCAAAAGAAATGTCGGGTCGGGGCGTATGGATTTGGTATAGAGGCGCACCCTTTTTTCGTAAACGCGGATATTGGCGATATAATTGCGCTTCCCAACGTAATTCTTCGCGGAGAATGTAGTGTATAAGCGATTGTTTTTCAGCGGCTCGTTGTCGTAAATATAGCGCCGGCGGTGATTGCCTTTCCGGATAGAGGTGAGATTGAATATACAGATACCTTTCGTATATAATATTGCAGTTTCGTTTTTTTGATTTTAGCAGATCCGCATAATAAGAACAAAGCGAAAGCGAGTCCCAAGCTTGTAAGGTACCGGCACGATGTAATAAAAAAGGCAGCGTATTCGGCAATACAGTCGGAAGTAAGTCGGTATATGCGGCGGCAGTATGCAGTTGTCCTTCTATCGAAAGAATGGCGGCGAGCAGCCGGTGACGAGAATTGACAGTTTTATTCATGCGGACCTCCTCTGTGCAAACCCCTTGATAACCGGAGCAATACCGGGTATTTTCTAAGAATCTCTTAGGGGATACTTTTATTGTAACGAAAGATTTTATCAGATTACAAGCGTGTATATGGTTCGGATATGCTATTTTTTTGTTGTCTTTTTTTGGGACCTATGAGCGGTCGTATCGTAGGCTATAGAAAATAGTAAAAGTAATAGTATTTACTCTATAAGCGGTCAGCAAGGTATACACGAAAATGTTTTTAAATACTTAATAAGTAATGCCACTAAAATAATGGATGCCACGTAAATCCGATTGCCTGTTGAACAGGTGTAGGGGATATTTGTGCAATTTAAATTTGACATTATTTGTAAATATAAGTAAAATATAAAACATGGTAATTGAAATTAATTATCAAAATATTAAAATTAGGAGGGGTCTATGAAAACATATAGGAAATTAAAAAGTAAGAAATCAGTACATTGGAAAGCAGCAGCCGCTTTAGCAGCAGCTTTTTGCACGTTGGGGTTATCCGGGACAATGGCTGCAGAAGTGTCTAATGGGGGGGGACACTTCGTTTCTGTTAAGGCCGAGGGAAGTTCGGCAACACAAGATAAAAATTACAATAATGACGGGGCGGTCGGAGCCGGTTCGGTAGCTATCGGACAAGGAACGGAAAGTAACGGCAAAAATAGTGTCGCTATCGGTAGAAATGCCGGTAAGAACAAACCTGCAGATACATCTAAAACGGGAGCGGAAAAAGATAAAACACAACAAGAGGCTTCGGTCTACATTGGTGTTGATTCCGGATTAAATTCTTCCGCATCCTATTTGCTGGCAGTAGGCGCACAAGCCGGTGCGCAATCGATCGGTGTAAATAATGTTTATATCGGTACTAATGCCGGCAAGAATACACAAGGTGATAATAATATTATTTTGGGGGTAGGTCGCGATATTCCCAAATCACCGATCGGTGCGCGGAGAAGAACGCAAACGCTGGAAACGGTAAAAGTGGAAAATTCCGTAGTGCTGGGATATCAAGCGATGGCCGGAGTGAATGATGGTGTAGCCAATATGTGGAAGATTCGCAATGCTGTTACCAAGGATGTGATTGTTTTCGGTACGCATGCTTTAGGAAACGGCACGAATACAATTGCTGTAGGAACAAATGCAAAAAGTTTGAACAGTATTGCTGTCGGCGCGGACTCGAATAGTAAAAAACAGAGTGTGGCTTTAGGGGAAAAAGCGAGGAGCATGAGTGAACATAGTGTGGCTATCGGATTTGATGCGTATACTAATATAGATGATGGGGTAGCATTAGGTTCTTTTTCCAATGCTTATCGAAAAGCGAATATTGGTGTGACCGCACAAGAATATGTTCAGGCTAGGACCCATAAACCGGCATACGATCCGGCGGCTCAAGATGGATTATATCGGCAAACTGCTAAAGAATTGCAGTTGAAAAAAGCTTTTGAGAATGCGGATACGGCATTGGGCGATGACCCTGATAATGAAACCAAGAAAGCAGTTTGGACTAATGCACAAACTTTGTATTATCAACAGAGCGCTGTTTGGTCAGCTACAAAAGGCGCTGTTTCTGTAGGGTGCTTTGCCAACGGGATTACGCGACAAATTACAGACGTCGCCGCCGGTAGTTATGATACGGATGCCGTTAATGTGGCGCAATTAAAAGCGCTGGATAAAAAGTATGCCGGGTTGCTACAAGGGACAGTTTCCGCCCATAGTGGACAGGGAAGCAGTACTACGGCCGGTACCGGTTCCACGTCTTCTACGACGGACACTACGCCTCATACAACGTCGGAACCTACGCTTCCCGTACCTTCGCAAGAAACTATGGTGAAGTGGAAAAATATTTCTTTCGGTAAAGGGTATAAAAATATTATAAAAGGCGCTAAAGCTACCGGCGAAAATGCCGTGGCGATTGGGAACGGTGCGGAAAATAGCGGCATAGACGGTATTACAATAGGGCGTGACGCAGGTATTGCCGCGAAAGGAGATGCTAATGTATACGTAGGCGCGCGTGCGGGAATGAATATACAAGGGCAAGAAAACATTATTCTCGGCGAAGCGCCGGATAAGGCGGATCTGGTGCGGCGTAAACTTGACAAATCTATTGTTTTGGGGGTAAAAGCACAAGCCGGAACTCCCGACAGCCCTAATCATGCGAGCGAAAAAGCGGATACGAATTTAGTCGTTATCGGGACTTCCGCTTCAGGACGCGGGATTAATACGATTGCGATTGGCACGTTGGCGAAAACACTGGGAAATAATTCTATTTCTTTAGGTACCGCCGCTCAAGCCGATAACAGTATTGCGATCGGCATGAAATCGGTAAGTAACGGCAATGCTGTCGCCATTGGGGCACAGGCGTACAGCAATGGAAAAAACAGTGTGGCGTTCGGTACAAAAGCGATGGCTGCCATGGCTAAATCAGTAGCGCTGGGAGCGGATTCCCAAGCTATGCGGGAAGCCGGTTGTGAAGATGCGACGGCGGTCGGCTATGATCCGTTTACCGGAAAGACGCATGTGCAGGAACAGGATGCTTCCGGAATCGATCCGTTTGTCAGCACGCGTGCGGCTGTATCCGTTGGGGCTGCGGATCAGAATGTGTTACGACAAATTGTGGGGGTAGCTGCGGGAAGCGAAGACACAGACGCTGTTAACGTAGCGCAATTGAAAGCGTTGGAAAAGAAAATGCAGGCTTCCATGACTTCTACATCTTCTACACCGGCAGTATCTGTAGGAAAAGGCC
The DNA here is from genome assembly GCF_000214495.1 of Megasphaera lornae. Classification (GTDB taxonomy): domain Bacteria; phylum Bacillota; class Negativicutes; order Veillonellales; family Megasphaeraceae; genus Megasphaera; species Megasphaera lornae. The sequence continues at coordinate 28,908 of NZ_AFIJ01000020.1, read as the reverse complement.
CGGGGATTACGATTGGAACCGAAGCAATGACTAAAAAAGATAGCGGTATTGCTATTGGGAATAATGCACGCTCAGTAATTAAGGGAAGTATTGTTATCGGAGACACGGCATTAGGGCGCGGTGAGAATGCTGTTGCTATTGGGGCTAATGCACAGGCAACTTGGAATGGAAATGTAGCTTTAGGTTCGGAGGCGGTATCGGATCGTCCTGCAAATAAGGATAGGGCGGCAGCTTTGGGATATGATCCTTTGCAGGAAAAAGCGCATGTCGTGCAACCTGCTAACGGTGACAGAGAGGCGGATAATGCGGATTCTGGATACATAAGTACGCGCGGAGCGGTATCCGTTGGCGATGCGGATCATAATGTGTTTCGCCAAATTATTAACGTCGCTGCCGGCAGTTATGATACGGATGCGGTTAATGTAAGACAGCTGAAAGATTTGGGAAAGCGAGTGGATAATATCCGGACTTCTATGCAGGGACGGATGGATCAATTGACGGCACATGTTAATGACCTGGATACGCAGTCACAGTCGTATAGTGCCGGGGCGGCAGCGTTGGCAGCCTTACATCCGGCAGGGGATACGAGTCGTACTTGGAATCTGTCCGCGGCTTTCGGACATGCAGGTAATACTAATGTCATGGCATTAGGCATATATTATCGTCCGAATGCGCAAACGCTTTGGAGTTTCGGTTCGTCTTTAGGGGCGAAACAAAATGTTATTAACGGGAGTTTAAGTTTCGCTTTCGGTAAATCGGTTCACACGAACGATATGACAAAAAAAGTTGCCGAGTTGCAGGCGGCGGTGGCAAAACAAAAAGAAGAATTAGCGGCGGTAAAACAATTATTAGTACAATACACGTCAGTCATGTCGTCTAGGAAATAAACCCGTATTACATATAAAAACTATAACAGGTGCGAAGAGTTTTTGTTTCTTCGCACCTGTTATAGTTAAAGAATGTTTATTAGAAACAAAGCACTGTAAAAGCATTTTTTTTATGCTATAATGAGGATATGTACAGGAAGGCTTTTTTGTTTTTCCTACCCTCCTGAAAAATGAAAGAAATTCGTGGCGATAGTCGTCCGGGTATGGCATGGGAGGGAGCGAGAGATACATGTCGATAAGTGCGGAAACGAAAAAAAAGTGGCTCGTCAAATTATTGGGAGCGGTGTTAATTGTCTTCGTGTTAGGGTTGATTCATGCGGTTATTCCTCATTTTTATCACACCGTGGCGCATTATGTATGGCATAGAGATGTACAGGGACTGAGTACGTATATTGCTTCGTTCGGATACGGTGCGGTCGGGCTGTGTATGCTTTTAATTGTTATGGTCAATGCCGTAGGGTTTCCGTCCATTCAATTTTTAACGTTAAACGGTCTGGTTTTCGGAGTGGGTCCGGGAATTGTTATTTCGTGGATCGGAGAGGTAATCGGGATTGAGATTGCTTTCTTTTTTATGCGTACTTTGTTTCGCGGTGAAGCGAAAAAGATTATTCAAAAAAGCAGTAAGTTGCAGAAACTGGATTCTCATTGTAATATGCGCACGATTATGCTGGGACGGGCTATTCCGTATACGCCTAATGTGGCACTTACGGCCTTAAGTGCGTTGAGCCGTATTTCCTATAAAGATCATTTTTTGGCCAATATTGCCGGCAAGTTGCCGTCTGTTTGTGTCGAAGTTTGGCTGGGACATGACTTATTACAATTGCATGAACATTGGCAGCGTTTTTGTATTTTATTGGTCTGTCTTTTGGCGGGATACGCAGTGGTGTATTGGGTGAAACGGCATAAGGTAAAGCCGATGACGGACTGATGCGGGAAAAGTCCCCTTCTTTGGAAGAAGGGGACTTTTTTTATTGGCTAAAATAAATGTCCGAATGGAGTATTTTTTGGACAAACAGAGTAGACAGATGAAAGTAATTTTTGCTATTATCAAATTGTTAATGATATACATATTCAAAAAATGCGTATTTTACCAAGAGAAGAGAGGGAATAGGATGATTTTTTCCGGTAGGAGTAAGAAACAAATGACATGGGGAACCATGTTGTCCTGTGCGGTGTTTTTCTGGATGACGGCGCCTTTGACGGGTACGGGACAGGTGACGGCGGCCGGGGTTTCCACGAAGGATGTATATGTACGGGCTACGGCAGCGGAAGAAGAAGCGAAATTTAATTCGCAGCAAGTATCGATTATTACGGCAAAAGATATTGAACAAAAGCAGGCTAAAACGGTAGAAGATATTATTTTTACACAAACGGGCGTATCGCGTACTGTCGATTCTATGGGGCGTGTAGGCGTATCCATACGAGGCGCGGAACCGCGGCATACGTTGATTCTTATAGACGGCCAGGCCGTTATGGGGGATTTGGCGAAATATTCCGGACAAATGGACGAAGTCATGCGGATCGGGACGGAAAATGTCGATCATATTGAAGTGATTCAAGGGGCGGCCAGTGCAAAATACGGCTCCGATGCTATCGGCGGCGTAATTAATATTATTACGAAAAAGGCCGCTAAAAAACCGCAAATTATTTTTAATGCAGGCGGTATGCGCACGAACGGCATGAGCGGCATGGCCCCGTACAGCACGTATTTTTTGCGGGCCGATTCGGGACAAATCGGCAAAGCGCGGGTCGGCGTATACATGAGTAAACGGGATGTGATGCCCGTATTGGCAACACGGGAGTGGAAGAAAACTAATTCTATTTTGGAAGGACAAGATCAAAACCGATTTAAACCGAATGCGTTGCGATTTTATGGTAAGGCGAAAGATGTAGGGATTACCGGAACGTATGCGCTAAAACGTAATCATACTTTGAAATTCCGCGGCGATCGGTATACGGAAGATTTAGAACGCACGATGAAACATTCCGATAATGAATTGGAGCCGCAGCAAATTTTTCGTCGTAATTCAACACGGGACAGCTATAATGTCGCGTGGGACGGCAGAAAAGGAAATACCGATTGGAATATAGAAGTAAACTATTCCAAATTGCAAGAAGACGATATTTCCTTAATTAATTATTTTGGCAAGTCGCAATTTGACGGAAAAAATGAATTGCGTTATGTTGATGATATACGACATAGACAGACTGATATTAAGGCTGCCGCCAATACACAAATCAATGATAAACATTTACTTTCTTATGGCGGCTCGTATTCTTCCGAATATGGAGAAGGAAGTCGGTTAAAATCCTCTCCTCATACGAGATATAAATATGTTGATCCGTTTGACTATGATAAAGAGTTGCTGGTAGAAAAATTAGACAGTTTTATGAAGGCGGATGATCGGAAGGGGGAATATATTTGGTCGCATTTGCATGATTATAAATTCAAACCGGATGGGAAGTGGAATAAAGAATTTGAGTATTACGGGTATAATGAAAAGGACCGGACGAGTTTTAACCCGACTTTGACCATAAATGATTGGGTGGACTATAAATTATGGACGAGCGGAGATATTGATAATGAAGCGTATAGTACGATGTCCGATGCGAAAAAAGAGGCGTGGAAGGCGTTGAAGAAACGGTTGGAAGAGGAAACGTCGAAGCATGGCGGGAATACTAAACGCGGTAATATTGTGAGTGATTATTTTAAATACGGCATTGAATATGACGAATATAAGGCGCATATTAATAAGCAAAACCCGGAAGATTGGAAGAAGTTGGAGAAAGATATTCCTATTTTAAACGGCAAGCGTTTTTTACAAAATTATAATGAGCGCAATAATCGCATTACCACAGGTTGGGGAAAAATTAAAAAATATAATATTTTCTTGCAAGATACGATTCAAGCCGATGAAAATACGATTTTTATGCCGATTATTCGGTTGGATCACAGTTCGTTATTCGGGTCTCATGTATCGGGAAACTTGGGCATGACGTATCAGGTAAATCATAATCCGCATCGCCGTTTTAAAGTGAATGTCGGTACGGGGTATACGGAGCCCGGTATGGGAGAACTTTGGTACAATTGGGAAATGTACGGCAGTAATCCTGTGGGGATGGGGTATGCCAAGATGGGATGGTATTGGAAGGGGAATCCTTCCTTAAAACCGGAAACATCTGTGAATATGGATATGAGTATAGAAGGAGAAAACAAAAATACATATGCCAGATTGGGTGTTTTTCATAATAAAATCAAGAATTATATGACTGTATATTATACGGGAGAATGGCAAGATTTTGCGCCTGATTTATCTGAGGATAATAAATGGATACAAGCACCTGATTTAGTATATAGTTTTAAGAATATAGGGCAAGTAGAAATTACCGGTGCGGAAGCGGAAGTGAAACAACATTTCGGACAACATTGGGCACTTAAAGCCGGCTGGACATGGTTGCATGCTGTTAATAAAAGTGACCCTCTTTTGCCGAAACAATTGCTGGATAAACCGATACATAAGGTAGATATTTCTTTAACTTATGATAATAAGAAGAGCGGTTGGAGCGGACAGCTTTGGGGAAATTATTATATTCATATGTTGGATAGTCATACATTGAAAAATAAAGGCAATTATTGGCCGGATATATTACAGACTAAGCAGCCTGCTAATTCTGCAAAAAGTGCGGATATGTATGAACGTAAAACCTTCGGAACATGGAATTTGATGATTCAAAAAAAATTATCTGACGATGCGAAAGTCTACTTCGGTATTAATAATATTTTTAATCACCGAGATGATGATCGGGCGACACAAGCGCGTACATATCGGTGGGGTGTAAACTTTAAGTTCGGTGCGGCACCGTCCATTTCTGCCGTAAATGTGCGGAAAACATTGAAGAAGACCGTATTATCCGATTTTATTGAAACTTCGTCGGGGAATATGCAAGGTGTAGGGCTACATGTATTCGGTTCTTATCAAATGCGATTTAATGCTATGGGAGGAAAAAATCGTGCCATTCCGCCGTTCCGAGAAAATACGATGAGTGAAAAAAATGCTTGGCGAAATTTACAGGATAAACCGGAACATCGTTGGGAACAGCGATTTACAGTCGGTGTAGGGGGAAACATTACTTCTCATACATCGTTGCAAGTGGCAGGAAGTTTGTCGGCAAGCAATCAAAGCGATACGCAATATACGACGGCTCCTCATCGCGGCTTGACGAAAGTACGTCTGGAAAAAGCGGACTTGACACGGCATGCCGGAACGTGGGATTTTTCCGTTGGCCGATTGACGGAGCCGATGGGCGTGAGCGGGTACTGGTTCGGGCGTACCTTTGACGGGGTGCGGGCGGTTTATACGAATAAAAATACACAAGTGCGTGTGGGATACGGTTCTTTTGCACACAGTACAGGGATCGGTGATTCGCCGTATACACATTCTGTATATGCTGATTTTTATCGACCTTTAAAACCGACCGAGCTGATAGGGTTGGCCTATGATGAAGCCGGTGATACGGATATAGATACCCAAACGAAGGCATATAACGCTCTTTACCAAGCAAAATATCAGAGCGATGTAAAAGCGGGTAAACAGGTAGATATGTTTTTTTATCAGCAATTAAAAGATATTTCGGATGAATGGGATAACTATTTGAAAACAAATCCTTCCGAGGCGGAAAAGGCGAAAAAAGAAACGGAATTTGTTGAACGGCAATTAAAATTAGTGAAACGGTTCCAAGGAATATTGATAAAGGCGTATCCCGATGTTTTTGAAACCCGGTCAGGGGAACCCAAGTCTATGGGCGTGGAACAAGATTTATCAAAGGGACAGGATGATGCTCATAAGAATATCTATATATATCGTTTGAAGAATAAAAAGGGTGAGTATATTTATCGCAGAGCAGGGAATACCGGTGTAGAACCGACAATGTTTGATTCGGACCTTGTAAAAGCTGCACGGGAAAAGGCGAAGAAGGCGTTGCAGAATGCGGGAAGCGTCAAATTGAACGATCCGGAGGCCTTGACGATAGTGCACCATGCAGACGGTACTGTCGGCATTGCGGCGTTTCAAAAGATAAATTCCGAATTAAAAGCGTCATATAATTTATTGGGGCGTGCTAATGCGTTATGTGACTTAGATAACTATAAGGGAGCGAATTTGAAGAGTAATAATGACGGTAATTTTTTTAAACGGACTGATACAGGGGAATGGTATCAAGATTCAAGTGATTCCAAGACCTATCGTTATGCCGGTAACGGGATTTCTTTAGAGAATGCAGAAGAGGATGAGTGGGTTTTAGATACTCCGGATTCCCAGCTGGTAGGGGCTTTGACGGAAGATGCGAAGGCAACGGAAGAAGCGAAAAAAGAAATATCCTTCGCGAAAAATGTATACATTTGATAATTATATGGCCAAAATGGACACGATTTTGTATAAGGCAAATTACACCTTGGCCAGAAATAATGGAGTAGGAACAGACAGTATTTACAAATTACATGTTCCTGAGTTTGTGGCAAAATTCTTAGAACAATTGGATAAGACTATTTTACGGGTCAGTGACAGCGGTTCAACGGGACCGCGAGCTGCGTTTGAAAAGATCCTGGGACGTCCGATTCTTGTAAAAAACGGCTTGGTTACTCGTAAGGATGAAATTCCTTCGGTGGCAAGAGGGGCTTTTATACAAGTAAAACATCAAATAAATTCTGAATTGGGGCTGCAAGCCTGGTATTTCGGATCGCAAGGCGATACCCGTGAAAAAGTGGTGTATGCCGAGGCACATGCGGGACAAGAAAATCAGAATCGAACGATTACTTTTGATAAAACGGTGCGGGTTCTCGGTATCGGCGCCAAGTGGCAAATGGGACCGGACGTATCGCTTTCCCTGGATTACGGTCGCAATTATACGGATTACGGGCGTTTTATGAACGGCTCGAGTATTTTTGAGCATACGAAAGGCACGGCTGATTTTAGAGTACTTGGCAGAAATATCGGGTCTACGCCGTCCTTCCGGGTGGTGCGGTTGGATATAGGTCGCAGTGATGCCTCGCAAGAGGGAAGCTGGAATTTCTTTGCCGATTATAAGTCGTTCGGGCACGGTGCATTCTTCGGCGGTACCGGTGCGGAAGGTGTGCCGGATCGATATTTGGACGGCATTAGCAGCTTTACGGTCGGTGCCGGATATGTACCTAAGAAGGATTTGCTTTTACAAGGATACTTTACCTTTGATGCGAAAGGTACGCGGCAACGGGATACGATTTATGGGGCGGAACACTTTACGCTCGGCGATTACTCGCGGATTCAGCTTACGTATAAGTTCTGACGGGACAGAAAGCGGCAGGCGGGTAGCGAAAAAGGACACGGACTTCAGCGGAAGTTCGTGTCCTTTTTTTGCAGAACATAACAGGCAGTATTTATTGACAGGTATAGGCAAAGGCAAGTCCCGTTTCGGTAGCGTAATAGGTGTCGTTTTCAGCCTGATAGGTGAGATAATTTTGTTTGATTAAGGTCTGCAGTAAGTCCCTGTCCGGCGGTGTCGTCGTAAAAATTTCCCGGATGCCGACCGGTTCATGATGGGCGGCGGCAATAACGGCGGCACTGCGTTGTTGCATATCCGGCGCTTGGCCTACATAGCGAATGCGAGGTAAATAGAGGGGATAGTCCCGTTGGACGGTTTGGAGAATTTGCACGGCAAGATGCGCTCGGGTCAGCGGGATATCTTCGTCCGGACAGGTAACGCCGACAGCTCGGGCCGTGGCGGTCGGTGTTTTGGGAACGCCCGTGTACAGATCCCGACGGATGTCGTTTACATCAATGTAGCGACAGGAAACCATGGGAAGACCGTAAATTTTTAAAGCATGGGCGACGGCTCCCAATTTTTCCGTCATATTCCAACCGACAAGCACGCCTTGGGAAAAACAGTCTTTTAATCCGGCTTGCCAGTACTCATCAAAGGTATCGGCTAAGCGGAGCGATGACCAGGTAATGTCTTTTCTGCGGAGACAATGCAAGTCGTTTTCGGGCGGTTGGACATAAAAATAGCGTTGGGCTTTGCAGGTTTCTTCCGTATAAAAGGTCAAGGCCATGAGGGCAATGGAATACGGCTGTTCCGTAGCGGTTTCCAAGTCCAGACCGATGGTGGTGTGTACGGGACGTCGTAAGGTGGCGACGGGTTCCAAGGGGTACCGATAGTTTCCTTTTACCGGTTTAATATCGTATTGATGAACCTGTTTTACTTTCGTATGTGTTTTGGTTTGTAAGTCTTGGCGGCGACGGTTTTCGCGTCGGCGTTTACGCCAAGCGGTGAAAAGGGAATAGCAGAGAGCGATAAAAAAGATCAGGGTAACGGCACTGCCGCCCCAATGCAGCAATTGAGTCATAGTAGCTTCCGTCCTTTGTAAGAATTGGCAGACTTCGTAAGAAGTTCTACGCGTAGGTATACATATAATCGTATTATGTACAGTATAACAAAAAAATGCGTATTTGTATAAATGCGGCATGAACAGTACTATTTTTTCCGGCGTACATACTTTCTTTTTATAGAACAGGAATGGTATAATAAAAATAAGAGTCTATACAGAATGGTTGTAGTACTGTAAAAGGAGGCTTGAAAGGTGGTAACAAAAAGTACGCGGCAGCCGTTGCGAACCGCCATTTTGACGATTAGCAACAGTCGGACGTTTTCCGATGATACTAACGGCTTGATGATTCAGTCCTGTTTGACAAATTATGGTCATCAAGTGGTGGATTATGCGATTGTAAAGGATGATAAAGCGGCTATTTTGCGTCATATTCATGAATGGGTATGCAGTGTGGATATGATTATCACCAGCGGCGGTACCGGCTTGGCCAAACGGGATGTTACGTTGGAAACGTTGGTTCCGCTGATGGAAAAGACCATTCCCGGATTTGCGGAGATGGTGTTGTTTTTTGCATATCGTAAAGCGTGCGGCTTGGAAGCGTTGACATATAGGGCGGCAGCCGGTTTGATTCATCAATGTCCCGTGTTTGCTTTGCCGGGATTACCGAGTTTAATTAAAATCAGTATGGAGAAAATTATTTTGCCTGAAATAGAGCATTTGTACGGAGAAATAAAAAAGTGAACATTCTTACAGGATGTTACGTTTCCTCCCGCTATACGGGAGGAAACGTTTTTTCACGCCGGTGAAAGGGGCGTGCCGACGGAAGTGGTACGGTCGGCGTAGGGGATAGATTACGGACAGGGCGGAAGAAAGGGAGGAAAGCGGATTTATGATTACGTTATATTTAGTACGTCACGGGGAAACGGACGGGAATGTAAAACGGTGGTATCAGGGAGCAACCGATATTCCGTTAAATGCGCGAGGAAGAGAACAGGCGGAGGCTTTAGGGCGGTATTTTCAAGACTTTCCTTTTCAAGCAATATACAGCAGCCCTTTGTCACGTGCCAAGGAAACGGCGGAAATCGTAGCGCGTCCGCACGGATTGACGGTGCGGACGTATGAAGCTTTGCGTGAAATTGATTTCGGTGCTTGGGAAGGGCATACGTATGAAGAAATTCGGGAATTATGGCCCGGTGAAATAGAAGCGTTTTATCGTTCCGACGGCATGATGAAGGCGCGTGGCGGCGAATCTTTCTGTGATGTGGCACAACGCACGGTAGAGCAAATTCACCGGTTGATGGAACACCATGCGGATGGGGACAAGGTGCTTATTGCTTCTCACGGTGCGGCGATTCGTTGTATGTTGTTCGGATTATTGGGACTGGAATTATCCCGTATTTGGTGTTTTCAGCAGTACAACACGGCATTTAATGTGGTGGAATATTACGGGGAACGTAGTGTGGCGACGTTGATTAATTGTACGAATCATTTGGTCGGTACGTCGGGATGTCAAACGAATTGGACGAATACGAATCGGTTGTAGGAGTAAGCGATGGCAAAGAGATTGCGATTGGATAAGTGGCTCAGTCACAGCGGGCAGGGAAGCCGTAAAGAGGTGCGGGATCTGTGCCGGCAAGGAAGGGTACTGGTGAACGGGGAGATATGTCGGGACGGTGCGCAGCTTGTGGAAACGGGCGTCGATAGGGTACAGGTTGATAGACAACCTGTGTGTTATGAAGAGTTTTATTATATTATGTTGCATAAGCCGCGCGGCGTGATTTCAGCAACAACCGATGCGGTCTGTCGCACAGTATTGGATTTTTTGCCGCCGTCATGTCGTACCGGCGGGGTGTTTCCGGTAGGGCGATTGGACAAAGATACGACGGGTCTGTTGTTGTTAACGAATGACGGCGTGTGGGCGCATCGGATTTTGTCGCCGAAAAAACATTGCCATAAGGTCTATGAAGCGACCGTGTCCGGCAATATTCCCGAAGATTTGACAGTACGTTTTGCATCACGGATTGTATTAGCCGACGGCACAGTTTGTTTGCCGGCACGAGCGCTTCACACTGACGGGCAAACCGTGGAAATTACCGTGTACGAAGGGCGGTATCATCAAGTGAAACGCATGTGTGCCGCAGTCGGTTTACAAGTGCTTTCTCTACATCGTCGCAAGATAGGGGCGTTAGGTTTGGATCCGGCACTTTCTCCGGGACAGTGGCGAAAGTTGACGGAAGTTGAAAGAGAGTTGCCTTTTGTGAATAAATAAGCTGTTCAAATGGCCGTCGATATGGTAAGATAAGATGTAAAATATAAATTAGGAGATGCGCATGATACAAGAAAGAGTGAAGAATTTACGAGCATATATGGCTACGCAACATGCCGACGGTGTCGTTATTCTACAGCCGGAAAACTTGCGCTATTTCAGCGATTTTACCGGTGGCGAAGGAGCGTTGGTAGTGACGCATGCCACGGCGGAATTGTGGACCGATGCACGGTATACGGAGCAAGCTGCATTGCAATCCGGAACGGTGTATGCGGTTAAAAATCATGAAGGAAAATTGGCGGCCGCTATAAGCGGGTCTTTGGCGGCGGCCGGACAGGTGTTGTATGAACAACAAGTGTTGACCCATTACATGTATGAAGCGTTGGCGGCACGATCGCAGGGGCGATTTGTCGGCGTAGATTTGACCCCGTTGCGGGCGGTTAAAACGTCTGCGGAAATTGCGGCTACTCGTAAAGCGTGTGCTATAGCCGATGCGGCGTTTGCCAAGGTATTGCCGCGATTGCATCCCGGCATGACGGAACGGGAGGCGGCGGCGCAACTGGAATGTGAAATGCTTTTGGCCGGTTCGGAAGAGAAGTCGTTTACGACGATTGTCGCTTCCGGTAAACGTTCCGCCATGCCTCACGGTACGGCGACGGATAAACCCTTGGAAACGGGGGATTTTATTACGTTTGATTTTGGCGCCGTTTGGAACGGCTATCATTCGGATATGACACGGACGATTGTGTTGGGACACGCTTCGCAAGAGCAGAAAGAGTTTTATCGGTTAGTCCGGGAAAGTCAACAATTAGGCCTTTCGCTTATCAAACCCGGAATGAATTGTCGGGAAGCGGATGCCGAGGTGCGAGCGTTTTTGACCGAACGGGGCATGGGGAAGTATTTTACTCATTCCTTGGGACATGGAACGGGACTGGAAATTCATGAAGCCCCGATTTTGTCGCCGCGTTCTACGGCGACGTTACGGAAGAATATGATAGTCACGGTTGAACCGGGATTATACATAGAAGGCAAATATGGTGTCCGTATAGAGGATTCCCTTGCCGTTACAGCTACTGGCTGTGAAGTATTAACACAGACATCTAAAGAGTTGATGGAGCTGTTTTAGGAGGAATTTTAACGATGATTACAAGTAATGATTTCAGACCGGGAGTAACAATTGAAATTGACGGTCAAGTATGGCAGGTTGTCGAATTTCAGCATGTAAAGCCGGGAAAGGGTGCCGCGTTTGTCCGTGCGAAAATTAAAAATTTGGAAACCGGGGCTGTCGTGGAACGCACATGGAATGCCGGAGAAAAAGTACAGGACGGACATGTGGATCGTCGTCAAATGCAATATTTGTATGAAAATGACGGCATGTACTGTTTTATGGATAATGAAACATACGAACAGATTGAATTGAATCGGGATAATCTGGGGGATGCCGCGAATTTCCTGAAAGAAGAGATGACAGTTTCGGTGATGATGTTTAAGGGCAAGGTAATCGGCATTGATTTGCCGGCCGCCGTAGAATTAAAGGTTATTGAAACGGATCCCGGCGTACGCGGTGATACGGCAACGGGCGGCAGTAAACCGGCGAAGTTGGAAACCGGATATGTTGTCAAAGTGCCTCTCTTTATTAATGAAGGCGAAGTCCTGCAGATTGATACGAGAACGGGGCAATATATCGGCAGAGCGTAATACATTATAAAGGAGCGATTTTTTAAAAGCGATGAGAATATCATCGCTTTTTGTGAATTTTACGGAGGACGCAGGATGGAAACGACGGAAACGACGATATTCGGGGATATTCATATTTCACAGCGCGTGATTTCTCTGTTGGCGGCCGGCGCGGCGCGGCGTATTCCGAATGTTGCGGATTTGGAAGCGACGTTGACCGAAACGGCGGCACGAAAAATGGGGCGTACGCAGCATTCATACGGGGTGGAAACGGCAATATCCGGACAGGACATAGAAATTACGGTGCGTATTGTCGTGGTTTACGGTTGTCGTATTCCCGATGTGGCATTGGCGGTTCAGAAAGCAGTGAAAGAAACGGTGGAACAAATGACCGGTTGTCAGGTAACGGCAGTACATATTGCCGTACAAGCGGTGGTGTTTTCTTCGGTCGGTATAGGCGGTGCGGAACATGGATCGGAACAATGAGCGGTTTTCGTATGTCGTTCGTTCCGCTGCCGTTGCCGATGTCGTACAAGCGGCGGTAAAGACCGTGTCGTATGTTGCGCTGTGCGACACGCGGCGGGTGCGGGTACGGCAACGGGAAAATGAGGCGGTGGTAACGATTCGTATTGCTGTACAGCAGGGAAAATCGGTGCGGACCGCAGCGTTACAGGTGCAACAGGCGGTCGTGCGGGCGTTGCAGTCTTTACCGACAGCGACGCGATGGACGGTACAGGTAAAGGTGGAAGATTTGTTTCCCGAAGCGGCAGGATAGGAGGTACAGGTGAGTAGACACAGAGAACGCCAAGAGGCGTTGGAAATATTGTATTCGCGAGAATTTCATGCACCCGATGATATACAATATGCGGAGCAGGAAATATTTGATCATACTGCGGCGGAGGCACGTGCCTTAACGCCGGAACGACGCGCGTATTGTATGTACTTAGTGCAAACTGTAGGAGCGCGGAAAGAAGAATTGGATCGGATTATCGGTTCTTTGGCGAAAGACTGGGATATACAGCGGCTGAATTATACGGAAAAGAATATTATGAGGCTGGCTTTATGTGAAATGAAGTATCCGAAAGAACCGGTGCCGACGGCCGTGGTTTTAAATGAAGCGGTGTTGTTGGCAAAAGAATATTGCAGCAGTGAGGCGGCTCGTTTTGTCAATGGCGTGTTAGGAACTTATAGCAGGATGAAGGAAGAATGAAAGCTTTTTTGGGAATCGATACCAGTTGTTACACCACGTCGCTTTGTGTGGTGGATGAAAAATTTCAAATTTTAGCGGATGCCCGTAAAATATTAAAGGTACCTTCCGGAGAACGCGGGCTGTCACAAGCGAATATGATTTATCAACATACGCGCAATTTGCCGGAATTGTTTGAACGGCTGCAACCTATTTTTCAGCAATATGAGTTGGCCGGTGTGGGCGTGACGGGACAACCGCGACGAAGACCGGAATCGTATATGCCGGCATTTTTGCCGGGATTGGGATATGCCCGTTCTATTGCCGCTATGTTGGGCATACGCGTATATATCATCAGCCATCAGGAAAATCATATGTTGGCGGTGTTGCGTGCTGTGGGAAATATTGCCACCGCTCCTTTTTTTGCGCTGCATGTATCGGGAGGAACAACGGAATTGTTGCATGTCCGTCCGGATGCACAAGGGTTGGAAATTACTTGTATCGGCGGGACGAGCGATTTAAGTGCCGGGCAATTTATTGATCGGGTCGGCGTGGCGTTGCAATTACCGTTTCCGGCAGGCGTGCATGTGGAACGGTTGGCGGCTGCCGAAGCTTCGACAGTCGTCGGGGCGCCGGTTTTTTGCAAGGACGGCTATATCAGTTTTTCCGGTCCCGAATCACAGGTTCAACGGGATATTCAGGCGAAGAAAAGGACGCCTTCCGGATGTTGTTCGCATACGTTGGCAACCGTATGGCGAGGATTGGAACAGTTGTTGGACACGGCTGCGGCGCAACATATGACACAATTGGTGGCGGCCGGCGGGGTGATGGCCAACGGGTATTTACGTCGGCAAATGGCAAAGTATTGTCAGGAACGGCAGGTGCGGTTGCTGTTGGCACCTCCGGGATACAGTACGGATAATGGCGCCGGCGCCGCTTTTTGGGCGGCATGGCGGGAAAGGAGCTGACATGGAAAGTATATCCGTTACGGACGTTGTAAAACGACTGAAACAAAAGGTGGAAGGCGATAATCAGTTGCAACATATAGTGATGGAAGGTAACATTATCGGCTTAAAACGTGCTTCTACCGGGCATTATTATATGAATTTGCATGATGCGTACAGTTCGATTCATGCCGTGTTCTTTAGAGGTCGAGCGGGACAGGCGATGGCGCACGTACGGGAAGGCGATAAAGTAATCGTTGTCGGCTCTTTAAATGTATATGAAAAAGGCGGCTCCGTATCTTTTCTGATTGAACGGCTGTATTCTCAGGGGATGGGGAGTTTGCAAGTACAATTGGCGGAGCAAAAGAAACGGCTGGCGGCGGCCGGGTATTTCGATGCGGCTCATAAACAGCCGTTGCCGCGATTTCCTTGGCATATCGGTGTGTTGACCTCGCATACGGGAGCGGTTTTGCACGATATTCGGAAAATTGCGTCGGAACGAAATCCGTATATAACCGTTCACTTGTATCCGATTCCGGTGCAGGGAGAGAGTGCGGTTCCGGAGATCGCGGCGGCTTTGCGCAAGGCCGGTGCAAATCGTACATTGGATGTGTTGATTTTGGCGCGCGGCGGCGGTTCGATGGAAGATTTGTGGTGTTTTAATCATTCGGAGGTGGTACGGGCTATTTATGAGGCTGCCGTGCCGGTTATTACGGCTATCGGACATGAAACGGACACCACGTTGGCGGATTATGCGGCGGATGTGCGGGCGGCAACGCCGACACATGCGGCGGAATTGGCCTTTCCTTCTTTTGCGGATTTGCAGTTATTACTGACACAATTAACCGAAACGGCAATACAAAGGATGCAAGAACGACAAGAGCGATACAGACACAGCCTGCGGCAAGCGATAGCGGCGATTCGACCGGACCGGTACCGGGAGTATTTAACGCTGCGGCGACAACAGGCGATATCCCGCATAGCCTTGGCGCAGCGGCAGTGGCATGTATGTCAAATGCGAAAGCGGGGAGACCTGCAAACGTTGGCGGCACGATTGGCGGGGCTGAATCCTGAGAATTTGGGACGTCGGGGATATGGTCAGGTTTTCAAAGACGGACAACCTATCGCCTCCGTACAGTCGGTGCAAACGGGGGAAACGTTACAGATACAAGTATTGGACGGTATTGTGGAAACGGTAGTTAAGGGAGTGAAACCATATGGCAAAAGGTAGTGAACAGCTAAAAAATTTTGAAGCGAATTTTTCCAAGCTGGAAACGTTGGTAAATGAATTGGAAGCCACGGATTTGACGTTAAAAGAGTCGTTGGATATCTATGAAAAGGCCATGAAAGTGTCCAATGCATGTGTACAGGCGTTGGATTATGCGCAACAACGGGCGACGGAATTGGCAAATACCCGGCCTGTTTTGACGGAACGTGTGCGGGAGTCGGACGATGAATCCGTGTGAAGCCTATTTGGCAGCCAAGAAAACGGTGATAGAAGCACACTTACAGCAATTGCTTCCCGTTACGGAACCGGCGTTTGCTCCATTATATAAAGCGATGAATTACAGTTTATTGGCCGGCGGTAAACGGATTCGGCCGATTTTATTTTTGGCCGCGTTGGAAGCGTTGGGAAAAGAGTCGTCTGTATATATGGATGTGGCCTGCGCCTTGGAATGTGTGCATTCGTATTCTTTGATTCATGATGATTTGCCGGCTATGGACAATGACGATTTGCGAAGGGGTAAACCGACGAATCACCGGGTTTTCGGGGAAGGAATGGCGATTTTAGCCGGTGACGGTTTGTTGACGTTCGCCTTTGAGCTGTTGGCGCGACAACGGGTAGCGGATGCGGAAAAAATCGGCGCATGTATCCGTGTATTGGCACATGCCGCAGGTCCGGCCGGCATGGTGGGCGGACAAGCGTATGACTTATTGTCGGAAGGACATGGGGATATCGGTACGGAAGGACTGAAGTTGATGCATCGGGGAAAAACGGGGGTTATTTTTGAAGCCGTTATGTCCATGGCCGGGATTTTGGCGGCGGCGCCCGCAGCTGTACGACAAGTGTTGCAGGTGTATGCGGAGCAACTCGGGCTGACGTTTCAAATTACCGATGATATTTTGGATGCCTGCGGTACGGAAGCGGAATTGGGAAAACCCGTAGGCAGCGATGTTAAAAATAATAAGGCAACCTATGTTACCCTATTTTCATTGGACAAAGCGAAGCAATTAGCGCAAGAATCGGCACAACAGGCAGTGGCGGCAGTAGCGCCGTTAGGAGCGTCGGCCCGGTTTTTACGGGATTTGCCGGAGTATCTTTTAGTGCGTGTGAAGTGAGAAGATGAGGTAAGGCATGCAAAGTAAAGAAAGATTGGATATATTGCTGACCGAACGGGGCATGGCGGAAAGTCGGGAAAAGGCCAAAGCCGCGATTATGGCAGGCCTGGTTTTTGTGGAGAATCGACGAGTGGATAAGGCCGGTACGAAATTTTCCGAAGATGTGCGGATTACGGTAAAAGGCAATGCCGTTCCGTATGTCGGGCGGGGCGGCTTAAAATTGGCAAAGGCTATTTCTTATTTTTCCCTTGACCTGACGGGAAAATGTATGATTGATATCGGCGCTTCAACAGGCGGCTTTACGGATTGTGCGTTACAGAACGGCGCACGTAAAGTGTTTGCCGTTGATGTCGGGTATGGGCAATTGGCATGGAAATTACGTACGGATCCGCGCGTTGTGAATTTGGAACGGACCAACATTCGGTATATAGACCCGTCTATGATTGGGGAAGCGGCGGATTTTATTTCGATTGATGTTTCGTTTATTTCTTTATTGAAAATCATGCCTGCCGTTGTGCCGTTGTTGCGTACCGACGGTACCATGGTTACGCTGGTTAAACCGCAGTTTGAAGCGGGACGTGAATATGTCGGCAAGGGCGGTATTGTACGGGATCGCGCGATTCATTATCAGGTGTTGCGGCGGATAATTGCCGGGTTTGAGGCATGTCGGGTGTATCCGATCGGCTTGACGTTTTCGCCCATTAAGGGCGCGGACGGCAATATCGAGTATTTATTATACAGTACACGCATACCGTCAACGCCCGTTTCTATAGAGCGGCTTACGGCGGTAGTGAATGAATCGCATGAAATGTAGGTGAGAGAAGAATGCGTATTGGAATTTTTCCCAATGTAACGAAACGAGAATGTGCACCGTGGGTACAAAAACTTATGGCCGGTTGTCGGCGACATGGGGTGGAAGCGTTATTGCCGGCGTATGTGGCGGAAAGTGAACAGACTATATACCGGGAAATTGCCGCCGTTCATTATCAACCTTTTTCCGAACTTATGAATACGATAGATTTTGCGTTTGTATTGGGCGGTGACGGGACGATTTTAAAATTTGCCCGTTCTTTTGCTTTGGCTAAGGTGCCGGTGTGTGCCGTTAATTTCGGTTCCCTGGGATTTTTGATGGAAGTAGAGCCGGAAGAAATGGAAACGCGGTTGGAGGCAATTTTGCAGGGGTTATATTTCTTGGAAGAACGTACATTATTGCACTCCGAATTATGTTGTGCCGACGGTTCGGTGCAAGAATTGCCGACGGCGTTGAACGAAATTGTTGTAGCGCACGGTAATGTGGGGAAAATGATTCGCTTGGATATGAGTATTAACGGGTATTTTGTGCAACAATATCCGGGAGACGGGATGATCGTATCTACTGCTACGGGGAGCACGGGATATAATTTTTCCGGCGGCGGGCCGATTGTGGCGCCGCAAGTGAAATGTTTGATGGTGTCCCCTATTTGTCCGCATTTATTATTGAAAATGCCGTTAGTACTGGGGGAAGATGCGGTAATTACGTTCAGTGCCGCCCACAGTCGGAATGCCGTACGGATTTCCATAGACGGCATGCGAGATCAAGAATTGCCTCGTTCCGTTACCTTGCGGGTGAAACGGTCGCCGTATACTTTACAGATGATCCGCTTTGATGAAAATTATTTTTACACTAATTTATTTACGAAAATGACAGGAAGGAAGTAATATGAGCTATACGTTACATAATGCCGTATCATTATGTCATTTATTACTTGAATCCTATGTTGCCGACGCTTCGATTGTGGTTGATATGACGTGCGGAAATGGGCATGATACGCTGTTTTTGCGGGAGCGTTTGGCGCCGCGGGCAACATTGTATGCGTTTGATATTCAGGAACCGGCGGTGCAGGCCACGAAAAAACGGCTGCAACAAGCCGGAAAATGGGATGAACAGGTTATTTTGCGGCAGGGATCGCATGAAAAATTAATACATATGATAGACGCGGAGATCGATATTTGTGTATTCAATTTAGGCTATTTACCGGCAGGAAATCATAATATTCATACAGAATTTGCAATTACTTTAAAAGCATTGAAAATTTGCTTGCATAAACTTTCTAAAAAAGGTATGATCATAATGGCGGCATATCCCGGTACACGTGCCGGGGCGGAAGAGGCCATGGGGGTGGCCGAGTTTTTACAGCAATTACCGCAGGAACAATACCATGTATCGTTGTGGCAACCGTTAAATCAAATACATGAACCGCCTATTTTATATATTGTACAACGAAGAAGTTAATTGCTTGAAACGTAGGACATAAAAAGGAGAGGCTGTATTATGAAAAGATTCAGATATTCAAAAATAAAGGAAATTGTGCAATCAAGACCGATTGAAACGCAGGAAGAATTGGCGAAAGCTTTGCAGGAAGAAGGCATTGAAGTAACGCAGGCTACCGTATCTCGGGATATTAAAGAATTAATGTTAATTAAAGTTCCCACCAGTGACGGGCATTATCGGTATGCGCTGTCGCCGGAACAAAATTTATTAATGTCCAAGAACCGTATGGTACGCTTGTTTCAAGATTCGATTATCCGGGTGGATGCGGCCGTGAATCAGATCGTTATTCACACCTTGCCCGGTTCGGCCAATCCTGTAGCCGCGGCGATTGATCATGCGCGATGGGAAAATGTAATCGGTACGCTGGCAGGAGATGATACCATTTTGATTATTACGAATGGGGAAGATGCGGTACCTCAGTTGGTAAAACTTATTTTGTCTTTAATGAAAGAATGAGGTATATATGTTGCAGTCCCTTCATATTCGGCACTTTGCGTTAATTGAAGAATTGCATATTCACTTTGGCGACGGGTTGACGATTTTTACCGGGGAAACAGGTGCGGGGAAATCGATTCTGCTCGATGCCATGGGCATGTTGGCAGGAAAGCGCGCTTCAGCATCCTTCGTGCGACAAGGCACGGAGTCGTTTGTTGTTGAAGGCGCCTTCTTTTTTTCTAATGAAAATGAAGTTCTTCAACAAGTATTGGCGGCTAATCATATAGAGGCGGAAGATGGGCAGCTCGTGATTTCACGACAATTCCGTCGAAACGGCCGCGGCACGACTTTGATTAACGGAACGTTGGTGCCGTTAACGACAGTAAAACAAATCGGTGAACAATTACTGGATATTCACGGGCAATATGATAATCGCTTAATTTTTGATGCCGCGTATCATGTGGAAATATTGGATTCTTTAACGCCGGCATTGACAGAAGCGCGTCGCGCCTATGACCTGGCGTATAAAACATGGGCACGAATTGTTAAAGAAATAAAGACATTGCAAAAAGAGGAAAGTGAAAAGGCCCGTCTGTTGAGCGTGTTGGAGTTTCAAATTAAAGAAATTGAAGCGGCGCAATTGCGCGAAGGCGAGGACGACGAGCTGGAACATCATATTAAGACGGCCGCCCATAGTGAACATATTAAAAATAATATACAAGATATGTTGTTTGCGTTTGAGGGCGGGGAACGGCAAAAAGGACTGTTGGAACAGTTGGAAACGGTGCAACGGGTATTGCTTAAAACCGCCTCGTATGACCCTTCTTTTCAAGAAATGGCGACGCGTTTGGAAGCCTTGATCTATGAAGTGGCGGATGTGCATGACAGCCTTGTTTCGTATGCCGAGGCTTTCGATTTTGATGAGCGGGCGTTGGACAGGATGCAGTCGCGGTTGGCGGTTATTGAAAAATTAAAACGAAAATACGGGTTTTCCATTCCCCATATATTGGCGTTTTTAGCGCGCTCGCAAAAGGAATACGAACGGCTGGAGGAATCGGAAAGCGTTTTGGCGGCGTTGCAAAAGAAGGAGCGGGAGGCGGCGCAGACGGCGAAGGAAAAAGCCGCCGGCTTGCAGGTATTACGACTGCAAGCCGCAAAAGACTTTCAACAACAAATGACCGCGACGTTGAAGGAATTGGGTATGGCGCGCAGCCGTATTGCTTTTCATATAGAACCGATGCGGGAGATTACGCCTTTGGGAGCGGCAACGGTAGCGTTATATTTTTCGGCCAATGCCGGGGAAGCTATGATGCCGCTGGTTAAAATTGCTTCGGGCGGTGAAATATCCCGTATTGCCTTGGCCTTAAAATCGGTAAGCGGTTGCACGCAGGCGGAAAAAACAATGATTTTTGATGAAATTGATGTCGGTATCAGCGGTCAAACCGGGGTGCAAGTGGCGAAGCATATTCGCAAATTATGTCAAGACGGACAGATTTTTTGTATTACTCATTTACCGCAGACGGCGGCGGCGGCAGATAAGCATTATTTTATTTATAAACAGGAAATAGAGGGACGAACCGTTTCGCAAGTGAAAGCATTGACGGCAGAGGAACATGTACAGGAAATCGCGCGGATGTTCGGTGGCGATGATATACGCGAAGCCGGATTGACCGCCGCCAGGGGATTAATTGCCAAAAGTAAACAAAGTGACTGTGAAACCGTTGGCGGTTCTTGACGTAAACCTTGTAATAGGTATATAGTATTCTTACATTTTAATAAACTGTAGCAGGGAGGACGGATCATGATTCGGGTAGTCGTAAACGGAGCGGACGGACGCATGGGCAGTGAAGTCGTAAAGGCGGTTACGGCCGATGCGGAATTGGCGTTGGTCGGCGGCGTCAGTTTGACGCATGTCGGCGAAGATATAGGGGTGGCGGCAGGCATGCAGGCGTTGGGAATTTCTATGGGAAATAACTTGGCTGCAGTGTTGGACACTTGTCATCCGGAGGTGGCGGTGGATTTCACCACTCCCGATGCTATTTATGAAAACGCTGAAATTTGCTTAACCAAAGGAGTGCATATGGTTGTAGGCACTACCGGCTTGACGGCGGTGCAACGAGAACGATTGGGAAAATTGGCGGCGGCAAATGGTGTCGGGTTATTTATTGCTCCGAATTTTTCCATCGGTGCCGTGTTGATGATGCGGTTTGCCGCTGAAGCGGCACCGTATTTGCCGAACGTGGAAATTATTGAGTTGCATCACAACAATAAATTGGATGCTCCTTCAGGTACTGCCATTCTTACGGCGGAACGCGTGGCGGCGGCCCGTAAACAGGCGGGCGCGGCGGCGGCTCCGGCTCATACGCAAGAAAGTTTGCGCGGCGCCCGCGGTGCGACAGTGGAAGACATTCCCGTTCACAGCGTACGCTTGCCGGGATATGTGGCCCATCAACAAGTGTTATTCGGCGGGCAGGGAGAATTACTGACTTTGCGCCATGATTCACTGGATCGTAAGTCGTTTATGCCCGGCGTTCTATTAGCGATCAAGAAGGTAAGCGGGCATACGGGATTGACCTTCGGACTGGAGCGTTATTTATAACCAATGAGAGGAAGTCGGCACATGAAAAAGAAACCTGTAGTAGCAATTTTAGGCGCCACCGGTGCAGTGGGGCAAGAATTTATTCGGTTAATTGAAGAGCGGAAATTTCCGTACAGCGCATTAAAATTACTGGCGTCCGCTCGTTCCGTAGGAAAAAAAATGGCGGTAAACGGTGTCGAATATGCTGTAGAAGAAGCTACGGCGGCATCGTTTGCAGGCGTTGATATAGGCTTGTTTGCCGGCGGTTCGATCAGCAAAGTGTTGGCTCCCGAAGCGGTGCAACGCGGTTGTGTGGTAATTGATAATTCCAGCGCGTTTCGCATGGATCCGCAGGTTCCCTTGGTTGTGCCGGAAGTGAATGCGGCGGATATTGCGCTGCACAAAGGAATTATTGCCAATCCCAATTGCTCGACCATTATTATGCTGATGGCATTAAAACCCATTTATGACCTGTCTCCTATTACCAAGATTGTAGTCAGTACGTATCAAGCCGTTTCCGGCGCGGGAAAAGAAGCTATTGAAGAATTGCGGGAAGAAGTGTCGGCATATATGCGGGGCGAACCGATGATGCCCAAGATTTTACCGACGAAAAGTTTACCCGTTCATTATCCGATTGCATTTAATCTGATTCCGCATATTGATGTATTTTTAGATAATGCGTATTCTAAAGAAGAAATGAAAATGGTACATGAAACCCACAAAATTTTGCATGATCACACGATTGCCGTTTCTCCTACAACCGTGCGGGTACCTGTATTTCGAAGTCATGCCGAAGCGATTTATGCGGAAACGGCGACGGCGTTGAACGTAGAAGACATACGCAATGCTATACAACAATTTCCGGGGGTACAAGTGCAGGACGATCTTGAACATATGCAGTATCCCATGCCTTTATATACGTCTGAAAAGTATGACTGTTATGTAGGTCGTATTCGGAAGGATTTATTTAATCCCAAAGCGGTGAATTTATGGGTGTCGGGAGATCAAATTCGCAAAGGCGCCGCCTTAAATGCACTGCAAATTGCAGAATATATGCTGGCTCATAATATGCTGTAAAAATAAAGGAGTGAGGGTGTATGGTACAATTGGGGAATGTTATTACAGCGATGATTACTCCCTTTTATGAAGACGGCAGTGTTGATTATGAAGGGGCCGTACAGTTGGCGCAAGATTTGTGTCAAAACGGTTCGGACAGTGTGTTGCTTGCCGGAACTACGGGAGAAGGCGCGACCATGACCGAAGAAGAAAAGTTGACATTGTTTCGGGCGGTCCGTACGGCTTTGCCGCCGCATAAACGGGTTATAGCGAATGTGGGCAGTAATAATACGGCGCAGACTGTCGCTTTTGCCCAAGCAGCGGAAAAAACGGGCGTCGATGCGCTTTTAGTGATTACTCCCTATTACAACAAGCCCAATCAAGCCGGATGTTATGCCCATTTTGCGGCAGTAGCCAAAGCGGTGACCGCACCGGTTATATTGTATAATGTTCCCGGACGGACAGGCGGCAAGTTGGAAGCCGCTACGGTTGTTCGGTTGGCGCGGGCATTCAAAAACATTGTCGGTATTAAAGAAGCCGGCGGTGATTTATCGGCAGTGACCGTAATGGCAAGAGATACGGATGAGCATTTTTCGGTATATAGCGGTGAAGATAATTTAACCTTGCCGATATTGGCCGTCGGCGGTTGCGGCGTGATCAGCGTTGCTTCGCATTTGATCGGACGGGAACTGCAAACCATGATAGAAGCTTATAAGGCCGGAGATGTACAAAAAGCATGTGCGTTGCATCAGACGTATTTACCGGTATTAAACGGCGTATTCTGTACTGTCAATCCGATTCCCGTAAAGACGTGCTGTCAAATACTGGGACGCCCTTCGGGTCCCTTCCGGTTGCCGTTGGTGGAAGCTTCGGTGGAAGAAAAACAATTTTTAACACGCTTGTTGCAACAATTTCATATTATCAAATAAGGGTGTTCCGCAAGGCGTAAAGTGCGGAAATTTCGTCTTGTGTTTACGCGACCGGACGAATATAATGAAAGAGACGGAAAAACAAAAAGAATGGGGGGATTCGCATGGGGTTTTTGAGCGGATTATTCGGCAGTAAGGCGGAAGGAACAAAAAAGCACATTTGTATAACCGGCATGACCTGCGAAAACTGTGTGAAACATGTAGAAACGGCCTTGAAAGGGGTAGAGGGCGTAAAACAGGTTCGCGTGAACCTGTCGTCCGGGCAAGCCCAAGTGGTAGTGGCGGCACAGGTTACGAATGAAGCGCTGACGCAGGCCGTCAGTGAGGCAGGCTATACGGTAACGCGAATTTCCGACGACTGATGCCGGAAAAATAACGGGTATAGACCGGCAGCAGTATACCAACCGGTTTGTTGTATCGACATAAAGGTGAAAGCCTTTGTGTCGATTTTTTTATGTTTTTAGTTCGGTTTATTCCCATAAAATGCGGGTCAGCGTATCGGGAACGGTAGAGGGGCTGCGCGTAATATAATAGCTGTCCACTTTGGGGGCGGCAAAATCCAGCAGCGGAATGACTCGCAGTTTTTTACAAGCGACAGTATCTTCAATCAGACTTTGCGGTAAAAAAGTATAGCCGAAACCGGCAGCCACATAGTGCGGCAATTTGGTGCTGTTATCTATTTCCAGGGGAAAACGGTGATGTTTGGGAAAAAGATCGCGAATATAGAGCCCGATACCTTGTAGGGCGAAGTTGCAAAACAGATAGTCTATGTGTTGTAATTCGTTTTTACGGATTCCCTGTGCATAGGTCGTTCTGTTGTAGGCGCAGACCAAGACTAACGTATCTGTACGATAGGGAAGGGAAATGTAGCCGTCGCGCAGTAAGGGATTGAATGAAAATACGGCATCGAAGACATGGTCTTGTAATTGTGCCAACATATCCGGCGTATGGCCGATGGTAATGTGCAGGGAGGCGTGCGAGGCGGTTTGTAAATAGACATGGAGTCGTTTTTGCAAATGGCATTCATAAATGGTATTGGTAGTGCCGATATGGATTGGGTGCGTGTCATGCGGCGAAATATGTACATCTTGTAAGGCGGCGGTTTCAATACGAATCAGTTGTTGGGCATAGGGTAAAAATTTTTCGCCTGCCGAGGTTAATTCTACTTGTTTGCGATTTCTGGTAAAGAGTAATACGCCCAATTCTTTTTCCAAGTCGCGAATGCGATTGGTGACGGTAGATTGCGCAATATAAAGTTGACGGGCGGTTTTGGTAAAGTTTTTTATTTGGGACAAAGCAATAAAGGTGCGAAGTGTCGATGTATCCATACTATCCTCATTGTAATTATAAAAACGAATCGGTTGAATTGAAATAATCTATTTTACAAATAATATAGCCTTATTATATAATAAAAAATATATAGAAACAATACATGACAATGTCGTTTATGGGTTATAGTATAGGGGGATGAAAATGAATTCCAAAACCGTACCTTTTACAAAGGAACAGATACAACACATTATAGCTGACTATCCTACGCCGTTTCATATTTACGATGAACAGGCGATGATTGATAATGTACGTCAATTTTTACGGGCATTTTCATGGGCGCCGTCTTTTAAGGAATATTTTGCCGTGAAAGCGACTCCGAATCCGTATATTATGAAGTTGTTAAAGGCGGAAGGGGTAGGCGCGGATTGCAGTTCGATGGCGGAATTGATGCTTTGCGAAAAAGTGGGAATTACCGGCCGTGATATTGTTTTTTCATCTAACGATACACCGTATGCGGAATATCAAAAAGCCTTGGCAATGGGGGCGCTGATTAATTTAGATGATATTTCCATGATTGCGTATTTAGAACAACATGCCTCCTTGCCGGACCGGATTTGCGCACGCTATAATCCGGGACCGCTGTTGCAGGAAGGAAACGCGATTATCGGGAAACCGGAAGAAGCGAAGTACGGCATGACACGGGAACAGATTTTTGAAGCTTTTCGTATTTTACAGGCAAAAGGCGTACGCCATTTCGGGTTACATACGATGGTTGTATCCAATGAATTGGCTGTACAAGGATTAATTCATACGGCCAAGATGATGTTTGAATTGGCGGCGGATGTGCAGAAGCATATGGGGATTACTGTCGAATTTATTGATTTCGGCGGCGGTATCGGCTTGCCGTACAGACCGGAAGAATCATTTGTTTCCTATGACGAATTGAGTCAAGGGATACGGCAACACTTTGAAACGATTATGAAACCGCACGGGTTAGGGCAGGTGCAATTGGCATTTGAATGCGGTCGCGCCATTACCGGGCCTTATGGCTATTTAGTGACGACAGCTATTCACCACAAACATATTTGGAAGGAATATATCGGGGTGGATGCGTGCATGGCCAATCTTATGCGTCCCGGTATGTACGGGGCGTATCATCATATTTCCGTTATGGGAAAAGAACATCTTCCGAAAGATCATATTTATGACATTTCGGGATCACTTTGTGAAAATTGTGATAAATTTGCGGTGGACAGGGCCTTGCCGGAGATTGAAGACGGTGATATTTTAGTTATTCATGATACCGGCGCTCATGGCCATTCTATGGGATTTAACTATAATGGCAAGTTGCGTTCGGCAGAATTATTGTTACAAAAAGACGGCAAGGTAAGGCAAATTCGCCGTGCCGAAACGTTGGAAGACTTATTTGCCACCTTGGATTTTTCGGCATTATAAAGAATAAAAAACATGTTTTACGGGCCCTCGGAGCGGCGCGGAAAAACATGTTTTTTTATTTGCATTCGGAGACGTTTGAGGATCGGGGGATACATGTTATAATGAAAATAAGGAGGCGGTTATGGATAATGCAGCACGACGTAACGAAATTATCAACATTTTAAGTCGCTCACAAAAGCCTGTGAACGGCACGGTTTTATCGCAACGATGCGCAGTCAGCCGTCAGATTATTGTGGGGGATATTGCCATTTTGCGAGCGGAAGGTACGGAGATTATTTCCACGCCGCGCGGATATCAACTTTTAAAGGTGGAAGAAAAAGGCAGGCGGAAGATTTTCGTGTGTCGCCATGGAATGGATCAAATGCGGGCAGAATTGGAAGCGATTATTGATAATGGCGGCATTGTGGAAAATGTCGTGGTTGAACATGAAGTATACGGCACGTTGGAGGCGAAATTGAATTTGCGATCACGGCGGGATTTACAGCATTATTTGTCGTTAATGCTTGAGTCCGGAGCGGAAATGCTTTGCTGTCTTAGCGGCGGCGTTCATACTCATGCCGTGAGGGCCGATACGGAAGAGGAGCTGGAAGTGATTCGGCAGGCCTTGGAAGAATTAAAAATTTTATATCACGGATAGACGGCGCATAAAGAAAGGACTTGCGTTTTTTGAGATAGAAGAGTATATTATGTATAGACAGCTGTCATGACAATGGAAAGAGAGGATCTATACATGATTTTACGTCGTTTAGAAGAATTACCGGTCAGCAGTTTTCATTATAAACTGTTGGGGGTGGCCGGGTTAGGCTGGATGTTCGACTCGTTTGATACGGGGTTGATTGCTTTTGTCCTGCCCGTATTGGCCAAAGAGTGGCATTTAGCTCCGCCGCAAATGGGATTAATCGGCAGTATCGGTTTAGCCGGCATGGCGTTGGGTGCGGTAGTTTCCGGAACGATGGCCGACCGTTGGGGACGAAAAAATGTGTTTTCTTTTACGATTCTTTTGTATTCGTTGGCTACCGGACTTTGCGCGTGGGCGCCTACTTACCACAGTTTGCTGCTTTGCCGATTTTTAGTCGGTTTCGGTTTGGGCGGGGAATTGCCTGTGGCCGTAACTTTAGTGTCGGAATATGCGCCGGCACGGGTACGCGGGCGCTTCATTGTCTTATTGGAAAGTTTTTGGGCGGTAGGTTGGATTGGAGCGGCGTGTATTGCGTATTTATTTATTCCGCATTACGGCTGGCGACTTACTTTTCTGATCGGGGCGATCCCGGCACTGTATATTTTTATTATTCGGTTACATATGCCGGAATCGGTGCGGTACTTGCTCAGCAAGGGAAAACGAGAAGCGGCGGAACAAATTGTATCGACCTTGGAAACTGCATTGCATGTAGAAAGAACGACAGGTATGACGGATGCGGAAGCGGATGTTCCGGAAGTTAAGCAAAGTTTTCGGACGTTATGGAGCCCTTCTTATCGCGTGCGGACTATTTTGTTGTGGCTTGTTTGGTTCGGAATTATTTTTAGTTATTATGGTATTTTTATGTGGCTACCGTCGTTTGTGTTTAAACAAGGATTTGCCGTTATTAAGACCTTCGAATATGTACTGATGATGACGCTGGCGCAATTGCCGGGGTATTTCAGCGCGGCGTATTTGGTGGAACGGTGGGGACGTAAATATACGTTAGCCATATATTTATTGGGAAGCGGCATTGCCGGTTATTTCTTCGGTCATGCCGGCAGTGTAGCGGCGTTGATCAGTGCCGGCGCCATTATGTCTTTCTTTAATTTGGGAGCATGGGGTGTATTGTATACGTATACACCGGAACAATATCCGACGGCAATTCGGGCGATGGGTAGCGGTTGGGCTGCCGGATTCGGCCGTATCGGCGGTATTGTGGCGCCGATATTGGTAGGATATTTATTAAGTGAATCTGTCGGTATGAATGGCGTGTTTTATTTGTTTGCCGCTGTTTTTTGTATTATTGCGGCGCTCATCCTTCTTTTAGGAAGAGAAAGTAAAAAGAAAGCGTTGGAAGATTTGGCATGAAGTATAGCCGGATGGTTGTAAGAAGAAAATCTTTATTTTAGACACTCGTATACATAGAGGCATAAGAAGTGCGGGATTTTTCCGTCACTTCTTATGCCGCTTTTATTTTTCGGAAAAGACGACACGGCGGTAAAATAAATTCGGTCTTGACAGGAAATAAGATAT
>NZ_AFIJ01000021.1 GCF_000214495.1 Megasphaera lornae | reverse complement strand
CAACTACGCTGAATGATACATTTGCCAAGAAAGACGCAAGCAATGTAACGGATGCTACTGCATGGGCAGGAAAACTCGGTACAGGAGAAGTTGAAGAAAACAACGCAAACCTTGTAACGGGTGGAAAAGTATATGCTGCAATTAAAGATAAAGCTGACAAGAGCGAACTGACAAATAAAGCCGATACTTCGCTTAATAACATTACCGAAGCCGGCAAGACAGTCATTAAAGACCTTGCTAAAGGTGCGGTAAAAGTTGCTGACGGAACTAACACAACAGTTACAACAGAAGACGGTAAAGACGGTAGCAAGACGTATAAAGTCAACGTCAGTGATGCAGACATCAAAAAAGCCGTAGCAAGTGACCTTAACAAGAAAGCAGATAAAGACGCAGGCAATATAGGTGATAAAGAAAGAACGGCATGGGCAAATAAACTCGGTACGGGAAAAGTGGAAGCGAATGACGCAAATCTTGTAACGGGTGGCACAGTTCAAGCTGCATTGAATCCGGTCAAGACACAAGCGGAAACAAATGCAACCAATATTACAGGATTGACTACTCGTGTAGGTAAAAATGAAAGTGACATCAAAACATTGCAAGGGGGATTTACTCTCCAAGATGCCAATAAGATAGTCGGTAAACAAACCGTCACAGCAGGAAGTATGGTAACGGTAACAGGAGATACATACGTTAAAGCAACAGTGAATGATAAAGGTCTGACACTGGGGCTTAATGAAGATGCTCTGAATAGCCAAATCAATACGCAGATTACAAGCAATAGCACCGTAACAGGGAAGATGTCTGCATGGAAACTCAAGGCTAACGGAGTGGACGGCGAAGGAACGGTGAATAATACGGATAACACCGTTACCTTTGATGCAGAAACAGATAAAGGACTGACCGTAAGCCGTGTCGGAAACACGATCAAGTACGGCATTAATGTAGACAGTTTAGCAAACAATATTACAAGTAATGTAGTGACGAACATTAACAATGGAAAAACTGCGATCACGAATATTTCTACGGGCTTTACCGTAAGTGATGGCAATAATAAGCCTGTGGATATGGCGATGACGAAGGATAAGAAACCGAATCTTCAATTTGTATCCAAAGACGAAAATACAGAAGTAACAGCAGAAAAGACAGACGACGGTACAAAAGTAACTATCGGACTTAGTGCAGCGGCACAACAAGGATTAGCTAACCAAGACTTGAACTTTGCCGGCAAGAACGGTACGGGTAAGGTTAACTTAAAGACGCAAACATTATCTATTACAGGTGATGCAGACGGTATTATTTCCACGACCGCAACAGGCCAAGGGCTATCCATGACGGTAGATAAAGAAAAATTGGCTTCTACCGTTACAAATACTATTAATAACAATACTAATGCAACGGCGATTACGAATATTTCTGCTAAGTTCTCTGTAACAGACGGTAAGAATACGAAAGCGGTTAACTTAGGCAAAGGCAAGAATAATAATGTCAAATTCGTGGGAGAAGCAGGGAAAATTAAGGTTGCTGTTGGCGGAGATAATGATGCCCCGACAGTAACCGTAACGGCAGATGCAGATCTTGGAAAAAATATAGATATCAGCGGTAATACGGCGATTACGAATATCAATAAAACGCTGAAAGCAGATAAAGCGACGGTAGTAGCAGGCGATTATGTCACCGTTACGACAACTCCTAATGCGGAAACAGGCAATACCTTTACTGTCAAAGGACCGAAGATAACAGGAGAAGGCAGTGTTAGCGTATCTGACATAAAAGAAGGCGGTAAGAAAGTCGGCTATAAGATTACCGGCAAGAACACGACCCTTGCAAAAGGGACAAGCGGACTTAGTGTAGCTGACGGAAAATTGAAATTAAATGTTGCCGACACAGATAATAATACCGTTACCGGCGAAGTAGACTTGAAGACGCTTGATTTGAGTGGAAATACAACGATCAATAATTTAGATACTAAGATAGAAAATATCACGAAAACCGGTGGATTGCTTGACAAGAAAGCAGATAAAGATGCAGGCAATATAGGTGATGTAGAAAGAACAGCATGGGCAACTAAACTCGGTACGGGTAAAGTGGAAGCGGATAATGCAAATCTTGTAACCGGTAAGACCGTCTATGATTTCGTGAATCCGGTTAAGACACAAGCGGAAACAAATAAAGCGGATATTGCGACTTTGCAAAAAGGCTTCACGCTGAAAGATAGCGGTACGGGAAGCACAACCGTTAAAGCGGAAAGTACGGTAACGGTAACAGGAGATACATACGTTAAAGCAACAGTGAATGATAAAGGTCTGACACTGGGGCTTAATGAAGATGCTCTGAACAGCCAAATCAATACGCAGATTACAAGTAATAGCACCGTAACAGGAAAGATGGATTCATGGCAATTAGCCGCAAAGTCCACTGATGATGGGGAAAAAATTGACAACACCAATAATAAAGCAGTGTTTGACGTAACAGAAGCAGATAAAGGATTGACTGTAACTCGTGACAAAAACACGATCAAGTACGGTATCGATGCAGATAAATTAGCTTCTACCGTTACAAACAGTATTAATAACACTACTAATGCAACGGCAATCACGAATATTTCCGCTAAGTTCTCTGTAACAGACGGTGC
>NZ_AFIJ01000022.1 GCF_000214495.1 Megasphaera lornae | reverse complement strand
TAACTACGTTGAATGATACCTTTGCCAAGAAAGATGCAAGCAATGTAACGGATGCTACTGCATGGGCAGGAAAACTCGGTACAGGTAAAGTGGAAGCAAATAATGCAAATCTTGTAACCGGTAAGACTGTCTATGATTTCGTGAACCCGGTCAAGACACAAGCGGAAACAAATAAAGCAGATATTGCGACCTTGCAAAAAGGATTCACGCTGAAAGATGTCGGCACAGGAAGCAAGACAGTTATTGCGGAAAGTACGGTAACGGTAACAGGAGATACATACGTTAAAGCAACAGTGAATGATAAAGGTCTGACACTGGGGCTTAATGAAGATGCCCTGAACAGCCAAATCAATACGCAGATTACAAGCAATAGCACCGTAACAGGTAAGATGTCTGCATGGAAGCTCAAAGCTAACGGAGTGGACGGCGAAGGAACGGTGAATAATACGGATAACACCGTTACCTTTGACGTGGCAGAAGCTAATAAAGGATTGACTGTAACTCGTGACAAAAACACGATCAAGTACGGCATTAATGTAGACAGTTTAGCAAATAATATTACAAGTAATGTAGTGACGAACATTAATAACGGAAAAACTGCGATTGAGAATATTTCCGCTAAGTTCTCTGTGACAGACGGTACGAATACGAAAGAGGTTAACTTAGGTAAAGGCAAAAATAATAATGTCAAATTCGTGGGAGAAGCAGGGAAAATTAATGTTGCTGTTGGCGGAGATAATGATGCACCGACGGTAACCGTAGGATTAGCCAAGACATTTACAGATAGCGTTGCCAATAATACGACGAATATAAGTAATATAACGAATAAACTGACTGCCGGATTCAAATTGGCAGGAGGCACCGGAGAAGGGAATGTATCTTTAGGTGGAGAAACAGCGCCGACCGTGACTTTTGCCGGTGATGCAAATATTACGAGCAAAGTAGACGGAATAAAGGTAACGTATAGCTTGAATAAAACCGGACTTACGAATACGTTGAATGATACCTTTGCCAAGAAAGATGCAAGCAATATTGACGGTACTGCTAAGACGAATTGGCTCACCGC
Source organism: Megasphaera lornae (assembly GCF_000214495.1). Lineage (GTDB taxonomy): Bacteria > Bacillota > Negativicutes > Veillonellales > Megasphaeraceae > Megasphaera > Megasphaera lornae. Next base: position 660 of record NZ_AFIJ01000022.1, on the reverse strand, counting down.
GTTAGGCTTAACCGATGCGATGCATGGCTTTAAAGTTAAAGCAGGAACAGGCGATGAACAGGCAATTAAAAACGGGAACACTGTTACCTTTGACGTGGCAGAAGCAGATAAAGGATTGACTGTAATTCGTGACAAAAACACGATCAAGTACGGTATTAATGCGTCTCAATTGGCAAGCAATATTACCAATAATGTAGTGACGAACATTAACAACGGAAAAACTGCGATTACGAATGTTTCCACGGGATTTACCGTAAGTGATGGCAATAATACGCCGTTGGCTATGGAGATGACGAAGGATAAGAAACCGAATCTTCAATTTGTATCCAAAGACGAAAATACAGAAGTAACTGCAGAAAAAACAGCTACCGGCACAAAAGTAACTATCGGACTTAGTGCAGCGGCACAACAAGGATTAGCTAACCAAGATTTGAACTTTGCCGGCACGAGCGGTACGGGTAAGGTTAATTTAAGGACGCAAACATTATCTATTACAGGTGATGCAGACGGTATTATTTCCACGACCGCAACAGGCCAAGGGCTATCTATGACGGTAGATAAAGAAAAATTGGCTTCTACCGTTACAAATACTATTAATAACAATACTAATGCAACGGCGATTACGAATATTTCTGCTAAGTTCTCTGTAACAGACGGTAA
>NZ_AFIJ01000023.1 GCF_000214495.1 Megasphaera lornae | reverse complement strand
AACAAATATGCAAATTAATTTTTCATCTATGCCCATACGTAATATATATGTCGGCAGTACCGTCGGGGCAATTCCTTTTTGTCGTGCGGCAAGTGCGGCTATACACTATAAAAAGTATGTCCTATGTCTTATCGTATAGATACCGGATGATGCTATATATATTTATTCTTACTCTTACTATTACAATTATTCTTACTATTATTCTTATTCTTTTCTTACTCTTATCTTTTCTTACAAGCGTTACTGTAACGCGTTACAGTATCACAAAAATGTTGCCGTTATGTGCGAGTATAAGGGCGGTAAGGGCCGAAAGAGGCGCCGCTTTTCTTCCTTGCGGCGGTCGCATGTCGTTGCGGCGGTTGTTTTTTTAGAGAGAACGCGGCGGCAAGGAGAGAAAAAAAAACTTGACAGGCAACGGTAAACTTGCTATTATAAACAGGCATTCTGAAATGCAGTCGTCGTGTACGGGCGGCGGTAAGAGAAAAAACTTGACAGAGAACCGGCTATGTGGCATAATAGGTAAGGCTTTCATGCGGAAGTAGCTCAGTGGTAGAGCACCACCTTGCCAAGGTGGGGGTCGCGAGTTCGAGCCTCGTTTTCCGCTCCATTTATTCCTCAATAGCTCAGTTGGTAGAGCAATCGGCTGTTAACCGATTTGTCGTAGGTTCGAGTCCTACTTGAGGAGCCATACAGGGGTATCGCCAAGCGGTAAGGCAACGGACTCTGACTCCGTCATCGTTGGTTCGAATCCAGCTACCCCTGCCAAATTTTTTCCTGATCCACTAGCTCAGTTGGCAGAGCACCTGACTTTTAATCAGGGTGTCCCGAGTTCGAATCTCGGGTGGATCACCATATTTTTTACGGCCCCTTGGTCAAGTGGTCTAAGACACCGCCCTTTCACGGCGGGAACATGGGTTCAAATCCCGTAGGGGTCACCACATATGGGCGATTAGCTCAGCCGGGAGAGCGCCTGCCTTACAAGCAGGATGTCGGCAGTTCGATCCTGTCATCGCCCACCATAGCGAAAAAACGGTTTATGTTGCGTATAACATAAACCGTTTTTTTTGCATAGCCGTTTGTCGGCGCCCGGCGGTGACGGTCGGACGGATACGGGGCGGGACGCCGAGGGAACCGCGTTTTTCGGGGGTGTTCGGCGTGTTTAAAAAAATGTAACAAAAAAACAATTGACAAACGGCCGGTTTGGGAGTAACATACAGTACAACAAAACTATACTGTCCATGAAAACCTGTGAAGCGGAAGTCAAAACGATGTCGTGCACGTACAGAGAACCGGGAGGCTGAGAGCCGGTCGAACGCAGCTCGTCAAATGGACCGCTGAGGGCGCAGTCAAAGGGGCAACCCGAGTATTCTGCGACGTGGGGGCATACGTCAGTTGCCGGGAATATGAAGGTATTCCGTCGAGCGTAGGAGTCAAATCCTAAAACAAGGTGGCACCGCGGATCTATCCGTCCTTGACAAGTATTTGTCATGGACGGATTTTTTTTTAGGAGGGAAAGTATGCTGTCGTTTGAAGAAGTGGCCGAGTACGGGAGCCGCTATACGGTTGTCCCCTTGAGCAGGCGCATGTTGGCGGACGGATGTACGCCGGTGGAAGTGTTGCGACGGTTGCGGCACGAGAGTGATCGTTGTTATATTTTGGAAAGTATGGAAGGGAAGGATCGACGCGGACGCTATACGTTTTTGGGATATGATCCTTCGTTGGAAATTCGCGGTAAAAAAGGACGCATCGAAAAAATTGATAAACAGGGGCGGGTAACGGTGCTGCAGGATACGCCGCACGCCGTGTTGCAGCAAGTGACGGCGTTGTACCGGGCGCCCGTATTTCCGGATTTGCCGCCGTTTACGGGCGGGCTGGTCGGTTATTTTTCGTTTAACTATTTGCGCTATACGGAACCGGTGCTGGCCGAGCGGCCGCCGGGAGAGGAAGGGCTCGACGATTTTGATTTGCATTTGTTTGAAAAAGTCATTGTGTTTGATCATGTCAAACAAGAAATTGTGTTGATTTCCAATGTGCGCCTTGCCGACGGCCGGGCCGGGTATGCGGCGGCCGAGGCGGCACTGGCGGAAATGGCGCGGCTCATTACGGACGGCAAGCCGGCGGCGGTGCCGCCGTTACAGCTGACTACGCCGTTACAACCGCTGTTTTCGGAGGCGGCCTATGTACGGATGGTGACGGCGGCCAAGCGGTATATTCGGGAAGGGGATATTTTTCAAGTCGTGTTGGCCAATCGGTGGGAAGCGACGGCGGCGGGCAGTTTGTTTGACACGTATCGGCTGTTGCGGTCCTTCAATCCGTCGCCGTATATGTTTTACTTTTCCGTCGGGGATACGGAGATTGCCGGCTCTTCCCCGGAAACGCTGGTACGTATCGGCGGCGGTCGCGTGACGACCTATCCGTTGGCCGGAACGCGTCCGCGCGGGGCGACGGAAGCGGCGGACAAGCGCTTGGAAGAGGAGTTGCTGCACAACGAAAAAGAATTGGCGGAACATAACATGCTGGTCGATTTGGGACGGAATGACATCGGGCGTGTGAGCCGGCCCGGGAGCGTACATGTGGCTTCGTATTTACAAGTGTTGCGTTTTTCTCATGTCATGCACTTGGGCTCCACGGTGGTCGGTACGTTGGCGCCGGGCGTACAGCCCGTGCAAGTCATGGAGGCGGTGCTGCCGGCCGGCACCTTATCGGGAGCGCCCAAAATCAGGGCGTATCAGATTATTGACGAACTGGAACAGGCCGATCGCGGCTTGTACGGCGGGGCCATCGGCTATTTGGATTTTACGGGCAATATGGATGTATGTATTGCTATTCGTTTGGCCTATAAACATGGCCGGCGGCTGATTATTCGTGCCGGCGCCGGCATTGTGGCGGACAGCGACCCGCAGCGGGAATACGAAGAATGTTGCCATAAGGCCGAAGCGGTGCGAACGGCGGTGGAACGGGCAGACGGGGGGATACGATATGATTCTTTTAATAGATAATTATGACAGTTTTTCGTATAATGTCTATCAATTGGCGGCCTCTTTCGGGAAAGAAGTGAAAGTCCTGCGGAATGATGCCGTGTCCGTTGCGGAGGCGTTGGCCCTGCAGCCGTCACATATTATTATCTCGCCGGGGCCGGGACGGCCGGCGGCGGCGGGCATTTGTGAAGAGCTGATTCGCAAGACGCGGGGAACCGTGCCGATCCTGGGGATTTGTTTGGGCCATCAGGCGATTTGCGAAGTGTGCGGCGGTACGATTACGTATGCGAAAAGGATGATGCACGGCAAGCGGTCGACCGTAAGGCGCTTGCGAAACCATGCACTTTTTAAGGATATTCAGGACCCCTTCGATGTGGGGCGGTACCATTCGTTGGCGGCGGATAAAGCGGCGTTGCCGTCGTGTTTGGAGGTTTTAGGAGAAAGCGAGGACGGGGAAATTATGGCGGTAGCGCATAAAACCTTGCCGCTTATGGGCGTGCAGTTTCATCCGGAATCCATTTTGACGCCGCAAGGACCGATTTTGATGCGGAATTTTTTGAATATATAAGGGGGCGGCGGCATGATTACGGAAATGACGAATAAATTGGTACGGCGACAGGCGTTGACGGGAGAAGAAACGGCGCAGGTCATGTATGAAATGATGGCGGGAAACACGAGTGCCGTACAAACGGCCGGCTTTTTGACGGCGTTGCAGACCAAGGGCGTCACGGTGACGGAGATTACGGCCTGCGCCCGGGTAATGCGGGAACATGCCGTGCCGGTAGCGGCACCTGCCGGGTTGTTGGAAATTGTCGGGACCGGCGGCGATCATTCGGGGTCGTTCAATATTTCGACAACGGCGGCGTTGGTGTGCGCCGCCGCCGGCTGCCGGGTGGCGAAGCACGGCAATCGCTCGGCCACTTCTTCGTGCGGCGCCGCCGATGTATTGGAAGCCTTGGGCGCCGATCTGTATTTATCGCCGGCGCAAAGTATGGCGGTGCTGGAAGAAACGGGATTTTGTTTTTTCTTTGCCCAACAATATCATCAGGCCATGAAATATGTCGGCCCCGTGCGGCGGGAGTTGGGGATTCCTACAGTGTTCAATATTTTGGGGCCCCTGACGAATCCGGCACATGCGGAATTGCAGGTCTTGGGCGTGTATGACGAAGCGCTGGTGGAACCGTTGGCGCAGGTGCTGCACGCGTTGGGCGTCGTGCGCGGCATGGTCGTACACGGCACGGACGGGTTGGATGAAATTTCGCCGTCGGCGCCGACGAAGATTTGCGAGTTTGCAGGGTCGCAGTTTCACACGTATATATTGCGCCCGGAAGAGGTGCACGTACCTTGCGGCAAGAAAGAGGAGTTGAAAGGCGGGTCGCCGGAGAAAAATGCGGCCATGCTGCGGGCCGTATTGGCGGGCGAATCGGGAACGTGTCGGACGGCGGTGCTGCTCAACGCCGGGGCGGCTCTGTACGTGGCGCAAAAAGCGCCGACCATCGAAGCCGGGGTCCGGTTGGCGGCAAGGTTGATTGATGAAGGCAAGGCGCTACAGACGTTGCAACGGGTTATACAGACCGGACGGGACCTACGGGAGGCGACACGATGATTTTGGAAACGATTGTGACGGCCGTGCAGGCACGCTTGCGGGAGGATAAACAACGGGTGTCTCCGGCGCGGATGATGGCCCGTGCCGAAGCGGTACCGGCGCCGGCGGACTTTCCCTTTTACCGCGCCTTATGCGGTCCGGCACCGGCGTTTATTTGTGAAGTAAAAAAGGCGTCGCCGTCCAAGGGGATTATTTCTCCCGATTTTCCGTATGTGGCGACAGCCCGGGCCTATGAAGAGGCCGGGGCGGCGGCCGTTTCCGTTCTGACGGAACGGGATTATTTTCTCGGCGACCCGCAGTATGCGAAGGAAATTGCGGCCGCAACGCGGCTGCCCGTGTTGCGGAAAGATTTTATAGTGGATGCGTACCAATTGTATGAAGCACGCGCCATCGGCGCCGCCGCCGTGTTGCTGATTGCGGCGATTTTGTCGGATCCGGCCTTGACTTATTTTTTACAACTGGCGCACACGTTGGGATTATCCGTGTTGACGGAGTGTCATACGGCCGGGGAAATACAACGGGCCGTACGTGCCGGCGCCCGGATTATCGGGATTAATAATCGCAATTTGCGGGATTTTACGGTAGACCTTAACCGCACGCGGCAATTATGCCGGTATGTGCCGGATTCCTGTATCCTCGTTTCGGAAAGCGGTATTCGCACGGGTGACGACGTGGCGACGTTACGGGCGTGCGGGGTACAGGCCGTGCTGATCGGCGAAACCTGTATGCGCAGCCGTGACAAAAAAGCGTTGTTGCAGCAATTGCGGGGGCAAGGATGAGTAAAATAAAGATTTGCGGGTTGACCCGCCCGGAAGATATACAAGCCGTGAATCGGTGGCAACCGGACTATATCGGCCTGGTATTCGCCGGCCGGAAACGACGGGTCACGCCGGCGCAGGCCCGGACCCTGCGCGCGGCCTTACATCCCGCCATTACGGCGGTAGGGGTCTTCGTCAATGCGCCTATCGAGCTGATTCGGCAGCTGTGGCGGGAAGGGACGATTCAATGGGTACAATTACACGGCCAAGAAGACGAAGCCTATATTCGGGCCTTGCGCGCCTGCGTGCGGGCGCCGATTATTCAGGCGTTTTCTTTACAGTCGCGCGCGGATGTGCAGCGGTTGCAGGCGAGCAGCGCCGACCTGGTACTGGCCGATCACGGCGGCGGCGGCAGCGGCCGCCGGTTCGACTGGTCGTGGACCGCATACATTCAACGGCCGTATATCTTGGCCGGCGGTATTACGTGTCAAACGATTCAAGAGGCGTTGCGGTTACGCCCCTATGCGGTGGATATCAGCAGCGGTGCGGAAACCGGGGGGCATAAAGAGGAGAAAAAAATACAAGCACTCGTGCAGTGTGTGCGGAGGAGGCCGTAAAATGAGCAAAGGTCGATTTGGAGAATTCGGCGGACAATATATTCCTGAAACGTTAATGAATGAAATTCATCGGTTGGAAACGGCGTATGACGCGTGTAAACATGATGCGTCCTTTCAACGGGAATTAACGGACTTGTTGGATAATTATGCCAACCGTCCATCCTTGTTGTATTATGCCGAACGCATGACGAAGGAGTTGGGCGGCGCTAAGATTTATTTTAAACGGGAAGATTTGAATCATACCGGGGCGCATAAGATTAACAATGCGTTGGGCCAATGTTTGTTGGCGAAAAAAATGGGAAAAACGCGGGTAATTGCCGAAACGGGCGCCGGACAACACGGCGTGGCGACGGCGACGGCGGCGGCTTTTCTCGGGTTGCAGTGTGAAATTTTTATGGGCGAAGAAGATACGATTCGGCAGGCCCTGAACGTGTATCGCATGGAATTATTGGGCGCCGAAGTACATGCCGTGACTTCGGGGACGCGGGTCTTGAAAGATGCGGTCAATGAAGCCATGCGGGAATGGGTGAACCGGGTGGACGATACGCATTATGTCATCGGTTCCACCATGGGGCCGCATCCTTTCCCCGTCATGGTGCGGGATTTTCAGGCCGTTATCAGTCGGGAAGCGCGGCGGCAGGTGTTGGAAAAAGAAGGTAAATTGCCGGCGGCGGTCCTGGCCTGCGTAGGCGGCGGCAGTAATGCCATGGGTATGTTTTATCATTTTATTCCCGATACGTCGGTGCGGTTAATCGGCTGCGAAGCGGCCGGTAAAGGCATTGACACGAAGTTGCAGGCGGCTACGGTGGCGACGGGCAGACCGGGAATTTTTCACGGTATGAAGTCCTTGTTTTGTCAGGATGAACAGGGGCAGATTGCCGAAGTGTATTCTATTTCCGCCGGCTTGGATTATCCCGGCATCGGGCCGGAACATGCGTATTTGTATACGAGCGGACGGGCTTCGTATGTGCCCGTAACGGATGCACAGGCGGTGGCGGCATTTTCGTATATTGCGAAAACGGAAGGCATTATTTGTGCCGTAGAAAGCGCGCATGCCGTGTATGAAGTCATGCAATTGGCGCCTACCCTGCCCAAAGAAGAATGTATTATTTGTTGTTTATCCGGTCGCGGGGATAAAGATGTGGCGGCCATTGCGAGATATGAAGGGCGGGATATACATGAATAGGATAGAACGGGCATTTGCCGACAGTAAGGCGTTTATTGCGTATGTGACGGCGGGGGATCCGACGCTTGCGGCGACCGGTGAATTTATTGTCGCCATGGCCGAGGCCGGCGCCGATATTATTGAAATCGGCATTCCTTTTTCCGATCCCGTAGCCGAAGGACCGGTTATTCAGGAAGCGAATATTCGTGCCCTGCAGGGGCATACGACGGTGCCGAAGGTGTTGGAACTGGTGCGGGAAGTGCGGCAACAGACACAGGTGCCGTTAGTGTTGCTCACGTATTTGAACCCTGTTTTTAATTACGGCATTACGGACTTTTTTAAAGCCTGCCGACAAGCGGGCGTGGACGGCATTATCATTCCCGACATGCCGTTTGAAGAACGGCGGGATTGTGCGGCGGCGGCAGCGCAATACGGCATTGCGATTATTTCCATGATTGCGCCCACGTCGGCTTCACGGTGTGCGGCCATCAGTGCCGTGGGAGAAGGGTTTTTATATATTGTGTCCTCTCTGGGCGTAACGGGCGTGCGCAGCCGGATTACGACGGATTTGGCCGGTGAAATACAGGAAATACGCAAGTACACGCGCGTTCCGTGTGCGATCGGCTTCGGGATCGGGACGCCGGAACAGGCCGCGCGGATTGCGACCTATGCGGACGGCGTGATTGTGGGGAGCGCCATTGTCAAGCTGATTGCCCGCTACGGCGCCCGGGCGACGCCGCATTTGACGGCCTTCGTCAGGGAAATGAAAGCGGCCGTTACCGCCGGTAACGGGAGCGGCATATAAAAAACGGGCGCGGCACAGAAAAAGGACTGTCGACACGGGAGTGTCGACAGTCCTTTTGTTTTCGGCCAAGGGAGGATTAATAGCCTACATCTTCCATTAAACTGCTCTTGCCGAAACGGGTGACCAAATCTTTTCGTGCCATTTTCCAAGTCGGCGAAGCAATGCTCATGGACGGATCATAATGCGGCGATTGCATGTTTAAGACGCCGCAAACAAATTCATAGGCCAAATCATTCGTGAAATACTTATGTTGATGGTCTTTGATGGTGCGGGCCACGTCCGCATTGCGTTGCAGGTAGTTGTCCGAGAGATAGCAGAACATGGGAATCCGCAATACCGTAAACGGCGCAATGTCCGGTTGGCGCAGGCGTGTCGGGTCGCTGCCGTGATCGGAGAAGTACAACATGGCGTCCAGATTCAGGTGCTGTTTCCCGTAGTTGTATACTTGGTGTAAGAACCAATCGTTGTATAAAATCGTATTGTTGAAATCGGCAACGCGGTTAATGGTGCCGTCATTGAATTTTTGGAAGGACGCCGGGTAGCGATTGCGATATTCTACATGGCTGCCCATTAAATGCAGGACGACAAAGTTTTTGTCTTTCGGATTTACTTTTTTTAAGAATTTTAAAAGCGATTCGTCCAAGGTGGAATATTTCGCATCTCTGTCGACCCATTCATGCACATCGGCCGTATGGGCTACGAGGGAAATCGGCGTATCGGACACGCCGACGGAGCCCTGATTGCTGAACCAATAGGTTTTATAGCCGGCCTTGCGCGCCATGTCGATAATGGAAATAGATTGATTAAATTCTTTGTTGTTGTAGAAATTCGCTTCCGTTAAGGCGTGTTCCAAAACGGGGACGGTATACCATACGCAGGCGTAGGCGTTGTTGAAGAAGGTAAAGTGCGGATCGGCCTTCATGGCGGTGAGCCACGGCGTATTGTTCGGCTGGGACGGATTATATACGTTCATATAAGTACGGGTTTCCGATTCGCCGATGACGAGAATAATCGTATTCGGTCCCTGTCGCGGATGTAATTGCACGGCCTGTAATTTGGCATACCGACTGTCGTGGGTGGTGGCATATAATTTGGCATGTTCCAAATATTCCTTGGAGTCCATAAAGGTTTTAATCGGAAAGGCGTTGGGAATAATTTCTTCCGCCAGGGCGCCGACCGAAGGGAAAATGATGAACAGCGAAAGCAACGGAATAAACGGCGTATATAAAGGCGAACGGGCGCCTTTTTTTTGCCGATAGTTCAAGATATAAGCGCCGATAATTAAAATCAGGAAGACCAGAATCAAGGCCGCAATCCGATAGGGCCCGAGGGAGCCGAAGTATTCTTTGGTTTCGCGCGGGCCGGTCTGAAAGATGAGCAGGGCGCCGGTCGTGGTAATACACGAATGATATAACAGGGCATAGACCCATTGGACAATAATAATGAAGAATGCGGCCAAGTGCAGCACCGTCATAATCAAGGCGCTGAGAACACGCGGTATATAGCGGATGAGCGCCATGTTGATGCAAAGGAAAATAGAAAACAAGTAGAGGCCGACATACATGTCATAAATATTATTAATATAAATGACATTATGGGTCAGTAAGGTCGTATAGTTTAAGTACGGCCCCGTAATAATCCAGCCGAGCGCCACGACGGCCGGCGGAATAATGGCGTTGACCGAAAGATTGCGCCAATAAATGCCGAGGGCCAGGACGACGGACAGGACGGCCGGAATGAGTCCCAGCGTAACATCCTGAACATTATCCATGCCCAGGCCGTAGGAAACGCTCCACTGCCACCGATAGATGACGGCATATAAAATGACGTATAACAAAATGAGGCAGGCAATGGTTCTTTTTTTGCCGCCTTTAGGAAACATTCTTGTAAAAAAAGAAGGGTTTCCTTCCGTTTGAGGTGTATGTAACATAGACATGACCCGATCCTTTCTGTGCTGTAGTTGCTGATGTATCTTACGACGAACCTATTATACCGCAAACCGACGGAATAACCTAGAAGAGAATCATATTTATTTATGTTTTTTCCGCCGGCGGGACGGCGGCACTCCGAAACTTTTTGCGCCTGCCGTTTCGGACGGCAGGCGCAACAGGTTCTACAGCGGTTATAATAACTGCCCGTAACGATGCAGATATATTTTTTTGATGCCCGTCGTGAGGCCCATATAGAGTGCGACACACGGAATTAAGTAGGCGAAGAAGCCTGCCGGCAACGGTAAAAAGCCGATAGCTTGCCCCATATGCGTATAGGGAATGAGGGTTAGCCCGAGGATGCCGCAGGCCGTTAAAAAGGACAGGCGGAACGAGGCATGACTGTGGATAAAGGGCAGTTTGGCAGTGCGCAGCATATGGATGACCAAGGTTTGGGTCCACATGGATTCTATAAACCAACCGGCTTGAAACATGCCGGCATAGGCGGCTTGATGCGCCGCTAAAGCGGCTCCGGAAAAATGCTGCGGCAATTCGTTATAGAGAATGCCGTGGGAGGTGCAGAGCGGGCAAATAATGAAGTACATTACTAAATACGTGGTAATGTCGAAAATCGAGCTCGTAGGTCCCAGCCAAAGCATGAACCGACTGACGGAAGAGGCGTCCCACGGACGCGGCCGGCGCAGGTATTCCGCATCCACATTGTCCCAGGGCAGGGCGGTACAAGATAAGTCGTAAATGAGGTTTAATAAGAGCAAATGCAGACTCATCATGGGCAGAAAGGGCAGTAAGGCGGCGGAGACTAAGACGGAAAACATGTTGCCGAAATTGGAAGAGGCCGTGATTTTTATGTATTTTATCATGTTGGCATAGGTTTTTCGGCCGGCAATAATGCCTTTTACCAAGACGGTCAGGTCTTTTTCCAATAAAATAATATGCGCCGATTCTTTGGCAATATCCACCGCCGTATCGACGGAAATGCCCACATCGGCGGCTTTCATGGCGCCCGCATCATTAATGCCGTCGCCGAGAAAGCCGACTGTATGGCCGGCCGTCCGCAGGGCCGTCAGAACGCGCACTTTTTGATCCGGCGTCAGGCGGGCGAAGACTTGCGTGCGGGCGGCGGCCGCGGCCAGGTCGTCGTCCGTCATGGCGGCGATTTCGTCGCCGCATAAGAGGCTTGTGCAATCCAAGCCGACTTGCCGGCAAACCGTACGGGAAACATATTCGTTGTCGCCGGTTAAAATTTTGGTTTCAATTCCGTAGTCTTGTAACGCGGCGACGGCCCGGGCGGCCGATTCTTTGGGCGGATCCAAAAAGGCCAAATAGCCGAGGAGGGTCATTTCCCGTTCATCTTCGGCCGTACAAATACCGGCTTGCGGGGGATCGGATTTTTTCGCCAGGGCCAATACACGAAAGCCTTTTTTATTTAGGCCGGCCGTTACGGCGGTAATGGCGGCAATTTCTTTGTCGGATAAAGGACGGATTCCCTGCGGTGTTTCCACGGTCGTACAAATGGCGGTCATTTCATCGACGGCGCCTTTGGTGATCATTTGTCGCCGCCCGTGACGGTCCCGCACGACTACCGACAGGCGTCGTCTTTTAAAATCGAAGGGAATTTCATCCACTTTTTCATAGTGCGTCGTACGTTCCTGCAGGGTCGACGCGTCGATTTCTTCGGCGGCTTTTTCTATAATGGCAATATCCATAAGATTTTTATAGCCGGTTTGAAAATAACTGTTTAAATAGGCATAGTGCAGGACGCGCGGATCTTCCCGACCGGAGACATTGAGATGATATTCCAGGGCCACTTTATTTTGGGTTAAGGTGCCGGTTTTATCGGTGCAGAGAATATCAATGGCGCCCAGATTTTGAATGGCGTTCAAATTTTTGACAATCGTTTTTTCTTTACTCATGGACAGCGCCCCTTTCGCCAGGGCGGCCGTGACGATCATGGGGAGCATTTCCGGGGTCAGACCGACGGCAATGGAAATGCCGAATAATAAGGACTGCAACCAATCCCCTTTGGTAAGCCCGTTCAGGACAAAGACGACGGGCGTCATGAGCAGCATGAAACGAATTAATACGCGGGTGACGCCGTTGACGCCTTTCGTAAAGTTCGTTTCTACCGGGGCCTGCGTAAGATTGGCGGCCAAGGCGCCGAACAAGGTGCGGGAACCGGTGCCGATGACCAGGGCCGTAGCCTGGCCGGATACGACATTGCTGCCCATAAAGGCGATATTGGTGTACGCCGTCATGCGTTCTTGAAAGGGATTGACGGCGGCAACTTTTTCGACCGTATCGCTTTCGCCGGTCAGGGCGGCTTCACTGACGAAAAAATCTTTGCCGGTTACAATGCGACAATCGGCGGGTACCATATCGCCGGTGGATAAATGCAGGATGTCTCCTACTACGACCGTATCCATGGGAATTTCCCGGCGCGGTTGCTGCGGCCGCAGGACGGTACAGGTGGCGCTGATCATGTCCAGAAGTTTGCCGACCGCATTGTCGCTGCGGGATTCCTGTACATAGCGCAAGATGCCGGAAATCACGATCATAATGACAATAATCAGTACCGTAACGGGATTGGTATCGGCCGGCGTATTGCCGAACAAGGAAAACATAGGAAAAATAATGTCCGTAACGGCGGAAATTAACGCTAAACAGATTAAAATAACGGTAAACGGATTAATAAAGGCATTTCGCAATAATTCCCACCGTGTTTTACTTTTTCCGTGTTCGATTTTGTTGGACCCGTATTTGAGCCGCCGGGCGGCAACGAAGGTTTCCGGTAAGCCTTCGGGCGTTGTTTCATAGCGTTGCAGCGTGTCCGATACGGGATGTACGGCGGCAAAATCAAGGGCGGATTTAGCCGCATATACCGCCTTCGGGGCGGTCGTACGGGTAGAAAAAATTTTTTTCATGATCCTCATCTCCTTTTTATTTTCTCCGGTTAGTAGTATAAAAAAAACGCAACGACTTAACATGGTTAAATCCTTGCGTTTTTCTTGTTATCGGTTAGAAACGGTCATTAAATTTGTAGCCGATTCCCCAGACCGTCAGAATGTATTGGGGACTGTCCGGCTGGACTTCTATTTTTTTTCGTAATTTGCGAATAAAAGCCATAATATTGCTGTCATCATATACATACGCATGACCCCAAACGGCAGTATAAATTTCTTCTTTCGTAAATACTTGACCGCGATTGCGGGCTAAAAAATATAAAATATCAAATTCTTTGGGTGTTAAATTGACGGGGCGATCCTGCAGGGTGACCGTATGGGACGTGGCGGAGATGGTCAAGGCGCCCAGCCGTAAGGCGGGCGGGGGCGGACCGGAAGCGTCGGCAGCGCCGGCGGGCGTGCCGTCCAGGACTACGGATTGTAAGGTGCCCCGCAGTAATTCCTGCAGATCCGCGGCCAGCGTACGGGCTGCGGGGGAGTCGGGATGGGCGTGTTGTAAGTGGGCAATAAGCCCGGTTTCCAATTCCGGATCCAAGCGAATAATACTGATATGTTTTTTCACCGAACCGCCTCCTTACAGTAATTTTTTGTATTTTCGAATATAAATATATTTGCCCGCACCGACACAGAGAATATACGCCGCACAAATTCCCGGTAAAAAGACAAAGTAGGGAGCCGGCATGGTGACCAAACCCACTACGGGCATGCCGACCGTAAAGAGCAGGCCCGTAAAGACGAAGAGCCCCGCCAGGGTGACACTCATGACCTGCCAAGAAGGACGACTTTCGATAAAGGGCATTTTGGAGGTCCGTAAAAAATATAAAATGACAATTTGCGTCCATAAGGATTCCAGGAACCAGCCGGTTTGAAACAAGCGGATATATTGTTCCTGCAGGACCGGCGGCAGGGCGGCGGAAAAAACGGGACAATGCAGGACGAGCGGAATGAACATGTAGTACAGAAAGGCGAAGGTAATGCCGTCGAAGACGGCGCTGATAGAACCGAACAGCAGCATGAATTTGCCCAAATGTTTTCCCGACCAGTCTTTCGGATAGGCAATATCTTCTTCATCGACCGTATCCCACGGCAGGACAATACAAAGGGCGTCATAAAATAAATTTAACAGCAGTAATTGCAGGGACGTCATGGGCAGGAAGGGCAGGCAAAGCCCGGCCATGACGACGGAAATAATATTTCCCAAATTGGAGCCGGCCGTAATTTTTAAATATTTTAACATATTCGTAAAGGTTTTTCGCCCTTCCCTAATGGCGGTTGCCAAAATTTGTAAATCTTTATCCAGTAATACGAGATCGGCGGAATCTTTCGTGGCCGGTACGGCCGTATCGACGGAAATGCCCACATGGGCGGCCAGTAATGCCGGCATGTCGTTAATGCCGTCGCCCATAAAGCCGGTCATGGCCGGTTGACGGTTGATACTTTGGACGATTTGCACTTTTTGTTCCGGACTGAGTTCGGCAAATACCGTGTTTTTTCGTACCGTTGCGTCGAAGGCCGCGGCATCCAGGTCCTGTAAGTCCGCCCCGCTGACAATATGCTGCGCCGGAATGCCGACGCGACGGCAGACGGATTTGGCAATTTCTTCGGCATCGCCGGTCAGCAGTTTGGGGGTAATGTGCAGGGCTTTTAATTCTTCCAGGGAAATGCGGGCCGACGGTTTGGGCGCATCGAAAAAGGCAATATACCCGAGGAGGGTCAAGTCTTTTTCATCCTGCGGACGGATGACGGTCGTGCCTTTCGGAAACGTTTTGACGGCAACGGCAATGACTTTCATGCCGTCTTCCAACATATCCTGTACGATCGTATAGACATCGGCAAAAGAACCGTTGCGAATCGGCAAGGTTTTGTTTTCATAGGCGACGGCGGTGCAGCGTTTATAAATATCTTTTAAATTTCCTTTGGCAATCAATATGGGTTGTTTTTTGGGGGCGCCCACCAGTACTGTCGCGATTTTACGGGTGTAATCGAAAGGAATTTCCGCCAATTTATGATAATATTCGGTTAAGGTGCGGTAATAGTCGGTGCGACGAGGCATGGCGGCGCAGGACAAAATGGCCGTGTCTATGGGATTGCGAATGCCTGTATGGTAAAAACTGTTGATATAGGCCAAATCCAGGACTTTATGACTTTCTTTGCCTAAAATATCCATAAAATATTCGAGAACTATATTTTCCCGCGTTAAGGTGCCCGTTTTATCCAGACAAAGCACTTGCAAACTGCCGAGCCCCTGGAGCGTATTTAAGTTTTTGACGATCGTTTTTTTGTGCGATAAGGAAATACTTCCCTTGGCCAAGCAGGCCGTTAAGACCATGGGCAGCATTTCCGGAATCAAGCCTACGGCTACGGCCAGGGAAAAGGCCAAGGCGCTGCTCCAATGGTGATCGGGAAGACCCCGTAAAATAAAAATGAGGGGAATAAAAATAAAAATAAAGCGCAACATGACATAGGAAATGGAGCGGGTGCCTTTTTGGAAACTGTCCTTAAACGGGCGGGACACCCGGGCGGCTTTTCCGTATCGGGTCCGGTTACCGACGGCAATGACCGCACCCAGTCCCGTGCCGGAGAGAACCGTCGTGGACATGTAGGCCATATCGGGCGCCGTACGACCGGCGGCCGGTGCGGCGGGAGCGGCCGTTTTTTCTATAATGCGGCTTTCGCCGGTCAGGGCGGCTTCCGAAACAAATAAATCGGCAGTTTGTAATAAGCGAATATCCGCCGGAATGGTTTGCCCGGCCGTGAGCAGGACAATATCGCCGACGACCAGTTCCGTATGGGCAATATGGCAGCACTTGCCTTGTCGCCGTACGGTGACGGTCGTATGGAGTAAGGCGCGTAATTGGTCGCCTGCATGTTTGGCTTTTATTTCTTGTGAAAATCGCAGCAGACCGCCGATGACAATCATGATGACAATAATGCCCGCCTCTACTTTCCCGCCGGCGGAAAAGCCGTTCGTATAGGAATCGGTGACATATGAAATAAAGGCGACAATGGCCAAAATAATACAAAAAGGATTAATAAACGCACAGCGTATACGATAGCATAAGGTATCGGCAGGTGCCTGCGAAAACGTATTTTCACCGTCTTGCGTACGGCGGTGGCGGACTTCTTCCGGGCGTAAGCCGTCAAGGGTTACCTGCAAGTGTTGCAATACGGCGTCGCCCGACATGGCGGCAAAATCGGGGGCGTCATGAGAATCCTGTGCCATATGGCGTTCATCCTTTCTTTTTATCAATGATTATCCTTATTGTAACACGGATTGTCCAAAATAATATAAGAAAAACCTTGCTTTTTTCTTGCTTCCCTTGTTCCGGGCAAGAAGGCGGAAAAAAAGACTTGCCAAAGAAACCATTACATGATAAAATGTTTTTTGTTCGAAGCTGGTTGCTTCGGAGGAAAGTATGATACGGCCCCGTGGTGTAGCGGTTCAACATGTCGCCCTGTCACGGCGAAGATCGTCGGTTCAAATCCGATCGGGGTCGCCATATTTGCTCAGGTAGCTCAGTCGGTAGAGCAGGGGACTGAAAATCCCCGTGTCGGCGGTTCGATTCCGTCCCTGAGCACCAACTATGTATATAGGCGGTCGTGGCGGAACGGCAGACGCGCTACTTTGAGGGGGTAGTGAACAATAGTTCGTATGGGTTCAAGTCCCATCGACCGCACCAACAGTACATAAGCGTTTCTCGAGAAATTCGGGAAACGCTTTTTTTGTTGTCGCCGAGAAGCGGGTAATGTGTCGTAATGCGGGCAGGGGAAAGCCTGCTTCGGCGATTTCCGGCAGGGCGCGCCGACCGGGCGGTTGCGGGGTAAGCGGAAGGGCTTTAAGCGGTACGCCGCCGGCCTTGCCGCAGTAAGCGGGCGGCGCCTTCCGCAGGGTAGGTCGAGCGGCAGCGGCGGCGTCTCTTCAGTTACGTCGCAGGGGAGGGGCCGTATTGCCTTTGATGATCAGGGTGCCGAGGCCGCGATATAACATATAGAGGGCGAAGAAAAAAGCACCGAGAAAAATTAAGGCGTCGTTTTCCGTGAGCGGTTGCCGCAGGGCATATACGTGCATACAGGCGAGGGTCAGCCCGGCGCCGAGGTAGGTGGACAGGGCGGCGCAGCAGGTCCGTTGCCCCCGTTCGCGGTGCCGAAAGAAGCGGCGCCGGCGATAATAGGTAAGGCCGCTCAGGGCGCATAGGAGTATGCCGGTTGCCGGACAGGCGTAGGGAAAGGGCGCCCGATAGAAACTGTATAGCAGGAAGAGGGTCAACACGAGGCTCAGGAGAAAGAGCTTTCCCTGCAAGTGTTTTTCGTCGGCGTCCGTCATTCGGTCCGCAGGTTTTACATGATACATGGCGATCATCCTTTCTTTATCGTGTACAGTTTATATGTATAAGTATAGCACAGGAAAGAAAGGAAGTCCGTCAGTAGCCTTTTTTACGGGTTCCGTGTACAATAGAAGGGAAGACAGCTATAGACGGAGGAGGATTTCGTATGAACAGGAAGGCGGTACAGACGTATGATGTCATTATTATCGGTGCCGGCCCGGCCGGCATTTTTACGGCCTTGGAGTTGGCCGATAAAGGCTTACGGATTTTAATCGTAGAAAAGGGGCAGGATATTGCGGAGCGGCTGGCTACTGCGCATAATCCCGGGGCGCGGAAAGAGGATAAAATGCGCAATGTCGTCAGCGGTTGGGGCGGTGCCGGGGCGTTCAGTGACGGCAAATTGACCTTGACTACGGAGTATGGCGGCAATTTGGACGAGTATATGTCCAAGCGGGAGCTGATGGATAAAATTCAATATGTGGACCGGGTGTATTGCCGCTTCGGCGGGCAGGATCGGAAGGTTTACGGCGAAGAAAATGAAGCGGCCATTCGGCAGCTGCAACGGCAGGCGACGGCGGCGGAACTGCGGTTGATTCCGGCCCGTATTCGGCATTTGGGAACCGATGTCAATGCGGAAATTTTGACGGCCATGCGCGCGTATTTGGAAGGCAAAGCGGATATTGCGGCGAATACGGCGGTTGAGCATATTGTCGTAAAAGAAGGGACGGCGGCCGGTGTTATGATCGGGGACCAATGGTATGCCGCCCCGTATGTGGTAGCGGCGCCGGGACGGGAAGGCTCGGAGTGGTTTGTCGGGGAAGCGGAGAAACTGGGGTTGAAATTCACTTCCAATGCGGTGGATATCGGCGTACGGGTGGAAATGCCGGCGGAAGTTTTGGAACCGATTACGGATATTGTGTATGAGTCGAAACTTATTTATTTCAGTAAGTTTTTTGATGATCGCGTGCGGACGTTCTGCATGAATCCGTACGGGTTTGTGGTAGAAGAAAATAATGACGGCTTGTTGACGGTGAACGGGCACAGCTATGCGCATAAAAAAAGTGAAAATACGAATTTTGCTATTTTAGTGTCCAAAAAATTTACGGAACCGTTCCATGAACCGATTAAATACGGAAAGTTTATTGCCGATTTAGCCAATATTTTAGGCGGCGGCGTGATGGTGCAACGGTTGGGCGATTTGTTGGACGGGCGGCGTTCCACGGTTGAACGGATTCAACGAGGACTGGTGCGGCCGACGTTGACCAAGGCCGTTCCGGGAGATTTGTCGCTCGTATTGCCGTATCGGCATTTGCAGGATATTAAAGAAATGCTGGAAGCGTTGGATAAGGTGGCGCCCGGCGCCAATTCCCGGCATACGTTGCTGTACGGTGCGGAAGTGAAATTTTACTCCAGTCGGTTGGCGCTGTCGCCGCAATTGGAAACGGCGATTCCTAACTTTTTCGCCATCGGTGACGGTGCCGGGATTACTCGCGGCTTGGTACAGGCTTCCGTCGCCGGCGTGACGGTGGGACAGGAGATTTTAAAAAGAGCGCAACACGCCTAGGCTTTTAAAAGACCGCTACGCAGGCAGCGGTCTTTTTTTTATGAAAAAACGGTCTGTATACTATGTGAAATAAGCAAGAAAAAAGTACGGCGTGCCGAGACTGTTAAAAAAACACGAAATATTACTAGGTAATAATAGCAGATGATTATAAAAAAATGAAAATAGTTAAAAAAAAAGATATAAACTGAAAATAAATTTAAAATGAAAATATATGAAAAACGGTACTTCATACAAAAGTATACTAAAAAGGTGATTTACATTTCTGAACTAATGGCATATAATGCAAGTGTGATCGGGAAGACATCACAAACGTTCAGCAGACTCGAAAGGAGGGTATTACAATGGACGTAGAAAACAAAAAGAGTTATGTAATTATAGGCGGTTTGATTATAGGTATTATTGCCGCATTATTATCGATGGCCGGTAACCCCGCCAATATGGGGTTTGATATTACAGGGTTTATTCGTGATACGGTCGGTGCGTTGGGCTTGCATCAGGATACGGGGGCGCAATATATTCGTCCCGAATTAGTCGGCCTGGTATGGGGCGCTTTGATTTTGGCGCTGGCTCGCGGACAACATAAGGCGGTCGGCGGTTCTTCGCCGTTGGTACGCTTTGTGATCGGCTTCTTTGTTACGGTAGGCGCCTTGGTATTTATGGGCGATCCGTTCCGTATGGTATTACGTATTGCCGGCGGTGATTGGAACGCTATTATCGGTCTTATCGGCTTTATTGTCGGCGTAGCGGTCGGGGTGTATTGCCTGAAGAAAGGCTTTGCGCTTAAACCGGCAACGGTTGCCGCAAAATTGGACAGTGCGTTTGCACCGATTGTTAAAATTGTGTTGTTGATTTTAGTTTGCGCCGCTCCCGCATTTATTGTGTTCTCCGACGGCGACGGCGTAGGGGCACATCATGCAGCGATTATCGCTTCCTTAATCGGCGGCTTGCTGGTCGGGGCGATTGCACAGCAGACCAAGCTCTGCATGGTGGGAACTTTCCGGGATTTGTTTATGGACCGGAAAACGACCATGCTTTGCGGGTGGATTGCCGTATTGGTAGCCGCCTTTGTGGTAAATTTACTTACCCATCAATTCCAGGGCGGTGTGGATATGCAACCCTTTGCACATACGGACGGCGTTTGGAATTTCTTAGGAATGGGCTTAGTCGGTTGGGGTTGCACCTTGTTGGGCGGCGACCCGTTGCGTCAACTGGTTCTCTCCGGTGAAGGGAATACGGATGCGGCGGTTACCGTTATCGGCATGGCTTTCGGTGCGGCTATTTCGGAAAACTTCGCGTTGGCGTCAACGGTCAGCGGCCCTACGATGAACGGTAAAGTAGCCGTTATTATCGGTTTGATTGTTGTCCTGATTATTTCGGGGTATTATATTTGCGGGAAAGGTTGCTCGCAGGAACAACAGGAATAACGCGCGTTTTCCCGACACAGAACGGTAAAAGGACGAAGCTTCGGCTTCGTCCTTTTTTTGTGTCGCGTTTTGACTATCTTCACGCATACAGTTGCGGTATAATAAAGGAGAAGTATATTTTATTGCCGACAATACGGCGGACAAAGGAGAGATTCATTGTGATTGAACGCTATACGGAAGAAGAAATGGGCCGGATTTGGACGGAACAAAATGAATGGAATACGTTAAAAGAAGTGGAAATATTGGCCAGTGAAGCACAAGCGGAATTGGGCAATATTCCGGCAGAGGCGGCCGCGGAAATTCGGGCGAAAGCCGCTTTTTCCGTAGACCGTATTCATGAAATTGAAGCGGAAACGCATCATGATATTGCCGCTTTTGTTTCCAACGTAGCGGAAAATATAGGCGATGCGGGAAAATATGTGCATTTGGGCCTTACTTCGACGGATGTGAAAGATACGGCGTTGGGGGTTATGTTGAAACAGGCTTCGGACGTATTATTGCGGGATTTGGAAGCGTTGCGGCAAGTGTTGCGCCGGCGGGCGACGGAATTCAAATATACGCCCTGCATCGGGCGCACGCACGGTATTCATGCGGAAGCGACGACGTTCGGCCTGAAGTTGTGCAATTGGCTGGCGGAAGTGGAACGGGATATAGACCGGATGCAGCATGCTAAAGAAACGATTGCTGTCGGCAAGATTTCCGGCGCAGTCGGTACGTATGCGGATGTGGATCCCTTTGTGGAAGACTATGTGTGCCGTCATTTGGGGATTGCACCGGCGCTTATTTCTTCCCAAACGTTACAGCGGGATCGGCATGCCGAATTTTTGACCGCCTTGGCGGTGATTGCCAGCTCCATTGATAAATTTGCCACAGAAATTCGTCATTTACAGCGAACGGAAGTGCGGGAAGCGGAAGAATATTTCAGTCCCAAACAAAAAGGGTCTTCCATTATGCCGCATAAACGCAATCCGATTACGTGCGAACGCATGTGCGGCCTGGCGCGGGTGATTCGCGGCAATGCACAGGCCGCCTTGGAAGATGTGGCCTTATGGCATGAACGGGACATTTCTCACTCTTCGGTGGAACGGGTCATTTTGCCGGACAGTACGATTGCTTTGGATTATATGTTGAAGACCTTCACCCGGGTTATAGATAAGTTGCTGGTATATCCGGAAAAGATGCTGGCAGATTTGAATTTGACGGGCGGCCTGATTTACAGTCCTATTTTATTGAATACGTTGGTGGCCAAAGGGGCGGTACGCGAACAGGCGTATCGTTGGGTGCAGCGAAATGCCATGAAACGTTGGCTGGAAGGGGAAGATTTCCTGGAAAATCTCAAGCGCGATGAAGATATTGCCAAGATTATGACTCCGGCGGAAATTGAAGCCTGCTTTGATGTACATAAGATGCTGCGGCATGTGGACACGATTTTTGCCCGGTTCGGGTTGTAAGATCGGAAGCGCGGTTCGTAAAAAAAGACGGTATGCGAAAAGCCCCCCGTACGTCGGTTTGCGGGCCGACTTCGGGGGGCTTTTTTCGTCGCGTCGGGTTTTTTATTCCGGTGACGATTGGCGAATGATTTTGGTGCCGTCCACATAGAGCACGGTAGGATTGGGGCGTCTTTTTTCCAGTAAATCGACGGCCAGGCGCAGACAGGCGGCGCCGATTTCGCCCATCGGAATGTCGATGCGGGAAAGGGACGGTACGGCGTAATCATTTACGGCCGGGCTGTTAATTCCCATGGTGAAGACTTCCAGCTGTTGCGGAATGGCAATTTGCAGATTATGGCAGGCGTAGAGCACGCCGTGTGCTAACAGATCGGATTCACAAAAGATGGCGCGCGGCAGGGCCTGCGCGGCATGTAACCGGCGAATTAACGCGACCGCGTCGCCGGCATGGGGCGAGCAGCGCAAAATATGGTCGGCCGCCAGCGGATGGCCGTTTTGACAAAACGTGTTTAAAAACCCGTGCGTCCATTGACTCATAATGGGCAAGTCCGCGTTATGCGTGAGAATGGCGGCATTATAGACTTTTTTTCGGAGAAAGTGGCGCGCCACCCGGCAGCCCAACTTGTAATTATCCATGGTGACACTGCTGTAGTAGGGCGATTCTCTATTAAACAGTACGACCGGATACGTCAGCCGGCAATGTTGCAGGTAGTCCATATCTTTATCGGAAGTGTTGGCGATGATAATACTGTTAAAAAATTCATTTTGCAGGGATTCCATCTGCTCCTGTAAATGATCCGCTTCATACGGTACGACCGCCAAATGAACGACGTTATGTTGGCGCATAATTTCCTGCTGAATACCCAGGGTAATACGGGCTAAATAATGAATCCGGAAGTCGGTGGCCCAATAAAAGGCGATGGCATAATGCCCTTGTCCGGCGGCGCGTAATTTTTTGGCCGACTGATTGGGCACATAGTGTAATTTTTGGGCAATCGCGTGAATGCGGGCCTGCGTTTCGGTGGAAATTTTGCGCGCCCCGCCTTTGCCGTTCAAGACGATGGAAACGGTGGCAATAGAAACGCCGGCTTCCCGCGCAATATCTTTGATAGTAGACATGGACCTCTCCTTATACATGATAGTACTTGTATTGTGACATAAAAGCACGCCTTTTTCAAGGCGGTCGCCGCGAGGGCGACGACGAGCGGGCAGGAAGGCGCAAAAAAGGGGGAAACTATATGGATGAAACGTTGCGGAAACAGGCGGCGGCTATTTTTCAGCGTCTGGGATTGGCGGAAGACGAGGCGATTACGTTGTTTTATAAACGTACAGTCGCGGCGGGAAAACTTCCTTTTGCCGCCGCCGGGGAGCGTAAAAAAGATATACGGAAGAAAAAAAGGATGAATGAACGGTTTGCGGAATGGGATGCCCGATAAGGGGTTTTTTCCGGAAACCGGGAACGCTTTTTTCGGAGCGAATAAACGGGGCACTCTGCAAGAGTGCCCCGTTTATTAAGTACGCGTATGTTTATGATGATAATGGGAGCCCTGTGAAGGCGGTCGATGTTGAATTTTCAGCTTGAAATAATTGTGTTTTACGGTTTTATTTTTATCATCCGTAATGGTATTGACTTCAAAAATACCCAAGGACTCAATAAAAGGAACAAATTTTTTAAAGCCGAAATTACGCACATCGAAATCGGAAAATTGTTTACTCAACAAGTTACCCAAGGTGCCTGAAAAAATCCACCCCGTATCATCGGAGTTTTCATCGGCCAGTTTGATAACCGCTTGTTTGATGATAATAAAATCTTTTCCCGGTGTCGTATCGGTGCGACGGACTTCGGGACTTTTTGCCGCTACGCTGTCCGTATCCGTCGGCGTGTCGCCGGTCGCCGTTTCTTCTTCCGCTTCTTCCACTAAAATATCCAGATACAAAAATTTATTGCATGCCGAAATAAAGGAACGGGGCGTTTTACTTTCGCCCATTCCCAGGACATATTTTTGCGATTCCCGTAAACGGGATGCCAAGCGCGTAAAATCACTGTCGGAAGAAACAATGCAAAATCCGTCTAAATTACTTTGATATAATAAGTCCATCGTATCAATAATTAATGCGGAATCCGATGAATTTTTACGAATAGTATTACTGTACTGCTGTACGGGTTGAATGGCGTTATCCAAGATGGTCGTGCGCCATGAGGCCATTTGCGGGGTAGTCCAGTTGCCGTAAATTCGCTTGTAAATCACATCTCCCAAATTGTTGGCTTCAGAAAGAATGACTTCAATATATTTACTGGAAATATTTTCCGCATCAATGACGACAGCCAATTTCATTTCATGATCCATAACTATATATCCTCCTTTCTGTATTGTAGCATTAGTGAACAAAAAAATAAAGGCGCACTCCGGCGGCATATAAAAGGCCCCTCGCGCCGGCGGCTGACCGTCGCAGCGAGGGGCCGGGGACAACGCCTGTCAGTCGACTATTTCCAATAAGCAATCGCCGCTGATAATGGCCTGGCCTTTGGCGGCGTAAATTTCCCCGACGGTACCGTCAATGGGGGCCGTAATGGTGGTTTCCATTTTCATCGCTTCCGTGACCAATAAGGGATCGCCTTTTTTTACTTTTTGGCCTTTGGTGACGAGGATATTGACTACCGAACCGGACAAGGTGGCGCCGATATCGCCGGGCACTTCGGGATCGGCCTTGCGTTTGGTTACGGTGTGCAAATCAATGCTTTTATCCGGGACTTGAATTTCCCGTTCCACGCCGTTAAAGAGGAAAGTAATCGTACGGATTCCGCTGTCATCGGGATCGCTGATATTAATCAGGGTAATAATCAAGTCTTTCCCTTTTTCGATTTCTACATGCAGTTCTTCGTTCTTTTTCATGCCGAAGAAGAACGTGGGCGTATCCAGCACACTGACATCGCCGTAAAC
The DNA here is from genome assembly GCF_000214495.1 of Megasphaera lornae. Classification (GTDB taxonomy): domain Bacteria; phylum Bacillota; class Negativicutes; order Veillonellales; family Megasphaeraceae; genus Megasphaera; species Megasphaera lornae. The sequence goes on along the minus strand of NZ_AFIJ01000023.1, from coordinate 47,013 downwards.
TTTCAGCTTTTCATTATAGTCGCGGAATACTTTGTCATATTGACAAAAGGCGCTGATATCTTCGTCTTCGTGTTTATAGCCCGCATCGGCCAGTTTTTTGCGTACGCTTTCAAAATCAACGGGCGGCAAGGTTTTGCCGGGACGTTCACACAACGGTTTTTTGCCTTTTAAAATAATTTTTTGCAGACGTTCCGGAAAACCGCCGTACGGAACGCCCAAGTATCCTTGGAAAAATTCCACGACCGATTGGGGGAAATCCAGAATGTCGCCTTTGTCGTATACATCTTGTTCGGTTAAATTATTTTGTACCATAAACAAGGCCATATCGCCGACTACTTTGGACGACGGCGTTACTTTGATAATATCGCCGAACATCATGCTGACCGTATGGTACATGGTTTCGATTTCATGCCACCGGTCTCCCAGACCCAACGATTGCGCCTGCTGTTGTAAATTGGAGTATTGACCGCCCGGCATTTCATGCTGATAGACGGACGTATCCGGATAGGCCTTCGCCCGATCGACTCCTTTATAATAGGGGCGTACGGTCGCCCAATAGCGGGACATTTCTTCCATGGCGTGTACATCCAGCGGCAGACGGCGTTTGTTGCCGGCTAAGGCATAGTAGACCGTACTCATACTCGGTTGGCTCGTGCTGCCGGCCAAGGCGGAATACGTGGCGTCAATAATATCGACCCCGGCATCGACGGCACGGCATAAGGTGCCTACGGCATTGCCGGCACCGTCGTGCGTATGCAGATGCACCGGTACGGACAGGGCCTCTTTCAAGGCGGTAATCAGCCGGTAGGAAGCTTCCGGCTTGAGCAGACCGGCCATATCTTTGATGGCGATAATGTGGGCGCCGGCTTTTTCCGCTTCTTTGGCCATTTTGACATAATAGGCCAAGTCATATTTGGCACGCGCCGGATCCAGAATATCGCCGGTATAGCATAAGGCCACTTCGGCAATTTTTCCCGTATCCCGAACGGCCTGAATGGTTTCGTACATATTGTCCAAACTGTTGAGGCAATCAAAGATACGGAAGACGTCAATGCCGTTTTTGGCGGCCAGCTGCACAAAATGGCGTACCACATTATCGGCATACCCCGTATAGCCGACGCCGTTGGCTCCGCGAATTAACATTTGTAATAAAATATTCGGCGCTTTTTTACGCATTTCCCGCAACCGTTCCCACGGATCTTCCTGCAGGAAACGGTAGGCCACATCAAAGGTGGCGCCGCCCCAACATTCATAGGAAAATAATTGCGGGAGTTTTTTGGAGGACGCTTCCAGGACGCGCAACATGTCAATGGAACGAATTCGCGTGGCCATTAACGATTGATGAGCATCGCGCATGGTCGTATCCATCAAAAAGACCGTGTCCTGTTCTTTTATCCAACGGCAGAATTTTTCGGCGCCCAGGCGGTCGAACTGCTGCTTGGTGCCGGCGGGAAATTCGCCTTCCGGTACGGTCGGCAGTTGTAAAGGCGCGAACGACGGCTTGTCTACATGCCCTTTGCCGTTATACCCGTTAATGGTGGTTTCGCCGATATATTTCAGTAATTTGGTGCCGCGATCCTGTACGACCGGCAAATTAAATAATTCCGGATGATCGTCAATGAAGTTGACGTCATAGGACCCGTCTACAAATGACGGCGTACGCAATACGTTGATTAAAAATCCTATATTGGTTTTTACGCCGCGAATACGAAATTCTTTCAAAACGCGCAGCATTTTTTTTACGGCGCCCGCATGGGTTAAGGAGTAGGCTACGGTTTTTACCAGCAGCGAATCATAATAGGGTGTAATGATGGCGCCCGTATAGGCATTGCCGCTGTCCAGGCGGATGCCGAAACCGCCGCCGCTGCGGTAGACCATGATTTTTCCCGAATCGGGCATGAAATTGTTCATCGGGTCTTCGGTGGTAATGCGGCATTGAATGGCATTGCCCAGGCATCGTACCGATTCTTGCGAGGGAATGCCGATTTCTTTACTGTTTAACGCATACCCTTCGGCTACCAAAATCTGCGTTTGCACCACATCGATGCCGGTGATCATTTCCGTAATGGTATGTTCCACCTGTACGCGCGGATTGACTTCGATAAAATAGAAATTTTCATCGGGCGTGACGAGAAATTCCACCGTGCCGGCATTGACGTAATGTACGTTTTTCATTAACGTAATGGCGGCGTCGCAAATTCGTGCCCGTAACGCCGGAGGCAGAGAAAAGGCCGGCGCCACTTCCACCACTTTTTGATGGCGGCGCTGAATGGAACAATCCCGTTCATGCAAATGAATGACGTTGCCGTGTTCATCGCCCATGATTTGTACTTCAATATGTTTCGGATTTACAATACATTTTTCCAAATAAATTTCATCATTGCCGAAAGCCAATTTGGCTTCCGATTTGGCGCGATCGTACGCCTCCTGTAAATCCGCCATGTTGTTTACCATGCGCATGCCGCGGCCGCCGCCGCCGTTGACGGCTTTGAGCATAATGGGAAAGCCTACTTCCTTGGCGAACCGTTTTACTTCTTCATAATTCATGACCGGCCCGTCACTGCCGGGAATAAATTGAATGCCCGCTTTTTTGGCTTGAATACGGGCATTGATTTTATCGCCGAACATGATTAAATGTTCTACACGCGGTCCGATAAAAATAATGCCTTCTTCTTCACAGCGTTTGGCTAAATCGGCATTTTCCGATAAAAAACCGTATCCCGGATGAATGGCATCGACATCATGTTCGTGCGCAATGCGGATAATATCTTCAATATCCAAATAGGCGTCAACCGGTTTTTTTCCGGCGCCTACCAAATAGGATTCATCGGCGCGAAAACGATGGAGCGATAATGAATCTTCCTGGGAATAAACGGCAACGGTGCGAATGCCCATTTCATTACAGGCACGAAAGACACGAATGGCAATTTCTCCCCGGTTGGCCACTAAAACCGAACGAATTTTTTTCATGAAAACACCCTCCTGATAATTGCTATACCCAAATCCAGCGTCTAAGAAACGGTATGCGTTCTTCTTTTTCACTGTATTTTCCATTATAGCAAAATTGGCGTACATTACAAGGCAAACGGGACGGGAAGCAAAATAAATACTGTATACAATAGGATACAATAGAGCGGTTAAACGTAAAAAAAGCGGGGGCGGTTGCAATTTTAAACAAGTGTGGTATAATAAATAAGTCGGAGTTTTTCATCCGTAAAAATTCCGCGAGAAAATAGGAGCAGGGTCTTGACAAGAATATCTATGCCTAGTATAATCAGTTGTGTTCTCTGATGTAGCGAACAAGCCGACGTAGCTCAATTGGTAGAGCAACTGACTTGTAATCAGTAGGTTGTAGGTTCAAGTCCTATCGTCGGCTCCAATTATCAGGTGGGGTTCCCGAGCGGTCAAAGGGAGCAGACTGTAAATCTGCCGGCTTTCGCCTTCGAAGGTTCGAATCCTTCCCCCACCACCAATGACGCGGGGTGGAGCAGTTGGTAGCTCGTCGGGCTCATAACCCGAAGGTCGCAGGTTCAAGTCCTGCCCCCGCTACCATACTTTTTTTGTTTCCCGAAAGGGAAAGCACGATAATACTATATTGTTGCTTTGAACGGTAATAGGCTGTTGTAGCTCAGTCGGTAGAGCGTATCCTTGGTAAGGATAAGGTCACCGGTTCAATCCCGGTCAATAGCTCCACACATGGCGGCTTAGCTCAGTTGGCTAGAGCATACGGTTCATACCCGTAGTGTCCAGAGTTCGAATCTCCGAGCCGCCACCACATCATAACCTCGTAAAAAACGAGGTTATTTTCTATATGCAAATTATTTTTTCGGAAAAGAGAGAAAAAAATAATATTGTGTGGTAGAATACAGGTAGTCAATATATTGATCCTAAAGGAGGAATCGAGTGCTATGGCAAAAGAACATTATGAAAGAACCAAACCGCATGTTAATATTGGAACCATCGGTCACGTTGACCACGGTAAAACCACGTTAACGGCTGCGATTACAAAAGTATTGTCGAAAAAAGGCTATGCCAAGTTTGAAGATTATGCCGATATCGATAAGGCCCCGGAAGAACGGGAACGCGGTATTACCATTAATACGGCGCATGTGGAATACGAAACGGACAAACGGCATTATGCGCATGTGGATTGCCCGGGCCATGCCGATTATGTTAAAAACATGATCACCGGCGCGGCACAGATGGACGGCGCTATTTTGGTTGTTTCCGCCGCCGACGGCCCTATGCCGCAGACTCGTGAACACATCCTCCTGGCTCGTCAGGTCGGCGTACCGGCAATTGTTGTTTACCTCAACAAAGCCGATCAGGTGGATGATCCGGAACTTATTGAATTGGTGGAAATGGAAGTACGGGAATTGTTGTCTTCTTATGATTTCCCCGGCGACGACGTGCCGATTATTGTCGGTTCCGCATTAAAGGCTTTGGAAGGAGATGCGGAAGCGGAAAAAAGTATTCTGGATTTAATGGATGCTGTAGATTCGTATATTCCGACGCCGGATCGCCCGACGGACAAACCGTTCCTGATGCCTGTTGAAGACGTCTTCACCATTACCGGCCGCGGTACGGTGGCCACGGGTCGTGTAGAACGCGGTACGGTTAAAGTCGGTGATACGGTGGAAATCGTAGGCTTGGCGGATAAACCGAGAGAAACGGTAGTTACGGGCGTGGAAATGTTCCGTAAATTGTTGGATTTGGCGGAAGCCGGCGACAACATCGGCGCCTTGCTTCGCGGCGTGGATCGTAAAGAAATCGAACGCGGCCAAGTATTGGCAAAACCCGGTTCCATTCATCCGCACACCAAGTTCAAAGCGCAGGTATACGTGTTGACGAAAGATGAAGGCGGTCGTCATACGCCGTTCTTTAACGGCTATCGTCCGCAGTTCTACTTCCGCACCACCGACGTAACCGGCGTTATTCAATTACCGGAAGGCACGGAAATGTGCATGCCCGGCGATAACGTAAAAATGGACGTGGAATTAATCACGCCGATTGCTATTGAAGTAGGCTTGCGGTTCGCTATTCGTGAAGGCGGCCGTACAGTAGGCGCCGGCGTTGTTTCGGAAATTGAAGCGTAAGATAGGCGCGCAACAAGACTGTTTCCTTACAGAGGAAACAGTCTTGTTTTTTTATTTTTATAAGATTTTTTCGGTTAAAACTTTTCAAAAGCATAAATTTTCTGTACAATGGAAAAATAAACAGTAGTAAATCCCCGCAACAATTCTGAGAATATAGGAGGATGCAAAATGGCTATAGCGGAGAGAATTTGGGAAGAACGAAAATTCAGAGAGCAATCCGGTTTGAGTAACGAAGCGTGGCGACAGGCTACTCGCTTCAGCGGCATTGATTTGGGCTGGATTATTATGTGTGTCGGCATGTCGTTGGGAGCCGGCATTATTTTTTTACCGGTGCAGGTGGGGTTGTCCGGCGTGTTGATTTTTTTATTGGTGGCGCTTGTCGGCTATCCCATTGCGTATGAGCATCAAAAATTGTACTTGAATGTTTTGGCGGAAGCACCGCAGTGTGAAGACTTTGCCGGGGTCATTTCCGGCTATTTGGGAAAAAATTGGGGATTCTTTTTAGGTGTACTCTATTTCATATTTACGACGATTTTAATTTTTTTATATTCGACGGCCTTAACGAATGACAGCGCGTCTTTTTTAGTGACCTTCGGGGTTACGAAAACGGTGTTGTCGACCAATATTCTGTACAGCCTGGCCATTATTTCTTTTTTAGTACTGTTGGCCTCACAAGGAGAAAAAGCGCTGATGAAAATTTCCTCGGCCATGGTCTTTACCAAAGCCCTGGTGATTGCCGCCCTGGGGGTGATTATGATTCCCTTTTGGCAAGCGGCCAACGTGTTGATTCCGCCCGATGCTCTGTATGTGGTCAAACACTTTATTATTCTCTTGCCGTTTATTGCTATGTCCATTGAATTTTTTGTCGGCTTGGGACCGGTGACGATTTATTATCGCGGCCGGGAAGAAAATAAAGCGGTTGCCCATTATCGTTCCTTGCGGGTGTATAAAACGGCCTATTTATTTTTAGTGGGGTTGGTTGTGTTTTATACGGTTTCCTTTAATTTCGCCATGAGCCATGAACAAGCCTTGCAGGCATATACTGCCAATATTTCCGCCCTGGCCTTGGCGGCGGCGGATATGGACGGTTCGCTGTTTAAAATTTTAAATTTGGTGTTGAATATTTTTGCCGTTGTTACGGCCTATTTTGCCATGTTTTTGGGATTTCGCGATGCCTGTCGCGGCATTGTGCTGAATGTGTTGAAACGCTTTATTGACGAAACGCGGCTGCCGAAAAAATTGCTTACATACAGCATCAGTGTGTTTTGCATTCTGCTTTGTTGGGGAATTACTGTGTGCAATATTCCCATTTTGCGGTTTACGCCCGTTTTGGGCGGACTGATCGGGATTATTGCCTGTTTTTTACCGGCCTGGTTGGTGTGGAAACTGCCGTTTTTCAGCGCCTATAAAAATTGGAAATTAATACCGATTGTTTTCATGGGAATTATACTGGTCATTTCTCCCTTTATTGCCTCGTTATAATTTTTCGCGGAAACATAATCTCCCCCGCCTCTTGTTCGGACAGGAGGCGGGGTTTTTTGTGCGCTTTTTGGCGGCGGCAGTCGGGAGTAAGGCGGATAAGGCACATTAAACAGAGAATAAATATCAAAATACTTGTTAAGTATACATGTTGGGTGTATTATAAAGCGGGGTAGTTATGTAGCAGTACATATTGAATTTGACATTGTCGCGGAGGGGCTCGTTGCGGGTATTTCGCAAGGAGTGCGGCAATTCGTTTATATAGGCAGACAAGAGAGGAGTATATAGGATGAACGAGAAACGAATGCGTATATCTCGTACTGCCGCCTTATCCGGAGCCATCTTTGCATGGTTGACAATTTCGGGAGGGGCAGTCGGCGCCACGGCAGCCGTGACGACCGGAAATGTCCATGTACGGGCAAATGCGGTACAAGAAAATGCTAAGAATGATTCACAAAGTATCAGTGTCATTACGAAAGCGGATATCAATGAAATTCGCGCTAAATCGGCGGAAGATGTGGTATTCCGACAAACCGGGGTGCTGCGAACGGTAGATGCCATGGGGAATGTGGGCGTATCCATTCGCGGGGCGGAACCGCGGCATACGCTGATCGTCGTGGACGGACAACCGGTAATGGGATATTTATCAAAATACAGAGGCGCCGGGGATGCGTTGCTGCGTATGGGCGCGGAAAATATTGATCATATGGAAATCGTACGCGGCGCTTCGTCGGCAAAATATGGCGCCGATGCCATCGGCGGCGTGATTGATGTCCATACGAAACAGCCGTCGTCCAAGGCGGGTGCGGAATTGGGCATGGAATTTCGCTATCGCAAGGATTTTCGCGGCACCTCTTTGCCGATGAATTACTATTTTCGCGGCGATACGGGTCGGGTCGGCAAACTGAAGGTGGCCGTTACCGCATCCAAACGGGATATCGACCCGATTAATTCACAGGACCGGGTATATACAAAAGGCGTCAACTGGTATAATGATTTTCAACCGTCGCTGCGCTATTACGGCGAAATAAAAAATGCCGGTATACAAGGAGAATATGCCGTCAATAATCGGCAGAAACTGTCCTTTCAAACCATGACGGAACGGGAACACCTGGAACGGCGGAATAAATCGGTCGATCCGCGGGCTGCGCTGGTATCTTTTTTTGAACCGATGCAGATTTTTAAACGCGTACGACAAGGCGATACGAACCGGATTATGTGGGAAGGCCGGAACGGTCGTACGGATTGGCGCTTGCAGACGTCGTACGGGAAGGTAAAGGAACAGGATATTACTTTGCTCACCTATTATGACAAAGGGAGTGACGCATACGGCGGTTGTAATGATTTAGGCGGTGTCGATTGGCTCAAACAGAACCGTTGGGCCGTCGATGTTACGGCGAATACGGCGCTCAATGATCGGCATATCCTTTCTTATGGTTTGGGGTACAGTCGCGAAACGGGAGAAGGTTCGCGCCTGAAAAGGGCACCGCATACCCGCGTAGAAACCATTGATCCCTGGGATTATGATAAATCGCTTTGGGTAGCGGATAATACAGCGATGAAAGATGATAAGCCCCATTCACATGTTCATAATTATGCGTTGAAAGAAACCGCAAACGGGTTCATTTGGGATAAGAATAGAGAATATTACGGGACATCGGAATTGCCGCCAATTACGTATGAAGAGGCAAAAACAATGGCCCTTTCTTTATTGATGGGAGCACCTGCATCTCCGGATCTTGCCGCTCGGTATGCGAAGTTTAAAACAATATTGGAAAAAGAGAATTCGCCGGCGCTTATCGGGAAAGATATGTATCATTCCGCCATGTCTCCTTTGGTGTATTTCGGTACTTTAAAGGAGTTCCCCGGTATGGTGCCTCCGGATTTTCCGCAAGATTTACGATATAAAGGAAAGCTTTACGGAGAAGAGTTTAAGGAACGACAAAATCAACTTCTTATAGGAAAAGCGTCTATTAATAAGAAATATGCGTACTTGCAGGATACGTGGCAGATATCGGATCGGCTGCGCGTAAGCCCTATTCTCCGTTTGGATCACAGCAACTTGTTCGGAAATCATGTGACGTTTAATTTAGGCGGCGTTTATACCGTCGGCAACAACCGACGCCTTAAAATGAATGTCGGTACGGGCTATGCCGAACCGGGATTGGCGGAGCTGTATTACAGCTGGCAAATGTTCGGCGGTGCGGGCGAAGCCCATCCCGGCTGGTATTGGTTGGGAAACCCGCAGTTACAGCCGGAAAAATCATTTAATATCGATGTATCGTTGGAAGGGGAAAATAAAAACACGTATGCGCGGATCGGCATTTTCCACAATCATATTCGGGATTATTTGGCACCGTATTTTACGGGACAATATATTGACTTTGACTTTATTGCGGCTGCCGACCGTCGCCCCATTTCTATCGATCGCATTTATCGTTTCCGCAACATCGGCAGCGCCGATATTACCGGCGTGGAAGCGGAAGTACGTCATCAATTTACGCCGGCCTGGAGCATAAAAGCGGGGTATACGTATTTACATGCCGTTAATAATTCGGAAAGCGATTTGCCGAAGCGGTTGACGGACAGACCCGTCCATAAGGTGGACCTTTCGGTGACGTATAACAACCGCAAGAAGGGGATTCGGGCGACCATATGGAGCGATTATTATATTCGCATGTTGGACAGTAATTCCGGCTATGTGCAGGATCCCTATAAAAAAGATAAGAACGGCAATTATATTAAGCAGCAAGCGAAATATAAAGAAAAGACGTTCGGCCTTTGGCATATGTTGGTAGAAAAACAAATCAACAAGGATACTGCCGTATACTTGGGCATTGATAATCTCTTTAATCATCACGATGATGAACGGGCCTATCAGGAACGTTCGTACCGCTTGGGGATGCATATGAAATTGGCGGATATAGCGGCGCCGTTTACTGACGGTGCTCAGTCTTGGGGGCAATGGTCCGGGGAACCGCAGCCGTTTATTTCCCGGTATGCTTTTGCCTCGTCCGCGCCGCGGCATCTCTCGCTTTGGGGGGAATACGATGTTCGCAGCGAATCGTTTACCGGGGAAAACAAGGCGAATATGCGGCTGACGAAAGAAACGGCGGCGACGGCGGACGCGGCTCGCAATAATGCGGACGCTTCGTTCCATGGCAGCCGGCAACGGTTGCGGTTGGGACTGGCGTATGCGCTTACTAAGCACGTGGAAGTGAAGGCCGTAGGACGTATGGGTGCAGAGGATACGTCGCGGGAAGCGGGATCGCGGGGACTGACGCCGGCCCGTTTGGAAACGGCGGAAGTGAATATAAAACATCCCGCTTGGGACTATACGATCGGACGGATACACGAAAAGATGGGCGTCACCGGCTATTGGTTTAATAAAGAGTACGACGGTGTGCGGCTGGTGTATACGGATGCCGCACATGGGTGGCAGACCCGCCTGGGCTACGGTGATTTCAGCCGTACAACGGGGCACGTAGACAGTGCGTACAATCATAAAGAACATGGAGTTATTCATCGGGCGCCGACGATAAATGAATTATTCGGGGTTTATGCCGCTGATGACGGTATTCATTCGGTACCGATGATTTATCCTATGAAATATGATCCTAACGGTAAATATAATTATCGGGAAAAATTTAATCATGCCGGAGAAATACAAAATGAAAAAGGGGAATGGATACGGGATCCCAAGCTTTCGGATGTGGAAATTGCCCGCAGAAAACTGCAGGTGGCACAAGAATGGTTGCAAATTGTGAAGAAAGTGGATTATCCGGATGCGGATACATTGAGGCAGAAAGCGAAAAGTGAAGGAAAAATGTATCGTTCGGCGTATGACGAAATTATTGACAAGATGACGCAGCGGAAAGAGTTGGACATTTATTATGGAGATGCACAAGTACGACTTCCGGACGGTACCATTGAAGATTGGTATGCGCATGAAGAGAACAGAGAGAAAAAAAGAAATGAAAAAGATGCGTGGTGGGTACAACGATATGGGAATGCAGTGGTACGCGATGCCGTGAGGAAGGAAGTACTTAAAGTTCCGGATCGGAATTTTAGTCCGGAAGAGCGGTTAGAAGAAAAAAATATTCGCCTCATGATGAGTGATTATTATGATCGTATCGTTGCTCACTATAAAAATGAGAAACAAACGGGCTTTCAGTTTATAAATGCCCGCACCGGAAAAGTATTAACACGAGAACAGCAAATAGATAAATTTTTTGCCGGGTTTGTAGGTAATCATATGTTTGTTTATGACGATACGTCGCCGGGACATGCCGAACCTAATGTCGGGGATTTTGTAAGTAGCGTGTTTTATAATATGCTTGGTGATATGTATGATCCTAATCATGGAACCCCGGTGCCTTTGTACGGTGCTCCTAAATCAATTACGCAAGAAGGGTATTTGTTAGCGCAGGATAAGATTCCCGCCATGGAAAGAGCCGGGTATATTCAATTGAAGAAGCAGGTCACGCCGACAGTAGGGTTGGAAGTATGGCATGTACGCTCGTTAGGGGATAAGAAGATTATTCACGGAACCGATATGAAGGTGGCGAATGTGGTTGCTGCGGGCATACAGGCTAAGGTGGGCAAGTATGCGCAACTTTCTGCCGAATACGGGGTGAATTTCTCTTCGTTGGGTAAATATTTCCACGGCGGTCATACGTACGGTGTGCCTACCGATACGGGAACGGCTCCCGCTTTCGGCGTAGTACGGCTGGATATAGGCCGGGCGGATACGGAACGCCGGGGCAGTTGGCAGGCTTATCTTGATTATAAGGCGTTTGCTCATGGTGCTTTCTTTGGTGGCACGGGAGCAGATGTACCGGATCGTTATTTAGATGGTATTCGTTCGTTTACTTTCGGTTTCAGTTATGTGCCGAGAAAGAAGATGTTGTTGCAAGGGTTCTATACGTTTGGCGCCAAAGGGTTGCAAAAACGGGATACGCTGTATACGCCGGAAAACTTCTCTTTAGGAGACTATGTGCGGTTGCAGGCTACGTATCGTTTTTAACGGTCGGCGCGGAATACAAAACCCCCGCCTCCTGTCGGGACAGGAGGCGGGGGTTTTTGTGCGTTGGTGGCGGTATATTATTGGTTACGTTCTTTATTAAATAAGGTTTGGCGGCTGATCTGTAAGAGTTGTGCAATGCGGGTTTTGGAGAAACCCTGTCGGAGCAATTCTTGAATGATCAGGTTGTCCATGTCCCGATGCAGTTGTTTTAAATTTATGGTTCCAAGCGCCGGAGCGGGCGGCGCAGTGACAGTGTGCGGCGTATCGAACAGCTCGTCGTAGCGGTCGGGCGTTTGCGGCGCCAAAATATGGTACCGCAGGGCGACGCTGTATAATTCGCGAATGTTTCCCCACCAGCAGTGTTGTTGTAAGACCTGTTGCAGGGCCGGCGGAATTTTGGCGGGGCGGCCGGCGATTTTTTCGGTAAATAAGGAAAACAAGTAGAGTATATCCGCCGGGCGCTCATTTAATGACGGCAAATTCAGGGTTAGCGTATGGAGCCGGAAAAATAAGTCGCGACGAAAGCGGTTTTCCCGGACGGCTTGTAAAATATCCGTATTGGCGGCGGAGATGATGCGAATGTCCAGGGGAATGACATAGTCGGAGCCGATACGCATGATTTGTTTGTTTTCCAGGACACGCAGCAATTTGGATTGAATGGCCGGCGACATGCTGTTGATTTCATCCAGAAAAATGGTGCCCGTATGTGCCAATTCAAAGTAGCCGATTTTTCCTTCTTTGCGGGCGCCTGTAAAGGCGCCGCCGACGTAGCCGAATAATTCGCTTTCCAAGAGTTCCGGCGGCAGGGCGGCGCAGTTGACGACGACGAAAGGCCCGTGTCGACGCGGCCCGGCGTTGTGGATGCTTTGGGCGAATAATTCTTTGCCGGTGCCGCTGTCCCCTTGGATTAACAGGGGTTCGTTATAGGCGGCAAATTTTTGTGCCAAGGCGATGATGCGCTTCATTTCGGGATCGACCGTATGAATATGGGCAAAGGTGTGTGTGGCCGTTAAGCCTGTACGGGTTAATTTGTAGCGAATGTTTTTTTCCAGGCGTTGCAGTTCCGTAATATCCCGTAAGGTAATAATGGTATGTGTTTCTTTATTGATTTTAAAGGTATCGGCAGTGGCCACCAGCGTATAGGGCGGGCGGTTAATAATGGTTTCTTTGCCGGCGGTCGTGCGGTGCAGGTCGGGCGAAATTTGGCGGATGTGTTGCGGCATTTGTGACAGTTGAAAAAATTGTTCGGTCTTTTTGTTTAAGTGGGAAATGCGCCCTTCCGCATTGTGCAGAATAATGCCTTCTTCCACGTGGGACAGGATAGAGGTGACAATGCTTAATTGCCGTTGCGTGTGACGTTGGAAATTCAGCAATTCCCGGGCATAATTCAGGGCGGACAGAATGACCGATTCGCCGGGGTATATAGGAAAGGTGGGAAAGGGCAGGCGGGGGGCGATTTGCGGCAATAAGGTGCAGCCGACAAGGGCTGTGGCGGGGGCGGGCGGGATTTTGCGGATTAAGGACAGTAAATGTTCGTAGGGGGCTTCCGCTTTATACGGGGGATATAGTTGTAATTTTTCGCGTAACCGGGGCGGACAGTTTTCGAGACGAAACATAAAATTTTTGTTTAACAGCAAGTGAATTTTTCGGTACGCTTCCAAGGCGGACAGGGTGTATAACACATCGGGCGTGGAACTGTACAGGCAAAGAAGGGGAATGGATTTTATGTGCTCTTGCAAAATTTGATGGGCGCCGCTGTTGGTAATGATTACTTTCGTGCCGGTTTGCAGCAATTCTTTCGCTTGCGGCACCAGGCGGGGAAAGTCGATAATTTCGATTTTCGGCAGCGTCCCTTTCGGCCATTCCGGATAGTAAGCGGTGAGCGTATGCAAAATGGTGTCTTTTAAATAGGTGTCGGCAATAAGAAAACAAATTTCTTTCATAGGGACCTCCTGCGATAAACATAATACGAAATGAGTTCTTTTATGTAAAAATATTGTAACAATAATTTTACGTAAAAGAAAGCGGCCGTATCGGAATGTACGGTTTTACAGGACCGGACGGTTGGCACGGGGATTGCATAGATACGGGCAGAAGGAGTAAATAGGTTGCAAGTGCAGCGAATAGTAAAGGAGGGTATGCGCATGAAAAGGTTAATGACCGGCAACGAAGCCATTGCCCGCGGCTTATATGAAGCCGGGGTGACGTTCGCTTCGGCGTATCCGGGAACGCCGAGTACGGAGATTTTGGAACAAGCGGCAACGTATGAAGAAATGTATGCGGAATGGGCTCCGAATGAAAAGGTCGCCGCAGAAGCGGCCATAGGGGCTTCCATTGCCGGCGTGCGGGCGTTTGCGGCGATGAAAATGGTGGGCCTGAATGTGGCCGCCGATCCGTTGTATACGTTTTCGTATTTGGGAATTAACGGCGGGTTTGTGTTTGTTTCCGCCGACGATCCGGGAATGCATTCGTCTCAAAATGAACAGGATAACAGGCAGTATGCCAAGGCGATGAAAATCGCCATGTTTGAACCGAGCGATTCGCAGGAATGTTTAGCCATGGTCAAGGAGGCGTATGCGGTCAGTGAAACGTACGGGGTTCCCGTTATGTTGCGGTTGACCACCCGTATTTGTCATTCCGAGAGTGCCGTGCAAACGGCGGCACGAACAGAATTTACGCCCGTTCCCTATGTAAAGGCGCGAGAAAAAATGGATGCCGTGCCGGCGATTTCCAAAGTACGGCGCTATGTGGTGGAAGAACGGGAAGAAAAGTTGCGTCGATATGCGGAAACGTCGCCGTTCAATGTTACGGAAATGCATGATACGCGGATCGGCATTGTAGCGGCCGGCGCCGCTTATATGTATGCGAAGGAAGCGTTGGGAGAACGGGCTTCGTATTTAAAATTGGGGTTTACGTACCCGTTGCCTTTAGAAAAAATAAGGGCCTTTGCCGCACAGGTGGACACGTTGTATGTCGTAGAAGAATTGGACCCGTTTATGGAAGAAATGATTCGTGCCGCCGGGATCCCCTGTCGCGGTAAAGAGGTGATTCCCAACATAGACGAGTTGAATCCGAATATTGTCGGTAACGGTATTTTACAGAAAGCGGCCGTCGGCATTCAGCTCGATGACGGGTTTACGGTGCCGCGACCGCCTACGCTGTGCGCCGGCTGTCCGCATCGCGGGTTTTTCTATGAATTGGGCAAGCGTAAAGATACGGTGATGGTGGGCGATATCGGCTGCTATGCGTTGGGGGGAGCGGCGCCGCTGAGCGCCAAGGATTTGGCCGTCTGTATGGGGAGCGCATTTTCCGTCAGCCACGGGTTGTGTCACGGGTTTGCGCAGAGCGGGCAACAAAAACGTGTCGTAGGAGTTATGGGGGATTCTACGTTTTTCCATACGGGGATTAATTCGCTTATAGAAGTGGTGTATAATCGTTCGCCGGCCATTTGCGTTATTTTGGATAACCGCATTACCGGGATGACCGGCCACCAGGATCATCCCGGTACGGGGTATACGCTCAAGGGCGAGGCGACAACGTCGATTGCGATTGAAACGGTAGTCCGGGCCTTGGGGATTCCGCGGGTACGCAGTGTCAATCCTTTGCAGTTACAGGAGATGAAAGAGGCGCTGGATTGGGCTTTTGCGGTTACGGATGCGCCGAGCGTCATTATTACGAAATGGCCGTGCGTTTTGAAAAAATTTACCCCGGAAGAAACGCGGCAATATAAGGTGCGGCGCGTACCGTGCCGGGTGGATCGGGACACGTGTATAGGGTGTAAAACCTGTTTGCGTACGGGGTGCCCGGCGTTGCGTTATGAAACGGACAGCCGGAAGGCGCATATATCGCAAGCGGATTGTGTCGGTTGTACGGTGTGTTTGCAAGTTTGTCCCGTACAGGCTATTGCAGCGGAGGAGGGAGCGTAAATGACGGCGGTAACCAGTGTTGTATTGGCGGGGGTCGGCGGTCAAGGCACGATTTTGGCCGGCAAAATTTTGACGTCCGGATTAATGGCGGCGGGCTATGATGTGAAGATGGCGGAAGTCCACGGGATGAGTCAGCGCGGCGGCAGTGTAAGTTCGCAAGTGCGGTTCGGCGATGCTGTGGCCTCGCCGATTATCGGGGAAGGTATGGCGGATATTTTAGTGGCTTTTGAAGAAATGGAAGCGGCTCGGTATGCAAAATTTTTAAAACCGGACGGGATTGCCGTCGTGAATATGCATCGGATTCCGTCAATGCCGGTGCTTTCCGGTGCCTGTACCTATCCGGAAGGCGGCGTGGCGGCGTTGCAACAGAAAATCCGGGTCGTGCGGTTGGAGGCTGCAAAAATAGCCGCCCGGGCGGGCCATGTAAAAAGTGCGAATATGGTGCTGTTAGGGGCGTTAATTGAAGTCTTGGGCTTACTGCAGATAGATTGGCAGGCGAGTATTGCGCAAACGGTAAAAAAAGAGTATGCGGCGGTCAATATACAAGCCTTTGAAAAAGGACGGCAGGCGGCAGGAAAAACGACGCCGCCGGGGGAGATACGCCATATAAGCGGGTGATCGTGTGAAGGTATATGAGGAATATAAGAAAAAATTATGTACGCCGCAAGAAGCGGTACAAGCGGTAAAGAGCGGTGATTGGATTGATTACAGTCAGGGCTGTTCGTTTCCGACCGCTTTGGACTGCGCCTTGGCCGCCAGACGGGACGAATTGAGGGATGTCAAGATTCGCAATGCCATTTCCTGTCGCCCCGTACAGGTGGTGGAGCAGGATAAAGAACGGCAGGCGTTTACGTATAATTTGTGGCATTGTTCGGGATTGGATCGGCAGTATTTGGATCAGGGACGGGCCTTTCACGCGCCTATGGCGTTTCGCAACTGCGGTTCGTATTACAGTCGCGGCCTGGCGCCGGTCAATGCGGCCATGATTACGGTTGCGCCCATGGATGCACGCGGCAATTTTTCTTACGGACTGACGAATTGCTGTCAGCAGGAAGTGTTGGATGCGGCGGAAGTGATTATTTTAGAGGTCAATCCGCATATGCCGGTCGTTTACGGTATGGAAAATGATCATATCCATATTTCCGAGGTTACGCACGTGGTAGAGTATGACGGTTCGTTATGCACCGCTCCCGGGCGTGCGGCGACGGAGTCGGATCGGCAAATTGCGGCCCATATTTTTCCGTATTTATATGACGGCATGAATTTGCAATTGGGAATCGGCGGCATTCCCAACGCGCTGGGAGAATTGATTGCCGCTTCGGACTTGCAAGATGTGGGGATGCATACGGAGTTGATGAGCGACGGCTATTTGCAGCTGTACAAGGCCGGGAAAATTACCAATAAGCGCAAGCGACTGCAGCGACATAAAGGCGTGTTTTCTATTTGTCTGGGATCGGCGGAATTGTATGAGTTTTTGCATTATAATCAAGATATTCTTTCGGCGCCCATGAGCTATGTGAATAATCCGGAAGTGATTCGCCAATTGGATAATTTTGTGTCCATTAACGGCTGTATTGCCGTGGATTTATACGGGCAAGTTTCTTCCGAATCGGCGGGCATACGGCAAATCAGCGGTACCGGCGGCCAGCTGGATTTTATTACGGGCGCGTATATGGCGGCGGAAGGTAAGGCCTTTTTGGCTATGCGTTCGATGCATGCGGATAAACATGGCGTGAAACATTCGCATATTGTGCCGCGGTTTACGGCCGGGGACATTATTACTACGCCGCGGACGCAGGCGCCGTATTTGGTCACCGAATACGGTGTGGCGCAGTTGGCGGGATTAACGACGTGGCAACGTGCGGAAGCGCTGATTGCCATTGCCCATCCGGAGTTTCGGGAGATGTTGATTCAAGCGGCGGCGGCGCAGGGGATTTGGCGACAGAGTAATAAGCGATAGTAAAAAAAAGAGGGACGAAGAAAGAATATCTTTCTTCGTCCCTCTTTTTTTCAGGGGGGTTATTTTTTTTCGGCAGTCGCCTCCGCTTTCATGTAGACGACGCGTTGCGGGTAAGGAATTACAATATGATGCGCGTCGAACGCATCTTTTATGGCGGACAGCAGGTCATAGCGCACGGCAATAAAATGACTGTTTTTTACTAGCGGATAGGCGGCAATCCGTACGGCATTATCCGCAAATTCCCGAATGCCGATTTCCGCCGTGTCGGCATTGAGAATGCGCGCATCGTTGCGAAAGACTTCTTTTAACAGGCGGATGACCTGATGATGATCATTGTCATAACTGATATCGAGGAGCAGCGGAATATAGCGTTCCTCCATATACGAACTGTTGGTGACTTGGGAAGACGTGATTTGCGAATTGGGAATGAACACGGTTTTATTGTCTTTGGTAATCAGGACGGTATTCATGAGTTGAATGCCTTTAATGGTTCCTTCGGTGGCAGGTAAACTGACCCAGTCACCGGCTTTAAACGGTTTGAAGATTAACAGCAGAATTCCCGAAGCGAAATTGGCCAAATTGTTTTGCATGGCCAAGCCGACGGCGAGACCGAAGGCGCCGAAGACGGCAATAAAGGAGTTGGTGGGAATGCCGAGTTTATTGACGGCCGAAAGGATGACGAGCGCCAAAAGTCCGTAATAGATGATTTGGCTGACAAAGGTATTCACCGTATGGTCATAGTCGGCATGACGCATCATTTGGCTGATGAGTTTTTTGCAAAATTTGGCGATATAACGGCCTATGATAAAAATAATAATCGCATAGACCACATTGGGGCCGTGGGCGAGGAGAAAATGGGAAACTTGTTCAAACGACAGCAGTCCGGAGGAAACTTGCCGACCTACATGCGAAGTAACGGCGGCTGTCGAATTCGGGTATACAGTCATAGGAAATTTCCTTTCTTATTCAGATATGTTTATTGTACTCCGGACGAGCGGTTCTGTACAGGTATGGGCGGATAATGCACGAAAAAGGTAAAGATTTGCCAAGAAGGGTAACAATCCGGTATACTTGGTAAAGAATATAAAATATTTATGATATACTAATATGATGAAAATGTAAATACTTTCGGAGGAATTTTATGTGCAGGGCAAGCGGCACCGGGAGAGAGGTACCGGCGTGTACGGAGCCGGGCGGAGAGGCGGCGCGTCGCGCCGTACGCTCTTGCATCGGCGCGGAAAAGCGGTATTACAGTGCGTATTTGGACAGGTTCCCGACAAGCGTATAATTTTTGTCGGGAGGAAAGAGGATGACACAACAAATTTGGCGTCACGGAGAAACGAGATTACTGTTTTTATCGGCTCTTATGATGGGAGTCGTGGCGGTCGGCGGTTTATGGATGGGGATTCAAAGCCATTCACAGGCGATTTTATTGGACGGTATTTTTTCGGTGGCGGCGATGATTATTAAGTTACTGATGATGTTGACGGCCCTGTTGACACGTCGAAAAACGGGCAAACGGTTTCCGTTCGGATATTGGCAATGTGAGCCGGCGGTCATGCTGCTGGAAGGGATATTCACCTTTTTTATCGTCCTATATGCGGTGGTTGCCGGCATGTGGGGCCTGTGGCACGGCGGTCGCGAAGTGGAGTTCGGGACGGCCGTATATTATGCGGCGTTTTTTACGCTTGCCGATTGGAGTTTTTACGGCTATGTACGCCGGGCCAATAAAAAAGTACACTCGTATTTAGTACATTATGATAATGTGAGTTGGTTGATTGATGCCGTATTGGCCACCGGGTTATTGATCGGTTTCGGCGGCGCCCGGGCGCTGCAGTTCACGCCCTATGCGAACTTGCAGGTATATGTGGATCCGGTGATTATGATGGCCTTGGGAATACAAATGATTTTCCCGACCGTGCAAATTTTAGGGCCGGCTATCCGGCAAATACTGGGCATGGCTCCCGTAGCGTTACATGAGCATGTACAAGCCGTTATGGACGGCTTTACAGTCCGGTACGGGTTTTCCGACTATGTTTCCGGGGTACAGGTATTCGGACGGGCCGAATTTATTGAAATTGATATTTTAGTAGCTCCCGATTATCCCCTGCAACAGGTGACGGAGTTGGATTTTATTCGGAATGAAATTGCTGCGGCGTTAGGCTCCGGAGACCATGAAAAACGGGTAACCATTACGTTTACGACGATGAAAAAATGGTTGGCACGGAAGTATGATACGGAGGAGCGGGCGTAACGGCGCGTATAGGAGGGACGACGGTATGGAAGGAACGGAACGGTTCGACGGTTGTTTATTAGGCGGTGCGACAGGCGATGCGCTGGGATATTTTTTGGAAAAGTTGGACTTAAAAACGATTCATAAGCGGTACGGTTCTCACGGCTTGCGAACCGTGTTGGCGTTGCCCAATCACGGGAATAAAAGTGTCGTTTCCGACGATACGCAATTAACAATTTTTACTGCCGACGGCCTGCTTTGGGCGGCGCATGAAGGACTGGCGTTCGATCAGGGCTTATATCGTTCGTACATGCGCTGGTATTATACGCAGACCGAACGCGTGGTGGAGCCGGAGCAGGAAGCGTGGATGCGACGACAGGCGCATGAAACGGCATGGGGCTATGATTTAATGGGTGATAAGAGTTTGTTTGCCCGGCGGTATCCGCGAAAAAATTCGTTAGTTACGCTGGCGGCGGGAGAGTTTTTTGCCGATCGGCCGGCTCCCAATGATTGTAACGGCAGCGGTGTATTGCGTTCGGCGCCGGTGGGGTTGTATTTTTCCGCCGATCCGGAAAAGGCCTTTGCCGTCGGTTGTCGTTCCGGTGAATTGACGCACGGGAATCCGGCGGCGTATTTAACGGCCGGCACGTTGAGCGCCGTCATTGCCGTGTTGACCGGGGGCGGCGCTCTACGGGAGGCGCTGGCGGACGCTTTTCGCTTTTTACAACAGCGGCCGCAAGGGATTCCCGTGTTGAAGGTGTTGGTGCGTGCCGTCGATGAAGCGGTTACGGATCGGAATCCGGTACATTCGTTGCAGAAACTCGGCTTGGGATGGCGGGCGGATGAAGCGTTGGCGATTGCCGTGTATTGTGTGTTAAAAAATGATTCGCTGCGGGAAGCGGTAATTATGGCGTGCAATCATGACGGCGACAGCGATACGTGCGGTGCCGTGTGCGGCAATATTGCGGGCGCGTTATACGGTTGTCGGGCCGTGCCGAATCATTGGCAAAAAAATTTGGAATGTTTAGGCGTGCTGAAAACTATATCCGCGGCATTATATGCGGCGGCAAATCGGGAAAAAACGG
The DNA here is from genome assembly GCF_000214495.1 of Megasphaera lornae. Taxonomy (GTDB): domain Bacteria; phylum Bacillota; class Negativicutes; order Veillonellales; family Megasphaeraceae; genus Megasphaera; species Megasphaera lornae. The sequence goes on along the minus strand of NZ_AFIJ01000023.1, from coordinate 26,208 downwards.
CATAACTGCCGTTTTTTTCTCGTGTATTGAGCGGTATTGACATTCGCAGGGGGCTACGTATAATGAAAAAGATAAGCGCGTACAGGCAAGGCCGTACACGCGTTACGGGAACGACCGGGCACGGGGTGAACGGCGCGGGAAGCAGTGTCGGACAGGAAGGAATGTATATAGTATGGCGGTAAAACTTATTCTGGGGCGCAGCAACAGCGGTAAAACGGAACGCTGCTTACGGGCATTGGCCGCTTGTCAACGGGCCGGCCGGGCGGCGTTATTTTTAGTGCCGGATCAGGCGACGTATACGATGGAACGGCGACTGGCGGAACGGATGCCGGGCAAAGGGTATACGGGGATACAAGTTGTCGGTTTTTCGCGGTTGGCTTATTTAGTGTTGCAGGAGCGGGGATGCAAGCGGGCGGCGGTCTCCGAATTGGGGCGCATGTTGGTGTTGCAGCGATTATTGCGACAAATGGAAAGCGAGTTGACCGTTTTGCGGAAAGCGGCTGTACAGCCGCATTTTTCGGAAACGGTCGGGACGTTTATTGAAGAATGTCGTTCGTTTTGCGTGTCCCCGGCGGCGCTGCAGGCGGTGGCGACGACCGTGTCGGATCCGTCGTTGGCGGATAAATTGCAGGATATAGCCCGGGTATACGAGGCATATACTAGGGTGTTGACGGCGCGTTTCGGCAACGCCGATGATTTGCTGACGGCGTTGGCGGCCGAAATTAAATATGCCGGTTTTTTACAACATATTCCCGTCCTGGTGGACGGCTTTCAGTGGTTTACGCCGCAACAACTGCAAGTGCTGGAACAATTGGAAAAGTATGCGGGACCTTTAACGGTCACGTTGTCTCTGGACGGGGAGCATCTTGCCTCGCAAGCCGGGGAAACGGCCCTGTTTCACCGGTCGTATGAAACGTACGGCGCGTTGCGGCGGCTTTTTCCGCATAGTGAACAAATTTGTTTACCGCCACGATTGACCAACGGTGCGGCCCGTATGGCCCATGCGTTTTTTCGCCCTGTACCGGCGGTGCGGTCCCGGGCGACGGCGGGGATTCATATTTGGGAATGTACGTCGAAAGAAGCGGAATTTGAAGGAGTGGCGAAAAAAATTATCCAATTATGCCGACAGGGATATCGGTATAAAGATTTTCTTTTGGTCGTACGCACGAGCGAGGAGTACAATCAGTTGGCGGAACGTATTTTTTCCATGTACCGTATTCCGCTGTTCAGTGATTATCAACGGCCCATGGCTTCGCACCCGATTGTAGAAACCGTCGTGTCGTTATTGCAGGTGTTTCGCACATCCTGGACGTATGAGGCGCTATTTCAATTATTAAAAAGCGATTTGTTCCCTATTTCCCGCGACGATGCGGATGCGTTGGAAAATTATTGTTTGGCGTACGGCATACAGGGCGGGCAATGGTTGGCGGATAAAGCGTGGTACGACGACGGTACGGACGCCCGTACGGCAAGCGGGATCAATCGTATTCGACGGCAGGTACGCGACCTGTTATTGCCCTGTTGGCAAGAATCCCGTTCGTCTCATACGTTGCAAACGTGGTGTACGTTATTATACACGTGGTTAAAACGGTTGCAAGTGCCTGCAACGCTTCGCCGTTGGCGGCAGGAAGACGCGGATGCCGGTTGTCCCGGAGAGGCGAAAGAACATGAACAGGTATGGAAGGAATTGTTGGCTTTTTTGCAGGAGATTGTGACACTTTGCGGCGAAGAGGAAATGGGGTTGGAAGACTTTGCCGTTATTTTGGAAGACGGTTTGAAAACATTGAAGTTCAGTCTCATTCCGCCGACGTTGGATCATGTCACGTTGACTTCCGTAGAGCGCGGCTATACGTTGCAGGGAAAGACGGTGTTTATTTGCGGTATGAATGACGGTATTTTTCCGAAACGAAACCGAGAAGAAGGCCTGTTTCATGACGGAGAACGGCAACAATTGGAGAAGGCCGGACTCTATTTGGCGCCGGGCAGCCGCTTTCGGTCATTACAGGAAAAATATCTGTTTTATTTGGCCGTCACGAGAAGCTTGCAGGAGGTATATTTGACGTATGCGTTGGCGGATGAAAGCGGGGCGGCCCGGGAACCGTCTTTATGGATACGTCAATTGCTGGAACGCGGCTATGTGGACGGAGTGCGTACGGTAAGCGACGGGATTTCACCGGGGGAAGAAGCGGCGGCGATTACGAGTGCGGAAGCGGCCGTACGGCTGTTGCCGGGGCAATTGCAGCCGGCTGTCGACGGCGGTGAGGTAGCGCCGGTTTGGTGGGCGTTGTATGATCAACTTTTGCGCACTTCGCAAAAACAAGCGGTACGGCAAGCGGTACGGGGGTTGTTTCATACCAATGTTGCCGCCCCGCTGACGGCATCCGTCGTGCGGCGGTTATTTGCTCCGCAAGGGATTTTACACGGCTCGGTCACCAAATTTGAACAATACGGCACGTGTCCGTTTGCTTTTTTTGCCCGCTACGGGTTGCAATTGGAAGCCCGACAAAGGTATCGCTTTGTCGCTCCCGATTTGGGGCTGTTGGTACACGGCGCCTTGAAGTATATGGGCGATGCCTTATTGCGGGAGGGAAAACAGTGGCGTGATTTGGAAATGCGGCAAATTCCGGAATATTGTCGTCAGGCGACGGAAGTGACGGCGCCGTCCGTTCGGCAGGATATTCTCATGTCGAACGCATATTTTCGACATATTAAGGAACGGCTTATTCAGACCTTGATTCGTACGGTACGGCGATTGCGGGAGTTTAGCGAAGTATCGAATTTTCAAATGAAAGGGCTGGAAATTGCCTTCGGCGGTAAAAACGGTGTGTGGGAACCGTTACAGTTTACCTTGCCTTCGGGAGGGAAAGTGTCGATTAGCGGTCAAATTGATCGGTTGGATATGCTGCAAGAGGGGGAAATCTCCTATGTTGCGGTTATCGACTATAAGTCGGGACGCAAAGAACCGGCGTTACAACCGGTATTTTTGGGGTTGGATTTACAGCTCTTGACGTATATGATTGTCGCGTTGCGGCAGCTGGGCGAAAAGGCCGTGCCGGCGGCAGTATTATATTGTTATGTGCGCGATGATAAGATTTCTGCGGATCATATGGTGACGGAGACGGAAAAAATGGCGTTGTTTCAAAAAAAGAGTAAAATGAGCGGCTTTTTTCTGGACGACGGGCGGACGATGCGGCAGCTGGATACGTCTATGCAGGCCTATTCGGAGTTTTTAAATTTACGGTTAAAAAAAGACGGCAGTTTGAGCAATGCCGGCAATCAAATGTATACCGAAAGCGGCTGGTCGCATATGTTGGCGGTCGTACAACGGCGGTTGCGACAGGCGGCGCAGAAAATTACGGAAGGGGATATTGCCGTCCGACCGGTATTATGGCAACACCGGATGCCGTGTACGTATTGCCTGTATCATGCTGTATGTCGGTTCGATACGGCGTTCGGGAATACGTATCGGGTATGTCGGACCATAGGAAATGAGGACTTGCGGGATAAAATTCGAGTAGAAGGAGAAGGGGAAGATGGCATGGACTGAAGCGCAGGAAGCGGCGATGAACAGTCGCGGACAAACGTTGTTGTTATCGGCGGCGGCGGGTTCGGGAAAAACCGCCGTTTTAGTAGAGCGGTTGGTACGGCGGTTATTGGATCGGCAGAATCCGATCGATATGACGGCAGTACTGGTGGTTACGTTTACGAAAGCGGCGGCCGCGGAAATGCGGGAACGTATCGGAGCCGCTTTGACGGCGGCCTTGGAAGCGACCGGACGGCCGGACGCGGAACGACAGTTGGCGTTATTGCCGGCGGCTTCTATTTCTACGTTGCACTCCTTTTGTCAAGAGGTGATTCGGACTTATTTTTATACGATTGATCTGGATCCGGCATTTCGCGTGGCGGGTGAAGAAGAATTAAGCTTATTGCGCAAACAAGTGTTGGAAGATTTGCTTCTATCGTACTATGAGCAGGAGGAGAAGGCGGACGTGTTATATCCTTTGGCGGATATGTTCGGTACGGAGCGCGGCGATGACAATATAGTGCGGACGGTAGAACGCATGTATCAGTATTCCCGCAGTATGCCTTTTCCGGAACAGTGGTTGCGACAGGCGGCGGTCGCGTATGATATCCCGTCTTCCGGCAGTATTGAGGAGACGCCCTGGTGGGAGCCGGTGAAAGCGGAGATTCGGCGCAGCCTGCAGGAGGCGGTTCGGCAATATGAATGGGCAGTACGGCAAATCGAAGCGCGACCGGCCCTGCAAGGCGTTAAAGATTTGATCTACAGCGAATATAGGAGCTTACAGGGGGTATTGGAAAAACATACGTGGGAGATGACGGCGCGAGCTGTAAAAGCGGTGACCTTTACGCGTTTGCCGGCGTTGCGAAAATTAACACCGGAAGACAAGGCGTGTTGGGAAGCATGTAAAAAAATCCGTACGGACAGTAAGAAGCTGATACAAGATAAGCTTTGTCCCGTGTATTTTTCCGTATCTTCTGCCGATCTGCTGGATGGTATGCGGGCGGTATTGCCGGTGATGAAGGGGTTGGTGCAGGTCACGTCGGATTTTGCCGCCGCCTATGAAAAGGCAAAACGGGAAAAGGGATGGATTGATTTTAGTGATTTGGAGCATTTGTGTTTAAAGATTTTATCGGCTCCCGAATCGACGCCGGACCGGATAGTGCCCTCCGCCGTCGCCCGCAAGCTGCAGGAAAAATATGCGGAAGTATTAATTGACGAATATCAGGATACCAACGGTGTGCAGGAATTGATTACGCAGTTGGTGTCGCGGACGAATAATCGCTTTATGGTCGGCGACATAAAGCAAAGTATTTATCGCTTCCGCCTGGCGGATCCGTCGTTGTTTCTGGAAAAATATAAACGGTTTCGTCGGGAGCCGCAGGCCGTGGAGCGGTGTATCGATTTGAATCGTAATTTTCGCAGTATGCCGCAGATTTTGGCGGCTGTTAATGAGGTGTTTGCCGCTATTATGACGGAAGAAGCGGCGGGGCTGGCGTACGGAGAACGCGAATTTTTGCATGCCGGCCGCGGTCCGTCCGATCATCCCCATTCGGTAAGCGGGCGGACGGAAGTATGCCTGCTTTCTACGGGGGAGAAGGAAAAAGAAACAACGGAAGCGACGGAAGCGACGGCACAAGAGCAAACGGCCTTTGAACAGGAGAGTGCATATATTGCCGAAAAAATTCAGCACCTGTTAGCGTCGCATACGTATATTACGGAAAAAGACGGTACGCACACGCCGTTATCGTACGGCCATATTGTTATTTTATTGCGTTCGCCGGCAGGCAAGGCGGAGGTGTTGGTACAGGCTTTGCAACAGGCCGGCATCCCTTCGTTTGCCGAGCAGAACGGCGGCTATTTTGCGGCGATAGAAGTACAAATTATGCTGTCCTTGTTGCAGTGTATTGATAATCCGCAACAGGATATTCCGCTGGCGGCTGTTTTAAGGTCGCCTTTGGTGGGCGTATCGGAGGCCTGTTTGGCGGAGCTGCGGCTGCTCGGTGCAGGTCCTTTGTGGCGGAATGCGGCACGCTATATAACGCAGGGAGAAAATTCGTCCGCCGTAACGGCGCTGCAACAATTTTTACAGCAGCTGGAATCCTGGCGAACGTATAGTCGGCGGCACAGCGTGGCGGAGCTGATTTGGCGATTATTTTCCGATACCGCGTATTATGAGTATGTCGGCGGACTTCCCGGCGGCAGTATACGACAGGCCAATTTAAAGGCTTTATATGAACGGGCCCGACAATATGAAGAACACGGCTTTCGCGGCTTGTTTCGGTATTTGCGGCTGTTGGATAAGATGAAAGAAGACGGCGTCGACTTGGCCCCGGCAAAGGTGGCGGGAGAAAAAGAAGATGTAGTACGCATTATGAGTATTCATAAGAGCAAGGGGTTGGAGTTTCCCGTCGTGATTGTTGCGGACATGGGCAAAGCGTTTAATCGGCAAGATTGGAATGAACCGATTTTATTTCATCATACGTTGGGGATCGGTCTGAAACAATATGACACGGACTGGCGGATGTCGTATCCGACGTTGGCCTGGAACGGGATTCGCGCGCAGTCGGCTTGGGAAAGTACGGCGGAAGAAGAACGTATTTTGTATGTGGCCATGACGCGTGCGAAAGAATTGCTGCTGTTAATCGGGCATACTTCGCATCTTGCCAATGACTGGAACCGTTGGTGTCAGGGAGTACCGCCGGAACGGGCGAAATCGTATTGGGATTGGGTGATGCCGACAGTTTTAAAAAATTGCCGTACGGCGCCCGCTCTGACGACGGCAATAGAAACGGCAACGGACGGAGTTTGGCAAAATGATATATGGCAAGTACGGGTACAATGTTCCCTTCCCGCCGTCCGTTCTTCGCGGTGTAAGGGCGAAAGAGATCCGCGGTTGGCGGCGTTGCAAGAGGGAAATCCTACCGGCATCGAGCCGCCCGCCTGGCTGGAAGAACGGTTGCAGTGGCGGTATGCGTATCCGCAAGCGGTAACCGCGGCGGCTAAAATGTCCGTTTCGGAAATCAAACGACAACAACAGGAGTGGGAACAAGCGGCGTTACAGGCGGAAAGGGGATTGTCCCGCCTGTTGCCGGAGATGGCGACGGAGGAAGATCCGTTTGCCCAACCGCCGCTGTGGGAAGTGACGGACGAGAACAAAATGACGGGGGCCGCCTACGGGACGGCGATGCATAAAGCCATGCAATATATAGCGGGCAATACGCATGCGGGATTGGACGAAATTCGTGCGGATTTGGTACAATGGGAAAAAGAAGGCATATTTTCTGCGGCGGAACGGGCTGCGATCAAGGTGGCGCAAATTCGGGCGTTTTGGTTGCAACCGTTGGGAAAACGCATGGCGGCTTCGCCCGTTGTACACCGGGAATACCCCTTCAGCGTACTGTTACAGGGAAATCCGTATTTGCCGACCTTGGAAGCGGGAGAAGCCGTATTGGTACAGGGCGTGCTGGACGTTCTTTTTCAGGAAGGGGAAGAATGGGTTATTTTAGATTATAAGACGGATCGTCTGTCGACGCCCGAGGCGTTTCGGGAACGGTATCATGTGCAGCTGGCGATATACAAACAAGCGGTGGAACAAGTGACCGGAAGAAAGGTAAAAGAAGTGTATATTTACAGTTTTCATTTGCAACAGGCCGTCGCCTGTTAGGCGAAAGAGGTGGAGGTATTTATGGGAATTTTTGATGTTGTGGGACCGATTATGATCGGGCCGTCCAGTTCTCATACGGCCGGAGCTGCGCGTATCGGCTTGATGGCCCGTAATATTTTAAAGGACGAACCGGTAAAAGTGCAGCTTACGGTATACGGTTCTTTTGCGAAAACGTATAAAGGGCACGGGACGGATAAGGCGTTGGTGGCCGGGCTCTTGGGATTTTCCGCGGACGATGTGCGATTGCGGGATTCGTTTGCGATTGCCGCCCGACAGGGATTGCAGGTGGAGTTGCAACGAAGTACGGCGGAAACGGCACATCCCAATACGGTACGCATTGCCATGCAGGGCAAACAGGGGCGCACGATGGAAGTGGTCGGCGTTTCTCTGGGCGGCGGCAAAATTGAAATTCGTGAAATTAACGGCGCGCAGGTTTCGTTGCGCGGCGAAGAACATACGTTGATTACCGTACATCGGGATTTACCGGGAATTATTGCACAAGCTACGACAATTCTGGCGATCGGTCATATTAATGTGTCGAATATGCGGGTTTTTCGCAGCGGTAAAAATGCCGCGGCGGTCATGATTGTTTGTACGGACAGCCCCGTACCTGCGGATATGGTGGCCATGATCCGAAAAATTGAAGCGATAGAAAGTGTAGTTACGTTATTGCCTTTATAGGAGAAAAGTTATGTGCCGATATGAATATAACTCATTACAGGAATTATTGGATTTGGCGGAACAACATGCCGTTTCTTTGGCGGAAGTAATTTTGCGTCATGAAATGGAACGCGGCGAATGTTCCGAGCGGGACGTACGACAACAGATGGCCGGCCGTATTGCCGTGTTTCAAGAATCGGTACAGGCCGGTTTGCAGAATACGGAAAAATCGGTGAGCGGATTGGTCGGCGGTGATGCCGCGCGGTTACAGAAAAAAAGTCATGTCCTTTTGGGAGCGTTGGCGAATACGGCATCCGTGTATGCGATGGCGATTGCCGAAGCGAATGCCAAAATGTTTAAAATTGTCGCCTGTCCGACCGCCGGGTCTTGCGGTATTGTGCCGGCCGTGTTATTGGCCATCGGAGAAGCCCGGCAGGCGGGTGAAAAGGAGCTGACGGAAGCGATGCTTACGGCGGCCGGGGTAGGCGCCGTTGTATCGCACAAAGCCACGGTGGCCGGGGCGGTAGGCGGTTGTCAGGCGGAATGCGGCTCGGCGGCGGCCATGGCGGCGGCCGTGGCGGCGCAATTATGCGGTGCTTCGAATCGGCAAATTTTACAGGCCTTTGCTTTATGTATGAAAAATACGTTGGGACTGGCGTGCGATCCGGTGGCGGGATTGGTGGAAGTGCCCTGTGTAAAGCGCAATGCCTGCTATGCCGTGTTGGCCTTAACGGCGGCGGAAATGGCGTTGGCCGGGATTGAAAGCGTTATTCCTCCCGATGAGGTAATTGAGGCTATGGGCGAAATCGGTCGGTTAATGCCGGTCGCGTTGAAAGAAACGTCCGAAGGCGGGTTGGCGCAAACCCCTACGGGAAAAGCGATTGCCGCACGCTTGGAACAAGCTATGGCGCAGTGAGCGGGCAGCCTCATAAAAAAAGAGGTCGTGCAGGACGGCACGACCTCTTTTTTCGTTGCTATATAATCTGTTTATGCGGGTGCAGGGGCGCGACGGCCGGTACGGCGGCGACCCGGGCATAGGGGGTCGCCGGGGCGGCGGTGTACACCTCCTGTTCATGTACATGGCGATATATTATGCTGCAGAGACGTAAAGGAACCGGCGCATTTTTTTCTCGGTTCATATAGTGCCGGAATAAATCGGTTTCAAAGGATGTTAACGTCAGGCAACGAGTTTTCAATACTGGTCATTCCTTTCTTTACGGAAAATAAAACAATCGGTTGCTGTTATTTTACTACAATTGATAAAGAATCACAAGATATAGTAGACGGATGTTGATTTTTTACCGTATATGGGGCGGACGGTTGTGTCGGAGAAACAGGCGTGGTATACTGAGGCAAATATAAGAGAAACGGCCGGTATATGCGGCGATTTTTTATAAAGGAGGGAAACGGCATGAAGAGTATGGCAGTAGCTCTCGGAGGCGCCATAGGCGCTGTTTTGCGCTATAGTATCGGGGTGCTGACGGCGGGCAGCGGCACCTTTCCGTACGGCACGGTTACGGTAAATTTAGCGGGCTCGTTCGGGATTGCCTTGGCCTATTGTTTTTTTCAAAGTCACAGTTCGGCGCCGCATACGTGGCGACTTTTTGTCATTACCGGCGTCTTAGGCGGGTTTACGACGTTTTCCGCATTTTCGTGGGAGTGGTTACAGATTTGGAAACAGGCCGGTTGGGTCGGCGGTACGGCCTACGGCTTGTTACAAGGGGCGGGCGCTTTCCTGTGTTGTATGGGCGGGTTGGCCGCGGGACAATGGCTGTGGGGACGTTGAAGGATAGGAAGACGGGTACCGGGCAAGCGGGGAATCCGTGCAGCAGACCCGGGACTGTTATTTTTAAAGCATTGGTATCTATGGTATAATGATAAAGGATAAAAGAAGAGGAGTGTTGGCATGTATTCGGATATGGAAGAACGGATAAAACGCCGGCTGGCGTTAAGTAAACCGGTCTCTTTTATCAGACAGCGACAGTATGCGGATACGATAACGGAATATTTTCAAGCCTGTTTTCCGCAGCGACGTACAGAAGTTCTTACAGGCGGGGAACAACACGGTTCGTCCATATCCGTACAAGTGTTATATCCGCTGCCTCAGGAGCCGTTTTATGTGGTACATACAGTGCGGCTCATGGCGGCAACGGCGTCGGCACCGGCTTGTGAACTGTGGCTGCTGCTGCCGTCGACTTGGCCTTTTCAACAGGCCGGTCTTATTCACCTGCAAGAACCGGCGGCATGGCCGTTGCGGTTGCTCGGGAAGTTGGGCGAACAGGTGCGGGCGCATCGTATTTCGTTGGCGAACGGCGTTTCTGTGCCGTATTGTCAAGCCCCGGAGGGCGCGGCAGGGGAGCGGGCGCCGGCCGGCGTGATTATGGCGCAAATTTCCGGCGATTTGGCGGCGGTAAAAGAAAAAAATCATATAGTAGCGGAGCTGTTTATGCCTGTTTTAGTATATAAAGAAGAGTGGGAACTTATGAAAGACATGGGGACGGATGCGTTGCTTGAATCTGTCATTGCGTGTAATCAAGGTTCGTTTCAATTGCAATTACATAGGTCGAATGTGGCGGATATGGAATTTATATTGCAGTAAAGGCAGGAGAAGGGGGCTGGTACAGATGAAAAACCGGCAACAACGAAAAAAATCCGATTCTCTCGGTCCTGTATATAAAGATATGTTAACGATTACGCCGACGGCGTTCGGAGATACTGCGGGCGGGTCGGCGCGGAATTATATTATAGATACGGGGGATGAAGTGGCTATCGGTGCCGATACGCATTTTGAAACCTTGGAAACGGACGGACAAATCAAAAAAATAGCCGGCAGCATGATTACTTTTTTTTACGGGAAATGAAAGAGCAGTATGGCGGCTTGCCGGGAACGGTCGGCGAATTGGTGGAAGCCAAGGCGGCCCGTTCCGTATTGTTGCCGATGTTGGTATCGCTTAAAGTGGATGTTGTTTTGCATCATAAAGGCCGCATGTGTTTACGGGATTATATTTCTTGTCCGCCCTTGGGAGAACGCGTACAGGAAATTCGCATTGTCAAAGAAAAAGTATTTGCCTCCTATGCGGCGGTACGCCAGGAACAGACGCGGATTCCCTATGTTACGGCCGCCATTGCCGTACGGGAAGAAGGCTGGCGGGTCGTCATCGGTGCGCGCCCCGGCGTAGCGGTAGTAGCGGCGGGCGCCGGTACGGAATTAACGGAAAAAGGGATTGACGTACGGGAAAATGCCGCACATTTAGCCGCGGAAGAAACGGAGTTCGGCGATGATGCGTTGTGTACGGCGGCGGAACGGCGGCAGATGACGGCAGCTATTGTGCGGGTGCTGATTAAACAAGCGTGGCAAGGATATAATAAACTATAGTAAAAGCAGGAAATGAGGGGATCGGTATGTTTGCGGATAATCGGTGGTTACGTATGTTACATCCGGGCATTACGGCTATTGTCGGTGCAGGGGGGAAGACGACGGTATTGGAACGGCTGGGCACGTTCGGTCACGCCGGCAATTATCCCCTGATGGTCAGCAGTACCGTGCCGGTAGAGCGTACACGGGTAGATACGGTGGAACCGTTTGATGTGATTTGTACGGAAGATATAGCGCGGGGAGAACAATTTTGCGTCGAACGCATTGCGGCGGGACATGTGCCGGCCTGGTTTTCGGCGGCGGACGACCGGGGTCGCTATGCGGGTCTGTCGCCCGAGCTTATAGACGGTATAAAACGGCGGCATCCGGCGTGGTATATTCTCCTTGAGGGGGATTGCGCCCGCGATAAGTGGTTAAAAGCGCCCCTGTCGGATGACGTGCCTTTGCCTCTGTCCTGCGATACGGTTATCGGGGTGGTGAACTTGCAAATGTTGGGAAATACGCTGTCCGCCGATAAAGTGGCCGGCATAGAAACGGCTGCGGCTATTATGGGACGTCCCGTCGGTGCCGTTATTACGCCGGCTATGTTGGCGAAATTGCTGAAACATCCGCGCGGCTTGTTTCGGGGCATGCCTTGTCGCAAAATTCTTTTTTGTACCGGTTATAATGCTGTACAACATCGCATGACCGCCGCGTTATTGGATGATTTGGAAGATTTGGGATTAGCGGCGAGCGTATTGGCGGACGGATATAGAACGACATGTACTATTCGGCAATATGTTTGCTATGATTTTACACGGGAAAGAGAATAAATATGCTGCAAAAGCACATACGGAACACGGTGCTCGGGACGGTGTTGGCAGTCGTACTGGTGTGCACCGGCACTTGGGCACATTATTGGGAAAAACAAGCCGTTCGGCAGTCGCGCCCGGCAGTCGGCGTCGAAGCGGCGAAAGAGGCAACGGAAGCCGCCGTGCCGGTGACCCCGGCGGCGACGGTGCTGTTGCCGGATTCGTTTCGCCTGCCGGCGCCGGATACGGATTTGCCCGTTTATGATCGGTATACGATTCGGCAACGAAAAGATAAAGGATTGCCGGTAACATACGGAACCAAGCGGGCGTATTACTACGGCAAAAAAGTAGCGTACCTTACGTTTGACGATGGGCCGGACAAGAAAAACACGCGGGAAATTTTAAGCATTTTAAAACAGGAAAAGATTCACGGTACCTTTTTTTTGGTCGGCTTGAATGTGCGGTTGCATCCCGGCATAGTGAAAGATATTTATGTTTCGGGAAATGCGATCGGGTTGCATTCGTATACGCATAATTATAAAATTTTGTACAGCTCTCCGCAGGCCTATTTGCAGGAAATGATGATGACGGAAATCCTCATTCATCAAATTATCGGCGTGCGTCCGATTATTACCAGAGCTCCCGGCGGTACGGCCGGCCATTTTACGAAAGCGTATTGGCAGGCAATTCGGGAAAACGGGTATATAGAAGTGGGTTGGAATTCCTTAACCGGAGATGCGGACGGAACCGGCAAGACTGCGGCTAAAGCGGTGCAAAATGTTATTCGGCAAATACAGGGACAGCCGCATATACAGTCTCATTTGGTGATTTTAATGCATGATTCTTCCGGCCACGGAGAAACGGTGAAAGCGTTGCCGCCGATTATTCATTATTTAAAAAGTAAGGGATATACTTTTCGGGTGATTACGCCGTCTGTACCGCCGGCATGGTAAGGTATTGAAATTTTTTCTTGACAACATTTATGGTTAGGCGTTATTATAGTCCTAACAAATTTTTATATTGCATAAGGGAGTATTGATTATGAATCAGGCATCTGTTCTTAACTGTGCAATTGAATATGTTGTAACGTATTTTATCCGGAGCTATTTCTTTTTTAGCGCCGGCTACTTTTGGTACAACAAATTCAATATACAGATACTGAACATGAGAAATCTTCCGGGCATAGCGCCTTGCAGGTCGTAGACTTACAGGGAATAAGCAAGAGAGCATTATAAGGAATGGCGAAGCGGACTCATGAGAGTCCGCTTTTTTTTTGGAACAGGAGGAATGGCGCCATGATTATTGTCATCAAAGAGGGGACAGAGGCAGAGAAAATGGAAGCATTACAAGAGGAATTACGTACACAGGGTGTAGAAGTTGATGTGAGCAGAGGGAAGCGGAAAACATTATTGGGGTTAATCGGTAATACTTCCCGTATTAATCAGAGCCATGTAAAGAGTCTGGATTTTGTGGAACAGGTTATTCGCATTGATGAGCCGTATACGCGGGCGAGTCGGGCTTTTCATCCGGAAGATACGGTGGTGACGTTGGCGAACGGGACACAAATAGGCGGTAAAAAATTGACGGTTATGGCCGGCCCGTGTTCGGTGGAAACGCCGGAACAAATGACGACGTTAGCCGCGCATATGCGGAAAACGGGCGCGGCAGTAATGCGCGGCGGCGCATTTAAACCGCGTACTTCCCCTTATTCTTTCCAAGGGTTAAAAGAAACCGGGCTGGAAATGTTGTGCCGGGCGGCAAGAAAAGAAAAGTTGCCGGTTGTGACGGAAATTATGTCGGCCGATAAGTTGGATGTATTCTTGCAACAAGAGGTGGATATTATTCAAATCGGCGCCCGCAATATGCAAAACTTTGAGTTATTGCGGGCTGTAGGGAAGACGCGTAAGCCTATTTTATTAAAACGCGGCTTGAGTGCTACTATTGAAGAATGGCTTATGGCGGCGGAATATATTATGGCCGGCGGTAATCCGAATGTTATTCTTTGTGAACGCGGTATTCGTACGTATGAAACGTATACGCGGAATACGTTGGATTTAAGTGCCGTATTGGCGGTGAAACGACAAAGCCATTTACCGATTATTGTCGATCCCAGCCATGCTACGGGAAAACGCTGGATGGTACCGGCATTGGCCAAAGCCGCTATTGTCGCCGGGGCGGACGGTATTATGGTGGAAGTGCATAATAATCCGTCAGAAGCGCTTTGCGACGGCGAAGAATCCATTACGCCGGACATGTTCGACGAGTTAATGCAATCCTTACGACAATTGGCGCCGATTTGCGGCCGTGAATTATAGAGGCGTCCTATGGAACAAGGAAGCAGCGAGTTTAATCGGCACCGGATCTTCGGCATTATAGGGATGGGATTAATGGGAGGCTCTTATGCGAAACGATTGCGACAAATAGGAGTACAGGAAATTATCGGGGTGGATATATCCGCACAGGTTTGTGTACAAGCCGAGAAAGACGGCTGTGTGGATCGGGCGAGTACGGATCCGCGGATATTGCGACGTGCGGAGGTCGTGATTTTTTGTTTACCTGCGGCGGCTATGGTGTCGTTTTTGCGACAATATGGAGCGGTTTTCCGGGCGCATGCCTTACTGACCGATATTACGGGGATTAAAGAGCCCCTCGTACCGGCTGTTCGTCAGTATGTGCGCGCCGATTTGGACTTCATCCTGGCACATCCTATGGCCGGCAGAGAAGGCAGCGGGTATGCCGCTTCCCGTGCCGATATATTCGACGGCGCAAATTACATTATTGTACGGCGGGAAGAAAATACGGCGGCTCATTTGCGGGACATCGGGCATCTGGCTCGGGCCTTAGGCTGCGCACATATTGTGACGGTTACGCCGGCCGTGCATGACCGCTATATTGCCTATACGAGCAATTTGCCGCATATACTGGCCGTTGCGCTGGTAAACAGCGCGGGACTGCATCGCCGCGCCGCTTATTTTACGGCGGGCAGTTTTCGGGACGCGTCTCGGGTTGCCGATATTAATGCGCCCTTATGGACCCGGTTATTGTTGGCGAATAAAGAAAATGTGTTACATGAAATTTCTTCGTTTCAAGCCTCCTTACAAGGGCTGACGCAGGCTTTGCGGGACGGTGATGAAGACGCGTTGCTGACGCTTTTGGAAAAGGCGGGACAGCGAAGGAGGGAATGGCTGCATGAAAGAAATTAACGTGCCTTTAGAAAAAGAGACGTATTCTATTCGGATTGAACGGGGATTGTTGGACCGCTGCGGGGCATTGGTTTCGAACGTTACCGCGGCACGGCATATTGCCGTGATCAGTGATGCGCAGGTGGATGCGTTATACGGACAACGGTTGGAAAATACGTTGACGGCCGCCGGAATACACGTGGTGCGACTGGTATTTCCGCAGGGAGAAAAAAGTAAATGTGTCGATCGGTTGGTGCAATTATATGAGCAATTGGCCGCCGCCGAAATTACCCGTGACGATTGTATTATTACGCTGGGAGGCGGGGTCAGCGGCGATTTGGGAGGATTTGCGGCCGCCACTTTTTTACGGGGGATTCCGTTCATTCAGATTCCCACGACGGTTATTGCGCAAGTGGACAGCAGCGTAGGCGGCAAAGTGGCGATTGATTTACGCAGCGGCAAAAATCTGGTAGGCAGTTTTTATCAACCGTCGGCCGTATGGATTGATCCGGATTTATTGCAAACGTTACCGCAGGCATTTATACGTGACGGCATGGGGGAAGTTATTAAATACGGATATATTCGGGATATCCGCCTGGTGGAACGGTTGGAAGCTTGGAATGAAACGACGCTGTCTTCCCATTGGGAAGAAATTATTGCCGCCTGCTGCACTATTAAGGCGGCTGTCGTGGCGGCCGATACTCGCGATACGGGAGAACGACAAATTTTGAATTTCGGCCATACGATCGGGCATGCGGTGGAAGGATTTTATGGTTTCGGTACGTATACGCACGGACAGGGCGTCGCGATCGGCATGTCGCGGTTAACGGCGCGGACGGAAGCTGCGGGCATGACCGAAGCGGGGGTTACGAAACGGTTGCGACGGCTGTTGCAACGATATGGATTGCCGATTGACGTACCGGCTTCGGCAGAGGAATTATTACCGTTTATTAAACATGATAAGAAACGTCGCGGACAGATGATAACGCTGGTTGTTGTACCTCGGCCGGGAACGTGTCGATTGGTTCCGATCGCGTTATCGGAGGCGGCGCAGTATATCGGAAAGTGAGCCCGGCATGCAGATGGAATTGACAGCAAACACTTGGGACGGCGCGATTCGGGTACCGTCCTCGAAAAGTATGGGACACAGGCATCTTATTTGCGCCGCTTTAAGCCGCGGTACGAGTACGGTGCAGGGCGTTTCGCCCTCGCAGGATATAGAAGCGACCTTGCGTATTTTGCAAGCGTTGGGGGTGCGGATACATACGGATACGGACGGTACACACTGTACGTATACGGTGACCGGCGGCATGCGCTCTTTCGCCGACACGGTTCTTTGTGATGCCGGAGAATCGGGATCGACGTTGCGATTTTTATTGCCCCTTGCCGTGTGGAGCGGCAATACGACCCGGTTTATCGGGCGCGGGCGATTGCCCGAACGGCCGTTGCAACCGTATTATTCTATTTTTCAGGCACAACATATTGCGTTTCACCGGGAAAACGGCTCGTTACCGCTTACGGTACACGGCGTATTTCATCCCGGGACGTATGTGTTGCCGGGCAATATGAGTTCGCAATTTTTTTCAGGTCTGTTATTTATGTTGCCTCTATTGCGGGGAAATTCGGAACTACGCAGTACGACTCCGATAGAATCGGCCGGTTACCTTGCGTTGACCTTGGATTGCTTAGCCGCACACGGAATAGAGGTGCAGCGGCAGGCAGAGGACGGGTATTTTATTCGGGGCGAACAGTCGTATCGTGCCGGGTCGTATACGGTGGAAGGCGATTATTCGCAAGCCGCTTTTTGGTTGGTGGCCGGTACGTTACAGGGCCGGGTGGTTTGTAAGGGCTTGCAGCCCCGTTCCCGGCAGGGCGATAAGGCGATTATCTCCTTATTGCAAGCCATGGGAGCGAACCTGCACGTCGTGGGCGATACGGTACGGGCGGAAACTTCTTCTTTGCACGGGATTGCGGCGGATGTTGCGGATTGTCCCGATTTAGTTCCCGTTTTGGCGGCCTTGGCGACGCAGGCGCAGGGCGTTACGTATTTATATCATGCCGCACGTGTACGATTAAAGGAATGTGATCGCTTACATGCTATGACAGTAGAATTACAAAAATTGGGAGCGCACATTGAAGAAACGCCGGACAGTTTGCGCATTGTCGGGAAGACTTCGCTGCGCGGCGGTCGGGTATACGCCTGGCGGGACCATCGCATTGCCATGGCGTTGGCCGTTCTGGCGGCGTCTTGCGAGACGCCGTTGCAGTTGGAAGGCGCAGAGGCGGTACAGAAATCATATCCGCAATTTTGGCAGGATTTTCAAACATTGGGCGGTTCTTGTCGTCAGGAGGCGTAACGTGAATACATTCGGACAACATATACATATTACTCTTTTCGGAGAATCACACGGTGCCGCCGTCGGTGCCGTGCTGGACGGTTTGCCGCCCGGTGAAACGGTGGATTGGGAGGCGGTGAAGCGGGAAATGGCACGGCGCGCTCCCGGGCAAAGCGCCTTGACAACGGCTCGCCGGGAAGCGGATGCTTTTCAGATTGAAAGCGGATATTTTGAGGGACATACGACGGGAACGCCGCTATGTGTACGCATACAAAATACGGATACGCATTCGCAGGATTATGCCGGCTGGCGGCAGCGCATACGGCCGGGGCATGCGGATTATACGGCACAAGTCAGGTATAGAGGCTGCCAGGATTATCGCGGCGGCGGGCATTTTTCCGGACGGTTGACGGCTCCTCTGGTGTTTGCCGGCGCTATAGCCAAACAAATATTGGCCGGGCAGGGTATCCGTATTGCCGCGCATATACAGCAAATCGGTGATATTCGGGATGACTCTTTCCGACCTGTAGGGGAAGAACCGGCCGTGTTGAAGAAACTGTCGTCTGCAGCTTTTCCGTTGTTGCACGAAGACCGGCGGACCGCGATGGAAGCGTGTATTTTGCAAGCTAAACAAGAAGGGGATTCGGTAGGCGGTATGGTGGAATTGATGGCGCAGGGGATTCCGGCCGGTTGGGGCGATCCTTTTTTCGGTTCTGTAGAGTCGGTATTGGCCACACTTTTTTATGCCGTTCCCGCCGTCAAAGGGGTGACCTTCGGCAGCGGCGCGGCGTTTGCCGCCATGCGCGGTTCCCAAGCCAATGATGCCTGGTATTATGAAGCGGGAAGATTGCGGACCCGCACGAATCACAACGGCGGCATTAACGGCGGCATTACCAACGGTATGCCCCTGCTTTGCCGCGTGACCGTCAAACCGACGCCGTCTATTGCCCGTGTGCAGGAAACGGTCGATATAGAGGCGCAGACCGCCTGCACAATACAAGTGCCGGGACGGCACGACCCTTGTATTGTGCCGCGGGCCGTACCCGTTTTGGAGGCGGTATTGGCCTGGGGTTTATTGGATTTATATCTCGGCAGCGATACGTATAGAGGTGCATGAGGATGGAGAAACTGGCTTGTTTTGGAGGTCCCGGTTCGTACAGTCATTTAGCCGCTTTGCAACAGGACGATATATCGTCGGCGGCGATTGTCTTTTATGATACATTTGCCGCCGTTATCGAAGCGGTGGCCCGGAAAGAAGCGTGTGCCGGGATGGTACCGGTGGAAAATTCTTCGACCGGCAGTATTACGGCCGTATACGATGCCTTACAAGAATCGGGTTGTCGAATCGGCGGAGAAATTTACATTCCCATTCATCATTGTTTATTGGCGTTGCCGGGAGTGGAAATGGATGAGTTGCAATCTATTTATTCGCATGCGCAGGGATTGGCGCAATGCGGGAAATTTATGCGGGCGCATCCTCGTTGGCAAGGCATTGCCTATGGCAGTACGGGACGCAGTGCGGCGAAAGTAAGACGGGACGGCATTCGCAGTCAAGGGGCGATCGGCAATCGGCAAGCGGCGATTCGGTACGGCCTTCGCATACTGGCGACGGATATTCAGGACAATACTACAAATTATACGAGATTTTTACGCATTTGCCGGCCGCCGTCCGACTTACGGGACGGCAATAAAATGACACTGGTATTGACAGCGCCGCATGTACCGGGAAGCTTGTATCACATTTTAGAAGTTTTTTATGCCGCCGGCTTAAATTTGACCCATTTGGAATCACGCCCCATATACGGACGTCCGTTTGAATATCGGTTTTATGCGGATGTGGTCGGACGGATGCCGTCGGATATAGTAAAGCGCTTGGAAAAAACGTGTGAATATGTACAAAGTTTGGGGCAATATGAGGAGAATACGGGAGGTGAAATACATGCGATTCGGTCTCATCGGGGGAACGTTGGAACATAGTTGGTCCCCGGTTATTCATGAGCAACTATTTTCGTTGGCAGGGGCGGCCGATCTTCATACGTATACGGCGGTACCGTTGGGAGCGGAAGCGGCGGATACCGCCTTATGCCGATTGGAAAGGGCCGGGTTTGTCGGCTTGAATGTTACGATTCCATATAAGACCGCCGTGATGCCGTATATCCCGCATATAGCGCCGGCAGCGCGACATATAGGGGCCGTCAATACGATTTATTTTACGCCGCAAGGCCGATATGGATATAATACCGATTATGGCGGCTTCGGTCGGGCCTTGACGGCGGCGCATTGGGAAACGGCGCGAAAAAACTGTACCGTTTTGGGAACCGGCGGAGCCGCACGGGCGGTGGTACAATATTTGCGGGATCACGGTGCGGACGTTACCGTTCTTTCACGGCATCCGGAGAAACAACGCGCGTTTGCGGCCTTTTGCAAGCGTTGCGGCGCGACGCTGACGGATTATTCTTCTTCCCGCGGCGGCGATATGCTGATCAATTGCACGCCTGTCGGGATGTTTCCCCGTACGGAAGAGATGCCGGCAGTACCGCAATTAGATGGTTATGCGGCGGTTGCCGATTTGATTTATAATCCGTATGAAACGCGATTGTTACGGCAGGCCCGCATACAGGGAAGTCGCACGTTGAACGGGATGTATATGCTTATTGCCCAAGCGACGGAGGCGGAAGAAATTTGGCAGCAACGGACGTTTCCGCCTGCGTGGACGGAACGAATTGCGGCCTTTATGGAGAAGAAGTATGGCGGTAGATAATATTATTTTAATCGGCATGCCCGGTTGCGGAAAAACGACGTTGGGAAGAAAATTGGCCGATAGGTTGGCATGGCCGTTTCGGGATACCGACAGGGTGGCGGAACGGTTATCGGGACAGAGCGTAGCGGCGTTATTTCAAAGGGGCGAAGCGTATTTTCGGGACTGGGAAACACGTGCGTGTCGTGTATGCGGCGGGGAAACACATACGGTTATTGCCTGCGGCGGCGGAACGGTGCTGCGCCCGGAAAATATGCAGTGTTGGAGTCACCGGAGTGTGATTATTTGGATCCGCCGGCCGTTAGCCTTGCTGGCGACCGCCGGTCAGGTTGAAACGCGGCCGCTGTTACAGGGAAACAAAGAAACCGTATATTCTTTATATGCGCAGCGGCGCGGCTTATACGAACAGTATGCACAAGCGACGGTGCGGAATGACGGGGAGGAAGAAACGGCGTTGCAACAATTGACGGCATGTGTAAAAAATCGCCTGTAAGGGCGATTTTTTTTCGCCGTACGAACGGGCGGGAGCGATTGACAGCACCGCCTTTTTGCTTAATAATAAGACGTACTATGAACTGAAGTAAGGAAGTGGCAGTATGAAGTGGTTATATAAGGGAAAAGTATGTCTTGCGGTGCTCGGAGTATGCGTATGGATGGCGGGGGGCGTCATGGGGACGGAAGCATTTTCCGTGCCTTTGCCGGAAGTTTCTTCCCCGACGGCGGAGGCGGAACCGGTTACTGCCGCCGAGAGTGCCTGCTTATTGGATGTGAATACAGGAAAAATTTTATTTTCTTATCATGGCAATAAATGGGTGCATCCGGCCAGTACGACCAAGATTGTTACGTTGTTGACGGCCTTGGCGCAGGGACGGGAGCGATTGGAGCAACCGCTGTACATTTCCCGACAGGCGGTAGAAACGGAACCGTCCCGATTGGGGCTGGCGACTACGGACAAGGTGTCCGTACGGGAAGCGCTGACCGGGATGATGGTGGTTTCCGGCAATGATGCCGCCGTGGCGGTAGCCGAAACGTTGGGCGGATCTGTACCGGCCTTTGCGGATATGATGAATGGGCAGGCCAAAAAAATGGGCGCAACTCATAGTTTATTTTTAAATCCCAACGGTCTGACACAGGTTCATCATCACACGACGGCTATCGACATGGCACGGATGGCCGCTTACGGCATGAAAAATTATGCGGAATTTCGGGACATTGTAGGGTTAAAATCGTATACCATGAAATATTTGGACGCGCATAAGCCCAAAACCGTGTATACTACGAATCGGTTTTTGCGCAGCGGCTATATCGGCGCCGACGGCATTAAAACCGGATACACCCGGGCGGCGGGGCCTTGTTTGGTGGCTTCGGCGACCCGTAACGGACATACGTTGATCGTCGCCTTGTTTAATGACGCCGCTCGTTGGCAGGATGCCGCCCGGATCTTGGATTACGGGTTTCGGCATTTGCCGCAGGAGCGGTTTGTACCGAACAAAGAACGTCGTATACAACCGGGGATGCGCGGCAAACGACGCGGGCGCTACGGAAAATTGCAACGTGTATAAGGCGGCTAAAGACGGCCTGCGCGTTCCGCAAGGCGCAATAAAGGGCATGGCTGCAGGGATATGCAGCCATGCCCCGAGGGTTTTTACAACGGCGAAGGAAAGATTAACGAACGGCTTGCAGTTGTAAAAGCAGTTGCTTGTGGCGAGCCGATTCGGCTTGTAATTTTGCCAGCGCGGCGTATAGTTCTTCTATCCGGGCGGACGGTTGCGCGGTTGCGTGTTCGCGTCCTTTTCCCAACCGTACGGATGCGCCGAAGGTGTAGGCATTGTCCGCAGCGGCGAGAGAAGACCCGAAACTGAACAGCATATCCCGGTTCGGTTGATAAAAAGCGCCCATGGCTACGGCATGTTCGTTTTTATAGGAACCGGTCGCAACCGAAAGACTCCATTTCGCATTTTTATCAAAGGATAGAGGACGTAAGCCGGATACGGCCGTGACCTTGGCCAAGCCTTGACGTGTGTGGTGGCGTAAGGTCTGCAGGTCGGTTTGCAAGTCCGTAACCGTACGCAGGTTTTGTACATGGAGTTGACGGATTTCCCGGGTGTCCGCTTGGGCGGCTTGGGCGGTTCGGTTTGCCGTTTCGGCCGTTTGGCGGATCGCTTGGGCGGTTTGTTGTGCCGTCGTCGCGGTTCGGGCAGCGTCTTCGGCACTTTGTCTAGCTGTTTCCGCTGTTCGGGCAGACGCTTCGGCACTTTGTTTAGCTGTTTCTGCCGTTCGGGCGGACGTTTCGGCACTTTGCTTTGCCGCGTCGGCGTTCTGTTTTGCCTCTGTTGCGGTTTGTTTTGCCTCTGTTGCGGTTTGTTTTGCCTCTGTTGCGGTTTGTTTTGCCTCTGTTGCGGATTCTTTAGCCTCCTTGCTGATGGTGGTGGTGCCTTGGAATAGGTTTCGATATTTTTCGTCCGTGCCACCTAATTTGTTTTCTAATTCGGATACCTTGCGGGCGGACGTTTCGGCACTTTGTTTAGCCGTTTCCGCGGTTTGGGCGGACGCTTCGGCACTTTGCTTCGCCGCGTCGGCGTTCTGCTTTGCCGCGTCGGCGGTTTGTTTAGCCTCTGTTGCGGCTTCTTTAGCCTCCTTGCTGATGGTGGTGGCGCCTTGGAATATTTGTTGATATTTTCCGTCCGTGGTGCCTAATTGTCTTTCCAAGTTGGATACCTTCTCTTTATGTTGCGTCAGGTCTGTTTGCATGGTTTGTACTTTTTGATCGATGGCATTTACCTTATCTAACGCTTGGGTCGCTTTGTCGTCCGGCGAATCGGCGGTAACGGTAGCATACGAACAAAGGGCGGTAAAAATGACTGCTGCTGAGATAATTCGTTTCATGTATAGTCCTCCTGAGAAAAAGAATCATAGATATGATTAGCATTATACAGAATAACCGGATGAAAAAGCAATATATTATGAATGTGAAATACGCATACTCTATACGCAATCGGTATACATGTTGAACTGTATCGGTCGGGCAGTCGGGAAGACATAAAAAAAGAGCTCCCCCGAGATGGATACGCGAGGGGAGCTCCCATATAACCCTGCCGTTCACCGCTATAGGAGGAAGGGAATGGCGGGTTTAATGCAAGGCGGAAGCGTCTTTTTGTATGGCTTGTAAGACGTCATCCGCCATAGAAAAGGTATGTTCTTTTTTCGGAAAGGTCCGATTTTTGACGTCTTCAACATAGGTGCGTACGGCACCGGTAATCATGGTATGAAGGTCGGCATAGGTTTTAGAAAATTTGGGACGAAAACCGCCGCTCATGCCTAATAAATCGGTGCAAACCAATACTTGGCCGTCGCAGCCGTTTCCCGCGCCGATGCCGATGGTCGCCGCTTTTTTCAGGGAATGTGTCAGTAAGGTTGCCAAGTCGGCCGGTACACATTCCAACACAATGGCGAAGGCGCCCGCATCTTCCAGCGCTTTGGCATCCTGCAGCAGTTGTCGCGCCGTGTCTTCTTCTTTTCCCTGGACACGAAAGCCTCCCAGTTGGTGAACCGATTGGGGCGTCAATCCTAAATGCCCGACGACCGGAATCCCGGCGGCGGTGATTTTATGTACCGCTTCGCAAACGGCTTCGCCGCCTTCGAATTTTACCGCATCACATTGGGCTTCTTTCATCATGCGTCCCGCATTATATAATGCCTTGGCGGGGCTTTCCTGATAGCTCATAAAAGGAAGATCGCCTACTACCAGCGCATGTTTCGTACCGCGGACAACACAGGCGGTATGATGAATCATATCTTCCATGGTAACCGGTAAGGTGGAGGAATAGCCCATGACGACATTGCCGAGCGAATCGCCCACAAGAATCATGTCGATTCCCGCTTCATCCACATTTTGCGCCATGAGTACATCATAGGCGGTGATCATGGAAATGGGAGTGCCTTCTTTTTTCATTTTGCGAATGGTCAGGTTGGTTATTTTTTTCATGATAATCTCCTTTTGCCATCGCCAGGATAGAGCCGATTTGTTCATACTGTTCTTTACAAATTGTTCCGTTGCGGAGCGCCAAGGCCGCAGTTTTCATTCCCGCTTCGCAGTATAACGGACGTAAGGATTCGGGAAGTACGGCGAGATGGCGTGTCAGAGTTGTTCGATCGCCGCGGGCAATCGGTCCGGTCAGGGCTGTACGCCACAGAGGCGCGGTTTTTATGTTTTCTACTGTTCCTTTCAGTAAGGGAAACAGCGCTTGCGCCGCTTCTTCCGGACGCAGCCAGGAGCGAAACAGCTCTTGTGCCGTCGCGGCCATGGTTACGACATAATTGGAGGCAAAACAGGCGGCGGCATGATAGGCGGCGCGTTCCGCTTCCGGTACGTAAAAGCTGTGCCCGCCGAGTTGTTGTACCAGACGGTTGCCCGCTTTCCGTGCGGCCGGTTCCCCGTCGACGGCGAAATACGTGCCGCGAAAAGCATGATTGCGCGGTGTGTGAATACTTTGCAAGGGATGCAAAGCGCCGATACAATATCCCCGGTTTTGCCAGGGTTCTAAAATATGTACCGGCAGGGCGCCGCTGCAATGAAAGACACAACACGGGTGTGCGGCATCCGTCGGCGGGCGGAGGGTCGGCAAGACATCGTCCGGTACGGTTAATAAAAGCAGATCGCATTGTCGGGCGATCGTACGCGGCGTAGCGGCCTGTACTTGCCAAAGACGCGCCTGTTTTCGGGTTTTTTCCGGTGAGGAAGCGACAATACGGATTTCGTTTGCCGGGTCACGGAGAGATAATAAAAAAGAAACACCCATATTTCCGGTGCCCATAATTCCGATACGCATATTGACTCCTTACAGAGACAGTTTGAAAGATGGTAATGCAGCGTGGTTATGTTTCGTCCCGGTCTGATGATCCAAGCGATATGACACTGTTTTATGTGGAAGACGAAAGACTGTCGATACAGATATACGTATTCCGTTCGACCTTCGACTTCATGTGAATTGTATCACAAAAGAGACGGATATACAAGAAAAAAGAAAGAAAGGAAGAGAAAAGGTAAAAGAAAAAGAAGTGCCTGTGAGGAGCAGGCACTTCTTTTTAGGAGGAAGAGAGAGGAAAAGACTTAATAGTTTTCTTCGCGAATTTCAAAAAAGGATTGCGGTACGGCGCAAACGGGACAGACTTTGGGCGCTTCGTCTCCTTCATAAATGAATCCGCAGTTGCGGCAAACCCAGGTTTTCTTTTCGTCCTTTTTAAAGACTTTATCATTTTTTACATTTTCTAAGAGTGCCAAGTACCGTTCTTCATGATGGCGTTCAATTTCACCTACTTTTTCAAAAAGAAAGGCGATTTTGTTAAATCCTTCTTCTCTGGCTTCTTTGGCAAAGGTGGGATACATATCGCTGCGTTCATAATGTTCGCCGGCGGCCGCATCGGCCAAATCATTAATGGTATTCAGTTTGTCGCCATGTAAGAGACGGAACCAGAGCTGTGCATGAGCTTTTTCGTTGCGTGCCGTTTCTTCAAAAAGGGCTTTAATTTGTTCGTATCCCGATTTTTCCGCTACTTCCGCATAGAAGGTGTATTTGTTACGGGCTTGTGATTCACCGGCAAAAGCGGCTTGTAAATTTTTTTCTGTTTTGCTTCCTTTTAATTCCATAGTGTGTACCTCCTGTACCTGTGTATGATAAAAAATTTGTACTATACTGTTCTATTGTAAGGGAAGAGGTTGGCTTCTCTTTACAAACATAGTATAGCACAACAAAAATGTAATATCAATAGATAATTTTTATTTTTTAATATTTTTATTTAAAGATAATGACTATTAATTATTAATATGGAAAAATGATAGTGCTGTAGGGATGTATGGCAAACGGTAAGTGTCGGTGCAAGCGGTAATATACATAGAAAAATGAATCATACCGGCGTAT
>NZ_AFIJ01000024.1 GCF_000214495.1 Megasphaera lornae | reverse complement strand
AAAGATGGCGGTTCTATTACCATTCATGGAACGAACGGTGCGGATGGACAAGACGGAGAAAATGGATTAACGATTCGCGGCGTTGACGGTAAGAAAGGTGAAAAAGGAGAAAAAGGTGTAGACGGTACGACAACTATTAAACGCATTGTCATTACCGATCCGGACGGGAAGAATCCGCACTCCGTGGCTACGTTGGATGATGGCTTGAAATTTAAAGGTGATATCGGAGATGCGGCACCTATTAAATTAAATAATCAGGTAAATATTGTCGGTGGAGAAACCGTTGCTGCTAATTTAAGTGACGGAAATATTGGTGTTGATACCACAAAAGAAGGAAATAATGCAAAACTGACAGTTAAGTTGGCGAAGAAACTGAAGAATTTGGAAAGTGCTACGTTTACCAAGACTGTGACAACTCCGAATGGTGACGTAACAACGGTTACTACGATTAATGATAATGGCGTGACCATCGGTAATAATACGGATCCTACAAAGAATGTCAGCCTGACCAAAGACGGACTCAATATGGCTGAACAGGAAATTAAGAATGTCAAAGAAAGTACGACAGCTACTAATGCCGCTACAGTAGGACAAGTGAATGCAGCTAAGAAAGAAGCTATGGATACATTAACGGCAGGATTTGATGTTAAGGCCGGAACGGTAACAGGAAATGTTTCCTTAAAAGCCGGTGAAAAACCGACTGTTGAATTTTTGT
>NZ_AFIJ01000025.1 GCF_000214495.1 Megasphaera lornae | reverse complement strand
CTGAATAACTTGAATGCGCCTGAAGGCACGTTGGCAAAAATGCAAGAGCAAATTACGGCCAATAAAGGAAAGTCGGAAAATAATGCCAAGGTCATTGCCGACATTACCAAGCAGGGCGGTAAAATTGACACGGCTATTACGACGCTGAACCGGTTGAATGCGCCTGACGGCACGTTGGCAAAAATGCAAGAACAAATTACGGCCAATAAAGGAAAGTCGGAAAATAATGCACAGGCCATTGCCGACATTACCCGAAAAGACGGTAAAATAGATCAGGCAATGGATAAGGTTATGCAGAGTATCGGTGCTATGTATGACGGGCCTATGCAATATTTGCAACAAAGTCAAACGGATATTCGGGTAAAGATTACGCAAAATGTTACGGATATAAAGAACAATAAAGAAGCCATTGCCGACATTACCAAGAAAGGCGGCAAAATTGATACGGCGATTGCCGCGTTGACCGGAAAAACCGGGGCGATTACGAAAAACAGTAAGGCTATACAAACGAATGCCGAAGCGATTGCCGCGCTGACGAAAGAAGGCGGCGCCGTTACGGAGAATAAGACGGCGATTGAAAAGAATACAACGGCACTGAATAACTTGAATGCGCCTGACGGCACGTTGGCAAAAATGCAAGAGCAAATTACGGCCAATAAAGGAAAGTCGGAAGATAATGCACAGAACATTGCCGCGATTACCAATCCGGGCGGTAAAATCGACACGGCTATTAAAGCGCTGAAGGACGGAGAAGTAAAGAGCAACAAAGAAGCGATTGAAAAGAATACAACGGCACTGAATAACTTGAATGCGCCTAACGGCACGTTGGCAAAAATGCAAGAGCAAATTACGGCCAATAAAGGAAAGTCGGAAGATAATGCACAGAACATTGCCGCGATTACCAATCCGGGCGGTAAAATCGACACGGCTATTAAAGCGCTGAAGGACGGAGAAGTAAAGAGCAATACCGATGCTATTACGGCGCTGAAGAACGGAGAAGTAAAGAGCAATACCGATGCTATTACGGCGCTGAAGAACGGAGAAGTAAAGAGCAATACCGATGCTATTACGGCGCTTACTAAATCCGGCGGCACGTTGGAAACGATGAAGAAGGAGTTAACGAATAAAATCGGTGAAGCGCAAACGACGCTGGATGCTAAAGTTAAAAAGAATACACAGGCCATTGCCGATATTACCAATCCGGGCGGTAAAATCGACACGGCTATTACGGCGCTGAAGAACGGAGAGGTAAAGAGCAATACCGATGCTATTACAGCGTTGAAGAACGGAGAAGTAAAGAGCAATACAACGGCGATTAAGAATTTATCCGTAACGGTAGCGGCAAATAAACAAGCGACGGACGTAAGTTTAAAAAAACTTGAAGAAGCGTTTAATAAACGAATAAGCGGACAAAATGCAGGGCAAGTTCATCTGGGGATAGACACAAAGGAAAATGGCCAGCTGGGTATGCGTTATTTCCGCACCAGTATGAGTAAAGATGGAGATGCGCATCCGGACGGACAGAATTCCCTGGCTATCGGCAGCAGCACGACAAAGGGCATCGGCGCTATCGGCATGGCTGCCGGCGGAGAAAATTCGACGATAGACGGAAAAGACTCCATCGGCATTGGCAATAAAGTAAAGATAACGGCCGATACAAAGAATGAAAATGTTATTGCCGTCGGCACGGAGGCTTCGGTTCTTGATCAGGCAGCCGGCGCAATCGCTATCGGCTATCAGACGAGTATAGCGGCTACGAATGAAAATGCTATGGCAATCGGAACCGGTGCAAAAACGTATGCCGAAGATACAATGGCGTTGGGGCATTCAGCACAATCGAATATGAAAGGCAGTATTGCAATCGGTGCGGGTGCACAAGTCGGCGAGTACCTGGAACCGCCGGTTTTGAATGCCGACGGCGGCAAGCAGGACGGCTTGGGATCCGGGATAAACGGTATTGCTATCGGGAACGGCGCCCAAAGTATGTCGGATGCGACGATTGCAATCGGCGTGAATGCCGGGGCGGGGATGAAAAAAACCGGCAATATTCCGTTGGCGGCATCTCATATTATTATCGGCGACCAAGCGGGTGAAGGCTTGGAAGGGCTGCAAAATATTGCTCTCGGGTATAAGAGCGGCGGAAATGTGCAAAGTAATTACAATGTATCGATCGGGTCGGAAGCCGGCAGAAATATATTGGGAAGTCGTACCGATCCTATCGGTAAGAATGTTTCTATCGGCTATCATGCTAATTTTCGGAAAGCGGTGACGCAACCGGAACAAGACGTCGAGGATACGGAAGGCGATCCCGGAACGACAACGCCGCCTAAAGAAAAGATGATGAAGATTCCGCGTATTGCCGAAGATTCAGAAAAAATCAGATTGGTACAGTCTACCGCTATCGGCAGTGAATCGATTGCCGCCAATGACGGTACGGCTATCGGATATCAGGCGCAAGCGCTGGGACATAGCGGTACGGCTATCGGTTTTACGGCCATTGCCAAAGGGGAAAACACGTTGGCGTTGGGAGCCGATGCCAAGGCCGAGGCCGGTAATGTGGCCATCGGTTCCGGCTCGGTGGCACCGGAACAGAGCGTGACCGGCAAAACGGCCGAGTACACCGGTGCCAAGGCTAGTACTACCGTGGTTTCGGTCGGTAATCAGACCGGGCATATGTTGCGGCGGGTGACCAATGTGGGCGATGCGATTGATGCGCAAGATGCGGTTACGCTGGCACAGCTCAAAGCCGGGTTGGCGCAAGTTGCCAAGGATATTAATGTAAAAGCGCAGGGACCGCATGCCGCCTCCGGCGTCGGGTATGATTTGGGGGCAATCGGCGGCATGCCGAGCATTACGTTGCAACCGGGAGACCAAAAAACGGGTACGATTATTCATAACGTAGCCAAAGGGGTAAATGCGGGAGATGCGGTTAATTTAGCACAGCTTAAAGAATATACGGAGCAGGGCATGGGCCATTATTTTTCTACCAATGCACCTGTGGCCAAGTCTAATTTTGATAACGGCGGCGCTACCGGAGAAAATGCCGTCGCCTTCGGTATTGCTGCGGCTTCTACCGCTAAATACAGTGCGGCTATGGGAAATTATGTACAGGCGCAAGGGGAAGGCAGTTTAGCGATCGGGACGGGGTATTATGATAAAGATGACCCGGCTACGAAACCGGCTACGGGAGAAGAAGTACAACCGATTGTGACAAAAGCCGTGTCGGGGTACCGATATAATGCCGCTATCGGTGCCGGCGCTATTACAGAAGGGAATTATAGTATGGCTGTCGGCCCGCGCGCGATGGTTCGGCATAAGTTGGACAAACAATCGGGAGAAAGTTTGTCCCCCGACTATTCGTTGGCTATGGGATATTTGTCTACCGTATATGATCGGAACGGGATTGCCATCGGCAATTCGGCAGAAGCACATCAGCAGGACGGGATAGCTGTCGGCCGCGATTCGTGGAGTCTGCGCGATGATGCGGTGGTGATGGGTACACACAATACGGCGGTAGGGAAACAATCCGCCGCCGTGGGCTATCAGAATGGTGTTTCCGGCATGAATACGTATGTTATCGGCAGCAGTAATATGAATTTGACGGATGAAGATCGTAAAGATGTATTGGATACGCTGGCTTATGCCGCAACAAAGGGAATTACGGATGATAATTCTACCGTATTAGGGAATAATAATACGTTTGATCCGTTTTTTGAAGTGAAAAAATCATTGGATCAAAAAACAGATGTTAATATTATTAAACGCGGCGAAGATAATCACCTTGTAGGGAATCAAAATGCGATAAACATGTATAATACACATGCCTTTGTTGTGGGGTCGTCCAATACGTTAACCAAGACGAATAATACGGGTGTGTTAGGTTCGGGTAATACCGTTACTGTAGATAATACGATAACATTGGGAAATACGAATAAAGCGGGCGGTGCGGATACTAAGATTTTAGGACATGAAAATACGATTACCGCTGAAAGTGCGGCGATTATAGGCGATCAAAACAAGACGATTTCCGGTGACAAAATACATATTTTAGGCAGCAGCAATGAAAATATTAGTTCCACGAAGGGGCATATTATCGGCTTTGCGAACACGGAGATCGCCGGTACCCGGCATCGGATTATCGGTGATGAAAATCGTCAAGTTTCAGGACAGCATACGGTACTCTTAGGGGATGCGAATGTCAATATTGACGCTGCCAATACGCAAATTTTTGGCGATGAAAATACGGGTGTATCTACGGTACGGAGTCATATTATAGGTTCTTTGAATAGCAGTATTTCCGGTACGGGGCAGCAAATTATAGGGGATGAAAACAAGAATATTGCCGGGAACCGCAATGTCATTTTGGGCAATAAGAATAATACGGTTGGGACGGATACGGAAGGTACGCAAATTTTTGGCGATGAAAATACGGGTGTATCTACGGTACGGAGTCATATTATAGGTTCTTTAAATAGCAGTATAGCCGGTACGGAACAGCGCATTATAGGGGATGAAAACAAGAATATTGCCGGGAACCGCAATGTCGTCTTGGGCAATAAGAATAAAAATATTGCGGCGAATACGGAGAACACGCAAGTTTCGGGTAATGAAAATGCGGATATAGCGGCTGTTCGCTCGCTGGTTTGGGGCTATCAAAATCAGCAAGTGGCGACGGGAACTGCGGATACCCAAATTATCGGTAACCGCAATAGCAATATTAAGGCGGAACGTACGCAAATTATCGGTGACAGCAATGCTGCCGGCAGCGTCGAAACGAATATGACAACAGGGGCAAGCGGTGAACCGATAGCGCAGAGTACGCTTACGGCTATTACGGATTCGCAAATCATGGGGAATGCAAATAGGGTACAGCATAGTCATGTGCAAGTTTTGGGAAATCGTATTAGTACCGGTTTGGGAAATTCTGCGTATATCGGCGATGATGCGGCGTATACCGACGATGCCGCTCTTTCGGCGGGAAATACGGAATATACAAAAGACGCTATTTATGGATATACCTTTGCAGCGGCAAAACCGACAGGCGTCGTGACGGTAGGCGCGAAAGATAAGGAACGTCGTATTCAAAATGTGGCGGCCGGGTTAGTTGCGCCTACTGCTACGGACGCGGTAAACGGCAGTCAGTTGTATCAATTAACCAGACCGCTTCATTTCGGCGGCGACAATTCCGTATTCGCTGAACACGAAGACCATGCAAAAGATAAAAATGTTCTTCATACGGGTTCCAATCAAATACTTACAATTAAAGGCGGCGCTGATTTGAGCAAAGTCAGTGCGGGGAATATCGGCGTGGTCGTGGATGCCGAACAAAAGACGATGAATGTGAAGCTTGCCAAGAATTTAACCGATTTGGAAAGCGTAACATTCGGTAATGATGACACGGCGATGAAATTGGATGGCACGACCCGGTCGATTTCTCAGGTTAAAAAAGTAACTTTCGGCGCTCCGGATGCTAAAAACAGTGTGGTAATAGACGGTACGAAGAACGTCCTTACCGGTTTATCGAATACGGAGTGGCTGCCGCCGGCAAAAAGAGGTGCCGACTTTGATAAATCGCAAGCCGCCACACAAGGGCAATTGGAAGCTTTTGAAAAAACGACACAACGCGGTTTTGATGTATATGTAAATACGGAGGACAAGGCCGATACATTCAGCGTTACTTTGGGTGATGAAAAAAAGAACGATGCAATCGGCTTTTTAGCAGGGAATAATTTAACCGTAACGCATAAGGATAAGCAAATTACGTATGCGTTGAAAGATGACTTGTCGGTAGGAAGAAAAACCGAAAATGGAGAACCCGGCAAGGACGGTTCCATCGGAGTACAAGGGAAAAACGGGGAAAGTGTGGTCATTAACGGTAAAGACGGCACCGTTACGATGGAAAGCGCCAAAGATGAACATAATAATAAAAACACGATTAGTTTGAACGGCAAAGACGGTACCGTCGGGATTACCGGCAAAGACGGCACCGGGGTTGTGATGAACGGGGAGAACGGAACCATTGCGGTACAAGGAAAAGACGGTGAAGACGGGAAAGCCGGCGCAGCGGTTGTGATTGACGGTAAGAACGGTATTACGACGATTGCAGGGAAAACCGATGAGAACAATAAGAAAAATATGATTACCCTTAACGGCAAAGACGGATCCATGGGAGTCAGCGGTAAAGACGGCAATCATGTAACGTTAAATGGAAATGACGGATCTATTGCTATTAAGGGCAATGACGGTACCGATACGGTTTTTGTTACCACTCAAAACGGAACGGTCGGCGTAGACGGCCAAGACGGTACTACCCGCTTGGTTGTAAAAGACGGGGATAAGACGAATGCGCTGGCGACCGTGAAAGACGGCTTGAAGTTTATGGGAGATGCGGGAACGGAAAATAAGCTTTCTCTTAATGAACAGTTGACGATTACCGGCGGTATTGCAGCATCCGAGGCATTGAGTACAGAAAATAACCTTGGTGTCGTCGCTGACGGCAAGCATAATTTAACGGTCCGGTTGGCAAAAGATCTTAAAGGATTGGATTCTATTTCGTTAGGAGATAAAGAAGCGCCGATGAAAATCGACGGCACGAAAAAAACGATTAGTCGTATTCAAACCATGATATTCGGCGCTCCCGACAGTACGGATCGGTTGACCTTACATGGGGATGATAAAGTCATTACCGGCCTGTCCAATACGGAGTTGAAGAAAGATATGAAAGCCGATCAGGCGGCAAGCCAGGGGCAATTGACACAGGTATTGGAAAAACTGGATCAAGCGAAAAAAGATGCAACGGATTATCAGCTGGTCGGCAATCCGGAGGATACGACAAATCATAAATATACGGTCAGCGATGCCGGTGAAGTGACGTTAACCGTACAAGATAAGAAGCATCCGACGAATACGGAAAAAGTAACTATTGCCGATGTAGCGAAGAAATCCGATGTAACGAAGCTTGCAGGTACGTTTGACGACTATGCCGTTAAGTACGATAAGAACGGCGACGTTGTAAATAAAGATTCCATTACCTTGGCAGGAAATACGACGACGGGCACGGCTATCCATAATGTAGCGGACGGAAAAGTTGAACAAAACAGCAAAGATGCCGTTAACGGCGGTCAGTTGTTTACAACGAAGCAAACGATTGAAAACAAAATGGGTAAGACCAACCAAGGCTTTGACGTATATATTACCGATCCGACCAAAGAAGAGAATACTTTTAATGTAAAATTAGGTGCGGAAAAGAAAGACGCCTTCGGATTTGTCGCCGGAAACGGCTTGGAAATCAGTAAAAACGGCAAGCAGATTACGTATGCCCTGAAAGATGAGGTGGAAGTCGGTAAACAAGGTGCGGCAGGTACCGACGGAAAAGACGGCAAAGTAACGGTGCACGGTAAAGACGGCGAAAGTGTGGTCATTAACGGCAAAGACGGCACGATCGGGGCCAACGGAAAAGACGGCAATAGTGTTACTGTTAACGGACAGAACGGTACCATCGGTGCCAACGGTAAAGATGGCGCCGCCGTAACGATTAACGGTGCGGACGGATCTATCGGCATGAATGGGAAAGACGGTAAAAACGGCGTTACCATTACCACCGGTGCAGGTACTGTCGGGTTGGACGGTAAAGACGGCGCAACACGGATCATTGTCAAAGACGGCGATAAGAGTAACGCTTTGGCGACGATGAATGACGGGTTGAAGTTCCAAGGTGACAATACCGATGTCGTAGTGAATCGTAAGCTGAATGAAACGCTTACCGTACAAGGCGGAGAAACGGATGCCGGAAAATTGACGGCAGGAAATATCGGCGTGATTGCCGACAGTATCCATGGCGGCTTACAGGTTAAGTTGGCAAAAGAACTGAAGGGTATGGAAAGCGTGACCTTCGGCACGGATGCGAAATCCATGAAGATTGACGGGAAAAATAAGACCATCAGCAATGTCGGTGCGATTACGGGACTTACGAATACGACCTTGCCGGACAACTTGGACTCGTTACAAGTGGATCAGGCGGCAAGTCAGGGACAGCTGAAAACATTAGCGGCAAAAGTAAAAGAGGACGAAGCCGCTATGAGCGATTATCAGTTGGTCGGCAATCCGGAGGATGCGACGAACCATAAATATACGGTCAGCGATGCCGGTGAAGTGACGTTAACCGTACAAGATAAGAAGCATCCGACGAATACGGAAAAAGTAACCATTGCCGATGTAGCGAAGAAATCCGATGTAACGAAGTTGGATAAAACGTTTGCCGATTATGCCGTTAAGTACGATAAGAACGGTGACGTTGTAAATAAAGATTCCATTACCTTGGCAGGAAATACGACGACGGGTACGGCTATTCATAATGTGGCTAAAGGTGACGTATCGGAAAACAGCAAAGATGCCGTTAACGGCGGTCAGTTGTTTGCAACGCAGCAAACGATGGAAAACAAAATTACGAATGTAACGAATAATTTGAGTAAGACCAACCAAGGATTTGACGTATATATTACCGATCAAAATAATGCGGATAATACATTTACTGTAAAATTAGGTGAAGACAAGAAAGACGCCTTCGGATTTGCCGCCGGAAACGGCTTGGAAATCAGCAAGACGGGCAAGAAGATTACGTACGCTTTGAAAGATGAGGTGGAAGTCGGCAAACAAGGTACAGGCAAAGACGGTAAAGACGGCAAAGTAACGGTGCACGGTAAAGACGGCGAAAGTGTGGTCATTAACGGTAAAAACGGGGAAGTGACGATAAAAGGTCAACCGGGAGCCGACGGCAAGAGCAACACGGTCAGCATAAGCGGTAAAGACGGCACGATCGGAGTCAACGGAAAAGACGGTAACAGCGTTACCTTGAACGGTGTGGATGGCTCTATCGGCATGAAAGGGAAAGACGGTACAAACGGTATTACCATTACCACCGGTGACGGTCACGTAGGGTTGGACGGCAACGACGGCAAAACGCGGATCATTGTCAAAGACGGCACGCAGAATAATGAATTGGCGACGATGAATGACGGCCTGAAGTTTAAAGGTGATGATGGCAATGCTGTCGGCGTGAAGTTGAATAATCAAGTCAATATAGTAGGCGGCGCGCAAATTATTCGAGACGGCGAAACGATTAAGAATCTGACGGATAATAATATCGGAGTAGAATCTATTGCGGACGAAGCGGACGGAAAGAATGCAAAATTAAAGATTCGCTTGGCAAAAGAACTGAAAGATATGGAAAGCGTGACCTTCGGCAATACTGCAGAAGCGATGAAAATCGACGGTACGAATAAAACGATTACTCATGTATCAACGATTACGGGGCTTACGAATACGACGCTGACGGATACTATGCAAGCCGATCAGGCGGCAAGTCAGGGACAACTGACAAAAGTATTGGAAAAATTGGATAAAGCGCAGGCAGATGCAACGGATTATCAGCTGGTCGGCAATCCGGAGGATGCGACGAACCATAAATATACGGTCAGCGATGCCGGTGAAGTGACGTTAACCGTACAAGATAAGAAGCATCCGACGAATACGGAAAAAGTAACCATTGCCGATGTAGCGAAGAAATCCGATGTAACGAAGTTGGATAAAACGTTTGCCGATTATGCCGTTAAGTACGATAAGAACGGCGACGTTGTAAACAAAGATTCCATTACCTTGGCAGGAAATACGACGACGGGTACGGCCATTCACAATGTAGCGGACGGAAAAGTCGAACAAAACAGCAAAGATGCCGTTAACGGCGGTCAGTTGTTTGCAACGCAGCAAACGATGGAAAGCAAAATTACGAATGTAACGAATAACTTGGATAAGACCAACCGGGGCTTTGACGTATATATTACCGATCCGACCAAAGCGGATAATACGTTTACTGTAAAATTAGGTGAAGACAAGAAAGACGCCTTCGGATTTGCCGCCGGAAACGGCTTGGAAATCAGCAAGACGGGCAAGAAGATTACGTATGCCCTGAAAGATGAGGTGGAAGTCGGCAAACAAGGTACCGGCAAAGACGGTAAAGACGGCAAAGTAACGGTGCACGGTAAAGACGGAGAAAGTGTGGTCATTAACGGAAAAGACGGCACGATCGGTGCCAACGGAAAAGACGGCAATAGTGTTACTGTTAACGGACAGAACGGTACCATCGGTGCCAATGGTAAAGATGGCGCCGCCGTAACGATTAACGGGGCAGAAGGCTCTATCGGTATGAAAGGGAAAGACGGTAAAAACGGCGTTACCATTACCACCGGTGCCGGTACTGCAGGGTTGGACGGTCAAGACGGCGCAACGCGGATCATCGTCAAAGACGGCGATAAGAGTAACGCTTTGGCGACGATGAATGACGGCCTGAAGTTTAAAGGTGATGACGGCAATGCTGTCGGCGTGAAGTTGGATAATCAAGTTAATATAGTAGGCGGCGCTAAGATTAGCAAAGTCGGGGAACAAATTACGAACCTGACAGAAAATAATATCGGCGTCGAATCGGTAACAGAAGGAGCGAATGCAAAATTAAAGATTCGCTTGGCAAAAGAACTGAAGGATATGGACAGCATTACCTTCGGCAGCGCCGTCGATGCTATGAAGATCGACGGAAAAAATAAGACCATCAGCAATGTAGGCACGATTACGGGACTTACGAATACAAAGCTGACGGATAACATGAAAGAAGATCAGGCGGCAAGTCAGGGACAACTGACAAAAGTATTGGAAAAACTGGATAAAGCGCAGGCAGATGCAACGGATTATCAGTTGGTCGGCAATCCGGAGGATGCGACGAACCATAAATATACGGTCAGCGATGCCGGTGAAGTGACGTTAACCGTACAAGATAAGAAGCATCCGACGAATACGGAAAAAGTAACCATTGCCGATGTAGCGAAGAAATCCGATGTAACGAAGCTTGCGGATACGTTTAACGACTATGCCGTTAAGTACGATAAGAACGGCGACGTTGTAAATAAAGATTCCATTACCTTGGCAGGAAATACGACGACGGGTACGGCTATCCATAATGTGGCTAAAGGTGACGTATCGGAAAACAGCAAAGATGCCGTTAACGGCGGACAATTATACAAGACCAACCAAGGCTTTGACGTATATATTAATGATCAAAATAATGCGGATAATACGTTTACTGTAAAATTAGGTGCGGACAAGAAAGACGCCTTCGGATTTGCCGCCGGAAACGGCTTGGAAATCAGCAAGACGGGCAAGAAGATTACGTATGCCCTGAAAGATGAGGTGGAAGTCGGCAAACAAGGTACAGGCAAAGACGGCAAAGACGGCAAAGTAACGGTACACGGTAAAGACGGCGAAAGTGTGGTCATTAACGGCAAAGACGGCACGATTGGAGCAACAGGAAAAGACGGCAATAGTGTTACTGTTAACGGACAGAACGGCACCATCGGAGTCAACGGAAAAGACGGCAACAGCGTTACCTTGAACGGCGCGGACGGCTCTATCGGCATGAAAGGGAAAGACGGTAAAAACGCTATTACCATTACCACCGGAGACGGTCACGTAGGGTTGGACGGTCAAGACGGCGCAACGCGGATCATCGTCAAAGACGGCACGAAGAATAATGAATTGGCGACGATGAATGACGGCCTGAAGTTCATGGGAGATATGGGTACGGAAGATAAACTGAAACTCAATGAACAGTTGAAAGTGACCGGCGGTATTACGGAAAATGACAAATTAAGTCAAGCCGGTAATATCGGTGTCACCGCCGACGGCAATAAGACATTGACCTTGCGTCTGGCCAAGGAACTCACCGGGTTGGACGGCATTACCTTCGGAAGCGCCGGCGATGCCCTGAAGATCGACGGGAAAAATAAGACCATCAGCAATGTAGGCACGATTACGGGGCTTACGAATACGACGCTGACGGATACTATGAAAGCCGATCAGGCGGCAAGTCAGGGACAATTGACAAAAGTATTGGAAAAACTGGATCAAGCGCAGAAAGATGCAACGGATTATCGGTTGGTAGCAAACGAAAATGCAGCCGATAAGAAGTACAGTGTTAACGAAAAACATGAAATTGTCTTGCAGGTAAAAGATACGAAGCATCCGAACAGTAAAGTAGAAAATGTTACGATTACAGA
>NZ_AFIJ01000026.1 GCF_000214495.1 Megasphaera lornae | reverse complement strand
CTGGACGCGCGCGCGCNCTGCTTGCGGAACCGGTTCCTGCGCGTGTGCTGTAGGTTCTTTTTTAAACGGCTTTACCGGCAGAAAGGTGGATGTTCAATTATATTTAGGGACCCTTCATATTGACTATAGCGAAACCGACGGCAATGTGTATATGACAGGGCCGGCAGCGGTTTCGTATACCGGAGAATGGGAAGAAAAATAGAAAAAATTTAAGAAAGTTACACAGAAAAACCGGTGCCGCATTGTAAAAAAAGCACCGGTTTTGTAATATATTGCATTTCTTTTTGATACAAATTTTATATATATAAATTAGGCATAATAAATTATTCGGGTTATTCTTGTGCAAGCGGAAACAATTATGATATTATGAATAATATACCAATATGGTAATCATATATAAAAGGAGTATGAGGAGAAATGAAACATGAAAGTGTATCGGAGTCTGCACGCCGTGTTTTTCCTTGGGAAAAAGCCGGCATGTCACAGACGGAGTGGCGAAAAGCGGTAGCATTTGACAGTACGGACTGGGGTTGGGTCATTCTCAGTATCGGTATGGCTATCGGTGCCGGTATTGTATTTTTACCTGTGAAAGTAGGATTAGCGGGTATTTGGGTTTTTTTACTGTCCTCTATTATCGGGTATCCGGCGATGTATCTGTTTCAGCGGTTATTTATTAATACTTTGGCCAAATCGCCGCGATGTGAAGATTACCCCGGAGTTATCGGCAATTATTTAGGGAAAAACTGGGGATTCTTTTTAGGTATTTTATATTTTATCATGCTTATTATTTGGGTATTTGTATATTCTACGGCGATTAATAATGATAGTGCCTCGTTTTTAGTTACTTTCGGCATTACGAAACAATCGTTAGCCCATAATCCTTTATACGGCTTGGCCATCATCTGTCTTTTAGTGGCATTAGCTTCGCGCGGTGAAAAAGTGCTTTTTAAAATTTCCACGTTTATGGTGTTAACCAAGTTGGGAGTGGTCGCCGTACTGGGGATATTAATGGTGCAACATTGGAATTTGGCCAATATCGGCGCTTTTCCCGATATGGCGTATTTAATTCGTGAAACCATTATTATGTTGCCGTTTACTTTAACTTCCATTCTGTTTTTACAAAGCCTCAGTCCCATGGTTATTTCTTATCGTTCTCACAATACATCTATTGAAGTGGCACGATATAAATCATTAAGAGCCATGAATATTGCCTTCGGAATATTGTTTGTGGTAGTATTTTTTTATGCTATTTCTTTTACCTTGGCTATGGGACACGAACAGGCTGTGATGGCCTATGATAAAAATATTTCCGCGTTAGCCTTGGCGGCTAAAGGGATTCCCGGTGAATCTGTAAAAATTATGAGTTTAATTTTAAATATTTTTGCCGTGGTAACCGCCTTTTTCGGGGTCTTTTTGGGCTTCAGAGAAGCCTGTCAGGGGTTGACGATGAATGCTTTAAAACGGGTCATTGCGGAAGATAAAATATCGACCCGGGCAGTATCGTTCGGTATTCTTGTTTTTGCCGTATTAATGTCGTGGGGAGCGATTATTCTCAATGCGCCGGTCTTAAGCTTTACTTCTATTTGCAGTCCCATTTTCGGTTTGGTAGGCTGTCTGATACCTGCCTATTTAGTTTATCAAGTACCGTTGTTGCGAGAGTTGAAAGGGTTGTCTTTATATTTAATTATTGCTACCGGCATTCTTCTGATTATATCGCCTATTTTAGCGTTCTCTTAAACAAAGTCCCCTACAGCGGCGCAGGTTGTTGTAGGGGATTTGTTTTTTTAATAATAGCGAAGAGATATCGATTATATCTTGCTAAATATAGTATTTCAAGCTATAATAATATCGCTAACTTAATAAAAGTACCGGTGCATGGTAATCCGTCGGGGCTTGTGCAATGAAAACCTATGAACCTCGTCAGGTCCGAGAGGAAGCAGCGATAAATAGTTATTTTCATGTGCCACAGGGAAACCTGACGGGTTATCATACACGAGTACTTTTCGGTTGGTTATAAGCAGCAGTTAGCTGCTTTTTTTATATTCTGTGAGGTTAATCATGGCATATGTTGCGTTATACCGTAAATGGCGGCCCAAAACGTTTGAAGATGTAGTGGGACAACGCCAAATTACAGAAACATTACAAAAAGCGATTATTATGGATAAGGTGGCGCATGCTTATCTTTTTTCAGGTCCTCGCGGTACGGGAAAAACAAGTACGGCCAAAATTTTTGCCCGGGCCGTTAATTGTGAACAAGGTACCAAGGGGCATCCTTGTAATACCTGTGAAATTTGTCGTCATATTATGCGGGGCGAATCGCTGGATGTAGTAGAAATTGATGCGGCATCCAATCGCAGTATTGAAGACATTCGGACGTTGCGGGAAACGGTTAAATTTATGCCGGCGGAAGGTAAAAAAAGATTTACATTATTGATGAAGTACATATGCTTACGATCGAAGCGTTTAATGCTCTGCTTAAAACCTTGGAAGAACCGCCGGCACATGTTATTTTTATTTTAGCTACGACCGAACCGGAACGGATTCCTATTACTATTTTATCCCGGTGTCAGCGCTATGAATTTAGACGACTTACGAGTGACGATATAGCGGCGCGATTACTTTATGTTGCCGCGCAGGAACATCTTTCTTTGGCTGCGGATGCGGCTCGTGTGTTAGCGGTAAAAGCGGAAGGAGGTATGCGCGACGCCTTAAGTATGTTGGATCAATGTGTCGGCACCGGCGCGACCGTACTCGATGCCGATACGGTAAGAAATATACTGGGATTAATCGGAATGGAATGGGTATTTTCATTTTGTCGGGTCCTGATGGATAATGACGGTCGAGAAATTATTCGAAAAATTGATGAGATCATTCATCTGGGAAAAGAACCGACGATTCTTTTAACTGCTTGTATTGAACATTTACGTGCGTTAGTATTATGCCGGGCGGATGCGAACGCGGCGGTGCTGTCTTCTTATGGAGATATGGCGCCTCTATTGCAGGAACAGGCGAAGCGGATTCAGAGCGGGCGCTTATTTGACATGTTACAGATTTTACAGGAAACCTTATGGCAGGCAAAAACTTCGCCCATGCCGCGGATTGTTGTGGAAATGGGCATGTTACGCGCGGCACAACCGGTTCCTGCGGCGAAAAGCGGGACCGAGCCGGTTTCTTGGGGGCAACGGTTGCAAGCTTTGGAAGAAGAAGTGCATCGGTTACGACGACAGCAAGTTGCCGGAAGCGAAAACAATGTGGCGGCTCTTTCCCCGGCAACGGAAAATCAGGAAGGTGTTGGCGAATCGTCGGCTCCGGTCCGTGTCGCGAATACGACGGTCCCGCTTCCTTCTTTCGGTGATACGGATTCCGGGACAGTGGCGGAAGCTATTCCCGAGAATAAAAAGACGGAAGAAATACCGGTACTTCCCGAAGCAGATACGGAGGAGGCGGCAACCGCTCCGGCGGCCGATACCTTTTCTTATACAGACGTATTTAAGCAAGTGGAAACTATTTTAAAAAAAGAAAAAATGGCGGCCGTTTCTCGGTGTTTTGCGTGCGGAACATTGTTTTATTTGGCAGAGGGGCAGGCGGTTATGACCTATAACAGTCCGTTTCATATGGAAATAGTAAATGGAGAAAAGGCGGGCAAATGTATAGAAAAGGCGTTTTCGCAAGTTACGGGACAGGTATGCCGGGTACAAAATTTTCTTGCTGCGGATCCTATGTTGGGGAAATTTGAAAAAAAAAACAGTCCCTGACCGGTGAAGCGAGTTCTTCGGAAATGCGGGATACAGGGAGTTCAGAATTTGAAACAGAGGCTGCGCATTGGTCAGCGGCTGCCGGCGTACCTGCAATGGACGGGGAGACACGGGCGTTAATGGAACCGTTGCTCAAAATCGTAGGAGAATGTAATATATATAGAGAAGAAAAAAATAAATTGAATTAATTATGGGGAGGAATGAAAATGTTTGGCGGTAATATGCAGGGCATGATGAAAAAAGTAGAAAAGATGCAAAAGGAAATGGAACGGTTGCAGAATGAATTAAAAAATCGTACAGTAGAAGCCGGGGTTGGCGGCGGTGCGTTAACGATTACGATTAACGGTGCTAAAATTGTGCAGTCCGTTCACATTGATCCGAAGATTGTAGATCCGGAAGATACGGAAATGCTGGAGGATCTGATTGTTGCGGCAGTTAATGAAGCGAATAAAAAAGTAGATGAAATGATGTCTGAAGAAATGAGCAAGATTACTAACGGCATGCGTATTCCGGGGCTTTTTTAATGGATACGCCGTTAGATCGTTTAACAGAGCAATTTCGCCGGTTGCCGGGAATCGGGATTAAAACTGCGCGTAAATTGGCATATTATATGGTACAGGAGCCGCAAGAAAAGGTAAATGAGTTTATTCATGCGTTGCAGGAGGCAAAACAAAAAATGTGTTTTTGCTCGCAGTGCTTTAATTTATCCTCACAAGATCCCTGTCCTATTTGCAGTGATCGTAAACGGGACCGGTCCATGATTTGCGTGGTGGAAACGCCGCAAGATGTGTTGGCTGTTGAGCGCAGCGGCAATTACGGCGGCCTGTACCATGTATTGCAGGGGGCTTTGTCGCCTTTAGACGGCATCGGTGCCGATAATTTGCGTATTAAAGAATTGTTGCAACGGTTGGAAAATACGGAAATAAAAGAGGTTATTATTGCTACGGATCCCGATGTGGAAGGGGAAGCGACCGCCTTGTATTTAGCCAGATTGCTTAAACCCGTTCCCATTCGCGTTACCCGTATTGCCAGAGGGCTGCCTGCAGGCGGTGATCTTGAGTATGCGGATGAAGCGACGTTAGCCGGTGCAGTGGCAAATCGTCTGGAAATGTGAGGCCCTATAGATGCAATATTGGTGGATTATCTTGGGAATCGTTATTCTTTTTTTTCTGAATAAACTTATTTTGGCACCTTTGCGAAAATTGTTTTTTCATATTATTTCCGGATTGGTCGTTCTTCATATAGTGAATACATACGGTCATATCCTTCATTTGGCACACGTTCCTATTACTTTGGTAACCGGTTTGATTATTGGTATTTTCGGATTTCCGGGAACAGTTTTAGTAACGTTGTATTATACGTTTTTACATTAACGGATAGTGAAGTGATCTTGTGCAATTAAAAAAATGGCTTTCCCTCATAGGAGTCGTTGCAGTTGTCATAGGCTTAG
Source organism: Megasphaera lornae (assembly GCF_000214495.1). Lineage (GTDB taxonomy): Bacteria > Bacillota > Negativicutes > Veillonellales > Megasphaeraceae > Megasphaera > Megasphaera lornae. The sequence continues at coordinate 44,979 of NZ_AFIJ01000026.1, read as the reverse complement.
CGGGTTGCAGTAAGAATATGGATGTAAAGGTGGAAACGGTTTCTTTTTCGCAGGCGCCCGTCACGTTGACGTTAGAAGGAAGCGTATCTTCTTTAACGGTAGTGAATGTTATTCCGAAACTTTCGGGAAAAATTGTTACGACCCCGTTGGTCAAGGGCCAAGAAGTACAGGCCGGGGAAGTAGTGGCGAAAGTAGACGACAGTATATATCGGCGACAAGTACAGACGGCCCGTTACGCAACTTCGGCGGTAGCGGCGCCGGTAACACCGAAGGTAGATCCGGCGGAGCAGGCCAAGTTGGCGAATTGGTATAACTTGGGGGCGATTTCCCGGGTAGAATATGACCGACTTATGCGGCAAGCGGCGGTTGCCGCCGTTCCGGTAACAGCGGGCACCGGTACGGCGGCGTTGTCTTCGTCCGTAGAAGCGGCACAAGCCATGCTCGCCAATGCCGTCATCGTATCGCCTATTGCCGGACGAATTACAGCGGTAGCGGATAATCCGTCACTGGCGATAGCCGGAAAAGTACTGGCGACGATACAACAAATTTCTCCGTTGGTAGTGAGTGTAACCGTACCTGAAAATTATATAAAAACTTTGGGAGATGCATGGCATAAGGGAGGGTTGCACATTGATATTATGAATCCTTCCGGAAAAACGGAACCGGGACGACTGACGTACTTGACGACCGTAAAAGATCCGTCTACAGGAACGTTTGTCGCTAAAATCACTTTTACCAATGCCGACAAGTCATTTTCTCCCGGGGAATTGTGTTATGTGCGGTTAAGTACGGAGCGGCAGGCGCCACAGTTGACTGTAGCTAAAAAAGCGGTACAAACGAAAGACAGCGGCGATTTTGTATACATTGTCAATGATAAAGGTATCGTGGATACGCGGGCTGTTTTGACGGGGGATACCGTCGCCGGACGGGTAGTTATTTTGGACGGATTACAGGCGGGAGAACGGGTGGTTTCCGATCCGCCCGCTTCTTTACAAATCGGGATGAAAGTAAAGACTCGGTAAAGACGGGAGGCCGGTGTAACAGTGGAACAGTCGCATACACGGGGGTTATTAAAGTCGGTAGAAAAAAGTTTAGACGTGCTGGACTTATTTCTAAAAAGTAATAGAGGGTTATCGTTAAAAGAGATTGCCGGATATACAACGCTGAATATTTCTACGGCTTTTCGTATTGTAAATACGTTGGCGGAAAGACAATATTTACAACGCGATTTGAAAACACGTCAATATCGATTGGGGGATAAGGCCTTGGCGTTAGGTCGTTTGTCTCTGCGCACCGGCAATATAGGTACGTTGTCAAAACCTTATTTACGAAGGTTGCAACAAGATTTTAATGAGACGGCAAGTATTTATATTGCCGAAGGCGACAGTCGCCTGTGTTTGGAAGCGGTAGAAAGTTCCCATGCTTTGCGACGGGTCATTCCGGCGGGAGAATCGGTACCTATTTATAAAGGCGCGGCGGGAAAAGTATTACTGGCATGGTCGTCCCCGGCGGAACAACAACGTATTTGTGAAGAATACGGGGCGATTACCTTGTCGGCATTACATGCGATTCGTCGACACGGGTATGCGGTTACACAAGATGAAAGTGAACACGGGTTATTTGCTATAGCGGTTCCTATACTGCAGGGAAACTGCGGGATTGCGGCGGCTTTAACGATTGCCGGACCGACTATGCGTTTTTACGATTCTGTACGGCAAAAGATGTTATTTACACTTAATCAATATGCGAATGAGATTTCTCATTTATTAGGACATCATTAAAATATGAAAACTATGACATGGAGTAAAGAAGAATTTCAAGACGCCGCGATACATATTGCTCCCAAATTATTGGGACAATATCTTATCCATTGTACAAAGACCGCCGAATATATAGGAAAAATTGTAGAAACGGAAGCGTATGGCGGCTTTTATAAAGGGGCGGCGGATGACGGTTCTCATGCTTTTCGCGGTCGTACCTTGCGAAATGCGCCCATGTTTGAAGCCGGCGGCATCAGTTATGTATATTTAATTTATGGGATGTATCATTGCTTTAATGTAGTAACGTCGGCAAAAGACGATGCGCAGGCGGTGCTGATTCGAGCGGTAGAACCGGTCGGGGGAATAGAGGCGATGTTGCACAATCGCCGGCGGGAAAAGATGAATCCCGCCGTAACTAACGGCCCGGGAAAACTTTGTGCGGCCATGGAAATTTCGCGTCAAGAAAATGGGCTTCCGTTGTGGGGAGATTCCTTATATATTGCCGGGTCGCCGTATGGGGAGCGGTTTTCTATCGGTACCGGTCCGCGCATACATATTGAGTATGCGGAGAAGGGAAAATTTTTTCCTTGGCGTTTTTTTATAAAAGGAAATCCTTTTGTATCAAAGGGATAAGTACATAGTTTGGAGGGAATCGTTATTATACAGTTTAAAGAAATACAGTTGGAAGATAAACCTTGTTTTGATGAATATTTTAAACAACGCCGGTATGAACAGGCGGACGCCACGTTTATGGCGTTATTTGCCTGGCAAAAACCTTATGAAATTCAATGGGCGGAAGAAAATAATATTTTATATATACGTTCGGGAAGAGGGAACAAACAATTTTGGATACCGCCCTTTACCGGTAAAGACAGCGATTTTATTAAGGGACTGGAACGTATGCAGCAATGGTTTGCCGATCACGGCTATCCGTTTTTATTAAAAGGCGTAACGCCGGCGGCAGCCGAACGTATTCGGGCATACTGTCCGGAATGTTATACGTTTACCCCGGATCGGGATAATTATGAATACGTATATTTAACACAAAATTTAATTAATCTTTCCGGTAAAAAATATAGGCAAAAGAAAAATAATTTGAATCATTTTCGGAGTGAATATATTGCTCGCTGGGAATATGAACCGATTACGGAAGATATTTTGGACGAATGTTTGGCGGCGGAAACGACCTGGTATCAACAACATGCCGATCAAGAAGACGCTGCTGAACTGAGCGGTGAACGGCAGGCTATTGAACAGGTTTTTCGTCATTGGACGGCGTTGGGGGCAACCGGAGGCGCGATTCGGATTTTTAATAAAATTGTTGCGTTTTCGGTTGGAGAAATGTTGAATAATGATACGGCCATTATTCATTTTGAAAAGAGCGATCCGCAGATTCGCGGGTTGTATCAGGCTATTAATCATGAATTTGTCGTGCATGCCTGGAGTCACACGACGTATATTAACAGAGAAGAAGACATGGGAATTCCCGGATTGCGACATTCCAAGGAATCGTATAACCCGTGTCATTTTGTAGAAAAATTTGATGTTACGTTAAAAGACTGAGAGTCGTATACCTCTTGGGCGGAGAAAGTACCGAACTCTCCGTTCGGGAGGTTTTATTTTTAAGGGGGGAACAGCATATGAAGTTTCGTTTATCAACACCGGCAGATCGCGCGGTTGTGGAATCTTTGTGGGACTATTGTTTTGAACCGAAAGAGGACCCGTTTTTTCAATGGTACTTTACGAAATATTATAAGCCCGAACAAGTATTATTGGGCGAAGAAGACGGAGAAGTACAATGTTTGACGCATTTAAATCCGTATACGTTGCGATTGCGCGGTCGGGACGTAGAAACTTCGTATGTTGTCGGGTTGGCGACGCAGCCGGCAGCCAGAAGTAGCGGTGCCGGCGGAAAACTGTTAGCGGCGGCGTTGCGGGAAATGCGGCAGAAGGGGCAGTATATACAGATTCTTATGCCTTCAAAAGCAGGGTTTTATCAACCGTACGGATATGAATTATATTGTCATCAATGGCGGGAAACCTTGTCTTTGGACGCATTGCGCCCGTTGACTGAAAAAAATATGCGCTATAAGTTTGTACAATCTTTTCAGGCGTGGAAGGATTTAAAACAGGTATATGATGCGTATACGAAATCGCTTTCAGGATATGCGGTGAGAGATGAAGCGTCATGGCACAGTCATATAGAAGCTCAATTGGCGGAAGGGAATATTGTCCTTTGTTATGACGGCGAAGAACCGGTAGGGTATGCTTTTTATAAATTGGGAGACCCCATTATTTATGCCGGAGAATTTATTTATTCTTCCTGGAAGGGAAAAAAAGGGTTATTAGCATATATGTACAATCATCGCTCACAAGGAGATGTTTTTCAATGGAATGAAGGCCTGCAGGATCAATCGTATCGCTTTTATCCGGACGGGAAAAAAGGGCATGAAACGATTCCGTTTATGACGGGGCGGATTGTAGACGTGCCACATTGTTTGGAAGCTATTCCGTATGCAAAAACAGTACGGCAGGAAATGGTATTACATATTACGGATCCGTTAGCGGAATGGAATACCGGTTGGTGGAAATTAACCGTAGACAACGGGTGCGGAAAGGTGGAAAAAACGACTTGTCGACAAGGTGTATCCATGCCGATCGGTTCGTTGGGACTGTTAGTATGGGGTGCCGTACAGGCAAAGGAGTTGGCGTTTTATGATAAATTACGGGGAACGAAGGAAGAATTGGCCGCATTGCAGGAAGTGTTTCCGCCTACGTCTTGTTTTATTAATGAATGGTATTAAAAACAAGGAATTTCCTTGAAGCCAAGACAAACAAAAATCGCATAAAATAGCCGCTTTCGGCGTACCGAAAAAAGGGGCGGACTTTTCTATGAATACAAAAACATAGAAAAGTTTGCCCCTTTTTTGCCCCTTGTAGCCCTATGCTATTGATGTTCTTTACTTATGGCAGCTTCTAAATCAAATAAAGGAGTAGTTATGTCTTTTTGCAATAAAGCATAAGCATTTGAAGAGATAAGTTCTTTTGCCATGATATTGCGAGATTCCATTATTTGTTCAACACTTGTTAGTTGGTAATTCTCACGAATCAATTGTTCGTAGGGAACCAATTTGAATACTGTTTTACGAAATGCCCTGTTGCATAAAAAAAGGATATTGGCTTTAATTCCCAATGTATAATTTTTAATTCTTTCACTTTCATTCGCATAATATGTTGGTGTAGGGAGAGTTGCCATTTGTAAAATTGGTAAAACATGTTTTGATTCCAGGCTTTTTAAAATGAAATTAGAATAAGGAAAATCAATGCGGCCTAAAAGCCAATCGATTGAAACGCCAAGTTTTACCTGGAATAATCTGTTCTATGAATTTACTAAAGATGAATCCGCTGAATCATATATTATCAACGTAGCCTTAGACGAAAAGAGTTATAAAACGTTAGCGCTTCGCTATAAAGAATTATTTGGGACGGGTGATGGCTCCAATGGAGATGAAGATGTACCCTATGATATTGAAGGCTATCTTACAGCTATTGACACGGATATGATTGATTCGGATTACATGAATACCCGCTTTGAGAAATTCCCGAAGATACTCCGACAAGAAGGAGATAATGCAGAGGCGCTTAAACAAGCTGTCGATGAACTGCATAAGACGTTTGCGACGTTGACGCAGGAAGAACAAAAATATGCTAATATTTTCCTACATGACATTCAGCGGGGCGATGTGGTACCAGAAGGTGACAAAACCTTGCGAGACTACATTACGGAATACATGACCAAAGCCAAGGACGATCAACTGCATCGTTTTGCTGAGGTCTTTGGACTAGATGAACAGAAACTTCGTGCTCTTATGGCCTTGCAAATCACAGAGGGCAATATCAATGAATTTGGGCGGTTTGATGCTTTGAAAGCAACAGTGGATAAACAGAAAGCTAAAGCGTATTTTGAAAAAATCGAAGGGAAATCAATTATACCTCCTAAAATCCCCGTGAAAATTGACAAAATATTGCGTGAATTTATTTTACGTGGCGGTTTTGAAATAAAAAAGCCGAATTAACTGCTATAATGGGATATAGAATGTGGATAAAATATAAAAGGTAATTGACAAATATAAAATATAAAATATAATATATGATATATAATCATTTGATAATAAAATATATAAAAATATGATTGAAAATAATAAAATATAAAAAAGATAATAAAATTTTAGGACATTGATTTTATAAAAGGTGGTGAATTATAAAATGCTACCAGAAAATTTAATAGAATTAGTAAACGAAATTATAAATCAAAAGACGGAAAAACAAAATATTGAATTAAAAGCAGCGGAAAAAGGGTGTCCTAATCGGTTGTATGATACATTGTCTAGTTTTTCCAATCAAGATAACGGCGGAATTTTGATTTTTGGCATAGATGAAACGCAGGATTTCAAAATTGTCGGCGTGTATGATTTGCAGGACTTGCAGAAAAAAGTTACGGCTCAGTGTTTACAAATGGAGCCGCCGGTGCGAGCTGTTTTTACGGTTGCCGAATACGACGGCGCCTATATTTGTTCCGCAGAAATCCCAGGCCTGGACATCTCGGAACGACCTTGTTATTATACCGGGACCGGAAGGATTAAAGGCTCTTATATTCGCGTTGGCGATGCCGATTTACATATGACGGACTATGAGTTGTATAGTTTGGAAGCATTCCGAAAGCATTTGCATGACGATGAACGCCTTGTGGAACGGGCAAGCTTAAAATCTTTAGATCAAGACAGTGTAGCTCTCTATATTGAGCAGAAAAAAATTGACCGGCCTAAATTTGCCCAGTTGCCGGAGGCTATGATGTATGAAATGCTGAATATATTGCGAAACGGTAAGCCTATATTGGCGGCGTTGCTGAATTTTGGTATATATCCGCAAGGATATTTTCCGCAATTAGGCATAACGGCTATCATCGTGCCGGGGACCGCCATTGGCGATACAACGGAGCAAGATGTTCGTTTTCTAGACAATAAGAGAATTGAAGGCAGCCTAACTGTTATGGTAAAAGAAGCTATTGCGTTTTGCGTTCGCAATATGAAGGTGAGGACGGTCATAGACCGAACAACGGGAGAACGGAAAGACCAGACGGAATATCCGATTGCTGCCATTCGTGAAGCCGTATTGAACGCCGTTATTCATCGCGATTATAGCTTTTATACGGAAGGGATGCCCATTCAAATTGACATGTTTACCGATCGAATGGAAATCCATAGCCCCGGCAGCCTATATGGGAGAATGACAGTAGACCAATTAGGTATTGCCAAGACAGACATACGAAATCCCGCATTGGCCGTCATGGCCGAGAGTATGACGGAGGCGGAAAATCGGTATTCTGGTATCCCTACGATGCGTAACGAAATGAAAGCCTATGGATTGCCTGAACCTAAATTTGAAAACAGGCGCAATGAATTTGTCGTCACATTCTATAATACAGTAGAAGCAGGTACTGCGGAGACAGATGCAGAGAACGGGAAGAAAAATTTGCTTGATTTTTGCCGGACGCCGCGGACAAGAAAAGAAATTGCCGACTTTTTACAAGTAAAAACCGTCGGCTATGCTATCAATAAATACGTGCGTCCTTTAGTAGAAGCCGGAACGTTGAAAATGACCTGTCCGGAACGGCCTAAGAGCCGAACGCAGAAATATGTCGCTGCACATCAATAGTAAAATGATAAGTGGCTTATTAAATTAAATATGCTGATTTTGGGGAGTCAAGGAATATATCCTTGGCTCTTTTATATTATTGCAATAATATGGCATATACATGTTGCTTGGATTTATTGTGTATATTAATTTTTGCTTGGGAACAGCGTAAGCTGAAAGATATTGCAGAAAGTTATTCTGGTGGTACCCCTTCAGTGGGACAAAAAAAGTATTATGAAGGAAATATTCCCTTTATCCGATCAGCCGAAATTAACAGTGATTCTACAGAATTATTCTTATCTGAAGAAGGCCTGAAAAACTCATCTGCTAAGACCGTTGCAAAAGGTGATATTTTATATGCGTTATATGGAGCAACAAGTGGTGAGGTTGGTCGTTCAAGACTGAATGGGGCTATAAATCAAGCAATTCTAGCTATACAACCACACGCTGAATTTGATTCTGAGTTTATCATGCAATGGTTACGGAAAAGTAAGCAACCCATTATTAGCAAATACTTACAAGGTGGACAAGGAAATCTTTCTGGAACGATTGTTACTGGTCTCGAAATTGATTTACCTACGTATTCCGAACAGAAAAGAATTGGTGAATATTTCCAGCATATTGACACCCTCATCACCCTTCATCAGCGTGAGTATATATGCGTTAGAAATGGAGGTAAACTATGTTAAGAGAAATTAAAAATACGGATCTTTTTTGCGATTATTATGCACAATGGATTAAAGTGTATAAGGAAGGGGCTATTAGGCCCGTTACGCTAAAGAAATATCAGATGACTTTGGTATGGTTGAAAAAATTAGCACCGAAACTTAAACTTTGTGACGTATCGCGAATTACTTATCAACAGATTTTAAATGATTATGCGTTTACCCATGAAAAACAAACCACTATGGACTTTCATCATCAGCTAAAGGGGGCTATTATCGATGCTGTGGATGACGGCTTTATTCTAAAAGATCCTACAAGAAAAGCTATTATTAAAGGGAAAACGCCAACTCCAAAAAAGATTAAATATCTCAATCAGTATGAGCTTCACACCTTATTGAATACTCTGAATTTACAGAATACCATTAGTTGGGATTGGTTAATTCTTTTGGTAGCAACGACGGGGATGCGTTTTTCCGAAGCGTTAGCAGTTACACCCAATGATTTTGATTTTGCCCATCAAATGCTTTCCATAAGTAATACCTGGGACTATAAGGGAGAGGGCGGCTTTATGCCGACTAAAAATCGTTCCTCTATTCGGAAGATTCAAATTGATTGGCAAACAGTAATCCAGTTTGCTGAACTAGTAAAAAGGCTGCCGATAGATAAACCGATTTTTATTACTAAGGATCGGATTTATAACTCGACAGTAAATAATATATTAGAGAGGTATTGTAAAAAAGCAAATATACCCATTATTTCTATTCATGGACTTCGTCATACCCATGCTTCATTACTCCTTTTTGCAGGAGTATCTATTGCCAGCGTTGCTAGAAGGTTAGGCCATTCCAGCATGACCACAACACAAAAAACATATCTGCACATTATCCAAGAGCTCGAAAATCAGGATATTGATTTGATTATGCGAGCCTTAGCAGGACTAAGTTGAAGTTAGTATTGGTGCATATAATACTTACGCTGATGAAGGGTGATAAGGTTGTCGAGGGACTTAAAATAGTTGCCTATTTGTTGTTGCTCAACCAATGTTGGCAACATTACATCAACTTTTCCAATTTCGTCTTTATTGATTTTCATCGGAATTGCTGTTTTTAAGGTTCTATTGGACAATCCTTCCTTTACATAATCAGATTGAATTGCATTGCTCAAAAAATATGGATTCGTGTTCTTATATTTTAATAACGCAAGGCTGACATAGTACGCTTTTAAGAGATTATCGGCTACTACATTTGTTGTTCCCACATCACCAATTCTAGTCATTAGAATATCTTTTTCTTGTGGGTAAACTTTATAATATCGCTTAAAATCATCTTCAGAAATGTATTTTGCAGATTGTAAAGTTGTAATATTTTCTACTGATAAAAACATTATTCCACTGTCTTGATATTTTGGAGTTTGATGTACACCGTCATATATTCCCACAATCTCCCCCAACTTACGCTGTTCCCAAACAAAAGCCTAAAATGAACTATACAATTTAACTTATATACTTATTGTATTATTTGGGGAGTGTTACTTTCAACTAGAATAATTTTCTTTTGTTTTAATGACTAAGCCTGCATGATATAATATTAATATTAAAGATTAGTGTTAAGGAGGGAGATCGTTTGCTAAAAAGTTATGCAGATATTATGAATGATATTTCTTCTAATGAACTATACAAAAGATTACTTGCGTATGGGCTTTTTACAGAAAAGCTCCCGCCTATTTTTAGTTCTGAGGCATTCTATGCCTATTGTGCAACCCTTAATAAACCATTTGCTAATAAGTGGAGACAATACATTTATTACGAAAGCATGAGGAATATAAATGTGCCACGCCCATTGGGGATTCCCAATCCAATGGCATACCAAAAATTGTGTCAATGTCTTGCAGATAATTGGGACAAACTGAAAGCTCATTTTTCAAGTCAGACTGTAAATCAAGAATATAAAATCAGTCGCATTCATATTCGAAAGCTTGGTAAAAGCAATTCGCTTTTTTCAATGAATTATTCTAATTGGAAAACAGATAGATCTCCTGAACCAGATTTATTGATTGGAAGTAGGTATGTTGTCAAAGCTGATATTTCAACCTGTTTTCCCAGTATTTATACACATGCCATTCCTTGGGCATTAATTGGAAAAAAGCATGCGAAAGCTTACAGTGGAAATAAATACCAGTTAGAGTGGTATAATCAAATCGATCATTTGGTACAAAATTGTAAAAATGGAGAAACTCACGGTTTATTAATTGGCCCTCATACTTCAAACCTTTTGGCAGAGGTAATTTTAATTGTTATTGATAAACAACTTTATGATAATGGTTGGCGATACATTAGGAATATTGATGATTATACATGCTATGTAGATACATATGAAGCTGGACAAAAATTTTTAATTGAATTAAGAGAGGAACTTCGTAATTTTGACCTTTCTCTAAACTATAAAAAAACTGAAATCAAAGAGCTTCCAGTTGCTTCTGCTGAACAATGGGTTTATAAGATAAATACTGTATCAATTATGTACCGGAATGGGAAGCTAGATTTTATTGGTATCAGAGCATATTTGGATTTAGCTATCGAACTAATGCAAAATAATAAAAGAAACGCTGCTATACTAAATTACGCAATTAAGATATTGGCTAAACAAGAGCTAACTTCCAATGCTAAAGAGTATTATATTAAGACTATATTCCATTTATGTCTTATTTATCCTTATTTGGTTCCTCTGCTTGATAAAAATGTTTTTGAAAAGTTTATTGATTCAAATAAACAAATTTGCAATATTTCTCAAAAAATATTTAAGAAAGGATTGGATGAAAAAAATTATGAGTTAATATGTTATGCGCTATATTTTGCAATCAAATATGATTTTGTAATTAGTGAAGTTGACCCGGAAGAGGCTATTAACAGTAATTCATGCTTGTTCAAACTTTTTGTTTTCTTATATTTTAAAAAACAAGATAACAATGCTGCTGTAAAAAAGATGAAAGCTCATGCTCATGAATTGGCTTTAAATGAAGATGATTTTAATAGAAATTGGCTATTTGTCTATGAAAGTCTACCAAAACGTGAGCTAAAAGACGAATGGAAACCTATGAAAGAAGCTGGCGTATCTTTTGTAAAATATCCATAAAAAGAAGCAGGTGTGTTTAGATAACCTTTGGTAGCATCAAAAATTTTTGTCACGTTGGTCTGTAACAATAGATATGTACTTTTTTGTTGAGCTGCACACTTTTTTTTAGACATAGTTTGTTTTCTTTTCAGAATGGCATGTTACGGCTCCATTCTATCAAAGTTTAAAAACATATCTCTTCTTATTTTGGCAGAATCTAGTATTATCTATCGACAACTTGCAGAGGGAATATATTGATGGGGATATTGGCTAAATTAAGTTCAAAGTTAATTATAAAATGTTGGATGTAATAGAAGAAGTTTAAGTGCATAATTTGCTATCCTATATCTGATATATTTCATAAAAATAATGAATTTATCTAGTATAACGGTTAAAAATGATGAAATAAATTGAATATCAGATATATCTGTGATATTATCATTTTATGATGGAGGGGAGGGAAACTCATGATTAAGCGAGAGATGTATATGAGCCGTATTCGGCCGTTTATCGGAAACGATTTAGTCAAGGTTTTAACTGGTATCCGACGCAGCGGGAAGTCGGTTATGTTGGCGCTGATTCAGGAGAAAATAATGGCGTCTGGCGTGGATCGAGCCCAATTTATTTCTATTAACTTTGAAAATATGAGCAATGCCGGCCTTTGTACGGCTCAAGCCCTTCATGATGAAATTATACGCAGGGCGGCGCAGATTTCAGGAAAAGTATATCTTTTTTTTGATGAAATCCAAGAAGTGCAGGACTGGGAAAAATGTATCAATTCTTTCCGTGTGGAGCTGGACTGCGATATTTATATTACAGGTTCTAATGCCAAGCTGCTTTCCGGCGAGCTGGCTACGTATTTGGCCGGACGATATGTGGAGTTTGTCATCTATCCTTTTTCTTTTGATGAATTTATTCAGTTATACCGTACTATTTTCCCGGAAGCCGATGTTAGGACGTGTTTTAACCGTTATCTTACCGCCGGGGGAATGCCTTACTTAGCCAATCTTCGGTATGAGGAAACTGCTTGTCGTCAGTATTTGCAAGATTTATTTAACTCTGTGGAACTCAAAGATATTGTTCAACGTAATAAAGTTCGCGACGTAGATATGCTGGAGCGGATTATTACCTATGCGACGGCTAACATCGGCACGACCTTTTCGTCTACGGCTATTTCCAAGTACTTGAAAAGCGAGGGGCGTTCCGTATCGCCGGAAACGGTTTTAGGGTATTTGAAAGCCTGTACGGACGCCTTTTTGTTTTACCAAGTGAAACGGCAAGATCTTCGGGGAAAGAAAATTCTTACGGTGAACGAGAAATACTATATGGCCGATCACGGCGTGCGGGAAGCCGTATTTGGTGGCAACCAGCGAGACATCAATTTGGTTTTAGAAAATATCGTCTATTTAGAGCTGCGGCGCCGCGGTTACGATGTGACTGTAGGTAAAATGGGCGATAAAGAAATTGATTTTATCTGCGAATTGCAAGGTAATCGGCTGTATATCCAAGTCGCCTACTTGTTGGCTTCAGAGGACACGATTCGACGGGAGTTTGGCGTTTATGAGCGCGTTCGGGACAATTACCCTAAGTACGTCCTTACGCTGGACGAATTTGGTATGAGTCGGAACGGCATAAAACACCAAAATATTCGCGACTTCCTGCTGGAAAAAGAGTGGAGATGACATAGTATCTGGGGAGTCTGGAGGGCTTTGCCCCTTTTATGTCCCTTATGGGATTTTATGTTAGGAAAAATCCTTGGGAAATCGCATAATTAAACCAATGAATAGAATTATAAGTTTTAATGAATGGTATTAAATCGGGATTATTGACGTATGATTTTACAATACGTTATAATAAGTAGCAATATGTACAGGGGCAATAGCCGTATACTGAGGGAGAAAACATATGCCGGTAAGACGACGAATAAAAAAAGAAAAAAACGGGGATTACGTAAGGTACTATTGGTCATTATTATTCTTTTTCTGGCTGTAACGGCAGCGCGACATTTCGGATATATACCGTATCCTATGCAGGCGGCTCAAAAGACGACGGTTACGGCGGCACAGCAGGCGGCACATGATCGGACGTTACAGCGGATACAGCAGCAATTGCAATCGCAGGACGGGATCTATGCGGTATATTTTCAGCCTTGTAAAGCGGGAGCGTTACCGGTGATCTACAATGATCATACAATGCGTTCCGCCAGTATGATCAAAGTATTTATTTTATCTGCCGCTATGGAACAGATTAAACAGGGAAAAATGAGTTTCGATCAAACCATTACCTTACAGGAAGCGGATAAAGTAGGTGGTGCCGGTTCTTTATGCGGCTATCCGGACGGTTCGGTGGTGGATGTGCGCACCTTATTGAAATTAATGATTACGCAAAGTGACAATACAGCCACCAATTTGATGATCGACCTGGTCGGGATGGATGCGATTAATCATTACATGCAACAGCACGGCTATACGGAAACTCGTTTGGAATGGAAAATGATGGCGCAAACCGCACCGGGAGAAACCAGAAAAAATAGAACTTCCGTACGCGATTTGGGGACCTGGTTCCGCCGGGTCTATGAAAAAAAATGTGTCGATCCTGCATTGGATCAATATATGATTGATTTATTATTGGGGCAAACGGATACGGAATGTTTTCCTACGGCTTTGCCGGAAGCGAAAATTGCGCATAAAACCGGGGAAGTCACGAATTTGTATGATGACGGCGGTATTATTTTTACGTCACACGGAGATTACATTCTTTGTATTATGACGGATCAAATTGCCCGGTATGACGGTATTGAAACTATGAAAAAAATAGCACGGATGTTAGTTGAATCATAAAAACAGACACTCTCTATGCACCGCCTCTCGGAAAGAACGGTATGTTTTTCCGAGAGGCGGTTTTCTTGCGGCATATAGAGAATGTCTGTTTACTGTTGTAAATGAAATAAGCCGATAAGCAAAATCAGCAGGATAATTAAAAATCCGATTAAACGATATGGCGTCAAGGTTTTAGGCGGCGCCTGCGGCATGGTAGGTTCCGGCGGGGGGAGGGTGATCGGTTGACGTGTGCCGCAAATCGGGCATTGGCGAACACCTTCCCGTAATTCTGTTTGACATTCGGGACAAAACATAGGCAAGCCTCCTTTTTTTATAGTATAGTTAAAAAATCGAAGAAAAGAAAGACGATTGAATAAAGAACGCAAAAATTTAATAGATAATCAGGGAAATCTTGCAAAACATTGAGATATAGTAGAAAATAGCGTATAATAATGACGCTGTGAATATATTTTCTTTTTATAATGAGAAAAGGAGTTTTGGGATACGTGAAAAAATTAGGCTTAAGCACACAAATTTTAATCGGTCTTATATTGGGCGCTTTAGTAGGTTATTTATTTCCCGATGTAGGTGATAAATTAAAACCTTTCGGCGACGGTTTCTTGCGCCTTATCAAGATGATTGTCGTCCCGTTAATTTTCAGCACCCTGGTTATGGGGATTGCCGGTACGGGGGACTTTAAAAAATTGGGTCGTCTCGGCGGCAAATCTATTATTTGGTTTGAATTTGCTACGACGATTGCGTTGGCTGTCGGATTAATTATTATGAATATTACGGAACCCGGATTAGGGGTCCATATTGCCGCTTCCGCCGGGGATGCCGGGCAAGTGGCGGCCGCCGGAAAGCACAGCATTAATTTAGTGGACTATGTGGTTCATATTATTCCGACGAATATTATTGATGCGGCGGCCCGTCAGGATATGTTGCAAATTATTTTATTTGCCTGCTTTTTCGGAGTCGGCGTGGCGCATATCGGGAAAGACGGAGAAACGATCGTTCGCGGCTGTCGTTGTATTGCCGAAGCCATGTTTAAAGTCACCGGGTATGTAATGCATTTGGCGCCGATCGGGGTGTTTGCGATGATTGCGTATACGGTCGGCAGTTACGGTATTGAAATGTTAATTCCGCTGGGCAAATTAATTGCTTCCGTGGCGTTGGCCACGTTTTTATTTATTGTTATTGTCGCGGTCATTGCCGGCGCCTTTACTCGTATTAATTTCTTTCATGTCCTGAAATCGTTAAAGGATATTTTATTATTAGCCTTTTCTACCGCCAGTAGTGAAGCGGCTCTTCCCGGTGCCATGAAACGGTTGGAAACCTTGGGAGTGCCGAAAAATATTGTTACCTTTGTGATGCCTACCGGCTATTCGTTTAATTTAGACGGCTCCACCCTATATAGTTCGGCCTGCATTTTATTTATTGCGCAATTATACGGGATTCAAATGCCTATTGAACAGCAGATTTTAGTTATGTTGACCTTAATGCTTTCCACGAAAGGGATTGCCGGCGTACCCGGTGCCGGAATCATTGTCGTGGCCGCGACGGCCGCCGCATTTCATTTACCGACGGAAGGAGTCGCCATTTTATTGGGAATTGACCGTATTTTGGATATGATTCGTACGATCTGCAATGTTTGCGGTAATTGTATGGCAACCATGGTGGTGGCGTGTTGGGAAGGCGAAATGAATCGCGAAAAATTCAAGCGCCGTTATGATGATTTTGTGCAAGGAAAAATTGAAGAATATAGCCAAAATTAAAAAAATCTGTTATACTGTTAGCAGAAAAGCAACTTGAAAGTTTTTTTTCTGACAAGGAGCTTACCATTTCGCATTTTGTTCTTACTTGCAAAGAAATACTGCGCAAGCGAGACGAAAGCACATTTCGAATACCAAGCTCTGTGCTTTCGCACAGAGCTTTTTTTGGGAGGAATTCGTATGGAAACGAGATTGGCCTTGATTGGAATTATTGTCGGTGAACGTACGGCAACGGACAAGTTGAATGAAATTTTACATGAATACGGCGAATATATCGTCGGGCGCATGGGCGTTCCTTATAAGGACAGAAAGGTTCATGTGATCAGTATCATTGTCGATGCTCCGCAAGATTGTATCAGCGCTTTATCCGGAAAATTGGGCATGCTTCCTGAAGTCAGTACCAAAACGATATATCCGCCGCTTCCCCGGTAGGAGTAAGTATGTTAAAAATTGCAGTATATGGAAAAGGCGGAATCGGCAAATCCACCTTGACGAGTAATTTGTCGGCGGCATTTGCGTATTCGGGAAAAAAAGTTATTCAAATCGGGTGTGACCCGAAGGCGGACTCTACACTTAATTTGTTGGGCGGCGTACCGTTGGAATCGGTGATGTCGTATATGCGGGTGCATGATGAAGACCCGCAAAGCTTAGCGGAAATCTCTCGTCGCGGTTATAAAAATATACTTTGTATTGAAACCGGAGGCCCTACGCCGGGATTAGGCTGTGCGGGCAGGGGCATTATTGCCACGTTCGCTTTGCTGGAAGATTTGGGACTGTTTGAAACGTACTGTCCCGATGTGGTTTTATATGATGTATTGGGAGATGTGGTCTGCGGCGGCTTTGCAGCACCTATACGAGAAGGATATGCGGAGCAGGTGCTGATTGTTACTTCAGGAGAAAAAATGGCGTTATATGCGGCGAATAATATTGCCGTTGCGGTACAAAATTTTGCCGATCGTAGTTATGCCTCCGTGCGGGGCATTATCTTAAATCGTCGCAATGTTCCCGATGAAGAAAAAAAAGTAAAGGCTTTTTCCGCGCAAATCGGGGTTCCCGTGATCGCCGATATTCCCCGGTGCGATGACATTAATCACAGTGAAGAGCAAGGGAAAACTGTAATTGAAACGAACCCCTTTTCGTCGATTAGTCAAACTTTTTTGCAACTGGCGACGTTGTTGGGAAAGGAGGCGTAATGAATACGTTGCAACCATATAGTATTACGATGGCGGCTTTGGCCGCTGCGGGAGAAAACCATATTCCCGAAGAACTTATTTCTTCTACGCATTTGATTTACAATTCGCCGGCGGCACTGGCGTTTAATTCCCCGGGCGCGCAGGGATTCGGGGTGAAACGGGCCGGGTTGGCCGTCCCCGATTCGATTATGCTGTTAATCGGTCCGGGATGTTGCGGTCGTAATACGACTATTTTGAGTGAAATGGGGGGATACAGCGAGCGTTTTTTTTACTACCAAATGGATGATACCGACATTGTTACGGGGCGCCACTTAACAAAAATTCCCCGGGCAATAGAGGAAATTTTACAGGCGGTTACGAAGCGACCTTCGGTCGTGATGGTCTGTATGACCTGTGTAGATGCTTTGTTGGGAACGGATATGGAACGGGTCTGTCGTAAAGCCGCGGTCAAAGCGGGGCTGCCCGTGGTTCCCTGCTATATGTATGCCTTGACCCGGGAAGGCAGAAACCCGCCTATGGCGGATGTGCGGCGTGCCGTGTATTCGTTGTTGGAAAAACAGACCCGGCATCGTCGAACCGTCAATCTTATCGGTTTTTTTGCGCCGTTGCAGGATGATTGCGAATTATATGAAATATTGCACAAGATGGGAATTACCGCTATCAAGGAATTGGCGCGCTGTCGTTCTTTTGAGGAATATAAGACGTTATCGCAAGCGAACTTCAATATTATTTTACATCCCGAAGCGCGGTTGGCGGCTCGGGATATGCAGGAACGATTGGGTATTCCCGCCGTCGAATTGACCAGGTTGTATCAAGTGAGCAAAATACATACGCAATATCAGGCCTTGGGAGCGGTTTTGGGAACGACGGCGGAAGATGGCGCCCGGTGGGAACAAGCGCGGCAAGCGGTAGCGAAGATGCGGGAGAAGCATGCCGGAACGACGGTTTCCATCGGCGAAATGCAGAACGGTAATGCGTATGAAATGGCTCTGGCTTTAACGCAATACGGATTTGTCGTGAAAGAAATTTTCGCCAATTTGTCGGCGCAAGATTTTGTGTATGTGCGACACTTGGCGGCCGTAAGTCCGGATACGAAGGTGTATTCCAATTTGTCGCCTACTATGTTGTATTATGAAGACCGCGACTGTCCCGTCGACTTGACGATCGGTAAAGATTGTGCGTATTATCATCCGCACGCGGCACATGTATATTGGGATGAAGATATACAGCCGTTCGGATATGCCGGCGTTATTTCGTTATTACAAGCCGTACATACTGCTTTAACAGAAAGGAGGAACGCATGAAAGGATTGTGGAAATATATTTCTCCTTTCGCCCCGGATCAATCGGGTGCGGCGGCGGTTTTATACGGTTTGGGGGGAATTGTTGTTATTTGTGATGCCGGCGGTTGTGCCGGAAATATTTGCGGGTTTGATGAGCCGCGGTGGTTCAGCGGTCGTAAAAGTGCCGTATTCAGCGCCGGTTTGCGGGATATGGATGCGATTATGGGACGGGATGATCGGCTGGTAGCTAAAATTTGTCGGGCGGCGGCACACATACAAGCCTCTTTTATTGCGATTGTCGGCACGCCGGTGCCTTCGGTTATCGGTACGGATTATCAGGCCTTAGAGAGAATGTTGGCGAAGAAAATCGAAGTGCCGATACTGTCGTTGCAGACGACCGGGATGTCCCTGTACGATCGGGGGATGGAAGCGGCGTATTCGGCACTGGATAAAACGTTCGGTGCGAAAACGGCGGCGGTGGATGCGCATACGGTCGGCGTGTTGGGCGCTGTGCCGTTGGAATTGATGCATCCTCGGGACGGACTTGCGATTCACCGGCAGTTAGTCCGCGAAGGTTGGCAACGCGTGTTGTTGTTTGATCACTTGGAAGACTATGAACAGGCGGGCCGGGCAAAACTTAATATTGTAGTTTCTCCGACCGGGCTTTTATGGGCGGAAGCGTTAAAAAAAAGATTGGGAATACCGTACATATGTCGGTATTTCGGATATGAAGCGGTTACGGCACATAAAAAAATGTTTTTTCAAAAAAATGTTTTGATTGTTCATCAGCAAGTAGCCGCCAATGCTCTGGCGACCGAACTGTTACGAGCGGGGGCGGCGTCGGTGCATACCGCTTCCTGGTTTATGAGTCCGTCGCAGTGGGCAAGGCCGGGGCATACGGTGTTGCGGGAAGAAGATGATTTTCGGACATTGGTTGCCGACGGCGACTTTGATTGTATTATAGGAGATGTGTATTTTAAACGGGCGATTCCCGAGTTTTTAGGTACGTATATTGATTATCCGCATTTTGCAGTATCTGGGAGAGGATAAATATGAAAACATACAGTATTTCCGTATTTGGTGTAGTACAAGGTGTAGGATTCAGACCGTTTGTCTGTCGTACGGCAAGAGAACTGGCGATAAAAGGACAAGTATGCAATAAAGGAGCATATGTGGAAATTTTATTGCAAGGAACGGAAAAACAAAAAAATACATTTCTTACAGTATTAAAAGCCGAGGCGCCGGAACGTGCCGTTATTTTAAAAATAGATACGATGGAAGTGCAAAAGGAGCCGTATGCTTCGTTTGAAATTGTAGAAAGTGAAAAAGAAGGCGGGACGGTTTTGGTATCTCCCGATATCGGGGTCTGTCCTACGTGTCAAAAAGAATTGACGGATCCTGCAAATCGTCGCTATCAACATCCGTTTATTAATTGTACTTCTTGCGGCCCGCGACTGACTATTTTGGAGTCCATGCCTTATGATCGGGAACGCACCAGTATGAAAGAGTTTCCTATGTGCGAAAAATGCGCGGCCGAATATAAAGATCCGACAAGTCGTCGGTATGATGCGCAACCGGTCTGTTGTCCGGATTGCGGTCCGCAAGTTTATTTGCTGGATCGTGCCGAGCGGGGGCGGGACGCCATCAGTGCTGCGCGGCGTGCGATTGCGGCGGGAAAAATTATTGCCGTAAAGGGCTTGGGCGGTTTTCATTTATGTTGCGATGCGACCGATGAAACGGCGACGGCTCGTTTGCGAACTTTGAAACATCGCCCGGTTAAGCCGTTTGCGGTTATGATGAGAGATAGTTCGGCAGTGAAAAACGCGTGTTATATTACGGATAAACAGCAAGAAGTGTTGGAAGGATATCAAAAGCCGATTATGTTATTAAAACGGCGAACGGACTCGCGGTTAGCGCCGTCCGTTGCTCCGCATAATCCGCAAGTAGGCGTATTTTTACCGTATACGCCTTTACATATGTTGCTGTTCACTTATGATGACGGGGTACAGGTCCCTCCCGCGTTGGTCATGACCAGTGCCAATGTTTCCGGAGCGCCCATTTGTCGTACGGAAGAGGACATACGGCAGGAAATGCTTTCTTGTTGCGATCTCGTGCTCTCGCATGATCGAAAAATCCGTTTGCGTGCGGATGATTCCGTAATGGATTGGTATGACAACCGTCCGTACATGATTCGTCGCTCGCGCGGCTATGCACCCTTGCCGGTGTTTGCGGGGAAGGGAAGAAAGAAACAGGTGTTAGCCGTCGGGGGAGAATTAAAAAACAGTTTTTGTATCGGTAAGGATAATCTTTTTTATCTGTCGCCTTATATCGGCGATATGAGTGATATGCGGACAGTAGCGGTGTTAAAAGAATCGATGCGGCGTTTTTCCTCTTTGTTGGCGGCAAAACCTGCCGTCGCGGCCTGCGATTTACATCCGCAGTATAATTCCCGGCAAGTCGCCGAAGAATTGGGCTTGCCCGTAGTGCCCGTACAACATCATTATGCGCATGTTTTGTCGTGTATGGCGGAAAATAATTATATGGATAAGGTTATCGGCGTTGCTTTTGACGGTACCGGGTACGGTACGGACGGGACCATTTGGGGCGGTGAGGTTTTACTTTGCGATCCGAAATCGTTTGTTCGCTATACTTCCGTACCGCCGTTTAAACAATGCGGCGGCGATGCGGCGGCTCGTGAAGGATGGCGTATTGCCGTGAATCTGTTGTATGATTTTTACGGAGAAAAGGAGCGAGAAAAGGCGGAAGCGTTAATGGAAGAACTGCACTTGGCCTCTTCCGAAGAAAGGCGGGCGCAGTTATATATGGCGACAGAACGGGTGAATACGGTTACGTCCACCAGTGTCGGGAGATTGTTCGATGCGGTGAGCGCCATATTGGGCATCTGTCGCGAGTCCACCTTTGAAGGGGAAGCGGCCATGCGGTTGCAATTTGTTGCGGAAAAGTGGCCGGCGGAAGAATATTCTTTCGGGTTTGAATTTATGCCGAAGCCGCTTTGTAAAAGAGGGTCTTTCCGAGTGATGAATTTTGCGGAAGCCTGGAAAGATGTATTGGATGACATAGAGATGGAATGTTCGATCGAAGAAACTGCGTATCGCTTCCATGTTTCGGTGGCGGAAATGGTGGCCGGCGCTTGTATGACCGCGCGGCAAGAAACCGGTATCAAAGTGGCGGCGTTGACGGGCGGCGTGTTCCAGAATCGTTTGCTGCTGCGGCTGTGTGAAGAAGTTTTACAGGAAAACGGCTTTAACGTATTAACCCATAGTCTTATCCCTCCGAATGACGGCGGGTTGGCGTTGGGACAGGCGGTACATGCCATGTATAGAGAATAACCGTATAGGAGATGTATTTTCCGCCGCAGTACGCGTAAAACTGCGGCGGAAAATACAATACTATCGGTGTAAAGGAGGTTTTTTTTATGTGCGTAGGATTACCGGCACGTGTGGTTACTATTAAAAACGGTATGGCTTTAGTAGATGCTTCGGGGGCTAAGCGGGAAGTTTCGGCGGCGCTTATCGCCGGCTTGGATCCGGGAGATTATGTGATGGTGCATGCGGGTATGGCCATTGCTAAAATAACTGCCGATGATGCGGCGGAAACCGACGATATTTTGGAGGATTTGTAACATGGGCGGTACAAAAAAGCGTACGGCTTTGGAGATCATTCGCCGTTACGACGGACCGCCCGTTCGCATTATGGAAGTATGCGGTACGCATACTCATGAAATCTTTCGCTTGGGCATTCGGCAAATTTTGCCGCCGCAAGTGGAATTGATTTCCGGACCGGGCTGTCCGGTTTGTGTGACGCCCATAGAATATATAGATGAAGCCGTTTGGTTAGCGTTGGAGAAAAAAGTCACCCTATGTACTTTCGGCGATTTGTTACGTGTCCCCGGAACCGAAATGAGTCTGGCCGGGGCAAGAAGTTTGGGGGCGGACATTGAAATTGTCTATTCCCCGATTGATGCGTATACGTATGCTGCGGCACATCCGGAAAAAGAAACGGTTTTTTTGGCGGTCGGCTTTGAAACTACGACGCCGGCGGCTTGTTTGGCTGTTAAACAGGCACGGGCGGCAGGGTTGAAAAATTTTTCTGTTCTTACGGCCAATAAGACGATGCCCATGGCGTATGCGTCTTTAAAGGGCAGTGCGGATGTTTTTCTGTATCCGGGGCACGTGGAAGCGGTTATGGGAACCGAACATTGCGAAGCCCTGGTGGCGGAAGGCGTTTCCGGGGTAGTGGCCGGCTTTACGGCGAAAGAATTACTTACGGCTTTTGCGGTGATTTTGGCAAAATATCCTTTAGGGAAACCGTTTTTTGTCAATTGTTATCCACGTGTTGTAACCTCGGAAGGCAGTATTTCCGGTAAAGAACTGATGGCGTCCGTTATGGAACCTTGCGATGCGGAATGGCGTGGCTTGGGAGTTATTCCCTTATCCGGGTTGACATTGCGGCCTGCGTATGCGGCGTATGATACCCGTAAAAAATATGCGGTTCCGCGGTTAAAAGGCAAAGTCAATCCCTTGTGCCGTTGCGGCGAGGTGCTGCAGGGAAAATGCAAACCTTCGCAATGCGGTGTATTCGGTAAAGGGTGTACGCCGGATCATCCGGTAGGCGCTTGTATGGTTTCGCAAGAAGGCGCCTGTTCTGCGTACTATCAATATGGAGGAATGGAATCATGAGTGCATGTATTACGTTGGCGCACGGTGCGGGCGGTAAAAAAACGGCCGAATTAATTGATACGGTATTCAAAGCGCATTTGGCCAATCCTTTGTTTACAGGGGATGATGCCGCCGTCTTACCGACACCGGGAAAAAAATTGGCATTTTCTACGGACGGTTTTATTGTGTCGCCGTCCGATTTTCCCGGCGGCAATATAGGCAAGTTGAGTATTTGCGGCACGGTCAATGATTTGGCCTGCATGGGAGCCGAGCCGTTGTATTTATCATGCGCCGTGGTTATTGAAGAAGGGTTGCCGCTGTGTGACTTGGACCGGTATGTGAAAACGATGGCCGAAACGGCTGCCGAAGTAGGGGTACAGGTGGTGGCCGGAGATACCAAAGTGGCGGGAAAAGGACAGGTGGATCGTATTTTTATTACGACTACCGGCATCGGGAAACTGACTGACGGTGTAGAAACTTCCGGGGCCAAGGCCGTACCGGGAGATGCGGTGATCGTTACCGGTGATATCGGTCGGCACGGCTGTACGATTTTATTAGCGCGTAATACATTCGGTATTGACGCGGCCGTTACCAGTGATTGCGCGCCGTTATGGGGAGCTGTAGAAAGCATGTTGTCCGTTACTAAGGACGTACATGTAATTCGAGATGCTACGCGTGGCGGCGTCGGTACGGTGTTATATGAAATTGCGGCGCAAAGTAAGGTGGGAATTTGTTTACAAAGTGCGCAGATTCCGGTTGCGCCCGCTGTACGGGGGGCTTGCGGCATGTTGGGCCTGGAACCTCTGTATTTGGCGTGTGAAGGGCGTATGGTCGTGATTGCTCCGGCCGCACAGGCGCCGGCATTAGTGGCGGCGTTACGTCGTACGCCGTATGCGCGGGAAGCGGCGGTTATCGGCAGGGTAACGGCGGAACAGGCGGGACATGTTGTGATGGAAACGGAAATCGGCGCTAAAACCATGTTGCCGCCGCCGCGGGGAGAATTGTTGCCGCGTATTTGTTAATAGATTTTCCTGCAAATGGGTATAGGAGAACGGGTTATGATTAAAATTGCCGTTTACGGAAAAGGCGGTATAGGAAAATCCACTACGGTCTGTAATATGACGGCCGCATTGGCCGACAGCGGTCTTCGGGTCATGCAGATCGGCTGCGATCCGAAGGCCGACTCGACGACGGCTCTGCACGGTCAAAGGCACCGGCGGACCGTGTTGGATTTAATTCGGGAAAAAGAAGATCAAGTAACCTTGGCGGACATGATTGTCAGGGGCTATAAAAATTGTATTTGTGTCGAAGCCGGCGGTCCGATTCCCGGTACCGGCTGTGCCGGACGCGGTATTATAGCGGCCTTGGAAACGTTGGCGGAACAAGGCGTGTATGAACAATATAAACCGGATGTCGTGTTTTATGATGTACTGGGAGATGTAGTATGCGGCGGGTTTTCCATGCCCATGCGCAACGGGTATGCGGATGCCGTGTACATTGTTACTTCGGGAGAAAATATGGCCATATATGCGGCGGCCAATATAGCCATGGCCGTGCGGCAGTTTAAAGACCGAGGGTATGCCCGCTTGGGAGGACTGATTTTAAATCGGCGCAATGTGTTGCAGGAAACGGAAAAAGTACAGGCCTTGGCGGCGGACATTCAGGCGCCCGTCATCGGGACCCTCAGTCGCAGCACCGTCGTAGCGGCGGCCGAAGAGGCGGGAAAAACGGTGATCGAAGCGTTTCCTGAAAGCAGCATGGCCGAGGAATATCGGCGGTTGGCCCAAGCCGTGTATCGGGATGCGTTGAGGTGAGCCTATGTTGAAGCGTATAAAGGGAACCCCGGACCCGCAAGTAGTGGATTTGCCCATTGCCGCGGCGAAATTTCCGTCTTTTTTTTATGACGGGCTGCAATACTCGCCGCCGGCACGAGGCACTTGGAATATTGTACATACTAATATGTTGGTGCCCGAATCACATCAAATTTATATTTGCGCACTCGGCTGTTTGCGCGGCGTCGTTTTGACGGCGGCCGAAATGGGGGCGCTTTCCCGTTTTTCTTCTATTGTTGTGGAAGAAAAGCAGTTATTTGACGGCACCATGGAAGACACCGTTTTGCGGGGGACGGCGGAAATTTTATCACGGCTGCCCAAGGCGCCGAAAGCTTGTTTTATTTATCCTTCCTGCATACATCATTTTATGGGCTGTGATTGGCAACATGTATATAAACAATTAGTATCCGCCTATCCTCACATTGCCTTTGTGCCGTGCTGGATGGATCCGATTCGCCGGCATTCCAAATTAACGGCGGAAATGCGTACACGGCGACAAATTTACAGTTTATTGGAGAAACAAGCGGTAGACGGTACTTCGCTTAATATGATCGGCAGCAATTTACCGGTACGGCCGCAGTGCGAATTGTCTTCGTTATTGCGGGCGAACGGCTATCGTCTTCGACAATTGCCGACTTGTACGTCGTATGAAGAATATCTGGCCATGGGAAGCAGTTTTCTAAATATCGGGCAAGAACCGTTGGCACATATTGCGCTGGCGGCGTTGGAAAAAAGATTGGGGCAGCAACAAGTATATTTGTCCGCTGCGTGGAATTATGAAGAAATAGAAGCGAATTTACAACGATTGGCGCAGCGGTTACAGATTGCTCTGCCGTCGTATACGGAAACAAAACAACAATGCGATCGCCGTTTGCAGGAAGCGTTGAAAATCGTGGGCGGACGACCGATTGCAATTGATTTTACAGCGGTTACGCGTCCTTTTTCTCTGGCCCGGTTATTATTGGAACAGGGCTTTAATGTACAGCGCATCTATTGCGACACGGCCGTTCCGGATGATGAGGCGGATGTAGCGCTGTTACAGCGCCACTTTCCGACCGTGCGGGTGTATGCCGTACGGCATGCGTATATGCATGCGGCGGCACGTACGGACACCGATTTTTTGGCTATCGGACAGAAGGCGGCTTACTATACCGGTACTTCGCACTTCGTCAATATCGTAGAAGGCGGCGGCTGGCGTGATTATGCGGGGATACAAGAAATGGCGCGGCAACTGATCAAGGCCGTGCGGGAAGAAAAGTCGGCGGCGGCATATATACAGCAAAAAGGATGGGGGTGTCCGACATGTTTATGAAAGAAGCGGTCAGTCGTATTTCCACGTATTCCGCCGATACGTTCGGCGTGTGTTCGGCGTTGTTTGAATTGGGCGGAATGACGGTGATTCACGATCCGTCCGGTTGCAACTCGACGTATACGACGCATGACGAACCGCGTTGGTATGATACGGACAGCCTTATTTTTATTACCGGGTTGACGGAAATGGATGCCGTGCTGGGCAATGAAGAAAAATTGCTTCACGATGTGGAAACGGCGGCCGCCAAGTATCAACCGCGGTTTATTACGCTCTTATGTACGCCGGTGCCGTTGCTGATGGGGACGGATTTCCCGGCATTGGCGAAAGTCTTGCAAAAGCGGACCGGGTTGCCCGTGTTTTTTGTTGCCACGAACAGTATGCAGACGTATGAACAGGGAATTTTTAAGGCCTTTAAAATGGTGGCGGAACATATGGTAGCCGCCGTTTCCGCCCCCTCGTCCTGTTGCTCATGGCAACCGTCCTTTGCTTCGCAAGGGCAGGGGCTGAAGGTCAATATATTGGGCGTAACGCCGTTGGATTTTGCGGTTAACGGCAGTGAAAAAGCACTGCGTCGTTGTCTTACGCGGCAGGGATTTGCCGTTTCTTCTCTTTGGGCCATGGGCAGTGTGTATGAAGAAATCAGAGATGCCGGCAGGGCGGAGGTGAATCTGGTAGCTTCGTACGGAGGTTTGGGGGCGGCCACGGTATTACAGGAACGCTTTTCTCAACCGTATGTCGTCGGTTTGCCGTTACCGCCGTTGCAGGAGATACTGGCCGCGTCTTTGCGGACGGCCGCGGCCACGGGGCGGGTACAATATCCTTTATTGACCGTGCGACAAGAAAAAGAAACGGCGACGGTAATTATCGGCGAAAGTGTGTATGCGACCTCGCTGGCGGCGGCCCTGGAGCGCGTCACCGGAGAAGGTGCGGATGTTTGCTGTCCGTTGGCGGCGGCGCCGGGAACGTTGGGCGCGAGAGATCATCAGGTACGGTCGGAAGGAGCGCTCATGGAAATTTTGCAAGCCTATAAAACCATCATAGCCGATCCTTTATATGAAGCGATTATACCGGAAGGTGCGAAATTTATTCCCTTAGGGCATGAAGCTTTTTCCGGACGTCTGTATCAGGCGTCGATTCCCAATTTATTTAAAGATTTTAATTCTTTTTTTCATATATAAGTATAAGGAAAGAAGGGATAACACATGGGATTACAGGACACTCCTTCGGGAGAACGTCTTCACATCGGCTTTTTCGGGTATCGTAATGCCGGTAAATCCAGCCTGGTCAATGCGGTTACCGGACAGGATTTGTCTATTGTTTCGGACACGGAAGGAACGACGACCGATCCCGTTTCCAAGGCGATGGAATTATTACCGTTGGGGCCGGTGCTGATTATTGATACGCCCGGCTTGGACGATACGGGAACCTTGGGGGAAAAACGGGTGGCACGTACACGGCGCGTATTGAATAAAACGGATATTGCCGTGCTGGTAGCGGATGCCGCTGCGGGCTTACGGCCGTTGGATATGGAAGTATTGCAACTGATACAACAAAAAGGACTGCCGTATCTTATTGTGTACAACAAACGGGATATGCTGGAACACGTACCGCCTGCAGGCGAACATGAGATATATGTGAGCGCGTTAAAAAAACAGGGCATTTATGAATTAAAAGAACGCTTGGCGGTTTTAAAACCGGAAGAAGAAGCCTGTCCGATTGTGAAAGATTTGTTACAGCCCGGCAATCTTGTCGTACTGGTAGTTCCGGTAGATTCGGCGGCTCCTAAAGGCCGCTTGATTTTACCGCAGCAACAAACGATTCGGGAAATCTTGGATGCACATGCCTCGGCATTGGTCGTACAAACGACGGAATTAGCGGCCACGCTGCAACGCTTGGCATATAAAGCGGATTTAGTGATTACGGACAGTCAGGCTTTTGCGGCGGTAGCGAAGGTGACGCCGTCGCATATTCCGTTGACGTCTTTTTCTATTTTAATGGCTCGCCATAAAGGGTTTTTACAAGCGGCGATTCAAGGGGTTCGCCGCATTCGTACACTGCAGGACGGCGATTGCGTGCTGGTTTCGGAAGGATGCACTCATCATCGGCAGTGTGAAGATATCGGTACGGTTAAATTGCCGCGGTGGTTGCGGGAATTTACCGGGAAAAAACTGGTCATTGCCACTTCCTCCGGCCGCGAGTTTCCGGAAGACCTGCGTCCGTATGCGTTGGCCATACATTGCGGCGGGTGTATGTTGAATAGCAGAGAATTGCAATATCGCCTGAAATGTGCCGGCGATCAGGGTCTGCCCATGACTAATTACGGCACGGCTATTGCCTATATGAAGGGCATTTTGCCCCGCAGTTTAAGTGTCTTTCCGGCGTTGAAAGCCTTGGCGGAATCCTAAGGGCCGGCCGCTTCGGGGCGGTAAACGTGCAGCGTGCGGGCGGTTCTTCGCGGCGAGATACGGTCGGTATTCGAGGTACCTATAAGGAGAATCTTTATGAAACAGGAAAAACAAGCGGCTTACGGTCGGGGATACATGTTACATGCCGAAGTGCGGCAAGCACCGGCCGCGTTGGTACGGGCGACACAGTTGGGCGTCCGTTCGTATTGCTGTCCCGACATGGCGACTCTACCGAATAAAGATGCCGTCATCGTGCTTTGTTTCGGCACGACCCATACTGTCGCCGCGCATGCCGGCATTATGCCGGTCGTGCGGGATATACAGGCGGCGTATCCGCATATGCGGGTAGAAATCGCGTTTACTTCCCATATTGTGGTATCCCGGTTGGCACGCACACAAGGGAGAAAGGTACTTTTACCGGCGGAAGCACTGCAGAAATTGTGGCAGGAAGGCTATACTCGGGTGCTGATGATTTCTCTGGATATTATACCCGGCGTGGAATATGCCTATAAACTGGCCCTGTGGGAAGAGTATAAAACGTCTTTTAAACAACTGGTATTAAGTACGCCGTTATTATATTGGATGGGACAAGAAGCGCAACGGGACGACATTGCGGATTTTATTCGGGCCATGGAACCCGCCTTGCCGCCGGCGGAAAATCATGGCGCCGTGTTGTGGCTGGCCCATGGTACGCCGCATCCGGCCAATGCGTACTATTCCGTGATTCAATTGCGGTTACAGGAAATATTGCGGCGGCAGGTATACCTTTATTCTGTCGAAGGCTGGCCGAATTTAGCGTCCGTGTTGCCCGTTTTACGCGCGCAGCATATACAAACCGTGACCCTTATGCCGCTCATGCTGGTGGCCGGAGAACATGCTCGGAACGATATGGCGACGGCGGATCGGCGGCAGTTGGAAAGGGCCGGCTTTCACGTGCGGACCTACTTGCACGGGTTGGGAGAAAATGAGGCCGTACGCCGTTTGTTCTTAGTCCGTGTACGGGAAGCTCGGGAATATTTGCACGACGAAGCGTAAGGAGAGCCGGCCCATGGGGAACTCCGTGGCGGGGCGGCGTCTTTCTTCGGATTTTCATTGACGGGTCTATCGTTGCCGGTATAAAATAAAACAAAAATGCCAAGTAAGGTCTTGTTTAAAAAGACCGTTTTTTTTATGGTAAACTCAGGGACGTACAGGTTCCGGGTACTTAGGAGGGTAAGGAATAATGTTAGCATCTAAATTATATTGTCCTACACTGCGCGACGATCCGGCGGAAGCCGAGGTGGCGAGTCATAAATATATGTTGAAAGCGGGCATGATTCGTAAAAATGCCTCGGGGTTTTACTCTTTTTTACCGTTGGCACGTCGCGGCGTGTTGAAGATTGAAAAAATTATTCGGGAAGAAATGGATAAAACAGGGGCGCAGGAAATTATGATGCCCATTGTTCAGCCGGCGGAAATTTGGCAAGAATCGGGACGGTGGGATGTATACGGCAAAGAAATGTTTAAATTGGCGGATCGGCACGGAAATGAATATTGCTTGGCCCCGACGCATGAAGAATTGATCACGACGTTAGTACGCAATGAGTTACGTTCGTATAAACAGTTGCCGGTCAATTTGTATCAAATCCAAAATAAGTATCGTGATGAAATCCGTCCCCGTTTCGGATTAATGCGGAGTCGGGAATTTGTCATGCAGGACTCGTATTCGTTTGATACGGATCAGGAAGGATTGGAAAAAAGTTATCAAGCTATGTATGAGGCATACAGCCGTATTTTTACTCGCTGCGGCCTGCAATATCGCACCGTGTTGGCGGATTCGGGACAAATCGGCGGGAAACACAGCCATGAATTTATGGCCTTGGCCGCTTCGGGCGAAGCGGATATTGTCACTTGTACGCAGTGCGCCTATGCCGCCGATGTGGAACAGGCGACTCCGAACCCCTTACAGGCGGCGGCGGAACCGTTGCAGGCGATAGAAAAATTTGCCACGCCGCATTGTTCGACGATTGAAGACCTGGTACAGGCGGCAGGCGTACCGGCGGAAAAGACCATTAAAGCGGTAGCGTTGGACATTGACGGCAAGTTGGTATTGTGTATGGTGCGCGGCGATCATGAGGTCAATGAAGTGGCCGTGCAACATGTTGTGGGCGGGCATGACGCGACCCCGGCAAGTGCGGAACTTTTACAAAAATACGGCTTGGTGCCGGGATACATGAGTCCCTTGGGCGCGGCAAAAGCAAGTGAACAGTTTCATATTCTCGTCGATCCGACGGCGATGCAAATTTATAATGGCGTCACAGGGGCCAATGAAGAAGGATTCCATTATCGTCACGTTACACCGTCGCGGGATTTTACGGGGGTACAAGTGGCCGCTATTCGTTTGATTACGGCTGCGGACGGTTGTCCGGAATGCGGCGCGCCCGTTCAATTGACCCGGGGGATTGAAGTGGGACAGGTATTCCAATTGGGAACGAAATATTCCGAAGCGCTGCAAGCTTCATTTTTGGATAAAGACGGTAAGGCCAAACCGTTTGTCATGGGCTGCTACGGCATCGGCGTTACGCGTACGATGGCGGCGGCCATTGAACAATACCATGATGAACGGGGGATTCTTTGGCCGGTAGCCATTGCGCCGTACGAAGCGGTTATTTTGCCGTTAAATATGAAAGATGAAGTGATGGTTACGACGGCACGGGAATTATATACGCAATTATCCGCCGACAGTTCGGAAATTGTGTTGGACGATCGTCCGGAACGGGCGGGCGTTAAATTTAATGATGCCGATCTTATCGGCTATCCCGTACAGATTGTAGTAGGAAAAGATACAAAAACCAAAGGAACCGTAGAAATAAAAGTACGGCGTACCGGTGTGAAAGAAGTGGTGCCCGTACATACGGCGGTCGGCAGAGTACAGGCCATTCTCCGTGAACTGCGGGCAAGCGGTCAATAAACGGCAACGGTCGGTTCTTTTCCCCCGCACGGTATACGCGAGTACCGCGTGTCGGGGG
The DNA here is from genome assembly GCF_000214495.1 of Megasphaera lornae. GTDB lineage: Bacteria > Bacillota > Negativicutes > Veillonellales > Megasphaeraceae > Megasphaera > Megasphaera lornae. The sequence goes on along the minus strand of NZ_AFIJ01000026.1, from coordinate 13,447 downwards.
GAAGAGAACCGGTCGTTTTTTGCGTATTTTCGCCATAAAAATAATCGTGAATTTGTTCACTATTGCCCGCCGGCAGTAAATATGATATGATACGGATGTGGCAAAAGATGATATCACTTCGGTGAGTTATACTTTCATGCCCGTACGGCATTGCAGCCGTACCGCATACGTATGGAAACGCCATCCTGCTTGGATCGTTGAGACCGGGACAGAAGGGGGCAGCCGGTGCTTGGATACACCCGGTTTGTCGTAATGAACAGATACCTTTCGATCCCTCATCGAGAGGTTTTTTCTTTTGCCGAAAATATAGGAACGTAAAAGGAGTCATACAATGGAAGTATTTCGTACTGTAACAGAAATGCGGGCTTATGGTGCGGCGCAACGCGCCGCCGGAAAAAAAGTCGCGTTAGTGCCGACCATGGGATGCCTTCATGAAGGGCATCTGTCTTTGATGAAAGCGGCCAAGCAAGAATGCGATACGGTCATTGCTTCGGTTTTTGTCAATCCCGTGCAATTCGGGCCGAATGAAGATTATGAAGCCTATCCGCGACAAGAAGAAAAGGATCGGGAAGCGTTGGAACGGGCGGGCGTAGATGCCATGTTTTGTCCGACGCCGGCGGACATGTATCCTTCCGGATACGGCACGTATGTGCAGGTGGAAAGCGAGATTACGAAAAAATTATGCGGTGCGAAACGGCCCGGCCATTTTCGCGGCGTAGCGACTGTGGTTACGAAACTTATGAATATTACCGGGGCGACGCATGCCTTTTTCGGCCAAAAAGATGCGCAGCAAGTGGTCGTCATTCGCCGGTTTGTAGAAGATTTGAACCTGCCGGTGACCATTCATATGGTGCCGATTGTACGGGAAGAAACCGGCTTGGCACGCAGTTCGCGGAATACCTATTTAAGCCGCGAGGAAAAGGCAAGCGCTTTAATTCTTTCGCAGAGCTTGGCAAAAGCCGAAGCGGCATTTCAACAGGGAGAACGAAATGCGGCGGTTTTAAAACAATTGGTAACGACTTCTTTGCGGCAGGAACCGTTAGCGCGGATTGATTATGTGGAATTGTATACGTTTCCGGCATTGCAAGATATTGAAACGATACAAGAAGAATCGGTCTTGTTGGCGATTGCCGTGTATATCGGCAACACCAGATTAATTGATAATTGTATATTGGGGGGACGATAACCATGCAATTCCATATGTTAAAATCCAAAATTCATTGCGCCACCGTCACAGAGGCGAATTTGCATTATGTCGGCAGCATTACGATTGATGCGGCTTTGATGGAAAAAGCGCATATTTTACCTAATGAACGGGTGCAAATTACGGACAATAATAACGGTGCGCGCTTAGAAACCTATGTTATTCCCGGACCGCCGCATTCGGGCGTGATTTGTTTGAATGGTGCGGCCGCCCGCTGTGTACAGCCGGGGGATGTGGTGATTATTATGTGTTACGCTTGGATGCAGGAAGAAGAAGCGGTTACGTATACACCGACTGTCGTATTGGTGGACGGACAAAATAAAATTAAGGAAGTTCGCCATTTGGAAGAACACGGGCATATCGAGTAACGGGCAAGGCAGTAAAAAAGAACAGAGGAAAGGTCTGTATGGCGACCTTTCCTCTGTTCTTTTTTGTGGCACTTCCGGCGGTTGCCGGCAAATAAGGTTGCTTGTTATATTACTTTTTGTCATTGTACTTTTATTAAAAAAAGAGCATAAAAACCGTGTGAATTTATAAAAATAAAAAATATTGACCAATTGACCGTTACCGCGGGACGTTTGCCGCATGGACAACGGTTTCGGACCGGTTGAGAAGACAAAGGAATATACGTACCGGAACGAAACAGCGGAACAATCGTGCTGCCGGGAGAAATGAAAGACCATAAAAACGGATATGTAAAAAAAAAAACAATAAATATGCAAACTAATACTATACACAATAGGAATACTTTATTTACAGAGAAGATGTCCCTATGGTACCATGTTCTTAAATATATTCGATATTTCTTTGCTGTAAGTAAATATTTTTTATGAAAACGGGGGAGGGTAAAGCGGAAATATCCATATATTGTAAAGAGGGTTATGGGTATAAATACATGTATTGTATAAGAGCATAATTTCATGTATACGTATTTAGGAAAGGGGAGAAAAGAATGAATCGAATTTTTAAAGTTGTTTGGAGTAAATCGCGGCAGGCGTATATTGTCGTTTCGGAATATGCGAAGAGTCGCGGCGGGAAGACCAAGATCGTTGCCGCCGTTTTGGCAGTGATTATGGGGACTGCCGTACAAGCTCCCGTATGGGCGGCGAATGATCGCGCAACGTTAGATCCGGCTACACAAAAAATTGTAGATGAAGTAATGAAGCAGGTGGAAGCCAACTACGTGAAAAAAGGAACCGGCAACGGTACGGCCGTAGATAATGATATGGTAAAACCCGGTGAAAATCCGGTAAAAGCAAATGCGGAACAATACGGTGCCGTAGCGATAGGCAGAAATGCCCATGCCGTGCAATATCGTACGGTTGCTATCGGTGCCGGGGCGTATGCGAATATAGACGGCGGGATAGCTATTTTAGGGAATACATTGCAAAATGACGGTATTTCTTTCGGCCGTGATTCGTATGCGCGCGGTATAGCGGGAATCGCCATCGGTCGTGACACGCAGTCCGGCGTCAATTCCATTACCATAGGTAGAATGGCACGTGCCGCCTATAGTCGTCCCGGAAATATAGGAAATCCCGGAGCGAAAGTAACGCATCCTTTAGGCGGCGATGATACGAACAATCCTGTATTCAATAAAAATGCCGTGGCTATCGGTACCAATTCGTTGGCAGGTGCCAGCAATATCGTATTTCTTACTCCCGGTACTGAAAATACTTATTTGGACTTTGCCAGCACGGCGAACATATGGGCCAGTCGTGTATATTCCCGGGCACAAATGACAAAAATAAAGGATGGAACGAAAAAACATATTTCCGATCGTTTTTACGGCGAAGGGGATATTAATACAGCCGCATCAGATGACAAAAAGGTTAATTTTTATGATGTCGTACGGGATAGCGGTACGGATCAGGTGGCAGTCGGCCATCACAGCCGTGCACTCGGGGATCAGGCCATTGCCATCGGTTCCAATTCCATAGCGGGCAGATACAGTATCGTTATGGGCGGCAATACGTTTGGAGATGGTAAGCAGAATGACTCATTTTATGCGATGTATTTAAACAATGACGGTATTTTCAGAAAGTTATCGGGATATAGAAAAGTAGATAATAATCCGGGGAATCCGAATGAAGGATCAACGTATGCCGGCGAAGCCGGGGTGGCTATCGGTACGAAAGCGCATGTATTGACCCAAATGGGAACGGCAGTAGGTGCGTTGGCTCGTATTGAACAGGACTCCTTCGGTGCCGTCGCCCTCGGTGCCGGGGCTTCCGTAGGAACGCAGAAAGCCGGCCATGACAGTATCGGGGCCGTGGCTATCGGTATGGGCAGTGCTGCTAAAGGGAACGGTACAGTCGTTTTGGGGGCTCGGGCATCGGCATGGCCCGACTCCGGAGATGCACACCGTATAACGGCTGTCGGTTACGGTACGATTGCTAAGAATGCGGACAGCGTTGCCTTGGGGTCTTTGGCGGAGGCCGACAGAGGCTCCGATATGGCGGGCTATTTCTACGGCTATAAGGCGGCAACCATTGATCAGTCCAAAGAAGCCGGGTCTATACAGTTGAAGCTGAAAGACGGAGCGGCGGATTTGATTGAAAATTATGAAGTGAAAGTGACGCCGTCTGCTTGGGAAGTGCCGAAGGCAACGGAGACGGATATTGAAAACGGTATTCGTACCCATGTGTATGCAGGCTTGAAAGGGCCGGCATTCAAAGCCAATGCCGGGGCGTTGTCCATCGGTAAAAACGGCAGCACTCCGGATGCAACAGATGCAATTACGCGGCAAATTGTCAATGTTGCAGCCGGGACGAATGATACGGATGCGGTCAACGTGGCACAACTCAGAAACGTAAATATGATGGTGGAAGCGGATTCCGCCGGTGCAGGAACACCAAAGGCTTTTAGCGATTTCCTTTTAGATAATGCACGGCTGAAAATTTCCGGACAATCGTACCTCAGTACGGAACTGACGCAAGATAAAGAAGGACCGCGTATTACCCTTAAAGCCAAAACCACGGAATTGATTGCCAATCCGGACGGTTCTTTTTCCACGAAAAATCATGAAGACGGCTTGATTACGGCCGGTGAATTGGTTAAGCGCATGAATGCGGCTAAACAGGCACGTGATGAGCTGGAAAAGAAAATCGGCGAGTTGGTGTACCTGAATGCGAAAGGGGAAAAATTACAGCAAAAAGGTGGTAAGTTCTTTAAGGTAAATCCTGATGGTTCTTTAGACGAATCGAAGGAGGAAACCCCGGCGGCTATCACCAGTAAACGACAAGGATTGCAATTGGCCAATGTGAACGGTGCCGTTACACAGTTAACGCCGGATGGTCTTGCCGATTTATCCAATATCTCAGAAAAGACAGGTGTAAACGTTAATGATATCAGTAAAATAGGTTGGATTTTAAGTGTTCCGGACGATAAGTATTCCGAAGCGGTGGTTCATAATCGCAAAGTTTCTTTCTTCGGTAAAGATTTGGCGAAAGTCACCGCCGCCGGTAAAGGCGAAGAACCACGAATGATTACGGTAACCGTTGACCGTAAAGAAACGGGAAAAGCCGTTGAACAAGAATTCCTCAATAACGGATTTACACAGATTCGTTATGTCGATGCGAATAATAAACCGTTGGTTAGAGCTCAGGACGGGAAATATTATTATCCTGTCAGCGATAAAGATAATACACCGGATACGAGTAAACCGTCTGTCGCACCGGCAGCTCGTGTGGCGGATGTGGAATCTCATCCGACCGTTTTGACCAATGTCAAACACGGCGCCGATGTGATCAATAAAACCGGTGATCCGACAGATGGATTGGCTGATTTGAGCAAAGACAGTCAGAAAAGCAATGTAGCGACCGTAGAAGATTTGCGCAATTTGGGCTTTGTTATCAAGGGCAAAGCCGACGATGACAGTGCTGTCACCGGACAAGTAAAACATGCCAATACGGTAGAATTTGCCGGGGAAGATTTGGCACATGTTGTGGTAACTTCTAAAGACGGCAAGCATAAAGTGACCGTTAAGGTAAATAAAGATGATGTTACACAGGCTGTGAATGCCGCCAATGCACAAAAAGGAACTGCGCCGACTGCGTATGTAGATAAAGACGGTAATCCGCTTGTGAAAGGTGATGACGGTAATTATCACAAAGTAAAAGATGACGGCACACTCGATAACGACACGACCGATCCGGCAGGCGTACGCTTAGGAGAAAAAGATACGCCTATGCAGCTTACGAATGTAAAACCGGGAACGAATGAAATCACGGCAGAAGGCCCGACCAAAGGACTGGCAGATTTGGAACATGCCGTACCCGGAACGGTAGCGACCGTGGATGATTTGAAGAAAATGGGATTTGTCGTAGCGGACGGAGCTAAGTATCATGCCACCGTGGCGAATGCACAAACCGTGAAATTTGTTGGCGAAGGTCTGGCAACGGTTACCGGTGAAACAAAGGATGATGTCCGCACCTTTACGGTTAAAGTAGATAAAGATGAAGTGGCGAAAGCTATTAACGCAGAAGGGGCAAAGAAAGGAACTGCACCAACTACGTATGTGGATAAAGACGGTAATCCGCTTGTAAAGGGTAGTGACGGTAAGTATTACAAACCGAAAGCAGACGGTACACCGGATACAGACGGCGGAGCGGTCGATCCGGCAGGCGTACGCTTGGGTGAAAAAGATAAACCTATTCAGCTTACGAATGTAGCACCGGCAACGGAAGCTATTAATAAAGCAAATGACCCGACTAACGGCTTGGCAGATTTGGCGAAGGCGAAAGACGGCACCGTAGCAACAGTAGCAGATTTGAAGAAACTGGGATTTGTCGTAAGTGCCGGAGATAGTTATTCCGAAAAAGTACAACATGCCCAAGAAGTAAACTTTAAAGGCGAAGGCTTGGCAGAAGTAAGCGGTAAGACGGAAGGCGAAAAGAGAATTATTACGGTGAAAGTCGATGATAAGAAAGTGGCTGATGCCGTAAAGAGCATTAACGATAAAGCCGGAAACGCTCCGACACAGTATGTGGATAAAGACGGAAATTCGCTTGTTAAAGCAAAAGACGGTAAATACTATCCGAAGGATAAAGTAGGCGATGACGGACAGCCGAAACCGGATGCAAAATCAGTTGATCCGGCAGGTATTCAGGTCGGTGAAAAAGGGAACCCGACACAGCTTACGAACGTTAAACCGGGAACAAATGAAATCACGGCAGAAGGTCCGACAAAAGGCTTGGCAGATTTGGAACATGCCGTACCCGGAACGGTAGCAACCGTGGATGATTTGAAACGGGTAGGCTTTGTGGTAGCTGACGGCGGTAATTATCATGCCACCGTGACTAATGCACAAACCGTGAAATTTGTCGGTGAAGGTCTGGCAGAAGTAAGCGGTAAGACGGAAGGCGAAAAGAGAATTATTACGGTAAAAGTCGATAAAGAGGAAGTGGCAAAAGCCATTAATGCGGACAGTGCCAAGAAGGGCTCCGCACCGACAACGTATGTGGATAAAGACGGCAATCCGCTTGTAAAGGGTAGTGACGGTAAGTATTATAAACCGAAAGCAGACGGTACACCGGATACAGACGGCGGAGCGGTCGATCCGGCAGGCGTACGCTTGGGTGAAAAAGATAAACCGATTCAGCTCACGAACGTAGCGCCGGCAACGGAAGCTATTAATAAAGCAAATGACCCGACCAACGGCTTGGCAGATTTGGCGAAGGCGAAAGACGGCACCGTAGCGACTGTGGCAGATTTGAAGAAATTGGGATTTGTTGTCAGTGCCGGAGATAGTTACTCCGAAAAAGTACAACATGCCCAAGAAGTCAACTTTAAAGGCGAAGGCTTGGCAGAAGTAAGCGGTAAGACGGAAGGCGAAAAGAGAATTATTACGGTAACAGTCGATGATAAGAAAGTGGCGGATGCCGTAAAGAGTATTAACGATAAAGCCGGAAACGCACCGACACAGTATGTAGATAAAGACGGCAATCCGCTTGTCAAAGCAAAAGACGGTAAATACTATCCGAAGGATAAAGTAGGCGATGACGGACAGCCTACACAGGGCGCACAGGCAGTGGAACCGTCAGGTATTCAGGTCGGTGAAAAAGGGAAACCGACACAACTTACGAATGTTAAACCGGGAACAAATGACATCACGGCAGAAGGTCCGACAAAAGGCTTGGCAGATTTGGAACATGCCGTACCCGGAACGGTAGCAACTGTGGATGATTTGAAGAAGTTAGGATTTATTATTAAAGGAACGGATACAGCCGGTAAACCCGTTAACGGACAGGTAAAACACACCAATACGGTAGAATTTGCCGGTGAAGATTTGGCGAAAGTCATTACCGAATCTAAAGACGGTGCAAGCAAAGTAACTGTCAAGGTAAATAAAGAAGATATTGTCAAAGTAGTGAATGACGCAAATGACAAGAAGGGATCTGCGCCGACACAGTATGTGGATAAAGACGGTAATCCGCTTGTAAAAGATGGCGATAAGTACTACAAACAGAATCCGGACGGAACTCCGAATAAGGGTGAAGGAGAAAAGACACCTGAAGGTATTCAGGTCGGTGAAAAAGGTAAAACGACACAGCTCACCAATGTAGCACCGGCAACAAGTGCCATTGATAAAGAAAATGACCCGACCAACGGCTTGGCAGATTTGGCAAATGCGAAATCAGGTACCGTAGCAACCGTAGATGATTTGAAACGGGTAGGCTTTGTGGTAGCTGACGGCGGTAATTATCATGCCACCGTGACTAATGCACAAACCGTGAAATTTGTCGGCGAAGGTTTGGCAGAAGTAAGCGGTAAGACAGAAAATGATGTACGTACATTTACGGTTAAAGTCGATGACAAGAAAGTGGCTGATGCCGTAAAGAGCATTAACGATAAAGCCGGAAATGCTCCGACACAGTATGTGGATAAAGACGGCAATCCGCTTGTTAAAGCAAAAGACGGTAATTACTATCCGAAGGATAAAGTAGGCGATGACGGACAGCCGAAACCGGATGCAAAATCAGTTGATCCGGCAGGTATTCAGGTCGGTGAAAAAGGGAAACCGACACAGCTTACGAACGTTAAACCGGGAACAAATGAAATCACGGCAGAAGGCCCGACAAAAGGCTTGGCAGATTTGGAACATGCCGTACCCGGAACGGTAGCAACCGTGGATGATTTGAAACGGGTAGGCTTTGTGGTAGCTGACGGATCTAATTATCATGAAACCGTAACTAATGCACAAACCGTGAAATTTGTCGGCGAAGGTTTGGCAGAAGTAAGCGGTAAGACAGAAGATAATGTACGTACATTTACGGTGAAAGTCGATGACAAGAAAGTGGCTGATGCCGTAAAGAGCATTAACGATAAGGCTGGAAACGCACCGACACAGTATGTAGATAAAGACGGCAATCCGCTTGTCAAAGCAAAAGACGGTAATTACTATCCGAAGGATAAGGTAGGCGACGACGGACAGCCTATACAGGGTGCACAGGCAGTGGAACCGGCAGGTATTCAGGTCGGTGAAAAAGGTAAACCGACACAGCTCACCAATGTAGCACCGGCAACGGAAGCTATTAATAAAGCCAATGACCCGACTAACGGCTTGGCAGATTTGGCGAATGCGAAAGACGGTACCGTAGCGACCGTGGCAGATTTGAAGAAGTTGGGATTTGTCATTAAAGGTAAAGCGGAAGATGGAACAACCGATGTTGTTGCACAGGTAAAACATGCCGATACGGTAGAATTTGCCGGTGAAGATTTGGCCAAAGTCATTACGGAATCTGCAAATGGTGTAAGTAAAGTAACAGTCAAGGTAAATAAAGAAGAGATTGCCAAAGCGGTCAATGCAGAAAATGCGAAGAAGGGCTCTGAACCGACAACGTATGTAGATGAGAACGGCGATCCGCTTGTAAAAGGTGATGATGGTAAGTATTACAAACCGAAAGCAGACGGTACACCGGATACAGACGCAGGAGAAAAGACACCGGCAGGTATACGTTTGGGTGAAAAAGACAAACCGATTCAGCTTGATAATGTAGCTCGCGGCACGGAATCAAAACCGGTTAACAAAGAAGATGGACAACCCATGATGGGAACCGATACTAAACCGGTACAGTTGGCAGATTTGAAAGCTGCTAAGGATACTAAAGTAGCTACCGTAGGCGATTTGAAGGATATGGGATTTGTTTTGGGAGCCAGTGTGAATGCGGACGGCGGTAACAAAGCATATCAAGATGTCGTGAAAAACGGCAATAAAGTAAAATTTGTCGGCCTCGGCGGTGCATGGATTAGCGGTAAAACGGCAGCTGACGGTACACGTATTATTACCATTGATGTAAATGCGGACAATTTGGTAACAGGTACGCAGAATGCCATTCAGTATGTGGACGGTAAAGGAAACCGTATGATTCCCATGCTGCAAAAAGGAAATGAAGTATTGTATTACAATGCCGCCGATAATCCGGTAAAACATAAAATGCCGAATAGTGATGAAGAAGCCGTATATAGGATGAGTGATATTGTTGAGGGCACCGGTACATTAAAACCGGATGCGCAGCCGTTACAAGGTAAGAAAGCCGCAGACGTACCGAATTTAGGTGTAGCGCTGGTTCATCCGAACGGCAGTGCGGATACGACGGAAGGCACCGTATTGCGCAATGTAGGCGTAGGCACGGCGACTATTGCTGCACCGACCGATGATAAAGATATCGTCGGGAAAGCTAAAGCCGGACTTGCCGATTTAGCTAATTCCAAAGATACGAATGGCCTCAGCGTAGCGGATGCGAAGAAACTCGGATTTGTTATTAAAGGTAAAGCGGCAGATGGTACTACAGATGTAACCGGTCAAGTGAAACATGCCAACACCGTAGAATTTGCCGGGGAAGATCTGGCGAAAGTTATTACTGAATCTGCAAACGGTGTAAGCAAAGTAACTGTCAAGGTAAATAAAGAAGATATTGTTAAAGTAGTGAATGACGCAAATGACAAGAAGGGATCCGCTCCGACACAGTATGTAGATAAAGACGGCAATCCGTTGGTTAAAGCCAAAGACGGTAAATATTATCCGAAGGATAAAGTAGGCGATGACGGAACACCGCAAACCGGTGCACAGGCAGTTGACCCGGTAGGAATTCAGGTCGGCGAAAAAGATAAACCGACACAACTTATGAATATAGCACCGGGAACCACTTCCATTGCAACGCCGACTGATCCGAATGCAAGTCAGGCAGATAAAGCAAAAGCCGGACTCGCCGATTTAAGCATACCGACGGATGCAGCGTCGGATAACGTTAGTAAGCATACCGCTGCAACAGTAGATGACCTTCGCCGTATGGGTTGGATACTCAGCGTGGGAGATACGTATGCCGACAAAGTACAAAATGCACAAGAAGTAAACTTTAAAGGTGCAGGTTTGGCAGAAGTAAGCGGTCAGACGGAAGGCCAAAAGAGAGTTATTACGGTGACCGTCGATGAACAAAAAGTGGCGGCAGCGGTAAAGGCTATTAATGATAAAGCCGGAAACGCACCGATTCACTATGTCGATCAAGAAGGTAATCCGCTTGTTAAAGCAAAGGATAATAAGTATTATCCGACAGATAAAGTGGATAATGAAGGAAACGTTATAGCAGGAGCGAAGGACGCTGTCCCGGTTGTACAAATCGGTGAAAAAGGACATCCTATGCAGCTCACGAACGTAGCAGCGGGAACAAGTGAAATTAAGGAAGGTCCGACAAAAGGCTTGGCGGATTTGGAACATGCCGCATCCGGAACCGTAGCGACTGTTGATGATTTGCAGAAGTTAGGATTTGTCATTAAAGGAACGGATGAAAACGGTAAGGCTGTTAGCGGACAGGTAAGACATGCGAACACCGTAGAATTTGCCGGTGACGGTTTGGCAAAAGTCATTACCGAATCTAAAGACGGTGTAAGCAAAGTAACCGTTAAGGTAAATAAAGAAGAGATTGCCAAAGCGGTGAATGCGGAAAATGCGAAGAACGGTTCTGCACCTACTCAATATGTAGATAAAGACGGCAATTCGCTCGTAAAAGATGGCGATAAGTACTACAAGGCAAAAGATGACGGCACACCGGATACAACGGCGGGACCGGTCGATCCGGCAGGCGTGCAAATTGGTGAAAAAATAAACCGATTACCGTGACTAATGTAAAAAGTAATTTTGCCGAAGTAGCACCGGATGCAAAAGAAGTAAAGGCACCGGAAAGCAAGAAGAACCCGGACGGCTCCGTCGATCCTACTGCTGCCAATCCGTTGGTTGCTATGCAGCATAATGCGGCAACGATTGCCGATATTATGAATAGCCCGTGGAATTTACAGGTTAACGGAAAAGCGGTTAAGGCTGTTAAGTCCTTTGATACAGTGAATATCACAGACGGGACGAATACAAAAGTGGTAGCTACTGAAACCGGCTATAAAGTAAATGTTGTAGGACTTCCTACGGCGTATACAGACAATGCAGGGAATACTATTGCTAAAGGTACAGACGGAAAATGGTTTGTTACCGATAAAGACGGTAATATGACGGCTACTCCTGCCGACTTGGGACAAGACGGTAAGGGAACGCCCTCTGTAAGCTTGGTAAATCCGGCGGCCGAACCGGGAAAAGCGGGAGAACCCGTGGTTATGCACAACGTTGGACAAGGTAATTTGCCGACCGATGCGGTGAATAAAGACCAAATGGATACGGCTATTGCCGGTATGGCCAAGGCAATCGGCAACACTAAGGATGAAGCACATGGAATCGGTGCGGATGCGGCTGCATTGGCAGCGTTGAAACCGTTGCAATATGATCCGGTGGAACCGACTCAGATTATGGCGGGCATAGGAAATTATCAACAAAAAACGGCAGTTGCCTTGGGGGTTGCACATTATACCAATGAAAGCACGATGCTGAATGCGGGTGTATCGTTAGGCACCGGCCATACGATGGTAAATGTAGGCTATACTCGTAAATTCGGACATACAAAGGATGAAAAAGAAATTCCGGATCGGTATAAGGCAGGACCTATCAGTTCTATTTATGTGATGCAAGATGAAGTCAGCGCACTGAAAGCGGAAAATGAACAACAAAAACGTGAAATTCAGGAATTGCGAGAAATGGTGCTGGCCATGGCGGCTAATAAAAAATAGAATAACGTAGAAGACGGGAAACATAGCGGTGCGGTTGACAACATTAGTAAGGTTGTCGGCCGCACTGCTTTTTTGTGAAATGCGGTGCGGTTAAATCAGCAAGAATACGGCATTGCAGAAAAAATGTGTTTCACGTGAAACATAGAAAAATAATAGTGGTAATAACAGATTTCATATGTGCCGGTATGTACTAATTTGTCGTTTTATGGTAGAATTTAAATAAATATAAAAATATAAAAGGAAAACAATAAACTGATTTTTTGATTAATTTTCTCATATCATAGTATAGACGGCGGCAGCTGCCGGTCTTATTAAAACATTACCTCTCCTGTATAACGGTGTTTTTGTTGTTTTTTTCGGGGGGGTATTTTAATAATGATTTTAGGAATGGAGAATGTGAAAAATGAATAAAATCTATCGCGTTATTTTTAATAAAGCAAGAGGAATTTATCAGGTTGTATCGGAACTGGTTCACAGTCAAAGTAAGAGCAAAAGCGGCAAACGCGGCGGGATTGTTGTCAAAACAACCGGTGCGGCTATGTTGGCAGTTGTTTTGTTGACTTCTGCAGGCGGCATAAATATGGCTTCTGCAAGTTCTAATGCTTCGGTAACCACTCCGGACAGTACTCCGGCGAATCCTAAAATTGAAGAATTATTGCAACAATTAAATGCCTTGTCGGGACGTGTTGGTGGAAATGAGGGGAAAATTGACAAAAATGCTAAGGACATTGTTGCCATTACCAAGCAGGGCGGTACTATTGACACGGCTATTGCGGCGCTGAAGAACGGAGAAATAAAGAGCAACAAAGAAGCGATTGCGGCTTTGACGGGAGAAACCGGGGCGATTACGAAAAACAGCCGGGCTATACAAACGAATGCTGAAGCGATTGCCGCGCTGACGAAAGAAGGCGGCGCCGTTACGGCGAATAAGACGGCGATTGAAAAGAATACAACGGCACTGAATAACTTGAATGCGCCTGAAGGCACGTTGGCAAAAATGCAAGAGCAAATTACGGCCAATAAAGGAAAGTCGGAAAATAATGCCAAGGTCATTGCCGACATTACCAAGCAGGGCGGTAAAATTGACACGGCTATTACGACGCTGAACCGGTTGAATGCGCCTGACGGCACGTT
>NZ_AFIJ01000027.1 GCF_000214495.1 Megasphaera lornae | reverse complement strand
TGCGGGGCCTGTCCTACGGTCCGACCGGAACGCAATCCAAGTGCCTGTAAAAAGCGCCGGAACCGTTTTCCCGACAAGACGTCGCGTCCCGACCGTCTTCTCCCCGGTACGTACAAAAAAAAAGCGCGCCGTATACCGGCCGCCAAAGGAGGTGAAACGATGCATACGCAACAAGTAAACGCCAAAATGAAGGTCATTATGAATCGTGACGGCAAATCCCGTACATTCACCATGAGCAAACTTCGCAACGGTGCCGAGGCCGCCAACGTGTACACAGCGGCCAAAGCGGTGAGCGCCTTGCAAAAAGGCGACCTGGCCGCCGTGCACATGGTAGTGGACACGAAAATCGAAGCGTAAATCATGACGCCTACAGGAAAGGAGGTGAAACCATGGAAGAAAAAACCGTAACCACCCTGGCCCTGTCCTTTGTGACGGAACAGGGAAAAATCGCGCGCTACAGCCTGCGCGAACCGAAAGACGGCTTGTCCCGCGCCGACGTGGACGCCGGCGTAAACGCCCTGTTGGCGGCCGATGTGTTCGCCATCGGTGAGGACCGCTTCCGGGCCTTGAAAGATGCGGCCGTTGTCCAACGCAGCGTACGCAAGTTGACGACCCCCGACGCGCACTAAAAAAACAACAAAAGACAGGTTCCTGCCGCCACGAGCCTGTCTTTTTTTGCCGTCCCCCGACGCGCTCGGTTATTGAGGGCCGGCGGCGGATTCTTTCGTCTCTTCCGGTACGATTTCCGCCTTCGACACCCCTTTCAGGGCCAATAATTTGCCGATAATATCGCTTTCCTGCAACCGACCGATATAGGAAATACGCACCGTAAATTCCGCCAGCGGTCCTTCTTCGCCCGATAAGGCCTGAAACGATTCTACATTAATTTTTTCTTCCGCAAAAAAGGCCGTCATACGGCGCGACTGACCGACCGTATTTTTCATGGCCACTTGCAAAATGTAGTACTTGCGACACCGTTCCGTCAACAGCGTATCCACCCGTATAAACACGGTTAGGACCAAAAAGATCAACACCGTCGCCACAATGGCCACCGCTAAATACCCGGCGCCGGTCACCAAGCCGACCGCCGCCACGACCCAAATTGTCGCGGCCGTAGTCAGGCCCTGCACATTGCGGGCTTTTTGATTGGCCAGAATCGTCCCGGCGCCCAAAAAGCCGACGCCCGAAACGACTTGCGCCGCAATGCGTTCCGGGTCGGAATTGTGATACCCGTAGCCGAAGTAATAGCTCATGGCCACATTGACGGACACAATCATACATAAGCAGGACCCGATACACACCAAGGTATGGGTACGCAACCCGGCCGATTTGTTTTGCGCCTGTCGTTCGTAACCGATGACGGCGCCCAATACCAGGGCGATACATAACCGAATAATGCTTTCTTCCGTCGTAATCATACGCAGCTCTCCCTTCCTCCGCATTGCTTTTATTATACGCTTTACGGAAAAGAAGGGAAATAGCCCGCCGCCGATTCGGCAATTTTATTTTCCTTCCCTTCCCAAACTATGGTATTATAGTCATGCATTATACTGCAGTATCGGTACAGGAACAGGAGTGCTTACATTGGATACATTATTACACCTTATGGAATCCTACGGGTATGTTTCGCTGTTTGTGGCGATGGCCGCGGAAAACGCCAACATTCCCGTGCCCAGCGAAGTCATTTTGGGCTTTGCCGGATTTCTTATTTCGCAACACGTGTTCACCTTTTGGACGGCTTTTTTCATTGCCTGCGCCGGCGGCATTGCCGGGTCCGTCATCAGTTACGGCCTCGGCTTGTACGGCGGGCGGCCGTTATTATTGAAGTACGGTAAGTATATTTTTTTCAACGAAAAAAAATTCGCGCTGGCCGAGCGGTTGTTCGCCAAATACGGCGGCATCGCCGTCGTGGTCGGCCGTTGTCTGCCCGGCATACGTACCTTTATTTCCTTCCCTGCCGGCGTGGCGCGGTATCCGTTCGGAAAATTTGTCTTCTTTTCCGTCATCGGGACCATTCCGTGGACGTTATTGTTAGTATGGGCCGGTTCGCTCTTGGGCTCTCACTGGCACAATCTCGTACAATATAATCATCTCTTCGTGCTGATTGTGGTCCTGCTTTGTCTCGCGGCGGGTGTCATCTTCCTCATCAAACGGGGGCTGCCGCCGGCGTGGTCGCGGTTTTTATATGCCCATCGCTACAGTCTCTCGCTGGCCGTGTTCAGCGCCGTCATTTTCTTTTCTTTTTTAGGCGCCTTTCCCTTAACGGATCCGGATGAGCCGGTATACGGCGAAACGGCCCGTGAAATGCTGGCCGCGAAAGACTGGCTTTCGCCGCGTATTTTCGGCATGTTTTGGTATGATAAACCGCCCTTGTTTTATTGGCTGGAAATGCTGTCGTATCGCCTCTTCGGCATTTCCGACCTGACATCCCGTCTGCCCGGCGCCTGCATGGCGTTCGCCACGGTATTATATGTATATTATCGCGGCAAAAAAATTTTCAACCCCGCCATCGCCTATACGAGCGCCATGATTTTGGCTTCTTCTCTCGGGTTTTGGTATATCGGGCATGCGGCGATTACGGACACGGCGTTAGTATTCACCTTGACTGTCGCCCTGCTCGGCTTTTATGAAAAGCAATATTACCGGGCATATATTTTCTGCGGCTTGGCCGTATTGGCCAAAGGGCCCATAGGCTACGCCTTTCCGGCCCTCATTGTCCTGCTCTACCTGCTGACGATGCGCCGCCTGCGACAATTGCGGGAAATGAAACTGTTCTCGGGTATTCTCCTAGCCCTGCTCGTGGGGCTTCCCTGGTATGTGCTCATGTATCATACCCACGGCGACGCATTTTTACAGACCTTTATCGGCTATCACAATATTACCCGCTTTGCCGCGCCGGAACATCCCGGACGCAACAGTGTGTTCTTTTTTATCCCCGTTCTGGCCGTCGGTTTGCTGCCCTGGAGTGCCGGGTTGATACCGGCCCTGGTGCAGCTGCGAAAACGGGCGGGTGTCTATCGCGATGCCCTGTATTTTTGCGTACTTTGGGCCGCCTTTATTTTTATCTTTTTCTCCCTCTCCAAGACCCAGTTGGTCACGTATATCGCTCCCATGTTCCCGCCGTGCGCCCTCCTGTTGGGATGGTTTTTCCGGGACCGCTTCGACGCCGGTAAACGCTCGCTGAGCACGATTCTTTCGGCGCTCCTTCCGGGGCTGCTCCTATTGGGGGCCAATGCCTTCCCCCTGCACGGCGCCGATGTCGTCTTTCGTCCGGCCCTGCACGTCATCGCCACCCTGCTCGGCAGTACCCTCCTGCTTGCCGCCCTGCTTTGGCTGCGACCGGCCCGTGCCAAAGCGGCCTTCGCCCTGACCGTCTGCGGCATGTTGGCGCTGGCACTGGCGGTCAACGGCCTGCTCATGCCGCCCCTGGCGACAACCTTGACGTCCGCCCCGCTGGCCCGTTATGTCCGACCGCCGGCCCAACCGGGAACCGAAATATATATAGAAAAATTTCTGCATCCCGGCGTAACCTTCTATAGCGGCGTGTACGGCAAAGAGTGGAAAACGCCGGCCGATTTGCCGCTATCGGCCATACAACGGCAACCGCAACGTGTCTATATTGTGCTGCGCAAAACGACGTGGCGTACATTGTGCCGCACCCGCAACGAGGCTGCCCGATTCCGCATTGTGCAGGAAACGGCGACGCAGCTTATTGTCACCAATCACTGAAGGAGTCCGCTATGCATACTCGTATAAAATTATTACTCTTGGGACTGGTCTGCTTCCTGTTCTTTATCATCGGCAATGCGTCCCTGCCCGTAACCGATCCGGTCGAAGCCAATTACGCCTTGACGGCCAAAGAAATGCTCCGGCACGGTGATTGGCTTTCGCCGCAAATTTACGGGCTGTATTGGTACGATAAACCGATTTTTATTTATTGGTTGTTATATCTCTCTTACAGTCTTTTCGGCATTACCGATTTTGCCGCCCGTCTTCCCGGCGCCTTCTTCGGCGCCGCGACGGTCGTCTTGGGGGCCTGGTACCTGCATCGGCAGTCCGGACGTTGGCGGCCGGCCTTACTCCTGGCCGCACTCTTGAGCACGTCGCTGGAATGTTGGTTCATCAGCCATTCGATTATTACGGACCAGCCTTTATTTTTCTTTATGTGCGGCACGTTGCTGTGTGCCTATATCGCCCTGACGGAAGGCCGCAAAGGATACATGACGGGCGCCTATGTGCTGGCTGCCGGAGCCGTCCTGACCAAAGGGCCCGTCGGCCTGGTGTTACCGGGCATCTTCCTGCTCGTCTTTTGCCTTTGTCAACGCAACCGCGTGTACTTGCGACGGCTGTTTACGTGGCAAGGCATCCTGCTCTTTTTGCTCCTCGGCGGCGCCTGGTATGTGCCGATGTATCTCGTGCACGGGCAGGATTTTATTAACGGCTTTTTGCTGTTTAACAATGTCACCCGCGCCACCGTTTCGGAACATCCCGAATATAATGTGTGGTACTATTATTTTCTGCTCGTACCGCTGAGTCTGCTGCCTTGGAGCGGCCCCTGTTTCTACGGCTGGTGGCGGGAACGCGGTCGCCGGGACGCACCGGTCTATGCTACCGTCTGGATCGTGGGAACAGTGCTGTTTTATACGGCCATGGCGACCAAATATCCCACCTATTCCTACCTTGCCGATATGCCCCTGCTCCTCTTCGGGGCCCGGGCCCTGGATCGCCTCATGGACCGGGGTCGGGAAAAAGCGTGGTTCTGCCTCACCGTACCGACCGCCATTTTTTGGCTGGCCTTGGCCATAGCGGCACAAACCTATCATCCCCGCACTTTCGCCCTGCCGTCCTTACATACGTTTACGGTCTTCTTAGTAATAATGACCGTCCTGCTGGGAATAGGACAGGCCAAAAAAGCCTTTCCCGCGCTGCCGTATTTGGTAACCGCCGGCACGGTCGTCATGTATATTCTGCTGATCCGGCAAGTATGTGTGCCGTTTTATACGTATCGTTCCGCCGTTACCCTCACGCCCTGCGTGAGTCGCATCCAAGGCGACCTCTATTTCTTTCACACCTATCCCACCTCTTTTGTGTACTATACGGGCCATCCGGCGACCTGCCTGATCCCGCAGGATACCCCGGCCTCTCCCGGGCGCCGGGCCGTATGGAATAAAAAATATGTGTATCCCAAAGAAACGGAATCGTCCCTGCTGGCCCGCTTGCGTCGCAAGCACTCCGTATCCATTCTGGTGCCGGCCTCCCGGGACGACGTCTTTAAACGTTCCGCGCTCTATCCGCAGTTTTCGCATGCCGAAACCTTCGGCAACTACACCTTATATACGACTTGATAGGAGGTTCTCATGACCCTTACTGCCTGGCTTGATCGGTTACAACAGTATACCGGCGACCGCACCTTTAATCCGTGGCGTATGTACGATCCCCGCTGCGATATAGGCCCGGAAGCGCCGCGCATTCGTCGCGAACAATTAGCGTCCTATTTGGAAAGCCGCCTGCCCCGGGCATCGTATTTGCTCATTGCCGAAGCCGCCGGCTATCAGGGCTGCCGGTTCAGCGGCATTGCCCTCACGTGCGAACGCATGCTCTTGGGCGCCCATCCCCGCGTGCGGCCGGAAATGATTCTGCCCCGTCCCGGGCGCCGCACCAGTCTGCCGACGAGCGCTTTTCTTACGAATGACGCCCAACGCCGGGCGGGCCTGAATGAACCTACCGATACCTATGTCTGGGGCGCCATCGCCGACAGCGGCCTGCCGCCGTATGAGGTTATCCTGTGGAACATGTTTCCCTTTCATCCGTACGGGGACACTCCCTTTTCCAATCGTACGCCGACCGGCGCGGAATTGCGGGCGGGCCTGCAGTTTACCGAAGCGCTGCTGGCCCTCTTCCCGTCCCCTCCCGTCATCGCCGCCATCGGCAAAAAAGCGGCCGCCGCCTTGGCAACCGCAGGTATCCCGGCCCGATCGCTGCGTCATCCCGCCAACGGCGGCGGCGCCGTATTTCGCCGCCAGTTTGCCCGCCGGCTGCAGGAAGAAAGGGACGGACATTTATGATTTTAAATATGTATGCATTTTTTCTTTATGTTTTTATTTGTATACAATATATTTATAAAATAATATTGTTTTTCCCGTATAGTTTGTATATAATGAAATACATACACTACCGGACCCGTTTTCAGGTATATGGATGCGGGTTCTTTTATTATAGTATAAGGGGGATTCGTTATGTATAATAAACTGCGCGACTTGCCGCAACCGCAGGGATTGTATGATCCCGCCTATGAGCATGATGCCTGCGGTATCGGCTTCGTAGCCCACATAAAAGGCAAGGCTTCCTATGATATTATAGACGACGCCTTGACCATTTTAGAAAATTTGAAACACCGCGGTGCCGAAGGTGCCGATGCCCAAAGCGGCGACGGTGCCGGCATTCTGGTACAGATTCCGCACCGCTTTTTCCGACGGGAATGTCGGGTGCTGGGATTTTCCCTGCCGCCGGCCGGCGAATACGGCGTCGGCATGATCTTCGCCCATCGCTACGAACAGTTTCGCCGCCGACAACAGGAGCATTTTGCCCGCATCGTTCACCGGGAAGGCTTATCCATTCTGGGGTGGCGCGATGTCCCGGTGGACGAAAGTCTGATCGGCAGCATTGCCAAAACCATTCGGCCCCATTTTTTACAAGTATTCATAAAAAAGCCGGACAACATTCCGGCCGGTATGGATTTTGAACGAAAATTATACATTATTCGCAAACTGGCGGAAAAAGAAATCATTCCGGAAAGTCAACAGGCCGGGACGGATTTTTATATTGCCGGCCTTTCTTCCCGAACCATCGTCTATAAAGGCATGTTGACGTCCGTCCAATTGCGTCATTTTTATTTGGATTTATCCGACCTGGATTTTACTACCGCCATGGCGCTGGTTCATTCCCGGTTCAGCACCAACACCTTTCCCAGTTGGGCGCGGGCGCATCCGAATCGGTATATTGTACATAACGGGGAAATTAATACGGTCCGGGGCAACATCAGCTGGTTAAATGCCCGGGAAGGCAAGGCCAAATCGCCGTTTTTCCCCAACTTGGAAAAAGTCTTTCCCGTCGTCGACGATACGGGAAGCGATTCGTCCATGTTCGATAACTGTCTGGAATACTTATATATGACCGGCCATTCGCTCCCGCAGGCGATGATGATGATGATTCCCGAACCGTGGGAACATAACAGCTTAATGACCAAAGAAAAACAGGATTTTTATCGCTATCATAATTTCATGTTGGAACCGTGGGACGGGCCCGCCGCCATCGGCTTTTGTGACGGCATCGTCATCGGCGGCATGTTGGACCGGAACGGCCTGCGCCCGGGACGGTATTATGTGACCAAAGATGATCGCGTCATTGCCAGCTCCGAAGTCGGCGTCGTGCCCGTAGATCCTGCCAATATTGTTTGCAAAGGGCGCCTGGAACCGGGCAAAATGCTCCTGGTCGATACGCAGCAACAGCGCATTATCAGTGATGATGAAATAAAACATCAAATCGCCGGAGAACATCCTTATGCCGAATGGTATAACAAGCATATTACGCCCCTGGATTCCCTGCTGCCCCCACGCACAACCCCGGACGGGGATACGGTAGTGCCGTACGATTTACAGGAACAGGAAAAGATTTTCGGATATACGCAGGAAGATATTCATAAGATTTTACTGCCCATGGCTCGCGACGGACGCCAGCCGATGGACTCTATGGGCATAGATACGGCCTTGCCCATTCTCAGCGAACAGCCGCATTTACTGTATGATTATTTTCAGGAAAATTTTGCCCAAGTCACCAATCCCGCCATTGACGGCGTACGGGAAAAGACCGTCATGTCCTCTTCCATTATGGCCGGCAATGTCGCCAACATTATGGATCCCGATGAACAGGGCACGGCCGCGTTATATTTGAAACGTCCCCTCTTGACCAATGAGGAAATGGCCGTCATAAAATCGTTGCAAACCGCTACCTTGCGTACTGCCGTCATTTCGATTCTCTACCCCGTCAACAGCGGTACGGAAGGCCTGGAAACGGCCTTGGAATCCTTATGTATCGATGCCTTGAAAGCCTTGCGCAAGGGCGCGAATATTATTGTCCTCTCCGACCGCGGCGTCAATTCCCGCATGACCGCCGTGCCGGCGCTGCTGGCTACGGCCGCCCTGCATCATTTTCTCATAAAAAAAGCCGTGCGTTCAGATGTGGGCCTGATTTTGGAATCGGGAGAACCGCGGGAAATTCACCATTTCTGCACGCTCATCGGCTACGGCATTACTGCCGTGAACCCGTATGTCGCCCTGGAAGCGGTCAAAGATTTGGCCAATCATAAAAAATTAGGCGCTCTCCGTCCCGCCGAAGCCCGGGAAAATTATTTACAGGCGGCGACAAACGGCATCTTGTCGGTCATGTCCAAAATGGGGATTTCGACCGTCCAAAGTTATCACGGCGCCCAAATTTTTTCGGCCGTCGGCATCAGTCGCGAAGTGATTGACCGCTATTTTACCGGCACGCCCTCTCCCATAGAAGGCTTGACCCTGACGGAAATTGCCGAAGAAAATGCCTTGCGGCATACGCAGGCGCTGCAACGGGAAGATCGGTTGGAAGCCGGCGATTTTTATCACTATCGCCAAGGGGGACACCCTCATATTCTGCCGCCCGAAACGATTTCCTTATTACAAAAGGCATGTCAAACGAATGACTATGCCCTCTATAAGGAATATGCCCGCCGGGTCAATACGGACGCCTTATTCCGCATTCGCGATCTCTTGTCCTTTGTCTATCCTGCCGGCTGCAGTATTCCCATTGAAGAAGTGGAAACGACCGAACAAATCGTAAGCCGCTTTCATTCCGGCGCCATGAGTTACGGCGCCCTCAGTAAGGAAGCGCACGAATGCGTCGCCGCCGCCATGAATCGTCTGGGCGGCATGAGCAATACCGGCGAAGGCGGCGAAGATGCCGACCGCTTTGCAACGGTAACCAATGACCGCATTAAGCAGGTCGCCTCGGCACGGTTCGGCGTAACCGGCGAATATCTCATTCATGCCGATGAATTACAAATAAAATGTTCCCAAGGGGCCAAACCCGGAGAAGGCGGCCATCTGCCGGGCAATAAAGTCTATCCCGCCATTGCGAAAACGCGACATGCCACAACAGGCGTCGCCCTCATTTCGCCGCCGCCCCATCATGATGTCTATTCGATTGAAGATTTGTCCGAATTGATTTTCGATTTAAAAAATGCCAACCGTCAGGCCGCCATCAGCGTCAAGTTAACATCCGGTTCGGGAATCGGCACCATTGCCGCCGGCGTGGTCAAAGCCAAAGCCGATAAAATTATTATCAGCGGCTACGACGGCGGTACGGGCGCTTCGCCGCGTACGAGTTTACGCCATGCCGGGCTGCCGTGGGAAATCGGCCTGGCCGAAGTGCAGCAAACCTTATTGCTGAATAAACTGCGCGATCGGGTAACCTTGGGCGTAGACGGAAAATTATTGACCGGTCGCGACGTCGCCGTAGCCGCCTTGTTGGGGGCGGAAACCTACGGCTTCAGTACGGCGCCTTTACTGGCCATAGGCTGTCACATGTTGCGCGTGTGCCATCGCAACACCTGTCCTTTCGGCATTTGCACCCAAGATGAACGGTTGCGGAAAAACTTCCGGGGAAAACCGGAATATATTATAAATTTGCTGAAATTTATTGCCCAAGATCTCCGCGAAATTATGGCCCGCCTGGGATTCCGCACTTTAGATGAAATGATCGGGCGGTATGATTGCTTGAAACAAAAAGAGCAGACGCATCATCGGAAAGCGCGTACGGTCAATTTGAAACACTTGCTCTTCCGCCCGTACACGGACAGCCGCACCGGCCATCGTTGTTTAGTACCGCAAAACCATGCCTTGGCGAATACGCTGGATGCCGCCAAACTGATCCGCATGTGTCGGCCGGCCTTGGAACATAAAAAATGTATTCGCGCCAGACTGCGCATAAAAAACACGGACCGCGTAACGGGAACGCTGTTGGGCAGTGAAATTATTCGGAAATACGGGCAACACCACTTGCCGGAAGATACGATCAAGCTGGCCTTTGTCGGTTCCGCCGGGCAAAGTTTCGGCGCCTTTATTCCGCAAGGGCTGACCTTAACCTTGGAAGGCGATGCCAACGACTACGTCGGCAAGGGCTTATGCGGCGGTAAAATCATCGTGTCGCCGCCGGCGACCGCCTCCTTTAAAGCGGCGGACAATATTATTATCGGCAATGTCGCATTTTACGGCGCCACCTCCGGCGAAGCCTATATCGACGGCTGTGCGGGGGAACGGTTCTGCGTCCGCAACAGCGGCATGACCGCCGTGACGGAAGGCGTGGGCAATCACGGCTGTGAATACATGACCGGCGGCACTGTATTGATTTTAGGGCCTACAGGGCGAAATTTCGCCGCCGGCATGTCCGGAGGCGTCGCCTATGTCTATGATTTGGATCCCCATCGCTGCAACCGGGAATTGGTGCATTTACAGGCCGTAACCGCCCCGGAAGAACAGGAAGAATTGCGGCGCTTACTGGAAAAACATGTCCAATATACTCGCAGTGTCCACGGCAAGGCGTTACTGAAAAATTGGAAAACTACACTCTCTCATATTACCAAAGTCATTCCCGCGGCCTATGAAGAAATGCTGCAGCTTATTGCGGCGGCGGAAAAGGCCGGCCATACGGAAGACGAAGCCAAACAGATCGCCTTTACCGAAAAACACGGCAAACCGCCGAAAAATAAGTAACGCAAAAAAAAAAGAGGGTCGTTACACGACCCTCTCTTTTTGTATCTTCTCTACAGTATCTGCAGTTTTCGCCGCACAGTGCGCAACGAAACCAGCCCGATAATATTTAATACGGCCAATGCGCCCATGATTTCTCGGATACGGGCAATATGCCATAATAATCGCCACGATTCATGCGGCAGCCGGGCCGACCATTGCGGAATAAACGAAAAATCGAATAAAACGGCGAATAAAAACAGAATCAGGGCCGCCGTGCCCTGTATCGCTTCCCTTCGTTTCATAGCCTTTTCCTTTCCTGTCCCGATTCTCTTCCTATTGTACCCTATCTTGCGATTTTTGCAACACCGGCACATCCGTATCCGTTTATGTTATCGTGTTCTTTTTCTTGCACCTGCCACATCCGTATTATATACTAACATCAACGAGACCCGCTCGTCGTTCCTATAGTTACCCGTACAGGAGGTTCCTTATGATGCACACCCATTACCAACGAGGCTTTATCTGTTGCGCCGTCGGCGCGATTACATGGGGTCTGAACGGAGCCGTGAGCCAGTTTTTATTCATGCACTACCCCGTAGATCCGGCTTGGCTTTCCGCCATTCGTATGATTTGTGCCGGCTTTTTGCTGCTGTTTTTAATTTTACCGAAAAAACACCGAAAAATCGGCTGCATGCTCCGCGATCCGACAAGTTTGAAAAAACTGATCCTTATGACCGTTTTCGGTCTCATTCTCTGTCAATATTCCTACTTGTCCTCTATTAAATATTCCAATTCCGGTACCGCTACGATTTTACAAACCTTATGCGTCGTCTTTTTATCGCTGTACTTGGCCGTCCGCTTTCGTCGGCGGCCGAAAAATCGGGAATTACTGGCTATCCTCTTAGCCGTGGCCGGCGTGTATTTGGCCGCCACCGACGGCAATCCCGCCTCCATGGTCCTGTCCGGAAAAGGTCTGTTTTGGGGCTTGGCGGCCGCCGTCGGCGCCGTCATTTTCCCGACCCTGTCCCAAGGCTTGGCTTGGCAATGGGAAGCGCCGCCCGTCAATGCCGTAGCTATGATCTTCGGCGGCCTGCTGCTGACCTTCACCTTACGCCTGTGGCGCGCGTTTCCCGTATTGGATCAAGCGGGTTGGACGGCCGTCGCCTTTATCATTATTGTCGGCACGGTCATTTCCTTTTCCTTTTTTATTCAGGGCGTCTGTGATATAGGTCCTTTAAAAGGTACCCTCATGGGTACCTTGG
>NZ_AFIJ01000028.1 GCF_000214495.1 Megasphaera lornae | reverse complement strand
TTAAAAGCGATTTCGCAATAGCGAAATCGCTTTTTATTACAGTCCTCTAAAATACGGTTAATAAAACAGCCACTCCATATGCCACAACCGCCCCGACTAAAGGAGCCACCACAGGCACCCAGGCATATGCCCAATCAGAACTTCCCTTTTCGGCAATCGGTAAAATAAAATGTGCCAATCTGGGACCCAAATCTCGTGCGGGATTAATCGCATATCCGGTAGGACCGCCTAAACTCATGCCGATGGCCCAAACAAGAATCCCTACAATATACGGCCCCATACCTGCCGGAATCACCCCGACTTGCTTGGAAAAAATCATCCAGATAATAAACATTAAAAAGAAAGAGGCAATCATTTCACACAAAAAATTCAACGGATACTTGCGTATAGCCGGCGCCGTACAAAAGATCCCCAACTTGGCCGCTTTATCCTCCGTTTCCGCCCAATGCGGTAAATATGCCAACCAAACAAGGGCCGCACCGCATATACCGCCGATCACTTGTACAATGGATGTCGCCAAAAATTGCGGTACTGTATACAACCCGATCAAGGTTTTTCCCAACGTTACGGCCGGATTCAAATCACCTTGCGGCGCCCCCAAGGTCGTTGCCGTGAAAACCCCCAGCGTTACGGCAAATCCCCAGCCGGCAGTAATACAAATCCAACCGCCTCCCTGTCCTTTTGACTTCGTCAATGTATTACAAGCGCATACGCCGCACCCGAATACCATTAAGACCATTGTACCGAAAAACTCACCAAGTAAATTATCCATTATTATATCCTCCTTCGGGAAAACGGTATATTAATCTTCATCGGCCAACCAATGCATCGCATGCTTAACCGCTTTACGCCAACCTTTATAATAAGCGGCGGCCTGATCCGGTTTCATGGACGGTTCAAAGCGATTTTGCAATTGCCACCGTTGTTTCAATTCTTCTTTGGAAGCCCAAACACCGACTGCCAATCCTGCCAAATACGCCGCGCCTAAAGCGGTGGTTTCAATAATTTGCGGTCTTTCTACAGGAACCCCTAAAATATCCGCTTGGAATTGCATTAACATGTTATTGGCCACTGCGCCGCCGTCAACACGCAAATCCGCTAATTTAATACCGGAATCCGCTTCCATCGCACCTAATACATCTTTGGTCTGATACGCCATGGAATCCAAGGTCGCCCGTACCACATGGGCCTTGGTCGTACCGCGCGTCAATCCGATAATCATCCCGCGGGCATCCATATCCCAATACGGTGCTCCCAAACCGACAAAAGCAGGCACTACATATACACCGTCCGAATCCGGTACCCGTTTTGCCACCCATTCCGAATCCGGCGCCGTATCCAGTAGACGCAAGCCGTCCCGAAGCCATTGAATGGCGGAACCGGCAACAAAAATGGAGCCTTCCAATGCGTATTCCACCTTGCCGTCCAACCCCCAGGCAATGGTAGTGACCAGACCGTTTTTAGAAGGAATCGCTTTTTCTCCCGTATGCATTAACATAAAGCAGCCGGTGCCATACGTATTTTTAGCCATGCCCGGACTGAAACACGTTTGTCCGAACAAAGCCGCCTGCTGGTCGCCGGCGGCTCCGGCGATTTTGACCGGAACACCTAAAATAGAAGGCAACGTTTCGCCATACACTTCGCTGGACGGACGTACTTCCGGAAGCATTTGTTTCGGCACTGTCAGGTACCGCAACAAATCATCATCCCATTGCAAGGTCTTAATATTGAACATTAATGTCCGTGAAGCATTGGAATAATCCGTAACATGCACCTTGTTTCCCGTCAATTTCCAAATGAGCCAAGAATCGACGGTCCCGAACAACAGCTCCCCTTTTTTGGCTTTTTCCCGTGCGCCTTCCACATGATCTAAAATCCATTTTACTTTGGTGCCGGAAAAATACGCATCAATAATCAAGCCTGTTTTTTCCCGGAATTCTTCCACCAATCCCTGATGCTTCAATTCTTCACAAATATCCGCCGTTTGCCGCGATTGCCAAACAATGGCGTTATAAATCGGACAACCGGTTATTTTATCCCAAACGACCGTCGTTTCCCGCTGATTTGTAATCCCGATGGCCGCAATATCAGCCCCGGTGATCCCCGACTGTTCCAGCGCACCTTTCATCACTTCTATCATAGTATGTAGAATTTCATTGGCATCATGTTCCACCCATCCGGCATGGGGAAAATGTTGTGTAAATTCTTTTTGACATACACTGACAATATGTGACTCCTCATCAAAAATAATAGCGCGATTACTGGTAGTTCCCGCATCCAAAGACATAACATACTTTTTTTGCATAGTATACCGTCCTTTCTGCTATGATACAGAATAACATCCATATGCACAGCCATTCCTTTTATAGAATAATTATAAAAGAACCGCTATATTTTTGGCAATATTTTTTTTACAAATTTGCATTTGCCGTATAAATGTATAATCGCCATTCATTTCTTGCATTATTAGATATATTTTAGGATTCAAAGAAAAAAATTAAATTTATACCAAAATAAAATTTGCACATTTTTTCATATTTTCCTTGCAAAAACTTGTGATTACATAGATAATATAAGCATAGATTCAGATATACATATTTTTATAGAATAGGACTATACAATGACAAAAAATAAAAACAAATTAGCTATCAGTGCCGCCAAATTATACTATCAATCCGATTTCAGTCAAGCCGAGATTGCCAAAGAACTGGATATTTCCCGTCCTTCCGTTTCCCGGCTGCTGCAATATGCCAAGGATAAGGGTTTCGTCCGTATTGAAATTTTCGATCCCATTGAAGATCAAAGTCATTTGGCCAAAAAATTAATGCATGCCTATAAGCTGAAGCATGTAGCCATTGCCAATGCGCCGATAGAAAATGAAGAAGATATAAAATTATACATAGGACGCAAGGGAGCCGAATACTTAAGCACCATTATTAAAGACGGCGATATTATCGGAGTCGGTTGGGGCACTACAATGCATCACTTATCCCATTCCTTAACGCCGCATGAGCTGAAAGGCGCGCAAATAGTGCAATTGGAAGGCGGTATTACCCTTTCCGCCAGCGAAACGTATGCAACGGAAGTCTTAGAACGCTTTGCGGCCAACTATAAAACGGTAGCACAATCACTGCCGTTACCGGTATTATTTGATTCCCGAGAAGTTCGCGACATGGTCTACCGGGATCGTCATATTCAGCGGGTCTTGGAACTGGGAAAAAATGCCAATATCGCCTTATTCAGCGTCGGCACCGTCCGCAATACGGCACTGTTCTTTCGGTTGGGCTATGCCGATGACAACGAAAAAAAATTTATAAAAGAACATGCTGTAGGGGATATTTGCTCCCGCTTTTTTACAAAAGACGGTACCATTGCCGATCCGGACCTCAATGCCCGCACGGTAGGGCTGGACTTGGAATACTTGCGGCACAAAGAATACAGTATTTTACTAGCCGGAGGGCAAGCCAAATTAGAAGGTATTTATGCGGCCTTACAAGGAGGCTACGCCAATGTCCTCATTACCGATCGCTTTACGGCGCAACGCTTATTGGAATGGGCGACAAAATAAAAAAAGTGCCGATACCTCTTTTAGGGGTAT
>NZ_AFIJ01000029.1 GCF_000214495.1 Megasphaera lornae | reverse complement strand
TTCGGGGCCTGTCCTATCGTCCGACCGGAACGGCTTCCTGCCGCCTGTAATGCGGACCGGTTCGTAGACCGGAAATCTGATGTAGTCACAGAAAGGAGAAGGAATGAACAAATTTTTTGAATTTTTACGTACGCCTTTGGCGGGAGCCGTGATTTTTCTGCTCCAACGGCTCT
Source organism: Megasphaera lornae (assembly GCF_000214495.1). GTDB lineage: Bacteria > Bacillota > Negativicutes > Veillonellales > Megasphaeraceae > Megasphaera > Megasphaera lornae. The sequence continues at coordinate 104,795 of NZ_AFIJ01000029.1, read as the reverse complement.
TGGGCAGTATGGCCGAAGCCGGACAACGTGCCGGCAGACGGCCGGAAAATTCTCGGGAAGGGGATGTCACGGGCATTGCCGTAGGCGGCTCGGAAGCCGCCGTGCATATGGCGGTGCAACAAACCCGGCAGGAAGAGAAAGGAGCGGCGCATGAAAATATTTCTGAACCCCGGGCATGATCGCCGCCTGGATTCCGGCGCCGTCCATCCCACGCGCGGCCTGCGGGAATGCGACTTGGCGTACGCGTTGGGAGAACGGGTAAAACACTATTTGGAAGCGCGGCGAATGACGGTGCTGACGGAACAGCAACATAATTTGCAGGCCGTTTGTGCCCACGCCAACGAAAGCGGCGCGCATATCTTTGTTTCCCTGCATTTTAACGCCTTTAACGGCCGGGCCGGCGGGACGGAAACCTTGGTGGGCCGTTCGGCGGCGGCCGTCCTGTTGGGACATGCCGTGCAAGCCCGGGTGCAACAGGTATTACAATTGCCCGATCGGGGTATTAAAGAACGGCCGGACTTATACGTCCTGCGGGCCACCCGCATGCCGGCTATTTTAGTGGAAACTTGTTTTATTGACAACGATGCGGATCTGCGGCGGTACGAAGGGCGGGAAGACGCCTGTGCGCGCGCCGTTGCCGACGGCATTTGTCAATATGGGGACGCGGCGGGGTTCCGCGTCTAAGCGACGATGAAAGGAGGTGATAGGATGCGTACACAACAGGTGAGCGCCAAAATGAAGGTCATCATGAATCGGGACGGCAAATCCCGGACGTTTACGATGAGCAAACTTCGCAGCGGCGCCGAGGCTGCCAACGTGTACACGGCGGCCAAAGCGGTGAGTGCCTTGCAAAAAGGCGACTTGGCCGCCGTACACATGGTAGTGGACACAAAAATTGAAGCGTAAGTCATGACGCGTACAGGAAAGGAGGTGAGACCATGGAAGAAAAAACCGTAACGACGCTGGCTCTGTCCTTTGTGACGGAACAGGGGAAAATCGCGCGCTACAGTCTGCGCGAACCGAAAGACGGCTTGTCCCGTGCCGACGTGGACGCCGGCATCAAGGTGTTGTTGTCGGCCGATATTTTCGCCGTCGGCGAGGATCGCTTTCGGGCGTTGAAAGACGCGGCCATTGTGCAGCGCAGCGTACGTAAGCTGACGACACAGGCGTAAGCCGTACGGACGGCAGGACGGGCGCCCGCCCTCGGGGGAACGGGCCCGTCTTTGTCCGTGTTCGTACCGGTATGACGCGTGCCGGGAAGCGGCCGTACGGATCTGCCGTAAGGCGACCGCGACGGCATACATGGCAACGAAACAAACGGCCCGACCGGCCGGACAACTATATTGAAGAGGTGAATATTATGAAATCGTTACGAGATGATATTATGGCGTATCGTCAGGGAAATCGGCAAATTGCCGCGGACCTGATACAACAAGTGGCTCCTTATATCCATAAATTGCAACGAAGATATACGTATTGTATGGAACGGGACGAAATTTTTAATATTTGTTTCGATGCCATGCATACGTTTTTACAAACGGCGGATTTGCAACACGCGGACTGTACGGTACGGCAAGTCCTGGCGGCTCTGCACAATGCCGTACGGCGGGAAGGCTATCAGGTGCGTCTTATGCAAAGCAAATTGCGGGACAACTTTGCCGCCGTCTGTTCGGCGTACGGCGCTGTCGTTTCGCCGGATACGTATACGGTGTTGCGGCTGCACTTGCAGGACCTTTTGCGGCAGGAACCGCCGCTTACGAGGAGGCTGTTGTCGGATCGGTATAGTTGGCAAATGAACTATGCCGAATTGAGCCGCAAATACGGCATGAGCGAACGGCGTATTCGGTATATGATACGGCGGCATGAAGCGCGCTTGCGCGAACAATTGCGGGAATGGCAAGAATCGTAGGTCCTTGCGGCGTCGCCGCTTTCGGAGCGGCGGACCGGCGCGGGTAGGTAGGAAACAGGCCGACGGCTCTCGTAGGCGAGGGTCGTTCGGCCTTTCTTTATGACCGTCGTCGTCCGTACCATTTTCTTTCCCCGGGACCTGTGCTAGAATAGGAACCGGAAGGCCGCAGCCGCACGACGGCAAGCGGCAGGGCGCACAGGAAAGAGGCGGATCATGAAGCGTAAGAGACCCATGACCAGAAGTGAAAACATGGCAAGAGTTAAAAGTAAAAATACGAAACCGGAGATTTTTCTGCGCAAACGCTTGTGGCATCAAGGTTTGCGTTATCGCTTACATGAGAAGAACCTTCCCGGCACTCCCGATCTGTATATTCCCAAATACCGAGCGGCCGTCTTTGTGAACGGCTGTTTTTGGCATCGGCATGAACATTGCCGGTATGCTTCTCTTCCTAAACACCATCACGCGTTTTGGCAAGAAAAATTGACGGGCAATGTCATTCGGGATCAACACAACTACCGTCGATTGGCAGACATGGGCATTCGCGTCATCGTCGTTTGGGGCTGTACGATCAAGCAAATGATGAAAGACGAAACAACGGCGGACCGGACGGTGGCGCGGCTTATGGACGAAATTACCCGGCAGGGCGAATAGTGTCGGCAGTAAAAAAACGCTTATGCGTACAAAACAACTACCGCCGCCCGGCGGACCCGGGCATTCATGTCATCGTCGTTTGGGGCTGTACGATCAGGCAAATGATGAAAGACGAAACAACGGCGGACCGGACGGTGGCGCGGCTTATGGACGAAATTACCCGGCAGGGCTGAGCGATGCTGCCGTAAAAAAATCCCCCGCCTATGCGTACAAAACAACTACCGTCGCCCGGCAGACCCGGGCATTCGCGTCATCGTCGTTTGGGGCTGTACGATCAGGCAAATGATGAAAGACGAAACAACGGCGGCACGGACGGTGGCGCGGCTTATGGACGAGATTACCCGGCAGGGCTGAGCGGTGCTGCCGTAAAAAAATCCCCCGCCTATGCGTACATAGGCGGGGGATGGTGCAGGTCGGCCTGCAAAGCCGGCGATTATTCCAAAATAATTTTCATCAAATCTTTATACGCCGTTTCCAAATGGTCGCTAATGGTTTGATACAACGCATATACGAGTTCTCCGTCTACCGTGTCGCCCGTATTTACCATGCAAAGATCCAAAATCAAGTTGCCGTCCGTATCGGTAAAGTACTTGAACGCTTTGTAGGTCATGTTGTATTCATTGATTAATTTTGTCAAGGCGTCGCGATTCTTTTCGGTTTGCGCCTGCGGGGCGACAAATACGCGAATCATGCTGTACACACTGTCGTCCAAGACCAAAATGGTATTCAGATTGTTGCCGGTTACGGTTAAATACGAACGAAAGACGACGGCATGCAAGTCATCTTCTTTCATTTCTTCAACGACAAAGTCGTTGATTTTTTTTTCATCCAAAAACTTTTTAAATGATTCGGCTTTTTTGTTCATTGTAAAAACTCCTTTATTATATGATAGTTTCAGTATAGCACATATTTATAAAATGAAAAAGTGATAGTGACTATTAAATTACGTATTCGGCATTGTCGGTGTTGTCGGCAGGCGGATTTTTTTTGAAAAAAATTTGTTCGGCCTACGTATTTTTTGTAAGGAAAGACCGGATTTTATCGGTTCATATGTGCTATACTATGTGATAGTGATTACCATTATCTATAATAAAAAGGAGGGCTATAGTGAAAAAAGTCATTTTGGGTATCGTCGTGATTGTTTTAGTATGCGTCATAGGCGGGGCGGTATATCGGCAGCAGGGCGTGACACAGGCGTCTACTGCGGCCATGCGTACGGTGACGGACAGTACGGGGACGAAGGTGCAAATTCCGATGCATCCGAAACGGGTGGTATTTTTAAATGTATCGAATATGGATTTGTATGTGACTGCCGGGGGAACCGCGGCGATTGCGGGCAAACCGACCTCGCATGCGATGTCGCCGGAATTACAAAAAGCAGTGGCGCAGGTTCCGGAAGTGGGGATTATTCATTCGCCTAATGTGGAAAAAATTATTTCTTTAAAACCGGACTTGGTCGTAGGGATTAATGTACCTTTTCATAATCAGATTCGCAAGACGTTGCAGGATAACGGGATTCCTTTATATATTAATTCCTTGGACAATTATGAAGATACGATAAAAACTTTACAGTTTTTCGGTTCCTTAACCGGTGATGAAAAGGGCACACAAGAAAAAATCAAAGCTATAGATGCCAAATGTCATGCCGTGGAAACCTTGAAGAACGGCCGGGCAAGTCCCAAAACGTTGATTATTTTCAGTTCTCCCGCAAGTAATAATATGGCTACGGCAAACAGTTTTTCCGGCGATGTGTTGCGGCGTATGGGCGGCACGAATATTGCCGATTTTGACGCCTCCTTATCGGCCCCTTATGTGCCGTTGAGTATGGAGTATGTGGTGAAACAAAATCCGGATATTATTTTTATCATTTCTATGGGCACTTCGGCGCAGATGAACGACGAATTCCGCCATCAAATGCAGGTTGCTTCTTCGTGGCGGCAAGTGAAGGCGGTGCGGGACCATCGCATTTATGAGTTGCCGATGGATTTGTTTACGGTCAATCCGGGAAGTCGCATCGGCGATGCTATGTTGTATATGGCGCATTGTTTGTACGGTCGGGGGGAATCGTCGTGATAGCGGGACAAAGCCGGGAAAGGCGGGAAGCGATTCGTGTCGGTACGCTTTGTGCGGGTATTGTTCTGTTGTTGGGCGTTATGGTAACGGCTTTGGCGATCGGGGCGGTGCCGATTCCGTTACGGGAGGTGTTGCGCCTGTTCCTCTTTTCCGGGGATGCCGATACGGTGCGCATTATTTATACTTTGCGGTTACCTCGGGTTATTTGCGCTTCGTTGGCCGGTGCCGATTTAGCGCTGTCCGGATGTATTTTGCAGGGAATTTTACGTAATCCCTTAGCGGATCCGGGGATTATCGGCATCTCCGCCGGTGCCGGGTTGGCGGCTATGCTGCTCATGTTAACCGCGCCGACTTGGACGGCGTTTGTACCTATGGCGGCGTTTGTCGGGGGGATAGCCGCCGCCGTTATTGTGTTTGCGCTTTCCTGGCATCGCGGTATTCAACCGTTACGGTTAGTATTGGCCGGCGTTGCGGTGGCCGCTTTTTTCGGCGGCGGTATGACGGCTTTGTCCGTGTTTTTTTCCGATAAAATTCAAGGCACGGTCGCGTGGATGGCCGGCGGCTTTGCCGGCAGCAGTTGGGAGTATGTGCGGATGATTTTGCCGTACAGCCTCATCGGTATCGGCGGCACGTGCTGTTGCTTTCGGCAATTGAATGCGTTGCAGTTGGGCGATGAAGTAGCCAAGACATTGGGCGTACATGCCGCACGGACCCGGACGATTCTGATTATTTTTGCGGCTTTATTGGCGGCGGCGGCCGTGAGCGTCGCCGGCTTATTAGGCTTTGTGGGACTGATTATTCCGCATGTCATGCGATTGATTGTCGGTTCCGATTTTGAAACGCTGTTACCGGCTTCGGCCATTTTCGGCGCCGTGCTGGTGGTGGCGGCGGATATTGCGGCCCGTACGGTGTTAAGTCCTATGGAAATTCCGGTCGGCATATTTATGTCTTTTGTAGGCGCCCCGTTTTTTCTCTATTTATTACAGCGGAGGATGCGGCACTATGAATAAGCTTTCTGCGCTTCATTTGCGATTGCAGTATGGAGAGCGTGTGATTATTAAGGATTTGACCCTTGCCTTTGATAAGCCGGAAGTAATTTCCATTATCGGTCCTAACGGCTCGGGAAAGTCGACCTTGCTGAAAGCGTTGGCCAAGTTGCTGATCCCGACAGCGGGAGCGGTATATCTGAACGGCGGGGATATGCGGCATATGTCGTTAACATCGTTGGCCAAAGTGTTGTCCGTATTGCCGCAATCGGTGCAGGCGCCCGGAGATATGACCGTAACCGACCTGGTCTGCTTCGGTCGTATGCCGTATCGGGGCCGATTTTCTTCCCTGACGAAGGCGGATTGGCGGAGTATAGAGGAGGCGTTGGCGGCGACGGAACTGTGCGCGTTGCGCGATCAACCGCTTACGGCGTTATCCGGCGGAGAACGGCAGCGGGCGTGGCTGGCCATGGCCTTGGCGAAAGAACCGAAGATTTTGTTGTTGGATGAACCGACGACGTATTTAGATATTCGGCATCAGTTGGATATTATGGAATTGGTCGTCCGCTTACATCGGGAATTGGGCATTACGGTTATTATGGTAATGCATGATTTGAACCATGCCGCACGATACAGTCAACGGCTGATTGCGTTGAAACAGGGAGAAATCGTGGCGGACGGAACGGTGGAAACCGTGTTCCGGGAAGACGTGTTGGCATCGTTGTACGGTATTCGCGCCATGGTTACGACGGTGGGACGGGGCACGGAGAAGCAACGGATTTGTCTGCCCTATGCAACGATATAATATATTCATGATGACAGGAGAGGGGATGTAGTATGTATGAAGTATCATAAATTTTGGCAAAACACAGGATTCATATCGGCAGCGGTACTGCTTTCGCTGACATCTTCCCCGGCGGCGGGCGCAACGCCCGTGCAGACGCGGGACGTAGTGGTTACGGCGTCGAAAACGGCAACGGAAGTACGGACGGTGCCGCAGGCCGTAGAAGTGATTACGGCCAAGGATATTCAATTGTTGGGATGTAATGATTTGCGATCCGTATTGGCGTATGCCGCCAATCTGAATCTTTCCCGGGCGGTTATGACGGGTAATGCCGTGTCCCTTCGCGGGATGAACACGGATCATACGTTGATTTTGGTAGACGGACGGCGTATTGTCGGGGAAGATACGAAAGAAACACAGAATGTGTATGCGTTTCAACGCTTGAGTCCGAATGATGTGGCGCGGATTGAAATTGTTCGCGGTCCTTCCTCTTCGTTGTACGGTTCGGAGGCTATCGGCGGGGTTATTAATATTATTACTAAGGCGCCGCAGAAAGAGGGCGTTACGGTCGGGGTGAATACGGGTACCGATAATACGGCCGTTTTTGTGCACGCCGATTCGGGAAAACACGGCAAATGGTCCTCCTCCGTGGATGTACGCTTGGACCGGATTAGAAAACAAACCCGTCATGTGTATGAACGGGTAGAAGAAGGGCAAGGCGGTATGTCGGGACATGGCGATATGCAAGGACATGGCGATATGCCGGGACATGGCGATATGCCGGGACACGGCGGTATGCAAGGACATGGCGATATGCAAGGACATGGCGATATGCCGGGACATGGCGATATGCAAGGACATGGCGATATGCCGGGACATGGCGGTATGCACGGGCACGGCGATATGCCGGGACATGGCGATATGCCGGGGCAAGGCGGTATGCAAGGGCAAGGCGGTATGCCGGGACACGGCGGTATGCAAGGACATGGCGATATGCCGGGACAAGGCGGTATGCCGGGACAAGGCGGTATGCCGGGACATGGCGATATGCCGGGGCAAGGCGATATGCCGGGGCAAGGCGGTATGCCGGAACATGGCGGTATGCAAGGACATGGCGATATGCACGGGCACGGCGGTATGCCGCCTATGCGTAGAGGGCATATTACGGACGGCGAAGCTTCCAACATGTACGGCATGCATCGACGCATCCATGTGACTGCCGTCTATGATTTTGAAAATAAGGAGCATAATAAGTTCCGCGTGGATCTGGGGCATATGAATGATGATTTTCATGCCCAATATCCGTATACAACGGGATTGGAACCGTTGCGTTTGGTGTATAATAAAGATAAAGAAGAATGGTATCATAATACGCAGAATGATATCAGTGCGGAATACACCGGGCGAACGGCGGCTCATGATTATCAAATTCGTACGTACTACACCACATTAAAGAAAGAATCGTATTTAGTGAATCGCAGACCGTTGCTCCCGAAATTCGGCCCCATGGATTTTGAACGCATGTTGGGCATGATGCATCCTAAAGTAGATGTGGATGCGGCGGATTATCATACGTGGGTAGTGGAAGGAAAAAATACCCGGTATATAGGCAATGCGCATAATGTGACGTATGGCGGGGAATACAAAAATGTATTTTATGAAGGCACCCGGTTGGGCGGTTCGCAGGCCGGCGCGCAGAAAGTGAAAAAAGCGCATGCCGTAAGTTCCTATGCCGGGTTTATAGAAGATTTGTGGCAAGTCAATGAGAAACTCCTGGTAGTGCCTTCGCTTCGCTATGAACATAACAGCCGCTTCGGGTCCGTCGTTACGCCGAAAATAGGCTTGACGTATGAAGCGACACCGCATATTCGGTTTAAAGCGAATTACGGCAAAGGGTATAAGGCGCCGACCATCAGTGAATTATATATGAATATGAACCATGCCATGGGACCGTATGTGGTCAGCATTATAGGGAATCCCGCGTTACAGCCGGAACATGCGAACTGCTATGATGTGAGCGTAGAAGGAGAAGACGGCAAGCTCTTTATGAAAGCGACGTACTTTACCAATCGGGTCCATAATCTGATTGAAGGCAGAACGGTGGAATGGTATCAGAATCAGAAGACACACGAAAATATCATGCCTAAGCGGATTCAATATGATAATATCGGCGAAGCGCAAATTAACGGTACGGAATTCATGATCGGCGCGCATCTTACGCCGGCTTGGACCGTGAAAGCGCAATATAATTATCTTGATGCGGAAGACGTGGGCGACGGCAGTCGTTTGAGCAGGCGACCGGAAACGACAACGACCGTACAAGTTCGGTATGATGATCGGCGAGCCGACGGCATAGCTGCCGTTTTGTCGGGACGGTTTATCGGCAATTACGGACAAGCGGTCGGCAGAGGGAGCATAAAAAATTATTCGTACCATATATGGGATATTATGATGCAGAAAAAATGGCGCAGCGGCGTTACGCTTACGTTCGGCATTGACAATTTGGCCAATATGAAGAATGATAATTTGTCTATCGGCGGTAGAGCGTGGCGGCTTGCGGGGCAGTGGAAACTGTAAGCGGGCAAGCGCGGCGGCAGAGAAGGGACGGTACTTCGCAGGAAGGGCGGTCCCTTCTTTTTTACGTAGGCGCCGTATGATATACTGGGATATATAGAATGCGGCAAGGGGAAAGGAGCGGACAATGAGAAAGTTATGGGCCTGTTATCGTTCGTATTACACACAGGTGCTGTATATTCTGCTCGGGTCGTGTGTGACGGCCGGGTTGGATATTACGTTTCCCATGGTAGTACGGAATATTTTGTCCACCGTGTTGCCGGCGGCGGATATGGCGCGGCTTTGGCGGTTGGGCGGTATCTTGTTGGGATTGTATGCGATTTCGTTTGTCGTGTCTTGGGGCGTGTACTATGGGGGAAAGAGTATGGGCGCCGCCATTGAGCACGAGTTGCGCAGTCGTTTATTTCTGCATTTGGAAACGATGGATTTTTCTTTTTTCGACAATGTGCAAACCGGGCAATTGTTGTCGCGGCTTACCAACGATATTTCGGAAATCGGCGATTTGCTGTTTCAATTGCCGAATTTATTGGTCGTCTGTTGTATTACCATGGTAGGCAGTGCGGGGCTGCTGTTTTATATTAACGGCACGCTGGCCGCTTCGGTTCTGGCGTTATTGGGAATTAAAACGGCGGCTACGATTTATTTTAACGGGCAGTTGAAAGTTACGTATCAGGAAACGCGCACGATTACCGGCGCCCTCAGCGCGCAGGCCGGGGAAAGTTTACAGGCTGTACGCCTGGTACAGGCTTTTGCCCGGGAAGCGACGGAGTACGGCAAATTTGTCCGCCTCAGTCGGGAGTTGCGGCGGGCCAAGCAACGGACGTTCCGCATGGGCGCTTCCATGATGAGCAGTGTGCTGCTGTTTTCCAATTTGATCAACCTGGTCATTATCGCTATCGGCGCGTGGCTGATTTTGCAGGGGCGTATGCAGATCGGGGATTTAGTGGCTTTTTTAATGTATTTATTGGTGTTTATTAAACCGATTTTTCAATTGACCGCGTTGACCGAACAATACCAACGCGGTTTGGCGGGGTATAGGCGCTATGAAGAAATGATGGCGTTGACGCCGCGGATTACGGATCGGCGGGATGCGCGCAGGATGCCGGCACACAGCGGGACGATTCGTTTTTCCCATATTTGCTTTTCTTACGTCGCCGGCGAACCGGTATTGCAGGATGTGTCGTTTTCGGTAGAGGCCGGGAAAACCGTCGCCATTGTCGGGGAAACGGGCAGCGGGAAATCCAGTTTGGTGAATTTGCTGCTGCGGTTTTATGAACCGCAACACGGTACGATTTATATAGACGACGTGCCGATTCAGGACTATACGTTGGCGTCGCTGCGGCAACATATAGGGATCGTACAGCAGGACGTGTTTCTGTTTTCCGGTTCCGTGCGGGATAATATTGCGTACGGGTGTGACGGGGCCTCGCCGGAGGCGATTGAACGGGCCGCCGTTGCGGCCGAGGCGCAGGCGTTTATTACGGCGTTGCCCCGGGGCTATGACAGTACGGTGGGAGAGCGGGGCGTGAAATTATCGGGCGGTCAAAAACAACGGCTGGCCATTGCCCGGGTCTTTTTAAAAAATCCGCCCGTGCTGATTTTGGATGAAGCTACGTCGGCCCTGGACAGTGCCACGGAACGTCATATTCAAGCGGCGTTGCAACGGTTGACCCGAAACCGGACGACGCTGATTATTGCCCACCGTTTAGGAACGATACGCCGGGCGGATCGGATTTTGGTGCTGCACAAGGGGCAAATTGCGGAAAGCGGCACGCATGAAGAGCTGCTGGCGAAAAAGGGAAAATATTATATGTTATATATGTCGCAGTTTAAGAAACCATAAGGGGTGGCGGTAATTCGGGTGCCGGTTTCCCCGATTCGGTCCCGGCGTAACGGGATGCCGGCCGGTTGTTCGGGGGACTGTCGTTTTTTTAGGGTACCCGCCTATAGGGGAAAATAGGCGGGTACTGTTTTTTTTACGACAGATGATGTTGAGAATAACGAGTGTGTTTTTTTTTAACGACAAAAGTAACAAAATATATTGAAATTATTTTCAGCACAAACGTTACGCCTGCATGTATACAAAACGGTAAAAATAAAGGATTTTTCTATGCCGACGGAATGACAATCGGTAAAATTACGGTTTATATTAGAGAATTTGTTAAAAAAGCATTGACAATGTTTATAACATCTTCTATAATGTAATCAAGTTAATGAATGTGAGTTTCAAAATCAAATAACGGCACATTTCATATAGAGGAAGAGAAAAGGGGAGAGGGACATGAGTGTTGTTATTGTAGGCGGTAATGACTGTATGGTTTGCCAGTACAAGACAATTTGTAAAAAGTATTCGTATAAAGCGAAGGTATTTACACAGGTACCGAGTGATTTTAAATCCAAAATCGGGTCGCCCGATTTGGTCGTGTTGTTTACCAGCACGGTCAGTCACAGCATGGTACGGTGTGCGTTAAAAGAAGCGCAACGCAAGAATGTGGAAGTGGTTCGTTCGCATACGAGCAGTTCCAATGCGTTGAAGTGTATTTTGGAAGCACGGCATACGTGCGGCGCTTGTGCGGTGCAGGCGTGAAGCAGGTGTTTCGGGACCGCATATAAGAAGGGGAATCTTATAGACGGTCCGGAGGGTTGAGGAGAATAGAAAGAAAGTTGCGTATACGCAACTTTCTTTTTTTTTGTGTGCACCCGGGCCGGACGGGGGCTCCGTACGGCTTGTCCGGCGTGCAGGGGAACTACGCGGCAGGGGGGAAGGAAAAAAAGCCGGATTTTTTACGGCCGGCGACGTATAATAAGAGGCGATTTTAGAGGGTGTATGCCCTCAAATAAAAATCATTACTAATAAAAAAGAATAGTTGATAAAAAAATAAAAATGTGACATAATAAAGAAGATATTTATAGTCAACTATTAAAGGAGGTCGGGAGTATGAATATCGTGGTTTTAGTAAAACAAGTACCGGCGATTTCAGATATCCGGTTAGATGCTGATGATAATAATTTGGTGCGTACAGGGGCTCCGTCCATGTTGAATCCTGTAGACAGGAACGCCGTGGAAGCGGCCTTGGCCGTAAAAGATGAACAGCCCGAGGCGACGGTTACGTTAGTGACCATGGGGCCGGCGACGGCGGGCGATGCCCTGCGTGAAGGGATTGCTGTCGGCGCGGATCGGGGGATCCTGATTTCGGATGAACGCATGACCGGTTCCGATACGGTGGTTACGGCGCGTATTTTGTCCAAAGCTGTAGAAAAATTGGGCGGTGCCGATTTGATCTTTACGGGCCATCGTTCGACCGACGGCGATACGGGGCAGATTCCTCCGGCTATGGCGGAAAATTTGGGCATGGCGTTGGTATCGTATGCCGATTCGGTCGTGTTGCAGGGCAAGGTCCTGAAAGCGACCCGGGCCAATCATGGCGGCATAGAAGAAGTGGAAGTGCCGTTGCCGGCCGTATGTTCGGTTACGGAAAAAGCGAATGCGCCCCGGCAGCCGCGCATCAAAGGAAAGATGGCCGCCAAAAAAGCGGTGTTCGATGTATGGCGTACGGAAACGTTGGGATTGACTCCGGACGAAGTGGGCGTGGCCGGTTCGGCAACCGCAGTTACGGCGTTATTTGCGCCGGAAGCTCATGCGGTCGGTAAAATGGAACAGGGAGAAACGGTACCCGTAGCGGTAGATCATCTTATAGACGACTTGGTTGCGGAAAAGTTGATGTAAGGAGGCCTTACGATGGAATTAAAACAGAGTATTTTTGTTTATACGGAAGTAGAAGAAGGAACACTGACTAAACTCAGTGTGGAACTATTGGGAAAAGCGCGGGAATTGGCGCAATCCTGTTCTAAAGCGGTCATTGCGTTGGTTATCGGGGAACACGTGCGGGAAGCGGCCGGACAGGCGATCGGCTATGGTGCCGATGCGGCGGTAGTGGCGGAAGGACCGCAGTTTGCCGGGTTCGATTCTATTTTGTATGCCCGGGCGGTGCAGCAGGTGATTGCCGCGTATACGCCGTCCGTATTTTTGTTGGGCGCCACGAAGGACAGCCGCGATATAGGCGGTCGCGTATCGGCGGCGCTGCAACTGGGATTGGTGGCGGATGTGACGGGCGCCGAAATGAAAGACGGCGATGATACGGTAACGTGGATTCGTCCGGCCTATACGGGCAAAGTGTTTGCCGCTATTCGTACGAAAACCCGGCCCCAATTGGCCACTGTCGGGGAAGGCATTTTTCTTCACAATGCGTCGGATCCGTCGCGGAAGGGAGAAATTATTACGGCGCCGCTCTCGCTTGACGGCGTGACCGGAAAGCGGCGGCGTACCGGATTTACGGCGGTGGCGCCGGAAAAGATGGCCCTGTCTTTGGAAAATGCGGAAATTATTGTCGGCGCCGGCAAGGGCGTAGGCGACAAAGCGGGCATGGAACAGGTGCAAGCCTTTGCGGAACGTATCGGCGCCGGTTTCGGCGTTACCAAACCGTTGGTGGACGACGGGTGGATTTCTCACGATTCGCAGATCGGGATTACCGGGAAAAAGGTAGCGCCCAAAATTTATATTGCCTTGGGTATTTCCGGCGCTTTACAGCATAAGTTGGGCATTAAAGACGCGAAGATTATTGTAGCCGTCAATAAAGATCCGGATGCGCCGATCTTTAAATTTGCCCATTTCGGCATTGTAGGCGATTTGTTTGAAGCCATGCCGGCTTTGGAAAAACGGATAAAAGCGTTGCAGGCATAAGGGTGACAGTACCTGCACATATAGACCTTATACGGTTCGTTGCGGCAGCGGCAACGAACCGTATTTTTTTGCATAGCCGCCGGCGTGTTGCCGGAACGGGAACAAAGCCGACCGTGACGGGTCCCGGCGTTTCATGGTATAATACAGATAATAGGTAATGGGGGTTTCCGGTAAGGAGGAATTCGGATGAAATGTCGTTTTTGTAATCACGACGCCATATATACGGACGGCTTATGTCGCGCGTGTCATGAAAAATATCATCTGCACGACGCCAAGATTATGTCGCAGGAAGAACGGGACGGCTTTTGCGGACAAACGATCAATGAAGACGGGTCCGTCCATGAAGAGAAGGGGCGCACGTCGTATGAGCAAACGGCGACCGGACCGGGGATTCATTTGTATTCCCGCGGTCTTTCGTGGCGTGCCAAACTGGCGCTCGGCTTTATTTTGTTTTGTGTGGCGGCCGTCATTATCGGCATTTTGGGGCTGATTGTGCAGGGGATTCCGTTTTTGGCGGCCTTGTTGGCGCTCTACATCCTGTATACGATATTGAAAGCGGTTGTACGCCATTGGCGCAGTTAGGAGCGGGACGAATGAAAGAAAAATTAGTGATTATTGACGGCAGCAGTTTGTTATATCGGGCGTTTTATGCGATTCCCACGTTGACCGACAGTCAGGGACGGTATACGAATGCCGTGTACGGTTTTTTGAATATGCTGTTGAAATTATATGAAGAATTGGATCCGCACTATGTAGCCGTAGCGTTCGATAAAGATAAGCATACCTTTCGCCATACGTTGTACACCGACTATAAAGCGACGAGAAAACCGGCGCCGGAAGAATTGCGGCCGCAGTTCGCTCTTATTCGGGAGGTCCTGGAGTGCTTGGGCATTCACGTGTTGGAAAAAGAAGGGTATGAAGGGGACGATATTCTCGGGACGGTGGCCCGACAAAGTCAGGCGGCGGGCCTGGAGGTCGCCGTCGTAACGGGCGATCGGGATGCCCTGCAGTTGGCGGATCGGGCGATTACCGTGTATTTGACGAAAAAGGGGATTACGCACATGCAGGCCGTCACGCCGGAAGTGATGGCGCGGGAATACGGGTATACGCCGGCGCAGGTCATTGATATGAAGGCGCTCATGGGCGATACGGCGGATAATATTCCCGGCGTTCCCGGGGTAGGGGAAAAAACGGCGTTAAAGTTGATTCAGGAATTCGGCGGCGTCGACGGCGTGTATGCACGACTGTCGGAAGTGAAAGGCGTGAAGTTGCGGGAAAAATTGCAACAGTATCGGGAGTCGGCCATGCTGTCCAAACAGTTGGCCGCCATTTGTTGCGACGTGCCGCTGACGTATACGAAAGAAACCTTTTTACCGCAACCGCGGGAAGAAGAAGTGCGCGCCTTATTTCAGCAGTTGGGATTTCGGCAGTTGTTGACGCGGTTTGCCGCCTTCGCCCGGTTTGCACCGTGCGCGCCGGCGGCGGCCGTCGCCCCCGTGCTTCGGGAAGCGGGGACCGATGACATTCCCCCGGCCGCGCTGGTCGGCGCCCGGGTGGCGGTAGCGGCCGTGTATGATGAGCAGGTGCCGGTACCGCAAATCCGGGATATGGCGGTGGCCGTAGACGGGCAGGTCGTGCATCTTTCGGCGACCCATATTCCCGCGTATTTGGAACGGTTGCCGCAGGCCGCGCAGATTATTACTGCCGACGGCAAACGGCTGTATAAAGTGTTGCGGACGGGGAAGCGCCCCGCACCCTTTCCGGCGGATGTGGTTCTGGGGGCGTACTTGTTGGACCCGACGCGTACGTCGTACGCGTTGTCGTATTTAGCGACCCGGTTCGAGGTGCCGCTGCCGGAAGGCGCGGCCGCTTCGGTGTGTGACGAGGCGCTGTTTGCGGCGCAAGTGTGGGAAAAAGAAGAAGCCGCATTACAACAATTCGGCCTGACGGATCTGTATGAACGGATAGAAGCGCCGCTGCTGTATACGTTGAGCGTGATGGAAACGAACGGCTTTACGGTGGACACGGCGCGGTTGCAAGCTATGAAAACGGCGTTGACGGCACAAGCGGCGGCGCTGGAAAAAGAAATTTATGAAGCGGCCGGCGCCGCGTTCAATATTAATTCTCCCAAACAGTTGGGGCATATGTTATTTGACGTACTGCACCTGCCGGTCCGTAAAAAGACGAAAACCGGCTATTCTACCGATGCGGAAGTGTTGGAGTCGTTGCGGGATACCCATCCGGCGGTGGAGAAAATTGTGCGGTTTCGCGCTTTGAAAAAGTTGATTTCCACGTATTTGGACGGGTTGGAACCGTTGATCGTGCCGGCTACCGGCAGGGTGTACACTTCGTTTCATCAGACCGTGACGGCCACCGGGCGCCTGAGCAGTTCCGATCCCAATTTGCAGAATATTCCCATTCGCACGGAACAGGGGAAAAAAATTCGCTCCTTATTCGTGCCGGGAAAAGGGTATGATTATATTCTTTCCGGCGACTATTCGCAGATTGAATTGCGGTTATTGGCTCATTTATCACAAGATCCGACGATGATCGACGGGTTTAAAAAAAATCAGGATATTCATCGGCGCACGGCGTCGGAAGTGTTTCATATTCCCTGGGAACAGGTGACTCCGGAAGAGCGGTCGCATGCCAAAGCGGTTAATTTCGGCATTATTTACGGTATCAGCGATTTCGGGTTGGCGCGCAATATCGGCATTAGCCGCGCGCAGGCCAAACAATATATTGAATTGTATTTTGCACGGTACAGCACGATTCACGGCTATATGGAAGAATTGGTGCGGCAGGCGAAGGAAACCGGCATTACGCGCACCATGTTCGGGCGCATGCGGACGCTTACGGATATTAACAGCAAGAATTTTACGCGTCGCTCGTTAGCGGAACGCATGGCCATGAATACGCCCATTCAGGGCAGTGCCGCGGATATTATCAAATTGGCCATGAACGCCGTGCAACGGGAGTTGGAACAGCGGCAATTACGGAGTCGTTTGTTGGTACAGGTGCATGATGAATTGGTGCTGGAAGTGCCGGCGGATGAATTGGAGCTTGTAAAAACGCTGCTGAAACGGACCATGGAAGAAGCGGTTACGCTGTCGGTGCCGTTAATTGCGGATCTGCATTACGGTAAAAATTGGGAAGAAGCAAAGTAGGTGACGCACGATGCCGGAATTGCCGGAAGTGGAAACCGTTCGCACGCACTTGGCCCCGTATGTGGTGGGAAAACGTATTGTGCAGGTCGAAGTGAACGCGCCGAACGTATTGAAAAATACTACGGTTCCCGGGTTTCGGAACCGGGTGGTCGGGAAGCGGATTGAAGGGCTCGTTCGCCGCGGCAAGTATTTGCAATTTTTGCTTTCCGGGGAACAGGCTGTGTTGGTGCATTTGCGAATGACGGGAAAATTATTGTATCGGCCGGCGTTGCAGGAAGAACCGCGGGCGCGGTTGCGGCTGCACTTACAGAAAGGCCTGTTGGTATATGAAGATGTGCGGACGTTCGGCGGCTTTTGGCTGGTGCCGAAAACCGGTCCTACCGGCGTGCCCGGGTATGATACGCTGGGACCGGATGCGGCGGGCGAAGCGTTTACGGCGGCGTATTTGCGGCAGTGTCTGGCGGGAAAAAAGCGGATGATTAAAGCGCTGCTGTTGGATCAGCACGTGGTGGCGGGACTGGGCAATATTTATGTCGATGAAGCGCTGTTTGCCGCGCATATCCGCCCCGATCGGCAGGCCGCGACGATTAGCCGGACGGAAGTCGGCAAGCTGCATGCGGCGATCGGCCGGGTGCTGGCGCAAGGGTTGGCGCACGGCGGCACGACGATTCGGGATTTTGTCGACAGCAACGGTCGGGAAGGTACGAATCAATCGTTTTTACAAGTGTACGGTCGCGAAGGCATGCCGTGTCCGCATTGCGGCACCCGGCTGGTATATACGAAGGTGAGCGGTCGCGGCACGCGGTATTGTCCGCATTGTCAGCGCAAAAGGAGACGAACGCAACATGTATAAAATCGGGTTGACCGGCGGTATCGCCACGGGGAAAAGTACGGTAGTCAAGATGCTTCGCACGTACGGGGCCGCCATTATCGACTGTGATGTGTTGGCGCGGGAAGCGGTAGCGCCGGGCTCGCCCGGGCTCGCCCGGGTGGCGGCCGTTTTCGGCAACGAGTATGTGGACGAAACGGGCGCGTTACGGCGGGAGAAGCTGGGGAAAGCGGTGTTTGCCGAGGCGGCGAAAAAGCAACAATTGGAACGTATTTTATTTCCTTATATATATGAGGCGATTGCCGTCGCCGTACGGCAGTGGGAAGCACGCGGCGCGGCGGTGGCGGTTCTTGACATGCCGCTTTTATTTGAGGTAGAATATCAAAAGTATGTCGATGAAGTATGGCTGGTGTATGTGACGCCGGATATACAGTTGCGGCGGCTGATGGCGCGCAACGGCTACGATCGGCATACGGCGGAAGCCAGAATTCACGCCCAGTTGCCGATTGACGATAAAAAAAAGGCGGCTCGAGTCGTGATCGATAATACGGGAACGTTGGCGGCTACGGCGCGTCAAGTCGTCGCGCAGTGGCGGCTGCTGCAAGCGCGCACGGCAATGTTCGGGAGGTCGGTTTGAGCAGAACAACAGGAAGCGGTGCAGGGATCAAAATAGGCATTGCCGTGCTTATTCTTTGTCTGTGCCTGACGTATTTTCAGACGTGGAAAAAGGATTTGATGCGGCAATTCGTATATCCTCTGCAGTATGATTATATGGTGCGGCAATACGCGCATGCCGACGGCGTGGATCCGGCGTTGGTGGCGGCCGTTATTTTGGCGGAAAGTAAGTTTAATGAAACGGCCGCTTCGCATCGGGGCGCGCAAGGCTTAATGCAGATTATGCCGGAAACGGGGACCTGGATTGCCGAAAAAATGAAATGGCGGGACTTTACGCCGGCGCAGCTGGCCGATGTACGGACGAACATTCGTATGGGTACCTGGTATTTGGCGTACTTACTGAAGGTATATCAAGGCAATACCGTGTTGGCCCTGGCTGCGTATAATGCCGGGAGAGGTACGGTGGACGGATGGCGGGAAACATACGGTTGGCCGAAAGATTTTTCAAAAATTGAGGAAATTCCCTTTTCAGAAACGCGGGAATATGTTAAAATGGTATTGCTGAATGAGCAGCAGTACAAAGCGTTGTACGATTTTTAGTTTTTTATTTTTTTTTGCGGTTGTGGCGGAACGGCAGACGCGCTGTCTTCAGGCGGCAGTGATCTTTGATCGTGTGGGTTCAAATCCCACCAACCGCACCATTACTAATTATGGATAAGACATTGATTGAAACCCTCAAACAATGGAATATCACTTCTGTTCTCCCACCCTCCGTGGGAGCTTTTCAATTATCGGCAGAATTTCAGACCGTATACCGGGAGGGCGATGAAGAGGAGTTTTGTCTTTTTCGCTATCGGTTGGCGGCGAAGCCGTGGTCCGTACGGGCCGTATACACGCCGTCGGCGGCGGAATTTTCCGTGCGCACGGATTTGGGTATGCTGGAATTTGCCTTAATTGATTTTATTACGGACGATTGGGAGCGGTTCCGACACTTGGTGGCAACCCGGTTGGTGCGGATCATGACGGATTATTATGTGCATTGCGAACATAATTTTACGGCAATTGTCAAGGAAAAAGGCTTGCCGGAGGTACGGTGGGACAGTTTTTTGCCGTCCACGTATGAAGGATTTATACGCTATTTGCAGCCGTGCGAAGCGGTGCGGATTGTGAACGGGTCGTATATGATTCTTTCCTATTATGAGGCGGCCACCGAGAGCGGCTTGTCGCTGATGTATAATGTATTGCGCGATGATTTTTTTGCGGAGCAGCGGGTATATAATTTTCCCCATTCGGTACATGATTTTGACAGTACTTCGGTGGCGGATTTGCAGGACGCGCTGCAAACACGGCTACTGCCCGTATTGACACGGATACGGCGGGAGGTGGAAGAAAAACGGGCGGCAATACGTACGACAAAGACAACGGATGTGATATAAATGGCGGCGATTGCCGGGATCGGAGAGTGGGGTGTACCCACTCTTATCTTTTACACGGTGTATGGGAGATGTAAGATGGGGCAAATGAAACGGGAACAGATTGAAACATGGGTCACGGAAAAGGCGGAACAGCTGTTGGCTTCCACGTCGCTGGAGTTGGTGGATGTGGAATATGTACGGGAAAAAGATTGGTATTTGCGGGTTTTCATCGACAAAGAAGGCGGCGTCGATTTGGAAGACTGTCAGCAAGTTAGTGAAAAATTGAGCAAAGTGTTGGATCGGGAAGACCCGATTCGGGATAATTATTTATTGGAAGCGTCCTCGCCGGGATTGGATCGGATTTTGAAAAAAGATAAAGATTTTCTCCGGTATGCCGGCAGAACGGTGGACATTCATTTTTTTGCTCCCCGGGAAGGCAAAAAAGATTGGGTAGGCGAATTGGTAAAAAAAGACGGGCCATGTCTGGTGGTGCGTATAAACGGCACGGAAACGCCGCTGGATTATACACAAATCGCGCAAGTTCGGTTGCATATTGATTTTTAATGGAGGTTGTACACGTGAATAAAGAATTGCTGAACGCCATCGCGTTTTTATCGAAAGAAAAAGGAGTTTCTCCCGATGTGATTTGCGATTCGCTGGAAGCTGTATTAATAACGGCATACAAAAAAGAACCGGAAGCGAATCCTATGGCGGATGTGGAACTCAATCGTGAAACCGGCGACTATCGGATTGTCGCGGCGAAGACGGTGGTTGCCGAAGTGACGAATGAAAATGAAGAAATTGTCTTGGCCGAGGCGAGAAAACAGAATGCCGCGTATGAAATCGGCGACATGGTGAAGGTGGATGTGACGCCTCATAATTTCGGCCGTATTGCGGCGCAGGCGGCCAAACAGGTGATGATTCAGCGTTTGCGGGAAGCGGAACGCAGCATTGTGTATGACGAGTTTTATAATCGCACGGACGATATTATTACCGGGTTGGTACAACGCATTGAAAATAAAATCGTGTATGTCGATTTAGGGAAGGCGGAAGCGGTGTTACCGGTGTCGGAACAAATTGCGGAGGAACAGTATTATGTCGGGCAGCGCCTGAAATGTTATGTCGTGGAAGTGCGAAAAACGACCAAGGGCGCGCAAATTTTAGTGTCCCGCACGCATCCGGGATTGTTGAAACGGCTGTTTGAACTGGAAGTGCCGGAAATTTATGACGGCGTGGTGGAATTGAAGTCGGTAGCGCGGGAACCGGGACGGCGTTCCAAAATTGCCGTATTTTCCCGGGATACGAATGTCGATTGTGTAGGCGCCTGTGTAGGACCGAAAGGCGTACGCGTACAAAATATTGTCACCGAATTGCAGAATGAAAAAATTGATATTGTCAAGTGGGATGAAGATCCGGCAGTATATATTGCCAATGCGTTGAGTCCGGCGCAAGTGGTTTCCGTCACCATTGACGAAGAAAATAAAATGTCCGCCGTGATTGTTCCGGATTATCAGCTTTCGTTGGCCATCGGCAAGGCCGGGCAGAATGCACGGTTGGCGGCAAAATTGACGAATTGGAAAATCGATATTAAGAGTGAAAGTCAGGCGAAAGACGGGAATAGCAAGGACAATGAGGGGGAACCGGATATTTTAAGTGAATTATCCGTGCCCGTTTCCCCCGCAGGAGATACGGAATAGGAGGTTTTTTATGAAACCGAGAAAGTTACCGCTCCGGGTATGTGCCGGCTGTCAGGAACAAAAAGTAAAAAAGAAATGATCCGGGTTGTTCGTACGCCCGAAGGCGAAGTGGTCATAGACGACACGGGGAGAAAAGCCGGGCGGGGCGTGTACTTGTGTCGCCGGTTGTCGTGCCTGGAAAAGGCCTATAAAGAACATCGGTTGGAACGTTCTCTGAAGACGGACGTAGCGGCGGAAATTTATGAAAAATTGCGGCATGCGTTGCTATGACGGGACGGGAAAAGATTTTAAACCTGTTGGGCATCGCCTATCGGGCAAGAAAAGTGTTGTGCGGCGATTTCGCCGTGTCCGCATATGTGCAAAAGAGCAAGGTGCCGCTTTTATTTTTGGCGTCGGACAGCGGCAAGGATAATAGGGAAAAGTATCGGCATTGGTGTGCACAAAAAAATATTACGATTATTGACATATATACGAAAGAAGAATTGGGACGAGCGGCAGGCAACAAGTATCATGTAGTCATCGGCGTGACGGATGCGGGTTTGGCACGGGCGATGCGGAAAGAGCGGCAAGCGATGGTATAAAGGGGGTAAGCAGATGAGCAAACGAGTATATGAAGCGGCTAAGGACTACAATGTACCGGTAAAAAAAGTGCTGGATGTATTAAAGCAACATAATATTAAGGCGACTAATTTTTCCGGTGTAGATGCCCATATGGAAGCGATCCTTACTAAAAATTTTTCACCTACAGGACAAGCGAAAAAAAAAGCAGGAAAAATAGAGACGGAAGGAACCGGTCATCACGTGAAGGCGAGTCAACATAAACAAGAAACGGTACAACCCATAAAAAAGAAACCGCATACGGGGACGATGTCCGCCAAGGCGGCAAGCGGCGACGGCAAACCGGGATCACCGCAACGGAGTGGCGAACAAAAGCACCGGGAACAGCATAACGGAGCCAATCGGCAACAGGGAAAACAGCAGGCGGAGACGGCGCAGCGGAAGCAGGCCGAAACGGCATCCCCGCAAGGGAAGCAGGGCGAAGGCAAACGGACCAAGTTTTTCGGCCATTCCCGGGGGGAAGGCGCGCAGAAAAACGACGGCAGGAAAAAGCGCGGGCAAGGCGGCAATCAAAACGGGAAAAATAATCGCAACGGCAATGCCCGTCCGCATACGTTGTTGTCCAATGTTTTGGGAAAAGGTAAGCATAAGAATCGGCATGCCTCCAAAAATGCGCATCCTGTAGAAGGAAACGCGCCGGCAACGAAGAAGAAAACGTATCCTACGGAAGTGTCCGTTCCGGAAACGATTATTGTGAAAGAGTTTGCCGAACGGTTAGGCCGGGAAGTGGGCGAAGTCATCAAAAAATTATTGCTCGGCGGTATTATGGCGACGATTAATCAGGAAATCGACTTTGATACGGCCGCGTTAATTGCCGATGAATTCGGGGTTACGGTGACGCCGGAAGAGGCGCCGGCGGATCCGACGGAAATTGAAGAAATTGTGGACGCGCCGGAAACGTTGAAAGTGCGGCCGCCGGTGGTGACGATCATGGGCCATGTCGACCACGGTAAAACCAGTCTGTTGGATGCCATTCGGCAAACCAATGTTACGAGTCATGAAGCCGGCGGGATTACCCAACATATCGGGGCGTATCAGGTCAGCTATAACGGCAAAAAAATTGTCTTTATGGATACGCCGGGGCACGAAGCTTTTACGGCCATGCGGGCGCGCGGCGCGCAAGTCACGGATATTGCCGTCCTGGTGGTGGCCGCCGATGACGGCGTGATGCCGCAGACCGTCGAATCCATTAACCATGCCAAGTCGGCAGGCGTGCCGATTATTGTGGCCATCAATAAGATTGATAAAGAAGGCGCAAATCCGGAATATGTCATGCAACAATTGACGGAATACGGACTGGTCGGCGAAGCGTGGGGCGGCGACACGATTATGGTGCCGGTGTCGGCGCATAAAAAAATCGGCTTGGACGAATTGTTGGAAAACATTTTGGTCCTGGCGGAAGTGTCCGAATTAAAAGCCAATCCCGATCGGCCGGCGCAAGGGGTGGTTATTGAAGCGAAGTTGGATAAGGGCCGCGGCCCGGTGGCTTCCGTATTGGTACAAAAGGGCACGTTACATGTCGGCGATACGATTATTGTCGGCCCTTGTTTCGGCAAAGTGCGGGCCATGACCAATGAACGGGGCGAACGGATGAAGAAGGCGGCACCGTCCATTCCGGTAGAGATTCTGGGCTTAAACGATGTGCCGGAAGCCGGCGATATTTTGGATGTGACCGATGAAAAAACGGCTCGTTCCGTGGCGGAAAAGCGGCTGGAAAAGAAACGGTCGTCGGCTTTGCGTGCCAATGCCAAGGTGACGTTGGATGATTTGTTCAGTCAAATTCAGCAGGGCGAGTTGAAAGAATTGCCGATTATTATTAAAGGGGATGTGCAAGGCTCGGTGGAAGCGTTGCGGCAATCGTTATTGGGCATTAAGAGTGAAGAAGTGCGGATTGCCATTGTACATGCCGGCGTCGGCGCTATTTCGGAATCGGACATTATGCTGGCTTCCGCTTCCAATGCCCTGGTTATCGGTTTTAATGTGCGCCCCGATGCGGCGGCCCGCAAGGCGGCGGAACATGAAAATGTGGATATGCGTATGTATCGCGTGATTTATGATGCCATAAACGACGTGGAAGCGGCGATTAAAGGCATGTTGGAAAAGAAGTATGAAGAAAAAGTAATCGGCCGTGCCGAAGTGCGGAAAGTTATTTCCACTCCGAAAGTTATTGTCGGCGGTTCGTATGTAAAAGAAGGAAAACTTACCAAAACCGCCAAAGTTCGCCTGATTCGCAACGGTATTGTCGTGTATGAAGGGGAAATCGACAGTCTTCGCCGGTTTAAAGATGATGTCAAAGAAGTGGCGGAAGGCTATGAATGCGGTGTTACGTTGGATAAATATCGGGATATTAAAGAAGGCGATGAAATAGAGGCCTACGAAATGGTGGAAATTGCTCCGGAATAAGGGAGGAATACCCTATGGGGGAAGTACGTGTACGAAAAATTCAGGAATTTATAAAACAGGAAGTATCGGCCATGTTGTTGCGGGAAATAAAAGATCCGCGGGTCGGTTTTGTGACGGTCACGGATGCCAAAATTACCGGGGATTTGCGGGAAGCTACGGTGTATGTCAGTCTGTACGGCAGTCCCGAAGAAAAACGGGCAACGTTACAGGTATTGCGGCAGTCGGCGGGATATTTCCGGACGGCTGTGGGCAAGCGGTTGGGAATTCGCTATGCACCGTCGATTACCTTTGCGGAAGATACATCGCTGGATTACGGCATGAAAATTGATCGCCTGCTTCGGGATGTGGAAAAAAAGGAGTAACGTATGCAAATACATCCGCAGGATATAAAAAAAATTTTACAAACCTATGACCATATTCTGCTGACGGCACATGTCAGCCCCGACGGCGATGCCGTCGGCAGTGTGCTGGCCTTGTACGGTTGTCTTTGTCAATGGGGCAAACACCCGGTTCTTGTGATTGATGACGAAATAGAAGAAAAATATAAGTATTTGCCGGCGGCGGCGCAGATTCGGAAACCGCAGGAGGTGCAGACCGACGCGTCGTGGCTGACGGTCATTTTAGATGCGACGGATACGGCGCGTATCGGGCGTACGGCGGCGTTAATTAAAGGCAAGGTCCTGAACATTGACCATCATATTTCCAATCGTCATTTTGCCGATTGGGAATATGTATTGCCTGCGTATGCCGCGGCGGGAGAAGTGCTGACCGAGCTTTTTTTACAGTGGTCCGTGTCGATTACGCCGGAAATGGCGGATGCTTTATATACGGCCATTGCTACGGATTGCGGCTTTTTCAAATTCGGCAATACGACGGCGCATACGTTGCGCATGGCCGCCGCGGCGGTAGCCGCCGGCGCGCGTCCCGCCCGGATCTCGGAATCGCTGGAAGCCCGCGATTTTGCGGACCTGACCGTCCTGTCGGAGGTGCTGCGACATATCGAACGCTTTGCGGACGGCCGTATGGCGGGGATTGTCTTTACGCCGGAATTATTGGCCCTTACGGGGGATCACACGGGGAGTTATATCGACTATGCCCGCATTATTAAGGGCGTAGACGTGGCCTTTACGGTTCGCTATGTGACGGCGACGGAAACGCGGCTCAGCCTGCGTTCCAAACACACGGATGTCAATGCGATTGCCGCCGTTTTCGGCGGCGGCGGGCATATACGGGCCGCCGGCGCTACCGTGTCGGGATCGTTGCAAGAGACAAAAGAAAAATTAATAAAGGAAATTATTAACGCCTTATGATGCGAGGAATTGTAAATGTTATTAAACCGACGGGTATGACCAGCCATGATGTGGTAGGGTGTTTGCGGCATCTTTACGGCATCAAAAAAGTGGGGCATGCCGGGACCTTGGACCCGTTGGCGGCCGGCGTATTGCCCGTGTATTTGGGAAATGCCACCCGCTTAATTGAATACGGCGACAGTGATTGCAAAACCTATCACGGTGAATTTATTTTGGGACTGGCGACGGATACGGAAGATATTACGGGCACGGTCATAGAAACGCGGCCGCTGCCGCCGTTGACCTTTGCGGACGTGGCGGCGGTCCTGCCCGCTTTTTCCGGGACCATCCGCCAACGCCCGTCCGTGTATTCGGCAATTACTATTGGCGGCGTCAAGGCCTATACGTTGGCCCGAAAACAAGTGCCGGTGGTCATGCCCGAACGACAGGTGACCATTCATGCGATTCGCTTACTGGCGTATGAAGGGGGACGGGGCCTGCTTGCCGTTACGTGTTCCAAGGGCACCTATATTCGTTCGTTAATCCGCGATATAGGCGAAGCGTTGGGCACGTGTGCCTGTATGTCCTATTTAGTGCGCGTACGCGCCGGAATGTTTCATATTGAAGATGCCGTTACATTGGAAGCCTTGGCGACAGCGCCGGAACACTATGTCTTACCGGCCGATCGGGCGATCGGCCATTTGCCGCCGGTGTATTTATCGGCCGCACAATGCCGGGACCTGCGTTGCGGTCGTGCGGTTCCCGTGCCGGAAACCCGGGCAGT
Organism: Megasphaera lornae; assembly: GCF_000214495.1. GTDB lineage: Bacteria > Bacillota > Negativicutes > Veillonellales > Megasphaeraceae > Megasphaera > Megasphaera lornae. The sequence continues at coordinate 78,260 of NZ_AFIJ01000029.1, read as the reverse complement.
GGAGGAGACGGTTTTACGCGCGTACGGAGAAGACCGGCAGTTGATCGGCATTGTTCATTTTGATAAAAAACATCATCGTTTGCGACCCCATAAAATGTTTATGGAAGAATAGTTGAGGTTAGTATATGGAAGTATTTCATTCCTTTCAGGAAATTACCGGATGTCACGCCGCCGTAGTGGCGTTGGGCACCTTTGACGGTGTGCATATGGGCCATCGCGCCGTCATGCGGGCGGCTATGGCGGAAGCGAAAAAACTGCACAGGAAAGCGGCGGTGGTCACCTTTTCCGCCCATCCGCTGTCGGTGTTGCACCCCGAAAAGGAACCGCTGCGATTGGCGACTACGGCACAAAAAATTCAATATATTGCCGATGTGGGCGTTGATGTGTTGGTGCTGCTGCCGATGACGAAAGAACTTATGGCGGAAACGCCGACCGCATTTTGTCGGCAGTTGCAGGAAACGTTCTGTCCCGCGGCGATCGTCGTAGGAGAAAATTTTACGTATGGCGCCGGTGCCGGCGGCAATACGGAAACCTTGGCGGCGTATATGAAGAAGCATCGTACGCCGGTACAGGTGCTGCCCCTGGTGCCGGATCCGCAAGGCCTCGAACCGATTAGCAGTACAAAAATACGGCAGTTGATTGCCTGCGGCAACGTGGAAGAAGCCGGAAGATTGTTGGGGCGTCCGTTTGCCATGACCGGGACGGTGGCGGACGGCGATCGGCGCGGGCGTACCATCGGCTTTCCTACGGCCAATCTTCATTTAGCCCCGCATATGGCCGTACCGGCAGACGGCGTGTATATTACGGAAGTGAGTCGGCAGGGGCAATGGTTGCCGGCGATGACCAATGTAGGTGCCAATCCGACGTTTACCCGCCAGTATCGACGGGTGGAAACTCATATTTTGGATTGGCACGAGGATATATACGGCCAAGATATTACGGTGTCTTTTTTGCGGCGTATACGGGAAGAAAAACAGTTTCCTACGGTGGCAGCGTTGATTACGCAAATGCAACAAGATAAAGAAGTAGTGCGACAATATTTTCTCACTCGGCAGGCGTTACAGGATTTGGAAACGGTGAGTTTATAATTTCTGCAAAAGAACCGCCCCATGCGGTTGCGCATGGGGCGGTTCTTTTTGTATGTTGTAGAGAATAGAGAGAAAGCGGAATCAGAATTTATACGTAAGTTGCAGGCGGGTGTAATTGCCGAGTTTGAATTGTTCCGGCCCGTATAACGTATCCCGCTTGCCCGTACTTTGGGCATCAAACGTATAGTAAGCTTCTAAGAGCATATTCTTTCTCGGTACATAGGCACCGCCGAGCGTGAAGCTCTTGACGCCGTCCAAATAGCGATCCGGCAAGCCTTCCGTACCGTTGCCGCCGAAGAAGGCGCCGTGTTCAAAATACTTGTAGTCGCCGAAGGCGCTCCAGGAGCCCGGCAGACGGTAATCGTGGCGACCGAAGTCAAAACGAATATCGAAGAATTTGGGATTCTTGCCCAAGGTTCGACCGTTCATGAGGAACCGGGACGTATAAACGGAGCTGTTCGGATCGGAAATACTCGGATCGATATATTGTTCACTCTTGGTGTTCCCGTTGAGATACCGCCCCAACTCGGAGCGGTTTATTCCGAAATCGAAGGAAATAGAGGAGAGGGAGGTTACTTGATACTTCGCCCCGATAGCAAAGACATTGACCGCTTTGCGGAACACATGGGTATCGTTGCGATTATCGACAATTTTATGCCCCATTTTGTCATAGTCTTTGAGATCATAGTCGGCAATTTTGTATTGCTGTTCTTGATTGCCGACAGAGCGGAAAAACCATGCCGTAAGGCCGAGACGATTGGTCGCTTTACGACGATATTGGAAGAATATAGCCCGCTTAATCGGAGCAATCGTATCGCGGCGCAGCAGATTTCCCTTGGTCAATATGGGGCGACCTATTTCTTTTTCAAATGCTTCCCGAGGCAGCGTACTGTTTCCGTCCCCTTCGGTAAGGGCAGCCTGAATACCTTTAAAGTAATTGGCAATGACAGAAGAGTGCTCTCCGTCAAAAAGGCTATTATAGGAGGCTGTTTTTGTGAAATTTTCTTCGTATAATTTATCGACATAATGCATGTCATCGAGATCTTTTTCCGTCAGTTGCTTTATTGTTATGTTAGTATGATTATTGTCCGCGGCCTTACTTTCAGCGAGTTCCTTTATCTTGCTGTTATAGTACGTAAGGAGCTGCGTTTTGTGGGCTTGATACCATTCTTGTAAGTAGGCTTTTCCGTCCGTGAGCATGCGTGTTTCATCTAAAGACACTTCATACTTCTTTCTCATGGCGACATCTTCGGGGGCTGTGTTATTCGGCTTAGCATAGCCCGGAACGGTAAAGTTTTCCATATCATCATAGTCTTGGCCCGTATCCTCATCATGGGTCTTATGGGTATACGATGCCGTTAATTCAGGAGTTTCTATAAAATATTTTTTAGTATGCAATTCTTTGCTGTAGGTTTTTTTAGCCAAGGATTGCAAGCGTTGTACTACTTCGAGCCGGGTCGATAAATCATGCGGATATAATTCTTTTTCAGCCTGCTCTATTTTTGTCTTCAGTTCTTCTGCTTTGGCTAACTCTTTATTCATTTTTGCATCGTAGTCTATACATTCCGGATCCTTGCCAGCGTTGTTTAAACCTATTTTATCGGCACGTTCACTGTATTTTTTATACCACTCATTGGCTGAGTCCTCGGCCTGTTGTTTTTCGGCTTTTAATTGGTTTAAGGAAGAAGCTTCCGCATCTCGTATGTTGGCAAGTTGCCGATAGTAATTGAGTTTGTTCCCATAGGTTTCTTTAGACTCTGTAAGTTTAAGCTGTCCGCCCTCATAGTGCACACCCATTAATTCGTTAACTGTCGGTGTACGGTAAAATACATCGTATTCGGCATGCGTATAGGCGGAGTCCGTGACTCCCGTACTGTGGGAAAAGTCGCCGAACCCGACACGGAATTGCGAATTTTTGTCGGTGTATAGTAGGCGGGCACCGTCGAAAGATTGATTAAACCAGTACCCGGTGATGCCCATTTTTTCGTTCAGCCGTCCGAGGGATACATCCCAAGCAGCCGTATGGCGGGTAATATCGGCTTTTTCAATCCGTACTTTGTTGATACTGCGGTTATCGACGGCGGTTTGGGCCGTATCCGTTTCTTTTACTGCGGCAGCACTGCCGACAAGTGTCAGGTGCGTATGGGCAGCTACTTTTGCGTGGAGACCTAAGCGTATCCGCTGAGAGAAACCGTGGTCCGCTTTATTTTGCAGGGCTTTTACGGCGCCGTCGTCAATGGAACTGGATTCGGTAACGCGTACGGCAGGACGGTTTTCCCCGAGGTGGCTGTCCATACGGGCACGATAGTCGCCGAAGATGCGGATAGCAGTCGTTTGACCGGCATCAAACGGACGATCTAAAAATCCGGCGAGCAGTAAGGGAGAAATCTTTCCTTTTAATTCTTTCGGTATGAAATCTTCCAATTTTTGCTTCGCACTTAAGTCCAGTTTGAAGTTGGCGCCGAAACGGAAGGTGCGAGCGGAAAAGGCACGGTCATCGTCACGATGGTTAAAGAGGTTGTCAATACCGAAGTAGACGAGGGAATCTTTATTTATTTTCTTTTGGATCATAATATTCCATATGCCGTAGGTTTTCCGTTGATACATGTCGACGGTTTTTTTGTCGAGAATGTCATAATGCAGTTTAGCTTTATCAAAAAGAGAATCCCCGGTTTGTTTGGGATTTTTTATGCGTTCCGTCGTTAGCGTATTTTTATTGCCCGCCACGGAATTGCTGTCGAGCATGTTAATATAGTATTCTCCCCAGATACTGCCGCTCCAACCGGTTTTTTTATTTTCATAATCCAAGCCTATATTGATTTTATGTTTGGGTTTATCTAATAATTGACGAGGCATGGTAGGATCGCTGGTGTTAATGGCATGAAGCCAGGTATAGCCGATACGACCTTTGAGGGAAGTGTTAAATTGATGTTTGATTTCCAGTTCGGCACCGGTAATTTCGGCACGACCGATGTTTTTGAAACTGTAAATACGATCGGGTGCATGGAAATATTTGAAAATACCGAGAATGGTCGATTCATCCGCTTCGGGATTAAAATCGATTAATTTGCCCGTATTATAGAGGGTTAAATAATTATCAATCTTGTTGTGGAACAGGGTCAGTTTCGTGTAGGTTTTCGCATTTTCTCCTTCAATGGAAACATCCACATTAAAGCCTTTTTCCGGTTTTAAGTCGGGATTTCCCTGCCAATACCAACCGAGACGAGCCGTACCGCTGCCGTCGGGATTGGCTTTTAACACATGCGGCCCGAACATTTCCCAACAATAGTATAATTCGCCCAACCCGGGAGCCGTGTAGGAGGTGCCGACATTGGCTTTAAAGCGACGATGCACATTACCGCCGAGAGTATGGGTCACGCCCATAGTAAAGGATACATTATTGCCGAAAAGGTTCGTGTGATCCAAACGGATAATGGGGTATAAAATGGTATTTTCATTGAGTTGCCACGTATCTTGCAGGAAGACGTGCGCTTTATTGAGTGCCGCTTTGCCGACGAGTTGTTTATTTTGATTTTGATTATATTCTTCCCGGAAAATTTTACCGTTGGCCTTCATGAATGCCGAAGGGAAGTTCCACGTCGTGCCGTAGTACAAGAGGGCGTAATAATCTTTCAGATCATTTGTGCCGTAATTATCGGTGAGATCTTTAGCATTCCCGTAGGTTGTCCCATAATCTTTCATAGTGGGCTTATAATTTTCAGGAAATGCATTATGTTTTTTGACATAATTGAGGATATATGTTTCGTATTTTTTTTCGTTGCCGCCGAATTCCGTGTCTATAATATATTTATTATAGGCTTGGCGTGCTGTTTCCAGATTTTTTAGCGTTTCATTAAAGGCTTTGTACCGATAGTAGGCGTCGGGATTGCGGGAAAATAAAGAACGCCGTTCTTTATCCGTATTTGTACCGTCACCGCCGGTGAGTGTCAGATGAGAAGAGGAACCTTTACCGGCAAAAGAGGGATCTAAGTATTGTTTCCATTCTTCATAGGTAAACTGGGGTAAAAACTTACGTTCCGTATCATAGCCCCACGGTTTGGTAGTATCTACAAAGGAATAGGCTTTATAGCGATCGGGATTTTGGGCGAGCATTTGTTTGGTTTCCGCCGCATTGCCGATGGGCTCCCCCCAATTGTCCGGCACTCCCATATTCCGCTCCTCTTTGGCGGTCATTTCGGGTTTGTAGCTTTCATCATAAGGGGGCTGTTCTTCCCCGTGATATCCATAATATTCGGATTCTTTATCCCAGATGAGAGAACCGTTTTTATCAATTTTTAAATTATGCTTATGTATTTTAGAAGACGCTTCGCCATGATGTACATACAAACTTTTATCGTAGTCATACGGGTTGATGGAACGAAGGTAGGTTTCAGGCGCCATTTTTACACGGCTGCCTTCGCCGTCTTCATGGGCATAGCCGAAGCCGTAGGACAGAAGATGCTTGTCGTTGACTTGGCGATTCATGGTAAATTCGCCCTTCCATTCACCGTGATTGACTTCATCGACCGCATCCAAGGTGTTTTTTCCTTCGTAGGTGCTTTTGCCGTAATCACTGGTTAAGGTAATATCGGTTTCTTTCGTACGAGTATAGTTAAATTCTACTTTCCAATCACTGGTATCATTTTTTCCGGTATAGGCAATATTCCCCGTATTTCGTTTCAGATCACGCTTATAATGTACTTGCGGTTCCAAGTAGGAAGTGGTTCGTTTGATGAAACGTTCGAGCGACTCCTGATAGTGATCCGCCCGTGTATCCAACGTATGATTAGCATCTATATCATAATGAGCGGATATGCCGGCATTGGCATTGGTGCCGTAAAAACGGAGGGAGTTTTTTTCATAGGCATTGGCGTCCGCTTCTTCTTGGGTGGCCAATACTTCCCGGCGTATGCGGTTGGAGTAAATGGGCAGGAGATCCCGCTTATTGCCGTAAAGGGCAAAGCTGATTTTGCCGATTTTTCCCGAGTCGGCCCGGAGATAGGCGTTGGTGCCCGGCGTGGATTGGGCCGTATCGCGATCGCGGCGCCCTTCTACATTAAATTTCAGACCGGCTTTTTTCGTAGGTTTGGTCGTAATGACGTTGATGACCCCGCCCATGGCGCCGGAACCGTATTTGGCACTCGCCGCACCTTGGATGATTTCAATGTGATCCACGTTTTCCGTGCCGATACGTTGTAATTCGTCGCCGGCACCGCTGTATTTGGCCAAGCCTCCCAAGGCTTCCTGTCCGTCCACGAGAATGAGAGTATGCCGCGGTTCGGCACCGCGAATGGAAACGCCCACATTACCCATGCTGTCGACCGTACGGGTTACGCCGGTTTCCTGAAAGACAATATCTTCCGCCGATTTGGCCTGTTTTTTTTCAATGTCTTTTTTGGTAATGATCGTTTTTTGTTGTGATTCAAATTTCGCTTCTTCTTCCGCCGCCGTGGCTTTTACATAGACATCCTTTGTGGATACGGTAGCGGCGTGTACTGCCGGCGGCGCGGTCAGCCATGTCAGCACGGCGCAGGACAACAAAAACGCGTAGCGCGATGTGTTTCCTTTGAGCAAGTTCATAACAAAACATCCCCTTTAATGAAAAGATAAATAATTTTCTTTATCAATCATACCGTTAAAATAAAATACATTCTACTCCGAAACGATTAAAAATAATCCATTCAGACATATATTTTACGACAGTTGACATGAAAAACATTGCAGTCCGGGAGGAGAAAGAAAAGCGGTAAGTGTGCCATGTATTAAAAATAACAATCATAACCGATAATAAAACAATACGGAACAGTCGTTTTCAACGTATGCCGCAGTGCGGCGGGCCGGCGGTATTGACAGGAAAAGCGGGAGTGGTATAATGAAAGAGAATCATGCGACTGACGGAAGTGGAGTTACCACAGGGAACATGGTTGTCGATAGCCGACCGTCTGGGCAAAGTGTCCGGAAGTGTCGGTATTTTTTTGTCCTTTTATTTATTCGGGAGGGATAGGAATGCAAGAATTGCCTTTGAAATACGGGTGTAATCCGCATCAGGCGGCGGCTCGCGTGTATCGAAAAGACGGCGGCGAATTGCCGTTTGTTGTGCGTAACGGCAATCCCGGTTATATTAATTTGTTGGATGCGTTCAACAGTTTTCAACTGGTACGGGAATTGGCAACGGTAACGGGACAGCCGGCGGCCGCTTCCTTTAAGCATGTCAGTCCGGCCGGGGCGGCGGTGGCGACGGCGATGAGCGATACGTTGAAAAAAATATACTATGTCGAGGATCTGCCTTTAACCCCGTTGGCGACGGCGTATGCGTGTGCGCGCGGCGCGGATCGGCTGAGTTCATACGGTGATTTTGCGGCCCTGTCGGCGTGTTGCGATGCGGCAACGGCCAAGCTTTTGCAGCGGGAAGTTTCGGACGGCGTGATTGCTCCCGATTATACGGAGGAAGCGTTGGCGATTTTAAAAACGAAAAAAGGCGGTCGCTATTGTATTTTGCAAATGGATCCGACGTATGTGCCGGCGCCTGTGGAGAGCAAAGACGTGTTCGGCATTACGTTTGCGCAGGAACGCAATACGGTAGCGCTGACGCCTTCCGTACTGACGCGGATACCGACGCGGCAGAAGGAAATTCCCGCGGCGGCGCAACGGGATTTGCTCATTGCCTTAATTACGCTGAAGTATACTCAATCCAATTCGGTTTGCTATGTCAAGGACGGCATGACGATCGGCGTCGGTGCCGGTCAGCAGTCGCGTATCCATTGCACGCGGTTGGCGGGTCATAAGGCGGATGTGTGGTGGTTACGGCAACATCCGCAAGTATTGGCGTTGCCGTTTCGCGCGGATCTGCGGCGTCCGGAGCGGGACAATGCGATTGATGTGTATGTTTCCGACGAGCAGGAAGAGGTGCGGGCGGACGGTGTGTGGCAACGGCTGTTTACGACGCGGCCGCCCGTTTTGTCGGCAGCGGATAAAAAAGCCTGGATACAACAATTACAGGGAGTGTCGTTAGGCAGCGACGCCTTTTTCCCGTTCGGCGATAATATTGAACGGGCGCATCGCAGCGGTGTGGCGTATATTGCGCAAACGGGCGGTTCCGTGCGTGACGATCATGTGATTGCCGCCTGTGATCGCTACGGCATTGCCATGGCCATGACGGGCATTCGTTTATTTCATCATTAAGTTTCTTGCAACCGGTGAAACGGTCGGAAAGTTTGTCGTTGACCGTATAGATAAGGTCGTATTTTCCCCTTGAACCGACGCTTTTCGTACCGAAAAAAACGGGCACTCGTTTACGAGAACGTGCCGGTTGCAAGGATATAAAAATAACGCAGACCGAGTAAGCGGTTTGCGTTATTTTTATAGGCCGCAGTTTATAAGCACAACGTATGGTAGGGTTGCCCGTCGGTTATGTCCAGCCAAACAAAGGTATGCCCGTCAAAGGTCATGAAACTGTGCGGGCTTTCTTCTTTCGGCAAGGAAACGGAGCCGGGATTCAGGTAGTAGTTGCGGTTTCCGAACGCTTGCCAGGCCGGTACATGCGTATGGCCGTGCAGGAGAAGATCGCCGGGGTGTAAAGACGGCGGCAGGCGGCGGAGATTATACCGGTGGCCGTGGGTAAGGAAGATTTGGCGGTCGCCCGTATAGAAAAAGGCATAGTCGGCCAATACGGCAAAATTCAGAACCATTTGATCGACTTCCGCTTCGCAGTTGCCGCGTACGCACAGTTTGCGTACCGGGCAGTCATTGAGCATCCGGATGACTTCTTTCGGAGCGTATTCACGCGGTAAATCGTTACGCGGACCGTGGTATAATAAATCGCCCAGCAGTAACAGTGTATCCGGCCGTTCTTCCTGCAGTCGCGTCAGCAACAGGCGACAGTAATAGGCGGAGCCGTGTATATCGGAGGCAATAAGCAGTTTCATCAGTTTTCTCCTTACGGGACGGCGTATTGTCACAAAAATAACGCAGCGTAGTCGTCTGCGTTATTTTTATACCGTCCTGTACGTTTTTTTAAGGAATAAATTTCCGGTAATTTTCCAAATGCGCCAATTTGGCATGCGACGAATGTTGCAAGTGATTCCAACAGGTAGCCAAAGAAACGGCAAGGGGATGCGCGCCCGCGGTTTGCGGATAGGTCGGAGCGATCAGCGCATTGACCCGTGCCTGTAAGCAGGCCGAAGGATTATCCGCATGCGCATAAATGGAGGCATGCATTTGATAACATCGTTTTTCACGTCGCAGGGCTTCGGCGGTTTGGCTGTAATCGCGCCAGTTTTCATGTACTTCGGACAGACCGTGCACCGAGGCGATCAAGGTGACAATGCTGCTCATGACGGCACTGCAAAGATTGCTGTAGACATTGATAAATTGCAAATAAGAAGCCGTAAAGGTGAGCAGAGGCAACAGTGCGGAAAGCATTCGTTCCGTGCGTTTTAATCCTATATAATATAAGCGGTTACGCGTGCTTCGACTCGCGTACCAAGCTATTTTTTTATCGATGTTTACTTTTTTATATTCCTCTTCTTGCATAAGCGCTTCCTTTCCGGGCGTCGGTTTAGGGAATAATTCTCTATTTTTCGTCTATATAATACTACAATATGTAAAAAAAATCTACATACTTTGTGCAGTTTATAGAAAGTTTTTCTCAAGGTTGCCCGTACAGGGGTATCAGAAAAAGAGGATGACTAGCCGAAAAAAGACAAAGATGGTATGATTAGACGGTACGGAAATTTTGTTCTCGGAGGCGCGTATGAGTACACAGGTTATTTTTGATTTGGACGGCACGCTGACCGATTCCCGCGAAGGGATTATTCGCTCCGTTGCCTATGCCCTGACCAAAGAAGGCGAGACCACGGCAGGGCGGTTGGCGGCGGAAACGATTATCGGCCCGCCGTTATGGGAGACGTTTTGCGGCACGTACGGTTTTTCGGAAGCCAAAGCGCGGCGCGTATATGCGTTTTTTCAAGAACGGTACAGTACTATCGGCAAGTATGAAAATAAGCCGTTTGCGCAGGTTCCGGAAATGTTGGCGACGTTGACCCGGGCGGGTCTTGCCGTATATGTGGCGACGTCGAAGCCGGAAGTGCATGCGCGAGATATTTGTGAACATTTTCATTTGCTTCCGTATATTCGGGAGATTGCCGGCCCGCAAGTCGGCGGGACGGATACGAAGGCGGATTGTATACGCCGTATTTTGCGGAGCATCGGCCCGCAGGCACACCGGACGGCGGTCATGGTGGGCGATCGGCGGTTTGATGTCGAGGGCGCGCGCAGCAACCGCATTCCGGTGATCGCCGCGGCCTACGGCTACGGCAGTGAAGAAGAACGCCGCGCCTATCCGCCGGATCGGACGGTGGACAGTGTGGCGGCATTGACGCAGGTGTTACTGCAATGGCAGGATAAAGAAAAGAGGGAGATATAATGGCGGATATAGTAGGAAAACAGATACACGGGTTTCGTGTACAGCGCGCGGAAACGGTGCGGGAAATCGGCGGTAAGGCTTATGAATTGCGTCACGAGCAATCGGGGGCGCGCGTGTTATATATACAGACGGAAGATGATAATAAGGTGTTTTCCATTTCTTTTCGGACCACGCCGAAAGACAGTACGGGCGTGCCGCATATTTGTGAACATTCCACCTTATGCGGTTCCCGGAAGTTTCCGTTAAAAGAACCGTTTGTCGAGTTGGTCAAAGGATCTTTGAACACGTTTTTAAATGCCATGACCTTTCCCGACAAGACCATGTATCCTGTAGCCAGTCGCAATGATCGGGATTTTAAAAATTTAATGGACGTGTATTTGGATGCCGTATTTTTTCCCGCCATGCTCAAGGATCGACAGGTTCTCATGCAGGAAGGGTGGCATTATGAAATGGCGGACGAGGACAGCCCCATGTCGTACAGCGGGGTGGTCTACAATGAAATGAAAGGCGTATTTTCGTCACCGGATGCGCAGCTGGAACGGCATGTCATGTCCCTGCTTTTCCCGCAGACGACGTACGGTGTGGAATCGGGCGGCGATCCGGATGTGATTCCGACGTTGACGTTTGAAGATTTTACCGCCTTTTATCGTACGTATTATCATCCGTCCAACAGCTATATTTTTTTGTACGGCAATATGGATATGGAAGCGACGTTGGCCTTTATCGACGAAGAATATTTGCGGCATTTTACGTATACGTCGACGGATTCCGCCATTGCCCGGCAAACGTGCCCGGGAAGTATAGTGAAAACCTTCCCGTACGGCGTGGCGTCGGACGAAAAAACGGCGGGAAAAACCTTGCACAGTTTGACGTATGTCGTGGATGATGCGGCGGATCCCACGTTGGGATTGGCGTTTAAAGTATTGACGTATGTCTTGGTTACGTCGCCGGCGGCGGTGTTGAAAAAAGCTCTGTCGGATGCGGGCGTGGGCAAAGATATTACGGCCGATTTTCAGGACGGCTTGCTGCAACCGTTGTGGTCTCTTTCCATTAACGGCTCGGAACCTTCGGCGCAGGCGAAAATTTTACCGATCGTACGGCAAACGTTGACCGACCTGGTGCACAACGGCATAGATCGGCAAGCCTTGGAAGGTGCCCTGAATCGGGTGGAATTTACGTTGCGGGAAGCGGATTTCGCCGGGCGACCCAAGGGGTTGATTTATGGCATTCGTTGTATGGATACGTGGCTGTATGACAAGGATCCGTTGGCGGCGCTGCGCTATGAAGAATCGTTGCGGATATTGCGGCAAGGATTGCAAACGAAGTATTATGAAGATATTTTACAAACGTATCTTTTACAAAATCCGTACTATGCTCTGGTATCGTTAGTGCCGGAACGGGGCGGGACCGAACAACACGACAGGAAGCAGGCGGAAACCTTGGCGGCGTATAAAAAAACGTTGTCGGCGGCGGAAATTAAAGATATTGTTGCCTCGACAAAAGCCTTGAAAAAACGGCAGGAAACGCCGGATACGGCGGCTGCGCTGGCGACGATTCCCGTTCTTTCCCGCCGGGATTTGGCGTCGCAGGCGGAAGCGGTGGAAATGCACAAAGAAACTGTTGCGGGTGTAACGGTGGTTCGGGTGCCGGACCGCACCAACGGGATTACGTATATTGATGCGTATTTTGATTTACACGGGATTACGGCGGCAGAATTGCCGTATGTGTATTTGTTGAGCGACGTGTTGGGCGATATGGACACGCGGCGGCGGACGTATGCGGAGTTGGCGTCGCAAATCGATTTGTATACGGGCGGGTTGGATGTTTCCGTGGCCGCATTTTCCGATTATCAAGATGCGACCGCCTATACGCCGGTATTTAAAGTAAAAGTCAAGAGTTTGAACGGGAATGTTGCACAAACTGCGGCGTTGTTACAGGAAATTACTACGGCCTCGGTGTTTACGAAGCGGGAACGGCTCATTGAACTGGTAGAAGAATTAAAAGCCGGCTGGGATATGGACGCCTTTCGGCGGGGCCATACGCTGGTCATGCATCGGCTGTTGTCGTATGTATCGCCGGTGGAAGCCTTTTCGGACGGCGGCGAATTTTCGTACTATCGTTTTCTTACGAAGCTTGCCGCCACTATACGGGAACGGGCGGACGAAGTGGCGAAAACGTTACAGACGTTGTTGGAAAAGATTATGACTAAAGCCGCGCTGACCGTCGCCGTAACCGGCGAAGGGGCTGCTTATGAAGCGACCGCACAGGCGCTGTCTTCCTGGTTCGGGGCGTTGCCGCAGGGACGGCGGCAGACGGCTTTATGCCGGTTTACGCTGCAACGCAAAAATGAAGGGATTATGACCGGCGGTAAGGTGCAGTATGTCGCCAAGGGCGGTAATTTCCGACAGCACGGCTTTGCCTATACGGGGGCGCTGGCCGTATTGGATACGATTTTGCAGTACGGGTACTTGTGGACGAAAATTCGTGTGCAGGGCGGTGCGTACGGGGCGATGACCCGGTTTTGCGGCAATGGCGATATGGTGCTGTGCTCGTATCGAGATCCCAATTTGCGCAGCAGTATTGAAGCGTATGACGCGTTGCCCGATTATTTGGCGACCTTTGATGTGTCGGACCGGGAAATGACGAAGTATGTAATCGGTACGCTCAGTCGCATAGATATTCCGCTGACGCCTTCGTTGCGCGGCGCGAAAGCCATGAGTCGGTATTTTACCGGCTTGACGGCGGAAGCGGAACAACGGCGGCGGGATCAAGTGTTGCAAGCGACTGTACAGGATATACGGGATTTGGCGCCGCTGCTGCGGGCGGTAATGGCGGATAACAATCTTTGCGTCATGGGCAGTGAAGGAATCATTCGCCGGGAAAAAGAATTATTCACGTCCTTACTTCCGTTGACGGAGTAAGGCGGTGACCGGTATGCGCGGTCGCTTTGCGCCCGGGCCGACAGGGTACCTGCATCTCGGCAATGTGTGGACCGCGCTGCTGAGCTGGTTGCAGGTGCGACAGCAGGGCGGTACTTGGGTGCTGCGATTGGAAGATGTTGATGAGCAGCGTTCCCGCGCCGTGTTTGCCCGCAGCATTTTACGGGATATAACGTGGCTCGGCCTTACGTGGGATGAAGGCCCCCGTATAGGCGGCCCGTATGCGCCGTATATACAGCAACAGCGGTATGGGCTGTATATGCGGGCCTTGCAGCTCTTACAGCGACAAGGCCTGCTATATCCCTGCTATTGCAATCGGGCCCGCCTGCAGACGTTGGGGGCACCGCATGCGGGGGAACGGCACGTGTATGACGGCTGTTGTTATAAGCGGTTTAAAAAAAATATGGCGCCTCCCGGGGATAAGCCGCCGTCCCGGCGCGTGCATGTGCCGCCGGACACCCTGGTGTTTGCGGATCTGCAATACGGCCGGCAGGAAACCGCGTTGCGCCGGGACGGCGGCGATTTTGTGGTGCGCCGGGCGGACGGCTTGTTTACGTATGCGCTGGCGGCGGTCGTGGACGACGGCGCCATGGCGATTACGCATGTCGTGCGGGGGCGCGATTTATTGCCGGTTACGGCGCAACAAATCTGGCTGCTGCAGGTGTTGGGATATGACGTACCGCAGTATCTGCATGTGCCGCTGTTGGTGGATGCCGGGGCTCACCGGTTGTCCAAGCGGCAACACGGAATCACGGTTGCCGCCTTGCGGGACGCCGGGGCGGATCCCTGTCAAATTTTATCGTATTTGGCCTGGCGCGGCGATCTGGTACGGGAAAAACGTCGCTATACCTTGGCGGAATTGGTGCAACAAAGCGAGTTGTCCCGCCTGTCCGGGGAGGATATATGCGTGGCGGCGCCGGAGCGGGAAATTTGTTCGCTTCTATAGCCGAAATGAATAAAAATGACATAAGCTATTCTAATTCAGAATCACTACATAGTTTGTAGTGATTCTGTTTTTTGTTTTTTAGGAATTGATTATGTTTTTATTGTCACAATGTGCAAAAATGTGGTAAAATGTGGTGGAAAGTGAAGGAGGTGACAGCTGTATGTTCATGGGTGAATTTACACATAGTATCGACGCCAAAGGGCGTGTGATTTTACCGGCTAAATTCCGTGAGGAATTGGGCCTTCATTGTGTTGTCACGCGTGGACTGGAAGGCTGTTTATCTGTATATACGGCGGAAAATTGGCTGTCCTTGGCCAACAGTATGAAAAAATTGAAGGCATCGAAAGAAAATGTCCGTGCGTTTAAGCGGTTTTTATTCGGCAGTGCGGCGGAAGTCGAATTTGACCGGCAGGGCAGAATTTTGATTCCTGCCGCCTTACGGGAGTATGCAAAGTTGACAAAAGATGTGACGGTTTTGGGAACGGGCGACAAAATTGAAATTTGGGATAAAGGCGCGTATGAAACGTATGCGGCCGCGATCGTTCCGGATATGGAAGAAATTGCCGAAAGTTTGCATGAAACCTTGGATGTGGATTTCTAGGAGGAAGTATGGACTTTCATCATGTCAGTGTGTTGCGGGAAGAAACGGTGGCCGCCGTTTTGGGACCGAAAAACGGCATATATGTGGATTGTACCCTCGGCGGCGGCGGTCATGCGGCGACGTTGGCGGCGCAGTTGCAGGAAGAAGCGCTGGTCATCGGTCTGGACCGGGACCGGGACGCGTTGCGGGCGGCGGCGGCGCGGTTGCAAGACGTGCCTTGTCGGACGCGGTTGGTACAACGTAATTTTCAATATTTGGCGGATGTGTTACAGGAATTGCACCTGCCGTATGTAGACGGTATTATGTTTGATTTGGGCGTCTCCGGGTATCAGTTGGATACGCCGGAACGGGGATTTTCCTATATGCAGGACGGGCCGCTGGATATGCGGATGGATCAACGGTGTGCCGTGCCCGCCTCGACGGTGGTGAATACGTACAGTGAAGAAGCGTTGTATTCGCTGATTAAAGCCTATGGCGAAGAACGTTGGGCCAAACGGATTGCCGCCTTTATCGTTCGGGCGCGGCGACAAAAACCGTTTTCCCGTACGGCCGAATTGGTACACGTCATTAAGCAGGCGATTCCGGCGGGGGCCAGAAGGGACGGACCGCATCCGGCGAAACGCACCTTTCAGGCCTTGCGCATTGAAGTGAATAATGAATTGGGAATTTTACATGACGCGTTGACAACTGCCGTACAGCATTTGAAGCCGGGCGGGAAAATCGGAGTGATTACTTTTCATTCGTTGGAAGATCGCATTACGAAACAAACCTTTAAAGAATTGGCGACCGATTGTATCTGTCCTCCCGATTTGCCCGTTTGCACGTGTCATCACCGGGCGAGTATTCGCGTACGGCGGCAGGTGGTGACGCCTTCGCCGCAGGAAGTGGCGGACAATCCGCGGGCACGCAGCGCTAAATTGCGGGTAGCGGAGCGAAAATAAGAGGGGTGTATTTTTTGTTCAGATAGGATGTGTTATAATATGTTGGCCAGAAATCCCGAATATACGGGTTATCATGTGGGAAAACCGTCTTTTACGGTCACGGAATTGCGTGCGGCGGAAAGCTGTTTTACAGGAAAAGGCAAGTTAATCGTCAAGTTAATCGGCTTGGTGACGCTGTTTTTGTTGGCGTATGTCGGATTATCCGCCATTAAGACGGCGCAGTCGTATGAGTTGGCGAATGCCAAATTGCAAGCGAAACAATTGCAACAGGAAAACGATAACTTGCGGATTGATATTGCCCGCTTAGATGCACCGGAACGGATTTATACGATGGCCACTGCGCAACTGGGAATGGTAGCGCCGTCCCGGGTATTATACGGCACCCCGGATACCGCCGTCGGACGGACGACGGACAATCAGTGAGATCATGAGGAGCAGCCTTGCAGCAAGGCTGCTATTGTTGTTTGTTTTTCAGCCCGCGGCGACGGGGTAATACGCAAGGCGACAGGGAGGATGGAACAATGAAAACAATAGAGGAACTTTGCGGACAAGTATCCGCCACGCATGAAGTTCGCGGGGATGCCCGAGTGCAGGTGCGGGGCATTACGGCGGATTCGCGGGACGTACAGCCCGGTGATTTGTTTGTATGTGTGGCGGGAGCCCATGTGGACGGCAAAACGTTTGCCGCCCAAGCGGCGGCCAAAGGAGCGGTAGCCGTGTTGACGACGGAGCCGTTGCCCTTGCCGGACGGGACCGTGCAAATTATCGTACCGGACATTCATGCGGCCGTAGAGGAAATGGTACCGTTTTTTTATGACTATCCCGGTAAAAAAATGCGCATGATCGGCGTTACCGGGACGAACGGCAAGACGACTACGACGCATATTATTGCTCATATTTTGCGGACCGCCGGCTATCATGTGGGCGTGTTGGGAACCATTCATGCGTTAATGGACGATTTGGAATTGCCGATTCACAATACTACGCCCGATGTGGTGGAATTACAGCGATTTTTGGCACAAATGTATGCCCGCGGCATTACGCATGTCGTGATGGAAGTATCCAGCCATGCGTTGGCCTTGCAGCGCGTCGCCGGCATCGAGTACGATACGGCGGTGTTTACCAATTTAACGCAAGATCATTTGGATTTTCATAAGACTATGGAAAATTATGCGGCGGCCAAGGCGAAATTATTTCGCGGTCTGACGGCCGGCACGCCTGTTAAGAAAGGGAAGACGGCAGTGCTCAACCGGGACGATCCGTGGTCCGTATTGATGCGGAAAGCCTGCGGTACGGCCGAGGTTTTGACATACGGTACGGAACGGGAAGCGTCGCTGCGCGGTACGCATTTGCAGGTGGCTCTGAAACATTCGGTTTTTGATGTGACGGGGCCGTTCGGGGATATGCATTTGCAAATGAATATTACCGGTTTATTTAATGTGTACAACACGTTGGCGGCGATCGGCGCGGCCTATGCGGAAGGCGTGGACCCGGAAACCATCGGCAAGGCCATGCAAACATTTCATGCCGTGCCGGGGCGCTTTGAGTTGGTGGAAGCCGGGCAGGACTTCGCTATTGTCGTGGATTATTCACATACGCCCGACAGTTTGGAGAAAGCGCTGACGACGGCCCGGGCGATGAACCCGCATAAAATTATTGTCGTGTTCGGTTGCGGCGGTGATCGGGATCGCACCAAACGGCCGATTATGGGACGGATTGCGGCAACGCATGCCGATATTCCGGTGGTCACGTCGGACAATCCGCGTTCGGAAAATCCGGAAGCGATTGTGGCGGAAGTGGCGGCCGGCGTAAAAGAAGCCCTGCAGCCGGGACAGCAGTATGAAGTACTGACGGATCGGCGCCGCGCGATTCGACGGGCCGTGGCGTTGGCGAATACCGGAGATATGGTGCTTATTGCCGGTAAAGGCCATGAAACGTATCAGATTTTAAAAGATAAGACGATTCATTTTGATGATCGGGAAGAAGCGCGAAATGCTGTAGCGGCATTAAAGAGGGAATAAGTATGGCGACGTTTACGGTAAAGGAAGTGGAACAGGCGACCGGCGCCCGTTTACTTGCGCCGGTGACCGGAGGGAACCGCACGTTTTTACAAGTATATACGGATACGCGTTCGCTGCAAAAAGGGGGACTTTTTGTCGCCCTTAAAGGAGAACGGTTTGACGGGCATGATTTTGTCCTGCAGGCTGTGGCAAAGGGGGCTGCGGGCGTTGTCGTAGCGGCCCGCGAAGAAACGTTTGCCGCCTTGCCCGTGCCGGTGTTCGCAGTCCCCGATACGCTGCGGGCGTATCAAGCATTGGCGCGGTTTCATCGCCGACGCTTTGCCTTGCCGGTGATTGCCGTTACGGGGTCGGTAGGAAAAACGTCGACGCGACAAATGATTGCGTCCGTGTTGTCGCAAAAGTTGCGCGTATGGCAGACGGAAAAGAATTTTAATAATGAAATCGGTTTGCCGAAAACCTTATTGGGATTAACCGCCGAACATGAGGCCTGCGTCGTGGAAATGGGCATGCGCGGCCCGGGACAGATTGCGGAACTTGCGGCCATTGCCGAACCGACAATCGGCGTCGTGACGAATGTCGGTAAAAGTCACATTGAGCTGTTGGGGTCGCAGGAAAATATTGCCAAGGCTAAAGGCGAATTGCCGGCGGCTTTGCCGGCGACCGGTACGGCCGTTTTAAATCAGGATGATTGGCGGGTGGCGGCCATGGCGAAGCTCTGCCGCGGCAAGGTCATCGGGTACGGTACGTCCGTCGGAGCGGCGGTTCGGGCCGGCGAGATACAGACGGATGACAAGGGGTTGTCGTTCATTTGCCGGTGCTTTGATCAAACCTTCCGAGCGACGGTGCCCGTTTTGGGCAAACATCATGTGTATAATGCGTTGGCCGCCGTGGCGACGGCGCGGCTTCTCGGCTTGAGTGAAACGCAGATGTGTAAGGGGTTGGCGGCGTATGCGGGGGTGCCGATGCGGGAAGAATTGGTGCATGTAGGACCCTATACGTTTATTAATGATGCGTATAATGCCAATCCGGCTTCTATGGAAGAAGCCGTACAAACTTTGGCGGCCGTTAAAAAAGAACAAAAAATTGCCGTGTTGGGAGGCATGTTGGAATTGGGCGATTGGACCGTTCGCGAACATGAACTGTTGGGGAAAAAAATCGCCGCCGCTTCTATTACGGCCCTGATTACGTTGGGGACGCCGGCTTCTTATATTGCCGAGGCCGCTGAAAAAGCGGGGATGAAAGCGGTATATCGAGTTTCGGATCATCAAGCGGGGGCGGCCGTATTGCGGGACCTGCTGGAACCCGGGGCGGTCGTTTTGTTGAAAGGATCGCGCGGTTTTACCATGGAAAAGATACTGACGTATTTTGAAGGGA
Source organism: Megasphaera lornae (assembly GCF_000214495.1). GTDB lineage: Bacteria > Bacillota > Negativicutes > Veillonellales > Megasphaeraceae > Megasphaera > Megasphaera lornae. The sequence goes on along the minus strand of NZ_AFIJ01000029.1, from coordinate 58,926 downwards.
TGTAGAAAGTATGGTATATACGTTGTGGTGGGGGTTTTTCATCAGTTTGGCCGTGTCTTTGGCGGCCGGAAAGCCCCTGATCGGCGCGTTGAAAAAATTTCGCGCTCGCCAGTCGGAACGTCCGGAAGGACCGGCCGGTCATAAAAGTAAGGAAGGTACGCCCACCATGGGGGGACTCCTTATTTTGGGCGCCGTGGTCCTTGCCATGGCGCTGTGCCGGGTGTTGTTCGGCGAGGGCGATTGGCGTCAGGGTTCGGTATTGTTTTTGTTTTTAGGCCATGGGGCCATCGGCTTTTTGGATGACCGCATAAAAGCGGTGAAAAAGAGAAATTTGGGATTGACGGCACTGCAAAAGATTGTGTGTCAAATTATTATGGCCGTTATTTTTTGTTTCTTATTGCACACGGTCCTGCATGTTCCCACGACCCTGTGGATTCCCGGGACGACGCTGCATGTGAATTTGGGATATGCGTATTATGTGGTGGTCTTTTTAATGCTCGTAGGTACGGGCAACGCCGTGAATTTGACGGACGGGTTGGACGGTCTGGCGGCCGGTTCCTGCGCGATTACTTTTGCGGCGTACGGGGTCATTGCCATTGCTTTGGGGTATATTCATTTTTCTCTTCTCAGTGCCGTGTTGACCGGCGCCTGCCTGGGCTTTCTTTTCTTTAATCAACATCCCGCCCGCATGTTCATGGGCGATACGGGATCGTTGGCGTTGGGCGGCGCCTTGGCGGGGATGGCGATTTTGACCAAAACCGAGTTGTTGCTGCTGCTCATCGGCGCCTTATATGTAATAGAAACGTTGTCGGTTATTTTACAGGTGCTTTCGTTTAAAACGAGAGGCGTGCGAATTTTTAAAATGAGTCCGATTCATCACCATTTTGAACTGTCCGGTTGGAGTGAAGTGAAAGTGGTGACGGTTTTTTGGATCTTTTCCGCTATTATGGCGGTATTGTCAATTTTTGTCGTGTGGAGTTGTCGATAGGCATAGGAAGTAAAGCGGGTGCAGACAGATGAGTATCATGGATTTTTCAGGAAAACGTGCGGTAGTTATAGGCGGCGGCATTAGCGGACGTTCCGCCGCGATGGCCTTGGTAAAACATGGCGGTACGGTCGTGCTGGCCGATACGCAGCCGCGGGATGTGACGCAAACGCCGTTTGCGGAGTTGCGTGCCGCAGGGGTCGAGTTTTTATTCGGAGCGCAGGATAGCGGCTTGTTGGACGGGGCGGACATCATTGTGCCGTCGCCGGCGATTTCTCCTGAAATTCCTTTGTTACAGGAAGCGGTGCGCCGGCGGATTCCCGTTTGGAGTGAAGTGGAAGTCGCCTGCCGGGTGACGGATGCCGCCATTTTGGCCGTGACCGGTACGAACGGCAAAACGACGACGACTACGTTGCTGGGAGAAATGGTCAAAGCTTCGGGACGGCAAACGGCGGTGGGCGGCAATATCGGCGTCGGTCTGGCACAAGCGGTGACGGACTTACCGCCGCAAGCCGTGGCGGTAGCGGAATTGTCCAGTTTTCAGTTGGAATTGACGTCGTCTTTGCATGCCGCCGGCGCAGTAATTTTGAATATTACGCCGGATCATTTGGATCGCCATCATACGATGGAAGCCTACAGTGCGGCTAAAGAACGAATTTTTTCCAACCAGGAAGCGACGGATACGGCCGTTTTGAATTATGATGATGACCGGGTGCGGAATATGCAGGCCCGCAGGAAAGGGAAGGTCGTATTTTTTTCTACGCAGGGGGAAGTGCCGGAAGGCGCTTTTTATAAGGACCATCAATTAATGTTACGACACGACGGGACGGATACGCTTATTTGCCGGGATTCGGATTTGCAACTGTTCGGCGCACATAATATTCAAAATTGTTTGGCCGCCGTACTGTTGGCGACGGCCGTCGCCATACCCCTGCCGGTTATACGCTCCGTATTGAAACGGTTTCGCGGGGTGGAACATCGGTTGGAAAAGGTGCGCGTGTTGCAGGGCGTTCCCTATTATAACGATTCCAAAGGAACGAATGTGGACGCTTCCATCAAAGCGTTGGAAGCGTTTTCGGGACACCTCATATTGATTGCCGGCGGTCATGATAAAATGACGCCGCTGGATGCGTTTATGAAGTTGGCGGCCCGAAAAGTGGATACGCTGATTCTGGTGGGAGAAAGTGCCGATCGCTTTGCGGCGGCGGCGAAAAAAGCCGGCGTGCGCGATATTCGCAACGTAGGGTATAATATGGAAAAAGCGGTGATGACGGCACGCAAACTGGCCCGTCCGCCGCAACAGGTAGTGTTATCGCCGGCCTGCTCCAGCTTTGATATGTATGATAATTATGAACAACGGGGACGTGTATTTAAAGGCATTGTAAATGCCATATAATGAGTAGGACGGGGAATGAGGAGGAACCGATATGCGACGAGTCATTATTTCCGGAGGCGGTACGGGCGGTCATATTTATCCGGCTCTTACGATTGCACGGGCCATTGCGGCAATGGAAGAGACGGAGTTTTTATATGTAGGTTCACGACGCGGTTTGGAAAATACGTTGATTCCGAAAGAAAATATACCGTTTGTCACGCTGGATGTGCGGGGGTTGGAACGAAAGATTTCTTTGCGGAATTTGCTGACCTTGGGAAAAACGGTCGCCGGGTTGGTGGCGGCCAAAAAAATTATTCGTAAATTTAATCCTCACGTGGTTATCGGCACGGGCGGTTTTGTTTGCGGTCCCGTCTTGCTGGCGGCTTGCTTAAGCGGGATTCCGACACTGATTCAGGAACAGAATGTGATTCCCGGGGTAACCAATACGATTTTAAGTCATTTTGTCAGCCGTATTGCCTTGGGCTATGAAGCGGCGGCGACCCGGTTTCATACGAAATCGAAGTTGGTGTATACGGGCAATCCTGTACGCCGGGAGGTCTTGACGGTGACGAAAGAAGAAGGACGGCGCATTTTGGGATTGGATGCGCGGCGATTTACGCTGGTGGCGGCCGGAGGCAGTCGCGGGGCCCGTTCCATCAATACGGCGATGATTATGGTGCATGAATATTTTAAAAATATGGATGATATTCAAATTATACATGTTACCGGGGAAGACGAATATGCACGGGTCGCGGCGGCTTTGCCGGGGATCGACGCGGACGGTCGCTACGGCCGGGGGAGTAGGATTGTTCCCTACTTATATACGATGCCGGCGGCTTTGGCGGCGGCCGATTTGGCCGTCTATCGTGCCGGTGCGGTCGGCTTGGCGGAATTGACCGTACGGGGGGTTCCGGCAATTTTGATTCCTTATCCGTACGCGGCGGAAGATCATCAGCGTTATAATGCGCAAAATTTGGTGATGCACGGGGCGGCGAAAATGATTCTGGATAAAATGCTGAACGGCAAAGAGTTGTTGGAAGAAATCGTTCGTTTAAAAGAAGACAAAGCTGCATTAGCCGCCATGGCGGCGGCCGGTAGGGCGTTGGGAAAACCGCAGGCCGCTCATGATATTGCTCAATTGGCATTAACTCTTGCGTATGGCGGAAAACAGTATGGGGAGTGTAATTGACGGTGGTAGACTTAAATACAGTAAAGAAAATTCATTTTATAGGGATTGGCGGCGCCGGGATGAGAGCTATTGCCAATATTTTTATTGAAAAAGGCTATATCGTCTCCGGCTCGGATAGTAAACAAACGGAGATTACCGAGCGTTTTGCACGGCAGGGAGCCCGGATTTGTATCGGCCAGCGCCCGGAAAATTTGGCCGATGCGGAAGCGGTCATTGTTTCTACGGCCATTCATCCGGACAATGCGGAATGGCAAGCGGCAAGAGAACGGCATTTGCCTATTTTACATCGCTCCGATGCGTTGGTGCATATTATGAGTTGGGGCAAGGCGATTGCCGTTGCCGGTGCACACGGCAAAACCACTACGTCTTCCATGTTGGGGCAGGTATTTATAGAAGGGCGGTTGCATCCTACGATCGTGATTGGCGGCGAAGTGGATTATTTGCACAGCAATTCGACGTTGGGAACGGGGCCGTACGTTATTGCGGAAGCGGATGAAAGTGACGGGACGTTTTTGAAAGAACATCCCGCCATTGCCGTCGTGACCAATATCGATGCGGATCATATGGATCATTACGGGTCGATGGCACATGTGATTGCGGCGTTCAAGCAATTTATACAACGCCTGGATCCGCAGGACGGAATGGCCGTCTTGTGCTTTGACAATGAGCATATTCGTCGTTTGGCTTCTCAAGTCGGACGCACGTATATTTCTTACGGGTTTGCGGAAGATGCCGAATATACGGCGAAAAATTTGCATTATAAAGAAGGAAAGCATTATTTTGATGTATATCGGCGGCAGGTATTGCTGGGGACGGTATGTTTACAAGTACCGGGGCGGCATAATGTGCTGAATGCCTTGGCGACGATTGCCGTTTCTCTGCATTGCGGTCTTCCTTTTGCGGAGATTGCCGCGGCGTTATGTCGTTTTCACGGGGCTAAACGCAGATTTCAGACAAAAGGGTATGTAGGTACGATTCGGGTCGTAGATGATTATGCCCATCATCCGACGGAAATTAAAGCGACGTTGGCCGCCGCCGGAGATATGGGCACGCACCGCGTGGTTTGCCTGTTTCAGCCGCATCGCTATTCGCGTACGCAATTGTTGCTGGAGCAGTTCGGCACGGCGTTTTCCAACGCCGATATACTGGTAGTGACGGATATTTACGGGGCGGATGAAGATCCCGTGCCCGGCGTGACGGGGCGGCTGATTGTCGACAAGATTAAAGAAAAGACGGGGAAATTGGCGGTGTATATTCCTCGTAAAGAAGATATACTGCCGTTTTTACAAAAAGAAGCCCGCCCGCACGATTTAATTTTAACGATGGGCGCCGGCGATATTTATCGTATCGGCGAAGCGTATATAACGATGGCGAAGGGAGAACGGATGTAATGAGCAAGAATGCGGAACAGATGCGCATTGCCGTGATGGTGGGCGGCCCTTCCACGGAAGCGGCGATTTCCCGGAAAACAGGAGCCGCCGTGGCCGCGGCTCTGCAAGAGAAGGGGTATAAGCCGGAAATTATGGAATTGGTACCGACGATGCTGGCCCGGACGTTGCAGGAAAAAAAGATAGACGTAGTGTTCAATGCCCTGCACGGACGGTACGGGGAAGACGGCGTTTTGCAGGGATTTTGCGAAATGGCGGGGATTCCCTATACCGGACCGGGGGTTATGGCCAGTGCGGTCGGCATGAATAAGGTTATGAGCAAGTGCGCGTTTGCCGGTGCCGGGATTCCCACTGCGCCGTTTGCGTATTATTTTGCCGCACAGTCGCCGGCGGCAATTGTTGCCGCTATAGAACGGGAATTTTCCTTGCCGGTCGTGATTAAGTCGGCCGGACAAGGTTCCAGTATCGGTACGGTTATTGTGCGGGAAGCGGACGCCTTGCCGGAAGCGGTGAAGGAAGCGTTTTCTTACAGCAATTCGATTATTGCGGAACAGTTCATTGACGGGGACGAATTTACGGTGGCGGTTATGGACGATATGGCGTTTCCGGTCATTCAAATTGTTTCCGATACCGGAAAATATGATTATTATTCGAAATATACGCCGGGAGTTGCGAAACATCTTTGTCCGGCGCCGCTTACGGAAACGGCGACTCGGCAGATGCAGGACTTGGCTTTGCAAGTATTTCATCTCTGCCATGCCAGCGGCGTAGCGAGGGTGGATATGATGACGGATGCGGCGGGACGCCCGTTTGTATTGGAAATAAATACCGTTCCGGGAATGACGGAAACCAGTTTGGTTCCCGATGCGGCCCGGGCAATGGGCATGTCTTTTGCCGATTTATGCGAAAAAATTTTACAAGAAGCCTGTACCGGTAAATTTTAAGCAGCGGGGCAGTAAGCGGGAAAGTATATGACACGGAAATTAAGAGACGGACAAGAGCGTTATCAAAACAACCATATGTACGGTACGTCGGGACAACGGCCGGAGGTATTTATTCCTCCGACAGTGCCGACAGTACCGGAAAACACGGCGACACCCGGACCGCGACGTCCCGGTGTGCGGCGTCGCCCGCCGCGCAGAGGGAGCGGCGGGCGACGGCGACGATTCGGTTCGCGGCGTGTGTGGGCGATCGTATTGCTGATTTTTATTATTTGGGGAATTTTGCGAATTGCCCCGGTTCCGTTCGGCAAGGTGACCATACAAGGCAATTCACAGTTGACGACGGCGGATGTTTATCGGGCGGCCGGCGTAGGGGCGCCGATTAATGTGATTCAATTGTCACCGTCGCAAATGGAAAAACGATTGCATGAAGATTTGCGGATCGGCACAGTGTCCGTAAGCCGACGGTTTCCGGCAACGATTGTCGTGCAACTTTCGGAACGACGTCCGATTGCCGTGGTAATGACCATGTTCGGATTCGCTTATGTGGATCCGACGGGAATGATCATGGCTTCGGGAGCACAAATAAAGGGGGCGTCCGTACCGATTATTACGGGCAAAAAAGTGGATACCGTGTTGCTGGGAGATACGTTGACGGATGCGGCGGTACAGGGAGCCTTGCAATATTTGCACGCGTTGCCGGCGTCCGTTCAGGGGCGGATTACGGAAGTCAATGTAGCGAATCCGCAAGATATTATCGCCTATACGGGGGACGGCACGGCCATTCATTTGGGTAAAGGCGATGCGCCGCAAGAGCGGGCGAAAATTACGGGAGAATTGTTGCGGCAGGCGGGCGAACAACGAATTGCCGTGCAATACGTGGATACGGATCCGTCGGCGCCGATTATTAAAAATTAAAAACAGCGGTATTCGCAGGGCGTATTTTTATATTTCATATAGATAAATTTTTCTAGATAGTGTAAAATAATAGAGAATAGTATCTGCACAAAATAGATGCGGTCTTTAAGGAGGAATTTTCAAATGGCGGAGTTTGCAAATATAAAAGTAATCGGAGTTGGCGGCGGCGGCAATAATGCCGTGAATCGCATGATTGAAAGCGGTTTGCAAGGTGTGCAGTTCATCTCGGTAAATACGGAAGACCAAGTACTGGAAGTGTCGGGGGCGGACGTAAAAATTCAGATCGGTGAAAAATTGACCCGCGGTTTGGGTGCCGGCGCCAATCCGCAAGTAGGGGAACAGGCTGCGTTGGAAAGCAAGGAAGAAATTATTAAAGCCCTGCAAGGTGCGGATATGGTGTTTGTTACGGCCGGTATGGGCGGCGGTACGGGTACGGGCGCCGCTCCGGTAGTGGCGGAATGTGCCAAGGAATTGGGCGCCTTGACGGTGGCGGTGGTTACCAAGCCGTTTGCTTTTGAAGGCAAGCGCCGGAAAGAACAGGCGGAAAAAGGCGCGGCGTATTTAAAAGAAAAAGTGGATACGATTATTACGATTCCCAATGATAAGTTGTTGCAAATTATTGATAAAAAAACCCCTCTCAAGGATGCGTTTTTAGTGGCCGATGATGTATTGCGGCAGGGGGTACAGGGAATTTCGGATTTAATTACTACTACCGGTTTAATTAATTTGGATTTTGCGGATGTGAAAACGATTATGTCCGATCAGGGAGAAGCGATCATGGGAATCGGCATCGCTTCCGGAGAAAATCGGGCGGTCGAAGCGGTAGACAGCGCGATTCACAGCGCGTTGCTGGAAACGAGTATTGACGGTGCCCAAAGCATTCTGATTAATGTTACGGGCGGACCGGACATCAGTTTGTATGAAGTCAACGAAGCGGCGGAAAAAGTAGCGGAAGCCGTGGATCCTGACGCCAACATTATCTTCGGGTCCGTAATCGATCCGGACATGGAAGATTCCATACGAATTACCGTAGTGGCAACCGGTTTCGGTAAGGAACCTTCCTCCATTCCTTCTTTCGGTCAAAAAGGCGGCAAGACAGGGACGGCGCAAGGATCCACGAATGTGGAAATTCCGACGTGGATGAGATAGGTACAGGAAAAAAGCGGATCCCGGCGGGTCCGCTTTTTTTGAAGGCCGTACGAGAGGGAGATATACATATGATATGTCCATTTTGTAAAAGTAATGAGAATAAGGTGACGGATTCGCGCACTACGGATGACGGCAGAGCTATTCGGCGCCGTCGGGAATGTCAGCACTGTCGGCGTCGTTTTACTACGTATGAAATGCTGGAAGAAGCGCCGATTGTAGTGATTAAAAGAACCGGAGACCGAGAATTGTTCGATCGCAATAAAATTATTACGGGGCTTTTGCGAGCCTGCAATAAGCGTAAAGTTACGCGGCGACAATTGGAAGAGGTGGTCACTACGGTGGAACGGAGAATTCGCAATTTATTACTGACGGAAGTGACGAGTGAAAAAATCGGGGAAATTGTCTTGAATGAATTGCGGTCCCTGGATGAAGTGGCGTATATCCGCTTTGCCTCCGTTTATCGACAATTTGCCGATTTGGACAGTTTTATGGCGGAATTGAAACATTTAATGGAAAATAAATCGTTTACGGATAAGAAATGAATTAAGCGGAGTAAAAAATGACAGGAAGCTATATTGACAATTTTTTAAATCATCAATTACGTCGATTGCGCATCGCTGTTATGGGGGATGTTATGTTGGATCGGTATGTGTTCGGCACGGTGGAACGCATTTCTCCGGAAGCGCCGGTACCGGTCAACAAGGTGACGCGAACGCGGGCGGTACCGGGAGGCGCCGCGAATGTGGCGGCGAATTTGGCCGGGTTGGAATGTCGGGTATATTTGGCAGGGCTGATCGGTGATGATGAAAACGGTCGCGTTTTTCGGACGCTGGTGCAAAAGGCGCATATTGACGATCGCGGATTATGGCAACGACCGCATCACGCCATGACGACGAAGATGCGTATCTTGGGAGATCGGCAGCAAATGATTCGTTTGGATTTTGAACGGACCGTGACGATTACGGCGGCGGAAGAAGCGTTTTTTCTGCAGTGGTTACAACAACGCATTGCCGACGGATTGGACGGTTTAATACTTTCGGATTACGCCAAAGGCGTATTGTCGCCGCGGCTGACACAATCGTTAATCAAGATGGCTAAGGCGGCGCATATTGTGGTGTTGGCGGATCCGAAGGGCACGAACTGGGAAAAATATAACGGTGCCGATTTTGTTACGCCGAATGTCAAAGAAACGGGAATTTGTTTGGGCACGGCGGTGGCCAATACGCAGGAAGCGGTATACAGAGCGGCCAAGGCTATTCATGAACGATATGAGTTTGCGCATCTTTTGATTACCCGGTCGGAAAAGGGGCTTACTGTAGTCCGGCGGGACGGTAAGTGTTGGTACAGTCCGGCTACGGCACAAGAAGTATTTGATGTATCCGGCGCCGGAGACACGGCGGCAGCTTCGTTTATGGCGGCAATCGGGGCGAAATTATCTATTCGTGCAGGGTTGCAATTGGCCAATACGGCGGCAGGCATTGTGGTTTCAAAAGTCGGCACGCATCCCGTCGGACGGGAAGATTTGCTGCAACTGTGGCGACAACGGCAGGGCCGGCGTTGGCATACCTATCATACGCGTTCCTGGCAAGCGGTAGCGAAAAAAATCAGGCAGTGGCAGGCGGTCGGTGAAACTGTAGTGTTTACGAACGGCTGTTTCGATTTGTTGCATCGCGGACATATTCGGTATTTGCAGCAGGCCGCCGGGCAGGGCGATCATTTGGTTGTCGGCTTGAATGCGGACAGTTCCGTACGGCGATTGAAAGGGGACCGACGCCCGTTGGTGTCCGAAGAAGATCGGGCTATACTACTGCATGCCTTGTCTTGTGTGGAAGAAGTGGTTATATTTTCGGAAGATACGCCGGAACAATTATTGGCGGTGTTACGACCGGATATTTTAGTAAAAGGGGGCGACTATACGCCGGAAGAAGTAGCCGGCAGGTCGTATGTGAAGGAAGTCAAAATTATGCCCTTTTGTGAAGGGTATTCCACTAGTGCGCTGGTTGCGAAGATTTGTACCGTGTATGGGGTGAAAACCGGGGAATAGCGGCGAGAAACGGTTTTTCGAAATAACTTTTCGTAAGACTGTTTCTTTTTTTACGGAGAAAGGAAGAAGTGTGTGCAATATAGCGTAAAAGCGGCGTTTTTAGATCGCGACGGCGTGTTAAATAAAGATACGGGATATGTCGGCAGTATTGCGGACTTTCAATGGCAGGAAGGCGCGAAAGAGGCGTTGCGTATATTGACGGAATGGGAGTATACTATTATTATCGTCACGAATCAGAGCGGTGTGGCGCGAGGGTATTATACGGAAGAGGCTGTCCGGCGGTTGCATCACTGGTTGAGTGTGGAAGCTGTTCGGTGCGGCAGCCGGATTACTGCCGTATATTATTGTCCGTATTTGCCCGGCGCACCGATAAAAGCGTATGATTATGACAGTGATTGGCGAAAACCCAATCCCGGTATGGTGTTACAAGCGTGTAAAGACTATGCTGTTGAACGGAGCCGGTCGTTTCTGATCGGGGATTCGCCTCGTGATATAGAATGCGGTAAACGGGCCCGGGTGGACAGTTATTTGTTTACCGGCGGTTCTTTGGCGGATTTCGTACGAAATATATTGAAAGAAAGGAAACAAAGTGGAAGATTATAAAAATATATTGGTCATTCGCATGAGTTCCCTGGGTGATATTATTCATACGTTACCGACCTTATACGCATTGCGAAAAAATTGGCCGCAGGCGCGGATCGTATGGGCCGTTCATCCGCAATTCAAGCCGGTGTTGCCGGGAAAACCGTATATTGACGACATGGTATGTGTGGAGGAACGGCGATTGTTGTATCCGCCGTATTGGTATACTTTGCGGAAGCGGTTGCATTCGTATCATTTTGACCTTTCTCTGGACTTGCAGGGGTGGGCGAAAAGTGCGGTCGTCGCGTTGTGCAGCGGGGCAACTCGCCGTGTCGGGTATGGCGAGTTGGCGGAAGGCAGCCGGCTGGTCAGTAAAATGTTGATCGGCCCTCATTGTCACGGCAATCTTGTAGAACGGTACTTGGATACGGTACGTGCCTTGGGCGGCACGACGGATACGGTAGCGTTTCCCCTGCCCGATCTCGGGGCGGCGACGCAGGCGACGGCGGCGGTCATGCAACAAGACGGCATAGGAGAAACGTATGTCGTGGCGGTGCCCGGCGCCCGATGGGCCTTAAAAGAATGGCCCTTACCGCAGTGGCGGGAGTTGTTGCGGCGGATTACGGCACAAGGGATGCCCGTCGTGTTATTGGGCAGTAAAGCGGACGGACCGAAAGGCGAGTATTTGCGCCGGGAGGTTCCTTCTCCTTATTTGCGGGATTATATCGGCAAGACGACGATTTTGGAAATGATGGCGATCATTCGCGGCGCGTCGCTGTTTATCAGCGCCGATACGGGACCGTTGCATGCGGCCAATGCGTTGCAACGGCCGTTAATCGCGTTATTCGGGACAACCGGTGCTGCACGAAGCGCTCCGTATCACGGCGGAGACAAGCAACATATTCAAGTGCTCATCTCGCCTACGGCCAGGGCGGATGCCCGCCATCCGAAGATTAAAGATCCCGATTGTATGCGGCAGATTACAGTGGATCGGGTGTGGGAAGCGTATGAACAAAGTCGGCGGAAATTTCGTTTTTAAAGATTGTCGGGAAACTTTTATTTTGCAGCTATATTCGGTATAATATGAATAAATAGACGGATACGTTATATGGGAGGTGCAAGGTATGAAAAAAAAGTGTATTATGAGTACGATCATGGCCTGCCTGGTGCTCGGCGCGCCGGCGATGGCGGCGCCGTTACAACAGCCGCAACCCGGCGATCTGAAGGTGAATATCAACTATGGATTGCAACAAAAGGAAGGCAATCATGCCGCCAATCATCATTTTGCCGGCGGCGATGTTACGTATGTGCTTTCGCCGAAATGGGGCATACAGTATCAAAATAATTATGTACGCGGCAATACGGGTAATCGCGTGAGTGAACATGTATTGACCGGCGATTATTATATCAATGAGCAGTTGACCGCGTTTGCCGGCGGTACGTATGTACAGGCGGAGAAAGCGGGGGTCAGCAAAAATTCGTACGGCTATCAATGGGGCGTGAAGGGACAAATGCAGTTGCCGTTTCATTTGCAGGGATATGCCCGTATCGGAGTGGGCAATAAAATTAATTCGTATACTGTAGGTGTAGGGTATGAAGTATTGCCGGGAATTGATGCGCATCTTCAATATCGACGCAGTCGTATTCGGACCGCCGGATATGATGACAGTGTACACGGTGTACAAGTCGGTATGGGGTATAAATTCTAAATACGAACATTGCAAGGCGAGTTGCCGCATTGTAAGGCAACTCGCCTTTTTTTACGGTAGGAAGGGCACGGAAGCACCGGACCGGTCAGCAGGTACCGGTTTATGGTATAATAATAGATAAAGCTTGAGAAAGGAAGAATGTCGATGGAACGGGTGTATTTGGATTATGCGGCGGCAACGCCGTTAGACAGCCGCGTGCTGGCGGCGATGATGCCTTATCTTACGACCCGGTACGGAAATCCGTCGAGCCTGCATTATTGGGGCCAACAAGCGCGGGCGGCCGTGCAGCGCAGTCGGGAAAAAATAGCGACATCGTTGGCGGTGCCGAGTACGCGGATGGTCTTTACCGGCGGCGGTACGGAAGCGGATAATTTAGCAATTCTGGGATATTTGCGGGCCAATTTTCCGCACGGCGGGCATCTCGTTACGACCGCCGTGGAACATCATGCCGTATTGCGTACGTTTGATTTTTTGGCAACGCAGGGATATGAGGTAACGCAGGTGCCGGTACAGGCGGACGGGAGAGTTGCCGCCGACGCCGTGGCGGCGGCTTTGCGGCAGGATACGGTACTGGTTTCGGTGATGGCTGTCAATAATGAAACCGGCGCATGTCAGCCGGTGGAGGCCATTGCCGCCCTGACCCGGGAACGTCACATCGCCTTTCACGTGGATGCCGTACAGTCGTATGGATATAGGGCTTGGCACCCGGCAGATACGGGAATTGATTTATTGACCATATGCAGTCATAAAATTTATGGACCGAAGGGGGTCGGCGCACTATATATAGGTCCGGGCATACAGGTGGCTCCGGACACTTACGGCGGTCCGCAGGAACATCGCCTGCGGGCCGGTACGGAAAATGTGGCGGCCATTGTCGGCTTCGGTAAGGCCGCGGAATTGTTGGAACAGGAACGGCCCGCACGGATTTGCCGGGTAACGGCTTTACGCACGCTGCTATATGAGTCGCTGCTATCATCCCCGGACTTGCGGGATATACGATATAACGGCAGTCGCCATCATACGGCGCCGCATATTATAAATATCAGTTTGGCGGGAGCCGACAGTGCGGTCCTGCTTATTGCGCTTGACCGCTTGGGCATTGCCGTGTCGGCCGGTTCCGCCTGTGAGGCGGGGGCGGTCCGCCCATCGCATGTATTACAGGCGATGGGCGTGCCGGATAAATGGTTGCGGGGAAGTTTGCGGATTTCCTTGGGAAAAGAAACTACGGCCGATGATATTCGGCGTTTTGTTGCGGCGTTACAGAAGGTGGCGACCGGCATATATAAAGGAGAAAGACTATGAAACAATGTGTGGCCGTAGCCATGAGCGGCGGCGTGGACAGTTCCGTTACCGCCGGATTATTGCAACGCCGGGGATTGGATGTTATCGGTATTACGTTGCGGCTTTGGGAGGCGCCGCCGACGTGTGAAGTCACGGAAAATATTCATGCGTGCTGTTCCCTGTCCGCCGTGGAGGATGCCAAGGCGGTGGCGGATGTATTGGGAATTCCGCATTATACGCTGGATTTTCGGGACGTATTTTCGCAAGACGTTATTACCTATTTTATACAGGCGTATAAGGACGGCAAAACGCCGAATCCGTGTATTGCCTGTAATAAATGGATAAAATTCGGATTGTTATGGCAACGGGCGCAACAATTCGGCGCCGATTTTTTAGCTACCGGCCACTATGCACGGATCGTGTATGATGCCCGACGAAAGGTGTATTCCTTGTTGCGCGGGGCGGACCGGCGGAAAGATCAATCGTATGTATTGTATCAGTTACAGCAGGACCTGTTGCCGCATATTCTGTTTCCCATGGCCGAGTTGACGAAGACGGAAACCAGACGCTTGGCGAAAGAATGGCATTTGCCGGTATTTAACAAGCCCGAAAGTCAGGATATTTGTTTTATTCCCGACAATGATTATAAAAAATTTTTGCGCAGCCGGGCACCGCAACATTTTATTCCCGGAAATTTTGTGGATAAAGAGGGGCGGGTTCTCGGGACGCATGCCGGCATTCCCTGCTATACGGTCGGACAACGGCGCGGCCTGCATTTAGGAGGACCGGGCGGCCCTTACTATGTTACGGCCCTGGACGTACCGCACAATCGGGTCATTGTCGGCGGCGCGGCGGATTTATTCCGAACCGCGGTTGAAGTACAGGAGGTTACATGGGTGGAAGAAACGCCTGAAACGGATTTTTCCGCCTTGGGGAAAATTCGCTATGCCGCCAAAGAAGCACCGTGTCGGGTACATGTGTCGGACGGCGCCCGGATGCGGGTGGAATTTGTAACCCCGCAACGCGCGGTTACCGCCGGGCAGGCACTGGTGTTATATGATGCGGCTACGGGCGAGCGCGTATTGGGCGGCGGTATTATTGTTTAAGTAAAGGAGAAGGACAGTGGCGACGAAATATATTCGTAATTTTTCCATTATTGCCCATATCGATCACGGCAAATCGACATTAGCCGACCGCTTGTTGGAACGAACGGGAACTGTCTCGCAACGGGAAATGGAAGAGCAAGTATTGGATACGATGGATTTGGAGCGAGAACGGGGGATTACGATTAAAGCGCAATCGGCCCGCTTGGTATATGATGCAAAAGACGGGCATCAGTATACGCTGAATTTGATCGATACGCCCGGGCATGTCGATTTTAATTATGAAGTATCCCGCAGTTTGGCGGCCTGTGAAGGCGCCTTACTGATTGTCGATGCGACGCAGGGCGTGGAAGCGCAGACCTTGGCCAATGTGTATTTGGCCCTGGAACATGACTTGGAAATTATTCCCATCATCAATAAAATTGATTTGCCGAGTGCGGATCCGGAGCGGGTGCGACGGGAGATTGAAGACGTAATCGGTTTGGATGCGGAAAATGCTATTTTAGTCAGCGCCAAAACGGGTCAGGGAATTGATGATGTGCTGGAAGCGATTGTCCGCTATATACCGGCGCCGGAAGAGGCGCCGCAGAAACCGTTGCGCGCCTTGATTTTCGATTCGCATTTTGATGCCTATAAAGGCGCGATTGCCAACATTCGGATTATGGAAGGGACCCTCCGGGCGGGACAAAAAATACGCATGATGGCCACGGGAAAAGAATTTGAAGTGATTGAAACCGGGGTCTTTTTACCGCAAATGCATAAGGTAGCCGCCTTGGAATGCGGCAGTGTAGGATATTTGGCGGCGGGCATGAAAAATGTGCGGGACTGCCGGGTGGGAGATACGGTGACGACGGCGACGCACTCGGCGCAAACGCCGCTGCCGGGGTATCGCAAAGCGGTACCGATGGTATATTGCGGATTGTATCCCTTGGAAACTAATGAATATGATGCCTTACGGGATGCGTTGGAAAAATTGCATCTCAATGATGCGGCGCTGCTGTTTGAACCGGAAACGTCAACTGCGTTGGGTTTCGGATTTCGGTGCGGCTTTTTGGGATTGTTACATATGGACGTGATTCGCGAACGGTTGGAACGGGAATACGGACTGTCTTTAATCACTACGGCGCCGTCCGTCAACTATCATGTATACTGCACGGACGGCACTATGGTGACCGTCGATAATCCGTCCCTCATGCCCGACATGAGCAAGATTGAACGCATTGAAGAACCGCTGGTAAAAACCTCGATTATTGTGCCGAAAGATATGGTGGGCACGGTAATGGAAATTTCTCAAAATCGACGCGGGCAGTATGTGACGATGGATTATTTGGATGAAACGCGGGTTTCTTTGGTATATAATTTACCGTTGTGTGAAATTTTATATGATTATTTTGACACGTTGAAATCGGCTACGCGGGGATACGCATCGGTAGATTACGCGTTAAACGGGTATCAAGTGTCACCGATGGTAAAAATGGATATTTTGATTAACGGCGAAACCGTCGATGCCCTGAGCGTGATTGTGCATCGTGAGTTTGCGGCGCGGCGCGGTCGGGCGTTGGTAGAAAAATTACGCGGCTTAATTCCGCGGCAATTATTTCAAATCCCCATTCAGGCCGCTGTGGGCAATAAAATTATTGCCCGGGAAAATGTAGCGGCATTGCGCAAAGATGTTTTGGCGAAATGTTACGGCGGGGATATTTCGCGAAAACGAAAATTGTTGGAAAAACAAAAAGCAGGAAAAAAACGGATGAAACAATTCGGTACGGTGGAAATTCCGCAAGAGGCCTTTATGGCGGTGCTCAAGGTGGAGGAATCGTGATCGGCATTTATATCCATATTCCGTTTTGTACCGGCAAATGCCGCTATTGCGATTTTCCTTCCTATAGCGGCGTTTCTTCGTATTATGAAGCGTATGTCGAGGCGGTTTGTCGGGAACTATCGGCGTATACGGGCGATACCCGGGCGGATACGGTATATTTCGGCGGCGGCACGCCGTCCGTCTTGCCGACGGCGTTGCTGGAAAAGTTGCTGCACACGGTACAACAGGTGTTTTCTTTGGCGCCGGCGACCGAAATTACGGCGGAAGCCAATCCGGAAAGTTTGCGGCGGGAGCAGTGTGAAAAGTGGGCGGCCTTGGGCATCAACCGCGTATCGTTGGGCGTACAAACTTTTCATGACGCGCTGTTGCAGTCTTTAGGGCGGTTACATACGGCGGCGCAGGCGTATGAAGCGCTGCAAGCGGTGGCGGCGGCGGGGATTACGAATATTTCTCTGGATTTGATGTACGGGTTGCCGGGGCAAACGTTACAAGCGTTTAAGGAAGATATTCAGACTCTTTCCCGCCTACCCGTGACGCATGTGTCCATATACCGGCTGACGGTGGAAGAACATACGCCGCTGTGGCACAGTGTACAGGCCGGCAAAGAACGTGTCGCCAATGCGGCGGAGGTGGAGGCGATGCAGCAGTATCTGTATGGGACGATGCGGCAAATGGGATTTGAACATTATGAAATTTCCGCCTATGCCAAGCCGGGGTATCGTGCACGTCATAATTGCAAGTATTGGCGGTATGAGCCGTATATCGGGTTCGGTGCGGCGGCCCATTCGTTTGACGGACAAACCCGCCGGTGCAATGTACGCAGTTTGCCGCAGTATATCCGTTCCTGTACGACCTCCGGGCGCATACAAGAGGAGACCCGCATAGCGGCGGCGCGGGCCATGGAAGATTATTGTTTTTTGGCCTTGCGGATGCGGGACGGCATTGATTATGATGATTTTTTTCAGCGTTTTCAGGTGTCGTTCGGCAGTCAATTCGGGCGGACGGAGAGGCGATTATACGAGCAGGGATTGCTGCAGCGGACTGAAAAAGGCTGTGCGTTGACCCCGTTGGGATTGGCCTACGGAAATTATGTATTCAGTCGTTTTTTGCGTTGAACAGGGAACGGGAAGGTATTGACAAGCGGGCGCCGTTCTACGTATAATTAGCAACATGACATGTGTCTGTGGTTGTAAGTCGATGCCAGTCGCAGGCGAAGCGATCCACGTAAGGGACGGAAAACCGTTCTGATCATAGTGCGGCCTAGAAGTAAGTCCTGCCGCAAAAGCGAGAGGATGAGTAGTGGGGGATTCGAATATCTAAGAGCGAAAATTCCGGCAGGCGGGTGTGGGGGTAAAAACCAGGTCAGGCATGTC
Organism: Megasphaera lornae; assembly: GCF_000214495.1. Lineage (GTDB taxonomy): Bacteria > Bacillota > Negativicutes > Veillonellales > Megasphaeraceae > Megasphaera > Megasphaera lornae. The sequence continues at coordinate 41,067 of NZ_AFIJ01000029.1, read as the reverse complement.
GAAAAAAGCCGTTTTATAGCGGCTTTTTTTATGCGTAACAGGGATAGTGAATGGTTGACGTTTTATTTTGCCTATAGTAAAATAAATAAGTGTCTATATAGGAAACGGGAGGCACGTTATGAAAGTGAATCTTGATATAATAAATGGAAAAATTAAAAAAATCCATTTGCTTCTTTTTTACACTTTCAAGCCGTGCAAGCGACCGGAGACAGTGTAACACTGGTGTTTCATAATCGGGGGACGACTTGGAATAATCCCAATCAAACCATGTACGGGGGCATTTTATATGCCATGGCGGATTCGGCTATGTCCTTAGCCTGTGAAGCCGCGGGTAAGCCGGTGGTCACCTTGGATTTGGCGATGAATTACTTGGCGCCGGCTTGGGCCGATACTTGCATTCGGGCAGTGGCCACCTTGATTCATCAGGGGCGTACGACGATGGTGGGTCTTTGTGATTTTTATGATGATCGGGATCGGTATTTAGCGCATGGACGGGGAACTTTTTTTGTCACGGACAAAAACGAGGTGTAACAGGAGAGGGGTAATGGGCAGGATTAGTGAACAAGAACGGATTTTTTTGCGATTGCGGGAAGAATTGCAATATAAATCACCGTATTATCAACAATTGCCGTTTGAAGTGGTACGGCTGACACGCGGGCAAGCTGTACTGCGATTTACGATTGCACCGCATTTTGTCAATGCCGCCGGTAAGGCTTCGGGCGGGGTGTTGGCCGCCTTTTGCGACAGTTTGATGGGAATCACCGGACGAACGTTGGGAGATCAGGTAACGACGTTGGAAATCAATATGAATTATATATGCCCCGTACCGGCGGGCAGTGTATTGGTGGGGATAGGAACGGTTATTCATGAAGGCGCCAAAACGATAGTTGTGGAGTGCGAATTTTTGAATGAACATAAAGAAATCGTAGTAAAAGGACGCTCCTCTTTTTATATATTACAAAAATTCTAGTAGCGCATGGACGTTCGGGAAGGTTGGTTAGGATGATGAATTTTTCGTATACTGAAGAACAACAAGAGCTCATTCGCGTAGTACGCGAGTTGGTTGCCAAAGAAATTGCTCCCTATGCGGCGGAAATGGACGAAACGGAAAAATTCCATGACGGGTTGATGGAAAAACTGGCGGCACAGGGCTTGTTCAGCGTGGTCATTCCTGAAGAATACGGCGGTGCCGGCTTGGATGCTTTGACGATTGCCGCGTTATATGAAGAAATCGGCAAAGGCTGTGCCGGCGTGGCGACTACGGTAGCCGCCAACGCCTTGGCTTCGTATCCGGTTATTATTGCCGGGACGGAAGCACAAAAGAAAAAATACTTTGATGTATTGGCGGAAGGAAATTTGGCCGCTTTTGCGTTGACCGAACCCGGCACGGGCTCGGACGCCGGCTCGGTTTCGACACGTGCCGTGAAGACGGAAGACGGCAAGGGATATGTGTTGAACGGTACGAAATGTTTTATTACGAACGGCGCTTTGGCGGAAATGTTCGTCGTCTTTGCCAATACCCGGAAAACGGGGGGGATTCGCGGCTTAACGGCATTCATTGTACGAAAAGGAACACCCGGCTTTACCGTGGGCAAAGCGGAAAATAAAATGGGCATCCGTTCTTCCAATACTACGGAATTGATTTTTCAGGATTGCTTCGTGCCGGCGGAAGATCGTTTGGGACGTGAAGGGCAGGGATTTCGCATTGCCATGAATACGCTCGATGCGGCCCGTCCCTTAGTCGGCGCCGTATCTGTCGGTATTGCGGAAGCGGCTTTTTGCGCTTGCAGCGAATATGCGAAAGTTCGGGTACAATTCGGCAAGCCGATTGCGTCGTTTGAAATGGTGCAGAGTATGATTGCCGATATGGCGATTGAAATTGAAGCGGCCCGCATGATGGTGCAGAAAGCGTGCTGGATGAAAGATCAGGGCTTGGATTTCAGCCGACAGGCGGCGATGTCCAAATGTTACGCCTCCGATGTGGCCATGCGGGTGACGACCAATGCCGTACAGGTTATGGGCGGCTACGGGTATATAAAAGAATATCCTGTCGAAAAATATATGCGTGATGCCAAAATTATGCAAATTTACGAAGGTACGAATCAAATTCAGCGATTGGTTATTGCGAACAAGTCTTTATACTGATACAATATATATAATAAAATATATGGCAATGATAAAGAGGGTACGGGCAAAACCGAAGTTACAGGAAACGCATTCTGCGATTGAGAGATGCGGCAACGGCGTCCGGGCGTTCACTTTGGAGCTTCTTGCTGAACGGAGTAGGCAAGACGGGAGTTCCCGTTAGCGAATGGATAAGTAATAAATTAGGGTGGTACCGCAGAACAGATTTCTGCCCCTGCAGGGGTTGAGAATCTGTTCTTTTTATTTTTTCTTAGGAGGAACGGCTATGATACAGGAGACGATAGGGGCGATGCAACAAGCCGTACAGGAACGGCTGCTTCATTGTCGCACGGCACAGGACGTGCAGGCGGTTCGCGTGCAATATTTAGGAAAAAAAGGCGAACTTACAGCTTTGTTGAAAGGAATGAAGAATGTACCGCCGGCAGAACGTCCGGCGTTCGGACAATTGGTCAATGCGGCACGCAGTGCCTTGGAAGCGAAGTTGCAGGAACGACAAGCGGAAGTGGAGGAACAAGAAATGGCCACCCGCTTGCAGTCGGAAACCTTGGATATTACCCTGCCGAGTCGGCAACCGGTGCGGGGACATATGCATCCGTTGCATTTGACACGGCGGCATATGGAAGAAGCTTTTTTGCGGATGGGATTTTCCCTGGTGGAAGGCCCGGAAATTGAAACGGATTATTTTAATTTTCAGTGCCTGAATTTTCCGCCCGATCATCCGGCGCGGGATATGCAGGATTCCATGTATCTTACGGATTCTTTGCTGTTGCGCACGCATACTTCGCCCATGCAGGCGCGTGTTCTGCAATCTCATAAACCGAATGAACCGGTGAAAGTGATTGTGCCGGGGAAAGTGTATCGGTGGGATTACGACGCCACGCATTCCCCCGTCTTTCATCAAATGGAAGGCCTCATTGTCGATCGACATATTCGTTTTTCCGATTTAAAAGGCATGTTGGAAGATTTTTTACGGGAAATTTTCGGCGCTTCTACGAAGGTACGGTTCCGAGCCAGTTATTTTCCGTTCACGGAACCGAGTGCGGAAGTGGACATTTCCTGCGTCATGTGCGGCGGGGAAGGCTGCCGCGTATGCTCCCACACCGGGTGGCTGGAAATTTTGGGCTGCGGTATGGTACATCCGAATGTATTGCGGTTAAATGGGTATGATCCGGAACAAGTGACCGGCTTCGCGTTCGGCATGGGAGTGGAACGGATTGCCATGCTGAAGTACGGCATTGATGATTTACGGCTGTTTTATGAGAATGATATGCGTTTCTTGACGCAATTTTAAGGGGGAAACCGGACGATGAAAAGTTCTTTACAATGGATGAAAGAGTATGTACGTACCGATTATATTACCGATCCCCAAGCCTTCGCCGATAGGCTCACGATTGCCGGGATTCCTGTAGAAGCAGTGGAAACTTGGGGAAACGAAGTAAAAAAAGTGATCAGCGGTAAAATTTTGCAAATTGAAAAACATCCGGATGCGGATAAATTGACGGTTTGCCAAGTAGATATGGGGGAAGAAACCTTACAGATTGTAACGGGGGCCAAAAATATTGCCGTCGGCAATATTGTCCCTGTAGCGGTGCATGGCGCGCATTTGCCGGGAGGCGTTAAAATTAAAAAATCCAAATTGCGCGGCGTGCCTTCTTTCGGGATGTTCTGCTCCGCTAAAGAATTCGGCTTTGATGATTCCGTATTGCAACCGGAAGAACGGGAAGGCATTTGGATATTGCCGGATACGACACCTATCGGCACCGATCTTGTTTCGTACTTGGGATTGGAAGATGTGGTCTATACTTATGAATTAACGCCGAATCGAGCCGACTGCTTTTCCATGGTGGGGTTGAGTCGGGAATTTGCCGTATTGGGGAAGGCCTGCGCCCGGTATCCGGAAATCAGTGTGCACGAAGGAGAGGCGGAGGCGGCCCGCATGATTCGCGCCGCTATTGAAGAACCTGCGTTGTGCAGCCGGTATGCCGTGCGGGTGTTGACCGATGTACAGGTCGGCCCGTCACCGTTGTGGATGCAAATGCGGTTGCGCAAGTCCGGCGTACGACCGGTGAACAATATAGTGGATGTTACCAATTATGTCATGTTGGAATTGGGACTGCCCTTACATGCGTATGACTATGATAAGATTCACGGTCACTCCTTATATGTACGTCGGGCACGGGCAGGGGAAACCCTGAAAACGTTGGATGAAGTGACCCGGAAGTTGACCCCTTCCATGTTGGTGATTGCCGATGCGGATGCCCCCGTTTGCCTGGCGGGCATTATGGGCGGGGCGGACGCCGAAGTGACGGCACGGACAAAGACCGTAGTACTGGAATGTGCGTCTTTTAAAGGTTCCGACATTCGGCATACCGGTCGCGCTTTGGGGCTGCGCTCGGAAGCTTCCGCCCGTTTTGAACGGGGCGTCGATGCGGCTTGCTGCCGGCAGGCGTTGGATCGGTGTGCGCAATGGCTGCAACAGATGAGCGCCTGCGAGACGGCGAAAGGGATTGTCGATGTGTATCCGCAGCCGGAACCGGTACGGAAGATTTCGTTTACGGCGGCGCAAATTAACGACTTTTTGGGCACGTCCATGCCGCCGGAAGAGATGACGGATTTGTTGCGGACGCTGCAGTTTGATCCGGTCCGACAGGGGGAAACGATCGTTGTTACGGTTCCTTCGTATCGGGGAGATTGTGCGGAAATGGCGGATATTGCGGAAGAAGTGGCGAGAATTTACGGGTATGAACGCATTCCGTCCACTCGTCCGTGGAGCCGTGTTTCGGAAGGAACGGAAAGTCGGGAACATGCCGTACGGGAAAAAATCTCTCAAATTTTAAGTGACTGCGGGTTACAAGAAACGGTTACGTTCAGCTTTATGAATGAAAAATCGCTTCACCGCTTACAGTTCCCCGCAGGGGACGACGTATATCGGGCGGTACCGATTTTAAATCCGATTACCGAAGAATATCCGCTCCTGCGAACCACGTTATTGCCGTCTTTGCTGGATGTGTTGGTACGTAATCAGGCGGTTAAAAATGATCGGGCGGCCCTCTATGAAATCGCCGCCGTGTATCAGCCGAAAGCGTTGCCGTTGACGGAGCAGCCGTCGGAAAATATACGGATTGCCGGTCTTTTATACGGGAAACGCCTGGCTCCCGCATGGAATCGGTCGGAAGCAACCTATGATTTTTATGATGTGAAAGGCGTAGTAGAAGCGGTTTTGCAGGGGTTGGGAATTGCGGCGACCTTGCAACCTTCCCGTTTTGCGCCTTTGCATCCGGGAAGAGCGGCGGCCTATGTAAAAGACGGTCAAGTACTTTGCCGTTTCGGCGAACTGCATCCCCGGGCGGCCGAACAGTATGATGTGGCCGGTCCCGTATACCTGTTTGATTTTGATTTTGCGGCAATCTTGCCGTTCGTACAAGACCTTCCGGCGTATAGCAAGCCCGCCCGTTTTCCGGCGATGAGCCGCGACTTGGCTTTTTTGGCGCCCGAAAGTGTGACGAATCGTCAAATTACAGACGTGATTCAACAATACGGCGGGTCCTATTTGGAACGGGTATCCCTGTTCGACTTGTACCAAGGCGCGCCGGTACCGCAAGGCTATAAAAGTTTGGCCTACTCGCTGGTCTTCCGCTCTCCGGAAGGAACCTTGGCGGATGCCGATATACAAGAAGCGCTGGATGCGATCATTGCTACGTTGAAAGTACAACTGAATTGTCAATTGCGCGAATCGTAATCCGTGTACGGGCGACGCGTATACCTATAGGTAATAAGGAACAACGGACTGTGGCGGCAGTCTGTTGTTTTTTTTTGGCAGCGTCCGTCGGCCGGTTGCAGATCGCTGCGCACGGCGAAAATTCGCCAAAGAACAAAAAGACAAATCAAGGCCTTAAATCCCCTAAAAAGGTGCTATTTTATTTATTGTAAAAAGAATAAATATATGGTATTATGGAAAACGTAGTATGATATTTTAGAGAACACGAAGGGCTTGGCCCCATAAGGAGGACATATTTATAATGAATGTAACAGTTAATGAAGTAGACCGGCATAAAGTCACCCTGCATATTGAAATTCCCGTAAAAGATGCCTCGAAGATGGCTGTCACGGCTTGCAAAAATTTGGCGGGAAAGGTGAATATTCCCGGCTTCCGTAAAGGAAAAGCACCGCGGATGGTGTTGGAAAGCTTCTTGGGCAAAGATGCTGTTAAACAGGAAATCGAAGAAGCCATTATGAATAAAGCCTATCCCGAAGCATTAAAGGAACAGAAGATCGATCCCGTAACGGATCCGGAGATACAAGTGGTAACCGCTGACAAGGGGAAAGATTTTGTGTTTGAAGCAACCCTGACGAAAAAACCGGAAGTGACCTTGGGTGAATACAAGGGCATTCAAGTGGGAAAAGATATTGTAAATATTACGGATGAAGACATTGACAAGGAAGTTAAAAATTTACAGAAACAACATGCGAAATTGTTGGTGGCACCGGAAGGAACGGCTATTGAAAACGAAGATTTTGCCATTATCGATTTCCAAGGCTCCATAGACGGCAAGCCGTTTGCCGGCGGCGAAGGGAAGGCCTATCCGCTGGAAATCGGTTCGCACAGTTTTATTCCGGGGTTTGAAGAACAACTGATCGGCTTAAAAGCGGGAGAAGAAAAGGATGTAAAAGTAACTTTCCCGGAAGACTATCATGAAGCCGGATTGGCAGGTAAGGAAGCCGTGTTTGCCGTGAAAATTAACGATGTCAAACGGCGGGAATTGCCGGAAATCAATGATGAATTCGCGAAAGAAGTCGGCAAATTTGAAAATGTGGAAGAATTGCGCAATGATGTAAAGAAACGCATTTTTACCAAAGTGTCCTTACAAGCGGTGGAAACCTTCAATAATGAAGTATTGAAAACCGTTATGGCCAATGCGACCGTCGATATTCCGCAAGTCATGGTGGATGACAAAGTAAATCAAATGGTGGACGAAATGGCTATGAAACTGCAAGCGCAGGGCATGAATTTGGATGCTTATTTGAAGTATACCAAAATGGATGTTGCCAAACTGAAAGAACAATATGCCGCACCGGCCAAAGAAAATGTCAAAATGGATTTGGTGTTGGAAGCCGTTGCCAAAGCGGAAGACATTCAGGTTACGGAACAAGACGTAAATGCGGAAATTTATACGATGGCGCAAAATTTCGGGGCCGATCCCAAAGAAGTGTATAAAATTATTTTGAAAGAACATCGCGTTCCGCTTCTTATTCAATCGGTAGGTCGCAAGAAAGCGGCAAGCTTTATTTTGAGTAAAGCGATTGATACGAATGAAAAAAAAGAAGAAGTGAAACCGGAAGCGTAATTACCGGAGGTGAGCGGTATGAGTATGTATGTTCCTGTCGTTGTAGAACAAACATCACAGGGGGAACGGAGCTATGATCTGTATTCACGCTTGATGAAAGATCGGATTATCTTTTTAAGCGGTCAAGTGGAAGATACGATGGCAAACAGCCTCATTGCACAGCTCTTGTTCTTAGAAGCGGAAGATCCCGATAAGGATATTTATTTGTATATTAACAGTCCCGGAGGGGTAGTGACTGCGGGCATGGCAATTTATGACACCATGCAATATATTAAACCGGATGTTTCCACTATTTGCGTCGGGTCCGCGGCCAGCATGGCGTCCGTCTTGTTGGCGGCCGGCACGAAGGGCAAGCGGTTTGCGTTGCCCCATTCACAAGTCATGATTCATCAACCGCTGGGGGGCGTGCAGGGGCAGGCTACGGATATTGAAATCCATACCCGGGAGATTTTGCGTGTACGTCGCGAGTTAAACGGGATTTTAGCAGCCCATACGGGACAACCGTTGGACGTTATTGAAAAAGATACGGAACGGGATAATTTCCTGACTGCCGAAGATGCCAAGCATTACGGTTTAATTGATGAAATTCTCGTTCGCCCGCAGCAGGAAAACAGGAAGTAAGGAGGGGGAACATGGCGGATCGGAAGGATGAACCGAAGTGCAGCTTTTGCGGCCGTACACAGGATGAAGTTAAAAAGTTGATTGCCGGACCGGGAGTATTTATTTGCGATGAATGTATTTCTGTGGCGGCACATATTATTGAAGACGAAGAAATGGAAAGCGGCGAGCAGTTTTCTTTGGAAACCTTGCCTACACCGCACGAAATTAAAGCCACGTTGGATGAATATGTTATCGGCCAGGAAGCGGCCAAAAAGACGTTGGCGGTTGCCGTGTATAACCACTATAAACGGTTACAGTCCAATACGGATGCGGATGATGTGGAGCTGCAAAAATCCAATGTGGTTATGGTAGGTCCTACCGGCAGCGGTAAAACGCTGTTGGCACAAACGTTGGCACGATTGCTGAACGTTCCCTTTGCCATTGCCGATGCTACCAGCTTGACGGAAGCCGGTTACGTCGGAGAAGATGTGGAAAATTGTCTGCTGAAATTAATTCAGGCAGCTGATTATGATATTGAAAAAGCACAGCGCGGCATTATTTACATTGATGAAATCGACAAGATATCACGTAAGTCGGAAAATCCTTCGATTACGCGCGATGTGTCCGGCGAAGGTGTGCAACAGGCGTTGCTGAAAATTTTGGAAGGAACCGTGGCCGGCGTGCCGCCGCAAGGCGGGCGTAAGCATCCGCATCAGGATATGCTGCAGATTGATACGACGAATATTTTGTTTATTTGCGGGGGTGCTTTTGACGGTATCGACAAAACGATTCAAAAACGAATTTCCGATAAAAAAATGGGATTCGGTGCGGATGTACAGTCTAAAAGTAAAAAAGCGTTAAAAACGCTGTTAAAGGATATTATTCCCGTCGATTTGCAGAAATTCGGTTTAATTCCGGAATTAATCGGACGTCTGCCCGTACTGGTAACGTTGGATCCGTTAGATGAAGAAGCTATGGTACATATTTTGACGGAACCGAAAAATGCGTTGGTTAAACAGTATCAGAAAATGTTAAAAATGGACGATGTGGAGTTGAAATTTACATCCGATGCCTTGCAGGAAATTGCTAAGGAGGCGTTGCGTCGCAATACGGGCGCACGCGGCTTACGGTCGATTATTGAACGGATTATGTTGGACGTCATGTTTGATGTACCGAGTCGTAAGGATGTCGAAAAATGTATCGTAAATAAGTCTTGTGTGACGGAAGGTAAAAAGCCCCGGTTGGAATTAAAACAAGGCGTATGATATATTGGTGAAAATAAAACTCATTTCTTGTGGGAAATGAGTTTTATTTTTCCCGTAAAGAAGGTGAAAAAGAATGGACGAAAAAGATATTTTAAAGCTTCCCTTTATTCCGTTGCGGGGAATTGTCGTATTTCCCGATTTATTGAGTCATGCTGATTTGGGCCGAAAAAAATCATTGGCGGCTCTGGATGCGGCCATGGAAGGAAATCGGTATATCATTGTGTCTTCCCAGTTGGATCCGGACTTGGAGGAAGCAGGCGTAGACGATGTATATGAAATCGGCACGCTGGTGAAGGTGGATCAGTTGTTGCGTTTGCCCGGAGGCTTGGTGCGGGTAATGCTGGACGGTGCGGCCCGCGTACGGATTCAGGGATTTTCGGAAAAAGAAAAATATGTGGAAGTAGCGGCTGTGAAGGTATATGACAGTCATACGGATGAAAAAACGGAAGAAGCCTTGCGTCGGGCCAATGTGGAAAAATTTGTTCAGTGGGCGAATAATTTGCGCAATTCCGATGAATTGGAAACACGGGCGCGGGAAATACAAGTGCCGGGAACGTTGGCGGATTTTATTGCTATGCGCCTGCCCATTTCGCATGTAGCCAGACAACAAATTTTGGAAACGGCAAATGTGACGGAACGGTTGGAAGAAGTACGTCACTTAATTGATTCGGAAATTGAAATTGCCAAGTTGGAAATGAGCTTGAACCGCGAAGTGCGGGAAAAGATGGATAAACAACAGAAGGAATATTATTTACGTGAAAAAATAAAGGTTATTCATCGGGAATTGGGCGACAAAATAGATCGCGATACAGAAGTGGAAGAATTGCGGGCTAAAGTTAAAAAAATGAAGTTGCCCAAAAAAATAGAAGAACCGGTGCTTAAAGAAATATCCCGGTTGGAAGGCATGCCGAGTATGATGGCGGAAACCGCGATTGTACGTACGTATTTGGACTGGGTGTTGGCCTTGCCGTGGAAAAAAGAAACCCGGGATCGGCTGGATTTGGCGGAAGCGCGCAAGGTGTTGGATACGGATCACTACGGATTGGATAAAGTAAAAGAACGGATTATTGAATATTTGGCGGTAAAACAATTGACCAACAGTTTGAAAGGTCCCATTTTATGCCTGGTCGGACCGCCGGGAACCGGAAAAACCAGTATTGCCCGTTCCATCGCCAAAGCTATGAACCGAAAATATATTCGTGTATCCCTGGGCGGGGTTCGCGATGAAGCCGATATTCGCGGGCATAGACGGACGTATATCGGCGCCTTGCCGGGGCGGATTATTGCCGGTATTAAGCAGGCGGGCGTAAAAAATCCTGTCTTTTTACTGGATGAAGTGGATAAATTGGCATCCGATTTACGCGGCGATCCTGCGGCCGCGCTGTTGGAAGTGTTGGACCCGGAACAGAATAATACGTTTGTCGATCATTTTTTAGACCTTCCCTTTGATTTATCGAAAGTGTTCTGGATCACTACGGCCAATGTGATTACAGATATTCCGTATGCCTTACGGGATCGCATGGAAATTATTGAATTTTCCAGCTACACGGAAGAAGAAAAAGTGGCTATTGCGCAAAAATATTTGGTACCCAAGCAAATTGCGGAAAACGGCCTAAAAAGTACACAGGCGAAATTTTCACCGGCCGTGCTGCATCATATTATCAGCGGCTACACACGGGAAGCCGGCGTACGGAGTTTGGAAAAAACGATTGGCGCCGTGTGCCGCAAAGTCGGAAAATCTATTTTATTGCAGGAAAAACCGCAACTTACTGTATCGGTAAAAAATTTGGAAACCATGTTGGGTCCGGTACGATTTTTACCGGAAGAAGCGCATAAACAGGACTGTATCGGCCGGGTTACGGGTATGGCCTGGACACAAGTGGGCGGTGTGATCTTAGAAACGGAAGCGGTGGCGGTAAAAGGAAAAGGCCGTTTATTGCTGACCGGAAAATTGGGCGATGTTATGAAAGAATCGGCGCAAGCCGGGGTTACCTATATTCGCAGTCGGGCCGAAACCCTGGGGATTGACGAAGAGTTTTACACGACGCGGGATTTGCATATTCACTTGCCGGAAGGCGCGATTCCGAAAGACGGACCGTCGGCCGGGATTACGATGGCTACGGCGTTGGCTTCGGCGCTTTCGGGAAAACCGGTGCGGCATGATGTGGCCATGACCGGAGAGATTACGTTGCGCGGCGATGTCCTGCCTGTCGGCGGTATTAAAGAAAAAGTTATTGCCGCACATAATGCGGGCATTAAAAAAATTCTCTTGCCTCACGATAATAAGCGGGATATGAAGGACGTGCCGGAAACGGTCAAGAAGGACGTGACGTTTGTCTTTGTCCGTTCTATGGATGAAGTATTGGCGGAAGCGTTGGTGAAAGTATAAAATGGCGGCACTTGATGTTATTCAGGCTAAGTATGTCGCTACGGCTGTAAAAAAATCGCAATATCCTACGGACGGCTTGGCGGAAGTGGCCTTTTTGGGCCGTTCCAATGTAGGGAAATCCAGTTTGATTAATTCGCTGTGCAATCATCGGGGATTGGCGCGGGTGAGCGGTTCCCCGGGAAAGACGCAAACCATCAATTATTACGGCGTTACGTTGCGGCAGGAAGACGGGGAGGACGTACGACGGTATCCGTTGTATTTTGTGGATTTGCCGGGATACGGGTTTGCCAAGACGGGAAAGAAGCAACGCGACATGTGGAGTGCGTTTATTCACGAATACATTCGGGAATCGACGCAATTGCGGTTGCTTTGCTTACTGATCGACTCGCGCCATCCCGGCCTGGATTTGGATCTACAGGCCTATGAATGGCTGCTGTCCGCCGGCGTGTCGGTGCAGATTGTGGCCACAAAAAGCGATAAGTTGCGAGCGCGGGAACGACAACAAAATTTGCGGACCTTGGCGGAACTTTTTCCGGACGGCGGGCGACCGCTGCTGTATTCTTCTTTAAAACGGCAAGGACAAACGCTGTTATTACAACAAATTATTCATACGATAGCCTGATCGGTACACCTCGGCTCTTTGGAGAGCCGAGGTGTTTTGCGTACACGGCATATAAAGCATGCAAGGATACGGAATCGGAACAAGAAAGCCGTAATTGAGAATTAATAGGGGCTCAGGAAAAATTACGGCACCTATTTATGTATAAAATTTGCATATATGCGAGGGCGTCAACTTAATACTGCCGTATGCGGCACGAATATAAAATTCTTCAAGTATCGGAATGCTGTATAGCCTGCATGCCTTTAATTTATAATGATACTCATTATTATACAAAAGACGTTAAAATAATATATAAAAAATTAACTAAAAATATACTGAAAAATAGAGAATAAATATTTAAAAATACAAGCATATTCTAAATGGCTATTATAATAATGCCTAAAAACCATTATTCAAGTTTCGTGTTGATTTATAAAAAATGTAGTATTATAATTAATTGCAGGAAAGAGAAATTTCAACTAAAAGGAGGTTTTACAATGAAAGACACTGATTTCAAAGAACTATCTCCCCGGGTGCAGGCCCTCAAAGAAGAAATTTTATCGGCAAAGCCGTGCATTGAAGCGGAACGGGCGGTTATTGTTACGGAATCTTTTAAAGAAACGGAAGACAAGCCCATGATTCTCCGCAAAGCATTGGCACTTAAGAAAATTTTGGAAGAAATTCCGATTGCTATTCGGGATCGGGAATTAATCATCGGCACGATGACTAAAAATCCTCGTTCGGCACAAGTATTTCCGGAATTTTCCAATCAATGGTTAGTGAATGAATTTGATGAAATCGGCAAACGGAAATCCGATTCGTATATGATTTCCGAAGAAACGAAGAAAACCTTATTGTCGTGCTTTTCATATTGGCGGGGCAAAACGGTCAATGAATTGGCTACGGGGTATTTGGAACCGGAAACGCGGGACGCTATGAACGCCAATACGTTTACTGTCGGCAATTATTGGTTTAACGGATTGGGACACTATGTTGTGGACTATGAAAAAGTGTTGACAAAAGGCATTCGCGGCTTGCGGGAAGAAGTGGAACAGCAGATGGCGACGGCTTCCAAAGCGGATCCTTCCTATATGGAACACATGAAATTTTGGGAAGCGCTTTTAATTACCTTTGACGGCGCCGTTACGTACGCTCGCCGGTATAGTGCGTTGGCAAAAGAATTGGCGGAAAAAGAGAAAAATCCCGAACGGCGGGCGGAATTGGAAAATTTGGCGGAGATTTGCGCTAAAGTTCCCGAATATCCGGCGGAAACTTTTTACGAAGCTATGCAATCGTTTTGGATTATTCAATTGGTCATTTCCTTGGAATCCAACGGACATGCCATTTCGCCGGGACGCTTTGACCAATATATGTATCCTTTCTATAAAAAAGATGCGGCAGAAGGGAAGATTTCACACGAATTTGCCCAAGAGCTGATTAATTGTTTGTGGGTTAAATTTAATGATTTGAGTAAGATTCGGGATTATGTTACGACCTTGGCTTTTTCCGGATACGGCATGTTCCAAAATTTAATTGTCGGCGGTCAAACGAGAGATGGCAGAGATGCCGCCAATGACGTGACGTTCATGTGCATTGATGCTACCGGGGAAGTAAAACTGCCGCAACCTTCTTTTTCCGCTCGTGTGTGGACCGGCGCCACGCAAAAATATTTGCGTCATACGGCACGCTTAACGCGGTTGGGGCTGGGATTTCCGGCCTTTTATAATGACGAAGTAATTATTGCCAGCTTGGTTTCGCGGGGGATCGCTTTGGAAGATGCGCGGGATTATGCTATTGTCGGTTGTGTAGAACCGCAAGCGGTGGCGAAAACGGACGGCTGGTTCGATGCGGCGTTCTTTAACTTGGCGAGAGTTTTGGAAATTACACTGCATAACGGTAAAGCGGACGGGAAACAAATCGGCCCCGTAACGGGGGATTTGGAAGACTTTAAAAATATTGAGGAAATTATTGCGGCGTATAAAAAACAAATCGCCTATTTTGTCAATCAAATGGTATTGGCGGATAATTGCGTGGATTTGGCACATCGGAAGAGAGCACCCTTGCCGTTTGTATCTTCTTTGATGGATGATTGCATTGCCGTGGGCAAATCGATTCAGGAAGGCGGCGCGCATTATCGTTCGTCCGGCCCGTTGGGAGTCGGCGTGGCCAACGTGGGGGATGCGTTTATGGCCATTAAAGAACTGGTATTTGACAAGAAGATGCTCAGTTTGCGCGACTTGAAGAAGGCCTTGGAAACGGATTTCGGCAAGCAATGTGACGATGAATTCAGTAAGAAAAAATATGAAAAAATTCGTCTTATGTTGATCAATAGAGCCCCGAAATACGGCAACGATATTGATGAAGTGGATTATTATACGCGGGAAGGCGCACAAATTTATTGCAAAGAAGTAGAAAAATACACGAATTTGCGCGGCGGCAAGTTCTTACCGGCGTTGTATCCCGTATCCAATAATGTGCATTTGGGCGATCAAGTGGGGGCCACTCCGGACGGCCGCTATAGCCATAGCCCCATTGCCGACGGTGTTTCGCCGTCCCGCGGCATGGATGTGAAAGGTCCGACTGCGGCGGCCAGCTCGGTTGCCAAATTGGATCATATGATTGCTACAAGCGGTACGCTGTACAATCAAAAATTTTCGCCGCAAGCATTAAAAGGAGATAGCGGCTTGGATCATTTAATCTCCTTAATTACGGCTTTTTTCGCGAAAAAAGGCATGCATATTCAATTTAATGTAGTAGATAAGGATACGTTGCTGAAAGCCCAGCAACATCCGGAAGAATATCGGGATTTAATTGTTCGTGTGGCGGGCTATTCGGCACAATTCATTATCCTCGATAAAGATGTGCAGAACGATATTATTGCCCGGACCGAACAGGAATTTTAAGTGTTTTGAATAGTAAGTGAGGCATATGGGGGAAACGGATACAAAAAAAATAGGCAAAGTTTTTAATATTCAACGATTCTCTTTAAACGACGGACCGGGATTGCGGGTGATTGTCTTTTTGAAAGGCTGCCCCCTGTCATGCAAGTGGTGCTCCAACCCGGAAAGTCAATCCTATCAAACGGAAATTCTATACAACAGTAAAAACTGTATAGATTGCCATGATTGTCAAACCAGTTGTTCGCATCAGGCGATTGACGTGCGGCGTCCGTACAAGTTGTTGCGGGAGCATTGTACGGCATGTACGGATTGTGTACAAACCTGCTTTGCCAATGCGTTGACGGTGATAGGGGAAGATATGACCGTGGCACAAGTGATGGAAAAGTTGGAAAAAGAAGACACTATGTTTCGGTATTCCGGCGGCGGCGTAACGCTTTCCGGGGGAGAGCCGTTAACGCAGGCGGACTTTGCGATGGAAATATTTAAAGCCTGCAAGGCGAACGGCTGGAATACGGCGATTGAAACGACGGGCTATGCCAGTGAAGAAAGTATACGCAAGTGCATCCCGTATATTGACTTGGTGTTAATGGATTTCAAACAAATTGACAGTGCTGTACATAAGAAATTTACGGGAGTGGAGAATGAACGAATTAAAAAAAATGCCCGCCTTATTTCTTCGCTGGCGAAGGAAATGATTGCCCGTGTTCCCGTTATCCCTACGTTTAATGCGGATCGTGAGTCTATTTATGAAATCGGGAAATTTGTAAAAACGTTGCCGAATATTAAAGAAATTCATCTGCTGCCGTACCATCGTTTCGGGCTGGGAAAATATAAGCTCATGGGGTGGGAATACGGATTAAGCGATGAAATTAAAACTCCCGACGAGGCGTATATGAAGGAATTAAAAGAAATGGTTACCTCGTTAGGTCTTACCTGCAATATCGGCGCTATTTAAGCGGTCGGACATACAAGCGGACCGGAGGTCGGAAAGAAGGGTAAAGCCGTCTGCGCGGCGAAGGGTTTTCGTATGGCGCGGGCGGCTTTATTTGTGTTGTCACGGAGATCGCGTTGACCGGGGACGCTTCTCATAGTACAATGGATTTTGGAAATGATTATTAAAATACGGGAGGTTTGTTCATGAAGTCATTAAATGAGGAGGCATATAAAAAATTTGCCGACACCTATGAAGCACAACCGGAACATACGTGTATAGAAAGCGCTATTTCTAATGTCGGTCTGGTGGAAGCCAGTAAAAATAAGCGCGTCATACAGGCGCATTCGTTTATTTTTTCGCAAGAAATCGACCATAAAAATATTACGGACCAAAAACAATCCGGACGGTGTTGGTTATTTGCGGCCTTAAATATGGCGCGTCCTGCCATTATGCGGGAGTTGCACTTGGAAGCGTTTGAATTATCGCAATCGTACTTGTATTTTTTTGACAATATGGAAAAAACGAATGTGTTTTTAGATAAGATTATACAGACAAAACACTTGGATATTAATAGTCGGGAAGTGGTGCGCGCCCTTACGTTCAAGACGGAAGACGGCGGTTATTTTGAGTATTTTAAGGCGCTCATAGAAAAATACGGGATTGTTCCGAAAACGGTGATGGGAGAAAGCTTTCATACAGAAAATTCGCAGGACATGTTTGCGCGGGTGGAAGAAATTATTAAGAAATATGCGATGGATATTCGTCGCAGTGAGGATGACGGGCAAATAGAGACGTTGAAAGAAGAATGTTTATGCAAGGTGTACGGCATTTTTGTAAAATGTATCGGCAAGCCTGTAGAACAGTTTGATTTTGAATATAAAGATAAAGATAACAAGTACCATATAGAAAGAAATATGACGCCGCGTACGTTTTATAAAAAATATGTGGCCCATACGTATGAAAATAAAATACGATTGATTCATGATCCGCGGGCACGGCATCCGTACGGTCGGGTCTTTGTAAATCCGGATATTAAAAACATTGTGGAAATGGACGGGTTAAAAGGCTTGAATGTTCCTACGGAGGTGATGAAAACGGCGATGATACGTTCCTTACAAGACGGACAAAGCGCTTGGTTTGCCTGTGATGTAGGAAAAATGAGCGACCGAAAAACGGGTATTATGGATACCCGGCTGTTTACGTATGAAGAAACGGTGGCGCCGGTCGGGACCTTTACTAAAGCCGACCGCTTGGATTCCCGCCAATCGGTGGCTACGCATGCCATGAATATTACGGGCGTAAATGTGAAAGACGGCAAACCGGTATACTGGAAGGTGGAAAATTCATGGGGCGATAAAAACGGTCATAAAGGTATTTTTTCCATGACCGACGCGTGGTTTGACGCCTATGTCTATGAATTGATTATTGATAAAAAGTATGTGGATTCCCGCTATTTACAAGGATTCGAGCAGGAACCCGTTCCGTATAGTCCGTATGATGCTTTTTGTACTATTTTAAACTATATAAAGTAAGTCGCGGCGGTCTTCGGCTATTGTCAGGTACGCGGCGGTGCGGGGAAACTATGCGGTTTCTCCGGTCCGCCTGCCGCAGCCGCCGGGTTCCGTGTTGCGGCGTCCTTGCAGGGGCAGAGCAAAATACGTATTCCCCGGTATTTTGCTTTTTTTTTCGCCCTGTATGTGCTAGAATAAATAAATGATTATACCAGGCGGTTACGCGGTAAGAAGGGGTTGTATATGGCAGGATATTTTTCTCCTTTGACAAAAAATATAGGGATTGATTTGGGCACCTGCAGTACCCGGGTGTTTGTGGAAGGACGCGGCATCGTTTTGGCGGAGCCGTCCGTTTTAGCGATGGATGAGCGTACGGGCGAACCGCTGGCCTTCGGACAGGCGGCGGAAAAGTTGTTGGCTACTGCCGAAGAACATGTAAAATTACACAGACCGTTACATAACGGCGTCATTGCGGATTACAATGTTACGTATAAGATGTTGGGGTATTTGTTAAGTAAATGCGTGCGCAGCGTGCAGCGATTGCGGATTATGGTGGGAGTGCCGGCAGGCGCTTCCAATGTAGAAAAACGGGCGGTTATGGAAGCCATGTATCAGGCCGGCGCCAAAGAAGCGTTCGTTATGGAAACCGGGGCGGCCGCCGCTGTCGGCGCGCAGCTTTCTGTGGCGGAGCCGGCGGGAAATATGGTTATGGATCTGGGAGGCGGCACGACCAATATTGCTATTTTGTCGTTGCGCGGTATTGTTCTTTCGCAATCCCTGCATATAGGAAGCTTATCTTTTAATCAGGCCATTCGGGAGTATTTACAAGAGCGGTATGCCATCGGCGCGGATGAAATGACGATTGAAGAAATGAAAATTTCTTGCGGTGCCGCCGTGTTGCCGTTGGAAGATAAAAATTTTTATTTTATGGGCCGCAGTTTAGCGAACGGGTTGCAGCAGGAAGCAAGTATTCGCGCCAGCGAGTTGTATGCCGTAATGGGACGGACGTTACAGAAAATATTACTTGCCGCACGTCGTATTTTACAGGAAACGCCGCCGGAATTGGCGGCGGATATTATGGACCGGGGGATTTATTTAACCGGCGGCGGGGCCCGATTGACAGGGGCGGCAACGTTGATTTCGCAAGAATTGGGAGTGCCCGTACGGGTGGCCGATAATCCGGAAAGCGCTGTAGTATGCGGGGTAGGGAAAGTGATTGCGGAACGGAACCGGTGGGAAGCGTTAACAGAAGGGGCCGACCGTATTTATAAAAGGAGATTTTGATTGTGTTTTCATTTGGTAAACGCAGCCTACTGGGCGTGCTGATTTTATTTATCCTTCTTGCCGTTATGGGATGGGCCTGGCGGCAACGGGAATCGTTGCCTGTTATTACGCGGACGTTGCAGGCGGCGGTTACACCGGCGGAAAGTGTGAGCAGCGGGATTTTGCAATCGTTTTCCAATGTTTTCCATATTGTCGATGTGAGTATGAAAAACCGGATTGAATGGGAAGCATTGGAAAAAGAAAACGCGGCGTTAAAAAACCGGAGCGTCAATTATGACGAATTGGCGGCGGAAAATGAACGATTACGTGCACTGTTGGATTTTCGGAATACGCATCCCCAATACAAATTGGTGGCGGCGGCGGTTATTTCACGGGATTACGGCACGTGGACCGAAACCATGATTATTCATGTGGGCACGCGGAACGGGATTGCGAAAAACATGCCTGTCATTACGCCGCAAGGGGTGGTCGGTTTCGTGGCGGATGTCTTTCCGGACACGGCGCGGGTGCAATTGCTGACCGATCCGCGTACGAGTATCGGCGCCATTGTGCAGCGTCCGGCTTCGCGCGTGGCGTCGGTCGTTCGCGGCAACGGCAATGTGCCGACGGAACCGCAGTTTGTCAATGTCGCTAAAGATGCGGATATTTTGGAAGGGGATACGTTGGTAACTTCCGGATTCGGTTCGATTTACCCCAAAGGATTACCTGTAGGCACGATTGTTTCCATTCACCAGGATGCGACCGATTTTGTAAAATATGCCGTTATTCGTCCGGCTGTAGATTTTTCCAAATTGGAAGAAGTTTTTGTCGTAGCGGCGGCGGTACCGACGGAACCGTACAGTACGCCGGATGTACAACCGAAGTTGGTGCCGCAAACCAATCGCGATAAGGTGGAAGGCGTTAAAGGAGCGGCTGCGTTATGAGTATTAAACGGTGTTTGCTGTTTGCCGTCGTACTTTTCTTCTTGCAGAGTACGTTGATTCCCTTTTTGTTTGACGGGATTACGCAACCGAATGTGTTTTTTTTGGCGGTTATTTTAATTGCCCTGCAATATGGACGGAAAGCCGGCATTGTTACGGCGGTTGTGGCCGGTTTTGTACAGGATGTCGTTCTCAGTAATTTTTTCGGCCTTCATTTGATTCCGTATGTCATACTGGCTGCGATAAGCAGTTATATCGGTCGTGCCGGCGATAAAGAACAACGAATTTTGACGGTAGTTACCGTATTGGGCGCTACGGAAGTAAGTTTACTGCTGTATTGTTTGATGGCCTTTGTATCCGGACAATATGTACAGCCGGCGGCGTACATGGCGGAATTCGCTATGCCGATGACGGTATATCATCTGGTACTGGTGCTGCCGGCGGAATATGTGGTGGGAAAATTGCGGCGGCAAGAGTCGTATTACGGGTATCGCCGCTATTATCGTCCGTAAATGGAGGCCTGTAAGCTATGCTGCAAGCATTGATGAAGAAAAAAAGAAATGAAGGGCGGTTTCGTCATTTATTTTGGATATTTATTGCGGTTTTTTTGCTATTGATTTCCCGCTTGGTATATTTACAATTGATTGAAGGCGACTATTATCATTCGTTGGCGGAAGGTAACCGATTACGCGCCATTCCCATTGCGGCCATGCGCGGCGTAATGTATGATCGCAACGGTCAAATTTTGGTCGGCTCCCGTCCCGGTTTTATCGTTACGTACGTACCGACCAAAAAGGGCATGCCCGCTGCGGAAGTAAACGAATTGGCGGACTTGTTGCAGACGACGCCGGATGCGTTGCGGGAAAAATTGGGGAAAGTAAAGAGTTCCTATTTACCCACTGTGCTGGCAACCGATTTAACGCAGGATATTGTCACGCGGATAGAAGAACGGCGTAATGAATTGCCGGGAATTTCAATTGATGTACAACCGATACGCTATTATCCTTATAACGATATGGCGGCACAAATTTTCGGATATGTCGGGCAAATTGATGAAGCGGATATGAAGCGCTTAGCCGGACGGGACGGGGTCAGCACGGTTACCCAAATCGGGCGTGCCGGCATGGAAGCGTATTATGATGATTTGTTGCGGGGAAAAGACGGCGGCCGGCAAGTGGAAGTGGATGCCGCCGGCAGTCCTGTCAAAGAAATGGAACGGAAAAATCCTGTTTCCGGACATAATATGCACTTGACCCTGGATTTGAATTTACAGTTGGCGGCGGAAAAAGCGATGGATGCGCAATTGGCCAACGGTATCGGGGCGCACGGGATTGCGGTAGTGGCGATGGATCCGAATACCGGTGCGATTTTAGCGATGGCCAGTCGCCCTTCGTATAATCCCAATTGGTTTACGCGCGGTATTACGGCGGCGGAATGGCGGCAAATTAATACGAATCCGTATCATCCTATGGAAAACCGCGCCATTACCGGACAATATCCGCCGGGCTCGACCTTTAAATTGATCACCGGTTCAGCGGCCCTGGAATTAAAAAAAGTACGTCCCGATGAAATGATTTATGACAGCGGTCGCCACTGGCTTATTGATAAGCGAAATGCCGGCGGCGAAGCGCTGGGCTGGATTGATTTTAAGACGGCGCTGGCCAAGTCGGATAATGTCTATTTTTATGAAATGGGACGCCGCATCGGCATTGATCAGATGGCCGCTTATGCGCGTATGTTCGGATTGGGACAAAAAACGGGCATTGCTTTATACGGCGAATCGGACGGTGTCGTAGCCAGTGCGGAATATAAGAAAAAAGTATTTCATCAGGATTGGTATTTGGGAGATACGTTCAATTCGGCTATCGGGCAGGGCTTTCAGTTGGTGACGCCGTTACAGGCGGCTATGGTGGTCAGTGAAGTGGCCAATGGCGGCATCCGTTATCGCCCGTTTTTGGTCAGTCGCATTGACAACTTGGACGGTACGCCGTATCAAATTTTCGCACCGGAACAAATCGGTTCGTTGGCGATTTCCAAGTCGACGTTGGATTTAATTCGCGAGGGGATGCGGAATGTTGCGGAAGAAAACGGGACGGCGGGATATTTATTTGCCAATTTCCCCATTCCCGTGGCCGGGAAGACCGGAACGGCGGAAAACTATGGCGGTCGTGATCACGGATGGTTTGTCGCGTATGCTCCGTATGCACATCCCCGCATTGTGATTGCCGTTTTGACGGAACAAGGCGGCTTCGGCTCCGCTTCATCGGGTCCGATTGTCAAGACCATGTTGGAAGAATATTTTCATGTAGGCGCCTACGCCCCGGGGGCACAACAAAACGCGCGTACAGACCGAAATAACTAAAGGAGGAAGGGGCTATGGCCACGATCATTGCGTTGGCATCCGGCAAGGGCGGCGTCGGTAAAACCTTACTTACCGCCGCGTTGTCGCTGGCTTTGCACCGGCAGGGAAAAAAGGTGTTGGCAGCGGATGCGGATATGGGATTGCGGAATTTGGATCTGATGTTCGGTATGCAGGATGAAGTCTTATGGGACGGCGGGGACAGCATTAAACAAAGATGTCGGTTTCGGGAAGCCGTGTTGGAAGTGTTGCCGGGGTTGGATTTTTTACCTGCCAGTCAGCGGCATACTTGGGAAAAATTAGATGCTCCCGCTTTTCAATACGGCATCGAAAAATTAGCGCGTGCCTATGACTATGTCGTCGTGGATTGTCCGCCCGGACGCGGCTATGCGTATAAGGCGGCCACGGCTATTGCGGACAGGCTGTTGTTGGTCGTTGCTCCTACCCGGACGTCCGTGCGGGATGTATCCCGCATGATACAATATTGCCGAAAACATAAACAAACACATTATGCCGTGCTGTTGAATAATTTCTTAGGGCATACCGATCCGGCATACCTTTCGGCGGCTGCGGTTTTGCAAGCGTTGGATTCGCCGCCGTTGGCCGGTATTTTACCGCATCGGGAGGAGATACACGCGGCGGCACAACAGGGCACTTTGGTACAAGTCAAAGAAAATCCTTTTTTTACCTCGCTGCAATATACAGTCACGTATATTCAAACGCAAAAGAGCGTGGATCCGCAGACGGTATGGGACAGTTGGCGGACCGCCGGCACGGAGCGGTCGTCGCTTCCGACGGCGGCCGGCGACGAAGCGACGGCGCCCGGCGAAGTGTCTATTCCGGAGAAGGCCCTGCGCAGTTTACAAGAAGCGGCCGCCGTGGCCGCGCAATGGCAATCTCCGACGGCGGCGGTCGAGATGGACGAGGCCGCCGGAAAACCGGCAGAAGCGGCGGGGAAAATTTCATGGCAACAACGACGTGACCGGTCCTATGCGTGGCGTCGCTATAGACGATAGGAGTTTCAGCATGTTTAAGCGAGAATGGAAAAATATAGATCGCGTATTGCTCGGTACGTGTATTTTAATTACAATTATCAGTTTGTGTATTATCGGCAGTGCCACTCATATTAATAAAGGTGTTATGAATTACGGCTTTGCGGCGAAGCAGGCGGGCGCCTTTGTGATTGATTTGGCAGTGCTGCTTACGTTTTGTCGCTATGATTACCGAAAATTAAAAAAATACAGTAAGCCGCTGTATATTATTAATTTACTTATGTTGGCGGCGGTTCTCTTCTTGGGAAAATCGGCCTTGGGGGCGCAACGGTGGATTCAGTTGGGACCGATTACCTTACAACCTTCTGAATTTTCCAAATTAATTATGATCATTTGTATGGCCGCCATGATTTCGGAACGTGTCCATGAGTTACGAACTATGCGACAAATACTTCCTATTGCGTTGTTTGTGGGGATTCCTTTTTTACTGGTTTTAAAACAGCCTGATTTGGGGACGAGTCTGGTGTTTTTAGGCATTGCGTTCGGCATGCTTTTTGTAGCGGAAATCAAATTGTCGCTGTTACGGAATATGTTTGCCGCCGCCGTCGTTGCCGCTCCCATAGGGTGGCATTTTCTTAAAGCGTATCAAAAAGAGCGAATTGCCGTATTTTTAAATCCCAATGCCGATCCGTTGGGCGCGGGCTATCATATTATTCAGTCGAAAATCGCCATCGGTTCGGGGTTGCTGTTCGGAAAAGGTCTTTTTAACGGGACGCAAAGTCAGTTGAATTTTTTACCGGAAAATCATACCGATTTTATTTTTTCCGTTATTGGGGAAGAATTGGGATTTTTAGGATGTGCGGGTATTCTTTTTTTGTATTTTCTTTTAATTTATCGGGGTCTGATGATTGCCAAAGATTGTAAAGATCCGTTCGGCATGCTCCTGGCGACGGGGATTGTTTCCATGTGGGTGTTTCAATTGTTGGTAAATATCGGCATGACCTGCGGCATTATGCCGGTTACAGGGATTCCGCTGCCGTTTATGAGTTACGGCGTCAGTGCGTTGACTACGAACATGATGGCGTTGGGCATTTTGCTGAGTGTTTATTTGCGACAACAAACGATGATTTTTTAATATGTACGGTTGGTGCGGGACAATGCGGACGGGCCGGGAAAGGAGGGCGGCAATGAAGACTGTTATTGCCGATGTGATGCCGGAAGAAACGCGTCTGGCTGTTTTAGAAGACGGAAAATTGCGGGATTATGCGGTAGAACGAGATGATGAAAGTCATATTGTCAATCATATTTATGCCGGGACGATTCAAAATATATTGCCGGCCTTGCAAGCCGCTTTCGTCAACATAGGAAGAAAAAAGAATGCCTTTATTTATATGGGCGATTTATTTCCGCGGGCGGCTACGAAAGAAGAAATTCAGCAAACCCGCATTTCCGTCGGGCAACATATTTTAGTGCAAGTTGTTAAAGAAGAGCAGGGCGGTAAGGGCGCCAAAGTAACGGCTAATATCAGCTTGCCCGGAAGGTATGCCGTGTTGATGCCGACCGTGGATTATGTAGGCGTTTCTAAAAAAATTAGGCAAGAAGAAGAACGGGATCGGTTGCGTCGGATTGTCGGCCATGTCAAACCGCCCGGTATGGGCGTGATTATCCGGACTGTGGCAGAAGGCGTGACGGAAGAGGCATTACAGGCCGACATTACGTATTTATTGCATACTTGGGACAGTATTCGGCAACGGTATAAATTAGCGAAAAAAAATCAGCTTCTCTATCGGGAGGCGGATTTGGTCATGCGGACGGTGCGGGACCATGTGACGGCGGATATAGAGAAAATTATTGTCAATCATCCTGATACATACGAACGGATTCGGCAAGTGTTTCCGGACCCGACATGGCAGGAAAAATTGATTTACTATACAGGGAAGGAACCGGTTTTTGAAGCCTATCATATAGAAGACGAGGTACGTCATTTGTGGTCCCGTCAGGTCGCCCTGCCGTCGGGCGGCAATTTGATTTTCGATTATACGGAAGCGTTGACGGTTATTGATGTGAACAGCAGCAAATATACCGGCAACAGTACGTTGCAGGAAACCATTTTTCATGTGAATAAAGAAGCGGCGAAAGAAATTGCGCGGCAATTACGATTACGGGATATAGGCGGGATTATTTTGGTCGATTTTATTGATATGGCGCGGGCGGAAGACAGAGAAGCCATTTTAGCTATTTTATCGCGAGAAACGGCGAGTGATACGAGAAAAACGCGGGTTATGGGCATGACGGCGCTGAATCTGGTGGAAATTACGCGCAAAAAATCTCGCCAAAGTCTGTTTCAGGTGCAATATACGCCTTGTACGGTTTGCGGCGGCACGGGATATTTGTATGCCGCTGAATCGGTAGCCTTACAAATTATGCGAAGATTGCGGCAATTAGTACGGGAACGACGGCTGCGCGGCGATGTTCTGATCGTTGCGCATGCCTCGGTGTTGGCGGTTATGCGGGAAAAGAAACAGGTCGCACGCTGGGAACGGGAATTGGCGCGGAGTTTGCATTTTGAAGAATCGGTGCATGCCAATCGGGAAGTATTTTCTATTCTTTCATATGAATAAAGCGCAATATGTCGGAAAATGTCGCCATTTTCTTGACGGTATACACGAACTACAAAAAACGGAGAACCGGGAGAACGCAGGCGTTCTCCTTTTTTTATGGAGAAGCCCCTGATTTACAATATTAAAAAAATATGCTACTATTAATAGAAACCTTTCCGTTTATCGGGAGGAACGGGTAGGAAGTAAAGGAGGAAACAGGATGAAAATTAAAAAGAGAATTGTCGGCGTTGTCGGTGTCGGCCATGTAGGGGCACATGTCGCATTTAATTTGGGCATGATGGGGATTGCCGATGAAGTCCGTATTTGTGATGTCAAGGAACAAAAGGTCATCAGTGAAGTACAGGATTTGAATGATGCGGTTTCGTACATGCCGAATCATGTCATATATGTGGCGTCGGACTATGCGGGCTTAAAAGATTGCGACGTGATCGTCAATGCGAGCGGCGATATTTCCCTTTTGACCAAGGGCAATACACGGGACTTGGAATTAGCCAACAGTGTGAAGCAGGTCGCCGATTTTGTGCCGAAAATTATGGCCGGCGGCTTTCAGGGGATTTTTGTGAATATTACCAATCCTTGCGACGTTATCAGCAATTTAATCGCCGAAACGTCGGGCTTGCCGCGGCAGCGGGTGGTCGGCACCGGGACGTTGTTGGATTCTTCCCGGTTGATTCATTCTATTTCCGCACAAACCGGTTTGGATGCCCGCGGGTTTACGGCCTTTATGTTGGGAGAACACGGTAATGCGCAATTTGTGGCCTGGTCCTGTGTTTCTTTTTACGGTAAACCGTTGGCTGATTTTTCCGGCGATGCGACCTTCCGATTTGATAAAGAAGATTTGCAGCGACGGGCGATTGACGGCGGCTGGGTAACGTTTCGCGGAAAACAATGTACCGAATACGGAATCGCTTCCGCCGGGGCCACCTTGGTGCGGACGATTTTACATGATGAAAAGCGGATTATTCCCGTATCGGCACCGCTGCGCGGGGAATACGGTCAGCAGGATATTTATTGCGGTGTTCCGGCGGTTATCGGTGCCGACGGAGTGGAACGGGTGATCGAATATAAGTTGCCGCCGGAAGAAGCGGCGGAATTTGCCCGGTGCTGTGATACGATTCGCGCCAATATTGCCAAGGGAAACGAAATTTTACATAAAAAATAAGCCGTTTGGCAGGCGACTATCAAAAAAAAGAGGCGACACATTCTTCGGAATGTGTCGCCTCTTTTCGGCGTTATGTACGACAACTACTGCTCGGAGGGGCAGTCCCAGGTCAGCCCTACGGGGCAATGATCACTGCCCATAATATCCGTATAAATAAACGCATTTTGCAGGCGATTCGTCAAATCTTGTGAGGTAATAAAATAATCAATGCGCCAACCGGCATTGTTTTTTCGCGCGTTGAACCGATAACTCCACCAGGAATAGACATCGGCCGTTTGCGGATAGAAATGACGCCATGTATCTGTAAACCCGGCGGCCAGTAAGGCGGTCATTTTTTCGCGTTCCGCATCGGAAAAGCCCGCGTTTTTTCGATTGCTTTTAGGATTTTTTAAATCAATTTCTTCGTGCGCCACGTTCAAGTCGCCGCAGAAAATAACGCTCTTTTTTCTTTTAAGGACACCAGATAGTTGCGGCAATCATCTTCCCAGGTGAGACGATAGGGAAGACGCGCCAGCTCGTTTTGGCTGTTCGGCGTATAGCAAGTAATCAGATAATACGTCGGGTACTCCAAGGTGATGAGACGCCCTTCGTGATCGTGCCGGTCGATTCCCAGTCCGTAGGTGACGGCCAGCGGGAGATGTTTGGTGAAAATGGCCGTGCCGCTGTAGCCTTTGCGATCGGCATAATTCCAATATTGATAATAGCCGGGGAGATTCATTTCGATTTGTCCTGCTTGGAGTTTCGTTTCCTGCAGACAAAAGAAATCGGCATCCAAGGCGGTAAATACATCCATAAAGCCTTTTTTCATGACGGCGCGCAAGCCGTTTACGTTCCACGAAATACAATTCATGTGCTTAATCCTTTCTTTTTTAACGGTACTATACTGCGTGCATACCCTGCGATGAGAGGGGACACTCCTATTGTATAAAAAGGGAAAAGGCTTGTCAAAATGAACGGGCGCACATATAAAAGAAGAAGTTTGCAGGGGCATATGGTATTTTTTATAAAATCTATGCTATAATGAGGGAAATGCGGTTACTTTATAAGCGGGGTGAATATCCATGGAAGCAGTGATTACGGTCGTGGGCGTGGATCGTACCGGCATTATCGCTACGGTGAGTCAAGTGATGGCGGAGCATAAAATTAATATTTTGACGATAAATCAAGTGATTTTAGACGGCTTGTTCAACATGGTCATGATTGCGGATTTGCAGGAGTCCTGTATTTCATTCGCCGAATTGCAGGATATATTGCGTCACAAAGGAGAAGGCTTGGGCGTACAAATTATGGTGCAGAACAGAGCGATATTTGACAGTATGCATCGAGTCGGATAAGGAGCGGAAGCGATGCTGAATATTCAGGAAGTACTGGAAACCAATCGCATGATTCGGAAAAATAATTTGGATGTGCGGACCATTACGATGGGCATCAGTTTGTTGGATTGTGCGGCAGTAGACGGCAAGACGCTATGTCGTAAAATATATGATAAAATTACTTCGTACGGCGAACATTTAGTGGAAACGGGAGAAGCCATTGCCGATGAATACGGCGTACCTATTATTCATAAGCGGGTAGCGGTTACGCCCGTCTCGCTGATAGCCGGCGCGTGTGCACTGGAGAATTATGTCGACATAGCCCGCACGTTGGATCGGGCGGCCCGCACGATCGGGATTAATTTTATCGGCGGTTTTTCGGCCCTCGTGGAGCGGGGCATGACTCGCGGCGAAGAGCGGTTGCTGTCGTCATTGGCGGAAAGTTTGGCCACGACCGAATTGGTTTGCGCATCGGTAGGGGTCGGCTCGACGAAGGCCGGGATTAATATGGATGCCGTCGCGCGGATGGGACATATCATTAAAGACCTCAGTTTGCTGACGAAAGATCGGGATGCGTTGGGGTGCGCCAAATTGGTGGTGTTCTCCAATGCGGTGGAAGACAATCCTTTCATGGCCGGTGCTTTTCACGGTGTGACGCAGGGCGATTGCTGTATCAGTGTGGGCGTCAGCGGTCCGGGTGTGGTTAAACAGGCGCTGGCGGCAGTGAAAGGCGCGCCTTTCGATGTAGTGGCGGAAACGATTAAAAAAACGGCATTCAAAATTACGCGTGTAGGACAGCTGGTGGCGATGGAAGCATCGCGACGGTTGCAACAACCGTTCGGGATTATTGATTTGTCGTTGGCCCCTACGCCGGCGATCGGCGACAGTGTGGCGGATATTTTGGAAGAAATGGGCTTGGAAAGTTGCGGTGCCTGCGGTACTACGGCGGCGCTGGCGTTGCTCAACGATGCGGTGAAAAAAGGCGGACTCATGGCTTCTTCGCGCGTCGGCGGTCTTTCAGGCGCGTTTATTCCCGTCAGTGAGGATAAGGGTATGCTGGAAGCCGTGGGACGCGGCAGTTTGACGTTGGAAAAATTGGAAGCTATGACTTGCGTTTGTTCCGTCGGGCTGGATATGATTGCGCTGCCCGGAGACACGGCGGCGGAAACCATTGCCGGCATTATTGCCGATGAAGCGGCGATCGGTATGATTAACAATAAAACCACGGCCGTACGGGTGATTCCCGTTCCCGGCAAAAAAGTGGGGGACCGCGTGGAATTCGGCGGCCTTTTGGGACACTGTCCGATTATCCGGGTCAATCCGTTTACCTCCGCCGCGTTTATTGCCCGCGGCGGTCGTATTCCGGCACCATTGCGCAGCTTAACGAATTAGGCGGGCTGAACTATTTATGGAAAGTAGGCGTGTGTAGTGCTTATCAGATATATCGTTCCCTTTATTATCGCCTTGGTGGCGGCGTATCTTCTGACCCCGGCCGTGAAAACATTGGCGTTGCGTGTCGGTGCCGTTGATCGACCGAATGCGCGAAAAGTACATACGCATATTGTACCGCGATTGGGCGGGTTGGCGATTTATATCGGGTTTATGGCGGCAGTATTGATCTGTCTGCCTTTACGGCATGAATTGATCGGACTGTTGTTGGGATGTACGGCGATTGTCGCCTTAGGTATTTGGGATGATATTTGCAATATTCCGGCAAAAGTAAAATTAATCGGGCAAATCATAGCGGCCTGTATACCCATTGCTTTCGGCATTCAAATCGATTGGTTGACAAATCCGTTCGGTACGTTGTGGGTGCTTCCGGAAATTATTGCCGTGCCCGTAACCGTTTTTTGGATTACCGGGTTTACCAATACGGTCAACTTAATTGACGGCTTGGACGGCTTGGCGGCAGGGGTGTCGTTTATTGCTTCGATTTCTATGTTTCTCATGGCCTGCAGCATGGGCCAGGAAGTGCCGGCGCTGTTGATTGCGGCGATGGCCGGCGCGGCGTTGGGATTTTTACAATATAATTTTAATCCGGCCAAAATATTTATGGGCGATACGGGCAGCATGTTATTGGGGTATACGTTGTCGGTAGCCGCCGTATTCGGGTTGGTCAAAACGGCGGCCACGGTGGCGCTGGTTGTCCCCGTCATTGCGTTGGGATTGCCGATTTTAGATACGGTATTTGCCATTGTACGGCGCAGAATGAGCGGTGTTCCCGTATTTCAACCGGATAAAGGACATTTGCATCATCGGTTACTGGCCTTGGGTTTATCTCAGAAGCAGGCCGTATTAATCATGTACTGTGTGAGTGTCGCCTTGGGCATTGTCGCTCTGTTTGTGGCCAGTGTGGGCTATAAGACGGGAATTTTTACGGTTATTATGGTGTTGGCCGTAAGTATTTACTCGGCAAAACGGATCGGCATTTTACGTAAAACGACAACGACAAATACTACTCATACCAAGTAAGGGAGAGTAGTATTTGTTTTTTTGAGGAGGCTTTTTTATGATAAAGGTTATGACGATTTTCGGAACGCGACCGGAAGCGATTAAAATGGCCCCTGTCATAGGGGAATTGCGCCGTCATACAAACGACATCAGGACGGTAGTGGCGGTTACGGCACAGCATCGACAAATGTTGGATCAGGTGCTGTCGTTATTTCACATTGTGCCGGACTATGACCTGGATATTATGTCGCAAGGACAAACGCTGTATGATATTACGACGAAGGCTTTGTTGGGCTTGCAACCCGTATTGGCTGAAGAAAAGCCCGATCTCGTTTTGGTACACGGCGATACGACAACGACTTTTGCCGGCGCCCTGGCCGCTTATTATCAGCGGATTCCTGTAGGACATGTAGAAGCCGGCTTGCGTACGGGCAATATCTACTCCCCTTTTCCGGAAGAAATGAACCGTAAATTGACCGGCGGCGTGGCGTCTTTACATTTTGCTCCGACAGAAACGGCGAAAGCGAATTTACTTCGGGAACAGGTACAGGAAAATCATATTTTCGTTACAGGCAACACGGTCATTGACGCTTTAATGAAGACGGTTTCTCCGAATTATCGGTTTGCCGATCCGGTGTTACAAAAAATTGATTTTCGTACTAAAAAAGTCATTTTACTTACTACACATCGGCGGGAAAACCTGGGCGAGCCTATGCGACACATTTATAAAGCATTGCGGGCTGTTACGGAAGAAATCGGGGATGCGGAAATCGTGTTTCCCGTTCATCGCAATCCCCTGGTACGACGTGCGGTGGAAGAAGAATTGGCCGGCGCGGCGCGGGTTCATCTGATTGATCCGTTGGACTATGAACCGTTTGCCAATGTGATGAGTCGCAGCTATTTGATTGTTACGGACTCGGGCGGTATTCAGGAAGAGGCGCCTTCTTTAGGAAAACCGGTGCTGGTTTTGCGGGACACGACAGAACGTCCGGAAGCGGTGCAGGCCGGGACGGTACGTCTTATCGGTACGGATAAAGAACGGGTATATACCGAAACGAAGCGATTGTTGACGGATTCGGCAGCGTATGATACCATGCGTCGCGCCGTTAACCCCTATGGGGACGGTCACGCGGCGGCCCGGATTGCTGCCGCCGTGTTATTTGCGACAGGAAAAACGGCAAGTCGCCCGGATGAGTTTCACTTGTCCTTATAAGAAAATTGAATGATATTTTCAAAAACGACGGATTTTGTCGGGAAGACCGTGTTCGGTGTGGTATGAAAAAAGTTTGAAAACCAAGCCGTTTATAGGGCTTTTAAGAATAATGGTCAAAAAGTCATAAGAGAAAGAAGTAATTTGGATACACGCAAAAATATACGTATAAAATGGCGGAAGCTCTTTATATTAAGAAAAAATAAACGGATTTAGCAGAAAAAATGTATTTTTAAATTTTTTCTGAAAACCCAGAAAAAATATTGATAACTGAAACCGTTGATTTTACAATTTTTCTATGCTAAGATAGCACTAATGGCCGTGGAAATAAGGTAATTCACACAAGTTTTACCTATCCTTGCCATTGCTTTTGTGTGGCGTCACTAAGACTCAGAGGTCCTGATGAAACAAAACAAAAAACGAACTGCTGTATCTACTGATGACCGATCAAATCGCAGCGACTGGCTGCACGTTTTGGTCTTAGTAAGTTCTTTCGGGTTTACCCTGCTCGGATCTATTGGTGTCGGTATAGCTGTCGGCTATGTTGCGGATCGCTATTTACATATAGCACCGTGGGGACTAATCGGATTCGGACTCTTCGGTGCCTTTTCCGGATTTTATTCGTTGTATAAACAAGTGTTGGCCTATTTGGGCGAACCTTTGAAGCAGACGAAAGAAAAGACATGAGGGCGAAAAATGGAAGAATTGCTCAGATACATTAAACGCACGTTATTACAGCTTATCGGTTTGACCGTTGTCGGCGCGGCCGTGTTTTATGCGGTCGGCCTGCCTCACGTTGTATTGGGCTGGTGCATCGGAAGCGGCATCAACATTGTGTATTTCGCCATGTTGGGAAGTCGTTCCGCACGGGCCGTGAAATTACCGCCTGAATGTGTGGTACAATTCATTCGCGGCGGCTTTGCCTTGCGATTTATTGTCGTCTGTCTTGCGATGATTATCATTGTTCAGTTTCCCGTAATAAATTTTTGGGGAGCTGTAGGCGGCTGTTTTTCGTATCGGCTGGTCGTGTTTGCGGATGCCGCATGGACCCATATTCACGTACGGAAAAGAAAGGAGGTATAGCGTATGGAAATGCATGCAGGACATCATTTAGTTGTACAATTACTGGGCATGAATGTGAACTGGGATACACTGCTGATGACCTGGTTGGTAGCCGCTCTTGTCATTATCGTTACGGTCGGTGCGACACGAGGACGGGCATTGGTTCCTTCGGGAATGCAAAATGTCATGGAAATGATAATAGAGGCCTTGTTAAACCAATTTAAGCAAACGCTAGGACCTAAATATGGACAAGTCGTTTCTGTTTTATTGACGATGTTCTTTTTTATCCTTTTTGCAAATGAGCTGGGCATGATACCCAGTCATCATTTCGTATTAGCGTCACCGACGACCGATTTGAATACGACTGTGGCGTTGGCGATCATTTCGTCCTTTATGGTTCATTTTATGGCCGTAAAGAACCGTGGCCCCAAAAAGCATTTAAAACATTATTTGGAGCCCTTTATTCCTTTTATAGCGATGAACATACTGGAAGAATTTACAAAGCCTTTGACCTTGGCATTCCGTCTTTTCGGCAATATTTTGGCCGGAGAAATTATGCTGGAAGTCCTGTATTATTTAGCGCCTGTGGGGGTACCCATTGTGTGGATTGCGTTCAGCTTAATTATCGGATTGATTCAGGCTTTTGTGTTCACCATTTTAACAACGGCGTATTTGGCTCCGTCTTTCCGTGATTAAGAAGGAGTACACAAAAATATACGTTATGTAATTTTAGGAGGTTATGTATCATGGAAAAAGCGATTGTTTTGGCATTGTCGGCAATGGGTGCCGCTATTGGAATGGGCTTGGCCGCCTTAGGTGCCGCTATCGGCGACGGGAATGCCGCCGCTAAGATGTTGGAAGGTACGGCTCGTCAACCGGAAATGGCCGGTAAATTATTCGTCAACATGCTTATTTCTGTCGGCTTGATCGAAGCCCTGCCGATTATTGCTGTCGTTATTGGTATCATTTTGGTATTTGCCAATCCGTTCGCTTCGATGTTCTAAGAGCGAACAACAAAATGAAATGCCATTGCGGCCGGGGAGGGAATACTGTTGGTTGATATTAATGGAACATTAATACTCCAATTCGTCAACTTTATCGTCTTAGTATTAATTTTAGCCAAGTTTGCGTATAAACCGTTACTGAAAGTAATGGAAGAACGGCGGCAACGCATTGCCGCCGATTTGGATGAAGCGGCTAAAGCCAAGACGGAAGCGGCACAATTAAAAGCCGATTATGAAGCACAGTTGCGCGATGCGCGTGCCCGGGCTCAAGAAATTGTAGATAAGGCTGTGAAAGCGGCGGACCGAGAAGCGCAGGCACAATTGGATGCGGTTCGGGAACAGATTGCGCGAGAAAAAGAAATTGCCCAAGCGGAAATTACGAATGAACGGGAAGCGGCACTCAAACAGATGCGCCAGGAAGTAGTCACACTGTCTATGGCTGTGGCAGAAAAACTGCTTCATAAAAATATGAATGACGCGCAGAATGAAAAACTGGTGGCCGACTATCTCGATCAATTGCCGCATCATGCGAAGGGGAATTAAGGATGATACCGGAAGTTGTGTACGGTAAATACAGCCAAGCCTTGTTCGGTATTGCCGAAGAACAGCATAAGGTTGAAGAATTCGGAAAAGATTTGCGCCTGATTCGAGATACGATGCAGGAAAATGAAGCGTTACGAAAATTCATTTGTCATCCGCTCATTGGCGCACAAACGAAAAAAGATACGTTAAAACAAATTTTTGCCGCCCGCGTGACGGCGATGGTTATGCAATTTCTGTATGTTATGATTGACAGACGGCGGGAAGCCGTTATTATCAGTGCTATTGAAGGATTTATTACGCTGGTGCGGCAAGCACAACATATTGAAGTGGCTAAAATTCGTGTGGTAAAACCGTTGACGGCGGAAGAAGAACAGAAGCTGATCGCCGGACTGGAAAAGATAACGGGTAAGAAAATCGAACCCATGTATTATACAGATCCGTCCATTATCGGCGGAATTACGGTCCAAATCGGTGATCGGTTAATCGACGGCAGTGTGAAACGACAGTTGCAGGATTTGCAATACAAGTTGCTTCATACTGACGAAGTAAATGAGGTGACGGGCGAATAATGAACATGAAGCCAGAAGAAATTACGGCTATAATCAAGAAACAAATCGAAGATTATAATGTGGAAATGAATGTCGACGATGTCGGCACCGTCTTGGAAGTCGGGGACGGTATTGCCCATGTTTACGGTTTGGATAAGGTCATGTCCGGGGAATTGTTGGAACTGCCTCATGGTGTTAAGGGGCTGGCACTGAACCTGGAAGAAGATAATGTCGGGGCGGTATTGCTCGGCGATGATTCGGAAATTAAAGAAGGCGATACGGTAAAGCGGACCGGTAAGGTTATGAGTGTGCCCGTAGGCGAAGCCATGATGGGACGTGTCGTCAATCCTTTGGGAGCGCCCATTGACGGCAAGGGCCCCATTCAGACAAAGGAAACCCGGTTAGTGGAAGTAACGGCCTCGGGGATTGCCGATCGGCAACCGGTAAAGGTGCCGTTACAGACCGGCTTAAAATCTATTGACTCCATGGTACCAATCGGTCGCGGACAGCGTGAACTGATTATCGGCGACCGCGGTACCGGGAAAACGGCGATTGCGATTGATACGATTTTGAATCAAAAAGACAGCGGTGTCATCTGTGTCTATGTGGCGATCGGGCAAAAAGCTTCCACCGTTGCCCGGGTGGTACGTACGTTGGAAGAAAACGGCGCCATGGCCTACACGATTGTCGTTGCCGCAACGGCTTCGGACGGTGCGCCGTTGCAATATTTGGCACCGTATTCGGGTGTTTCCATTGCGGAATACTTTATGTATCAAGGGAAAGATGTGCTTTGCGTATATGATGATTTGTCCAAACATGCACAGGCATATCGGGCTATGAGTTTGTTATTGCGTCGTCCGCCGGGACGTGAAGCGTATCCGGGCGATGTATTTTACTTACATTCCCGGTTATTGGAACGGGCGGCAAAAATGTCCGATGACTTGGGCGGCGGTTCCATTACGGCGTTGCCGATTATTGAAACCCTGGCCGGCGACTTGTCGGCGTATGTACCGACCAACGTTATTTCCATTACGGACGGGCAGATTTTCTTGGAAACGGAAGCGTTTAACGCCGGGATTCGTCCGGCTATTAACGTCGGCTTATCCGTATCTCGGGTAGGCGGTTCGGCGCAGATTAAGGCGATGAAGAAAGTTGCCGGTACGTTGCGTCTGGATTTGGCACAATATCGTGAATTGGCGGCCTTTGCTCAATTCGGTTCCGATTTGGATAAGAGTACGAAGGCGCAGATCGACAAAGGCGAACGTACGATGCAGTTGCTGATTCAACCGCAATACAAACCGATGACGGTAGAAGATCAGGTAATGCAGATCTACTTGGCGGTCAATAATTATTTAATGCCTG
Source organism: Megasphaera lornae (assembly GCF_000214495.1). Taxonomy (GTDB): domain Bacteria; phylum Bacillota; class Negativicutes; order Veillonellales; family Megasphaeraceae; genus Megasphaera; species Megasphaera lornae. Next base: position 4,546 of record NZ_AFIJ01000029.1, on the reverse strand, counting down.
TGCAAGTAAAGGAAGTTACGCAATTTGCGGACGGATTCATTTCCTTTATGCATGATAACTATCCGGAAGTGGGAGAAAGCATTAAAACCACGAAAGAACTCGGCAAAGATATGGAAGAAAAACTCCGTCGTGCGATTGATGAATATACCGAACAGTACGGCGCTTCTCATGAACTCGTTAAAGAGGAGGAATAAGATATGCCGAGTGCACGCGAAATAAACAGACGTATTAAATCCGTCACGAATACCCAGCAAATAACCAAAGCGATGAAGATGGTATCCTCCGTACGACTGCGCCGTGCACAGGATCGGGCGTTGGCAACAGCCCCCTATACAGAAAAAATAGAAGGTATGCTGCAGCGTGTGTGCGCCGCTTCGTCGGGCAGCAACAACCCGCTGTTGGCGGCCAAGAGTGATAGCCAAAAGGTTTGCTACATTGTGGTCGGCGCCGACAAAGGGTTGGCGGGCGCTTTTAATGCCAATATTAATAAGGCGATGGCCGCGGCTGTGAAAGACCTGCCGCGCACTTCGTTCGTGTTGTTTACGGTCGGAAGAAAACCGGCGGAATATTTGCAGCACTTACATTTGACGGCCGATCGGAAATGGAGCGGTTTTTCCGATAAACCGCAGTTTACGGACGCCCAGGCTATCGCACAGGAAGCTGCGCACGCATTTGTTACGGGCGAAGTGTCTGCCGTCAAAATTATTTATACTAATTTTAAATCGGCATTAGCACAGGAAGTTACGCAGGTCGATTTGTTACCTATTGCCAAACCGGCGGAAGAGCATACGCGTTCGCAGGAAGCGTATTTATTCGCACCGGAACCGGAAGCGGTGTTACATGCCCTGTTACCGCAGTATTTGGACATGGTCGTGTATAACAGCTTGCTGCAGTCGGCAGCCGGTGAATTGGGTGCCCGCATGACGGCAATGACGTCGGCGACGGATAATGCCGGTGAGCTGATTGAAAAACTGACCGTACACTACAATAAAGTTCGTCAGGCCGGTATTACGAATGAATTGACGGAAATTGTCAGTGGCGCCAATGCCCTGCAATAGGAATAACAGGAAGATAAAACCAGAGAGGAGAGCCTCTTTATGAGCAATAACATAGGGAAAGTAGTACAAGTTATCGGCCCGGTTATTGACGTGCGGTTTGCTTCGGAAGCAGATTTGCCCGCCATTTACAATGCCATTCACATTACCGGGGGAAACGGCGCTCAGGCGGTTGACTTGATAACGGAAGTTATGCAGCACTTGGGCGACGATGTAGTTCGTTGTGTAGCCATGAGTTCGACGGACGGCATTGTCCGCGGCATGGATGCGGAAGATACAGGCAGCCCGATTAAGGTTCCTGTCGGTAAAGGCGTATTAGGTCGTATATTTAACGTATTGGGGCAAGCCGTGGATAAGGTGGATGCCAAGGTGGAAGCCGAAGCGTATTGGCCCATTCATCGTCCGGCTCCGAAATTTGATGAACAGGCGACAGGTACGGAAATTTTGGAAACGGGGATTAAAGTTGTCGACTTGATTGCCCCGTATTCCAAAGGCGGTAAGATCGGCCTGTTCGGCGGTGCCGGTGTAGGTAAAACCGTATTGATTATGGAATTGATTCATAACGTCGCTACAGAACACGGCGGTTATTCCGTTTTCACCGGTGTCGGTGAACGGACACGGGAAGGCAACGACTTGTGGAATGAAATGAAAGAATCCGGCGTTATCAGTAAGACCGCATTAGTATACGGGCAGATGAACGAACCGCCCGGAGCACGTATGCGTGTAGGGCTTACGGGATTGACCATGGCGGAATATTTCCGTGATAAAGAACATCAGGATGTATTACTTTTTATAGATAATATATTCCGGTTTATTCAGGCCGGCTCGGAAGTTTCCGCCTTATTGGGACGGATTCCTTCGGCCGTAGGGTATCAGCCGACCTTGGGGACGGACGTAGGCGCTTTGCAGGAACGGATCACTTCTACCAAGAGCGGTTCTATTACCTCCGTACAGGCCGTATATGTACCGGCCGACGATTTAACCGACCCCGCGCCGGCGGCCACCTTTGCCCATTTGGATGCGACGACCGTATTGTCTCGACAAATTGCCGAACTCGGCATTTACCCGGCCGTTGATCCTTTGGATTCGACGTCTCGTATCTTGGATCCTCATGTAATAGGCGAAGAACATTATCAGACGGCTCGTGCCGTACAGGCCATTTTGCAGAAATACAATGATTTGCAAGATATCATTGCCATCCTCGGGATTGATGAATTATCGGAAGAAGATAAACTTACTGTAGCGCGGGCACGGAAGATTCAGCGTTTCTTGAGTCAGCCGTTTGCGGTTGCCGAACAGTTTACCGGACAGCCGGGGCGGTATGTACCGTTAAAAGATACGATTGCCGGCTTTAAAGAAATTCTTTCCGGCGCATGCGATGACATGCCCGAACAAGCCTTCTATATGGTCGGCAATATTCAGGAAGCACATGAAAAGGCCAAGACTCTGAAAGGAGAATAGGCAATGGCGGATACGAAAAAGAAACTTCATTTAGAAGTGATAACTCCGGATGCCGCCGTTTTAAACGAAGATGTCGATTTTATCATCGCCCGGGCATTGGACGGCGACTTGGGCATTTTGCCGGGGCATGCCGCAATTATTGCTTCCTTGGATATTAATCCGTTAGTGTATGAAATAAACGGAAAAAAGAATACCTTAGCTGTAGCGGCGGGATTTCTGGAAGTCAACGGGGAAACGGCGACGGTGATTACCTCGGCGGCGGAAAAAGCCGGTGATATTGATGTAGTGCGATCGGAACACGCAAGAGAACGTGCGGAAAAACGGTTGCACGGCAAACGGGACAACATTGATGTGGAACGGGCCGAACTGGCATTAAAGCGCGCTTTATGCCGATTACAAGTAGCCCATAACTATGGCGGCAAGTAAGGAATTGTCGGTCCGAAAAGAGAACTGTCAGTATGGCGGTTCTCTTTTTTTTTCGGCAAAATTGCAAAAACCACCAAAAAGGTATATAATTAAGGCGGTTTTTACAAAAAGGGGGACACGCATATGAAATCTATTCGGGACTATGATGTATTGATTACTATTTTGCGAAATGATAAAACCATTGAACAACAGATCAAAGAAACGGCGACGTCACCGAATTTAAAAATGTTGGTGGATACGTATGTCATACATGGCGAACAACCGCACGTGCGATTTTTGGAAATACACACCAATGCGGACGGGAAGGCGGATTTTGACACGCTGCGACATGTGCGGATCCAAAAAGAAGACGTGGACGAAATGAATCGGCTGTTGCGGGAAGCCGGCAAATTTAAGGAACAAGTGCGTTCGACGTTGCATCAAATTTAAGCGGTGCAGATAAAAAATCAGGATAGTTATATATACTATATTCCGTATATATAAAACTATATTATGACCGTATATTTTGCTGAAATACACACGTATATAGACGGTTTTTGCGTCTTGCAGTTTGGAAGAAAAAAGACTATACTAATAATGAACATTAAATTCATTGTTAGGAGGAGAGACGATGAAATCGATAAATGATTATGATGTGTTTATATCCATTCAGCATAAAGATCAGCCGATTAACGAACAGATTAAGATTACGGCTACGGCGCCGCATCGCAAAATTCTTGTCGATACGTTTCGGGTTAACGGGCAGGAAGATCGTTTTTTGGAACTCTGTTCCGGTGCCGACGGTAAACCTGATTTTTCTACGTTACGCCATGTGCGCTTAGATGAAGAAAGTATTAAAGAAGCGAATAAAGCGTTAATTGTCAGTGGCACGATTTATAAAAAATAACAGCCTCCCATGGTTTGGAGGCGATAGTGGCAACGAGATATTAAAAAAAGCGCTCCCTTCTATAGAAGGGAGCGCTTTTTGGCGATTAATGTAAATGCGGCAGAATGTGGCCCATTTTTTCCTTTTTTGTTTCTAAATAAAATTTATCGTATTTTTGGGCTTCCATTTCAATGGGGACACGCTGTGTAATTTCTACACCGAATCCGTCCAAGCCGTATATTTTTTCCGGATTGTTGGTTAATAAGCGCAGCTCTTTTACGCCCAAATCTTGTAAAATTTGCGCGCCGATCCAATATTCCCGCAAGTCGGGAGCAAAGCCGAGTTTTTCGTTGGCTTCTACCGTATCATAGCCTTCTTCCTGCAAGGCATAGGCTTTTAACTTGTTGATCAGACCGATCCCGCGACCTTCCTGTCGCATGTACAGCAGTACGCCGCGCCCTTCCTGGTTAATTTTTTGGAGGGCGGCGGCTAATTGTTGTCCGCAGTCACAGCGACAAGAGCCGAAGACATCACCGGTCAGGCATTCGGAATGAACACGGCACAGGATATCTTTGCCGTTGCTGATATCGCCTTTGACGAGGGCGACATGATGCTCCCCGGTTAAATCGTTGACATACCCGTAAATTTTAAAGTCGCCGAATTTGGTCGGCATGTTCGCTACGGCTTCTCTGGTTACGTGCTTATCATGACGACGGCAATAGTTTTGCAAATCATGGAT
>NZ_AFIJ01000030.1 GCF_000214495.1 Megasphaera lornae | reverse complement strand
CAGCCGGGAACGGTTTATCTGTAGACTTGACGACGGATGCAGCAACGCATACCCAAAAAATCACGTATCGCTTATCGGATACACCGGTATTTGGAGAAAAAGCAGTACCGGGAGAAGCCGGTAAACCGGGTAAAGATGGTAAAGACGGGAAAGTGGAAGTTATCGGGAAAGACGGCAGTGCTGTCGTTATCAACGGTAAAGACGGCTCTATCGGCTTGAACGGGACAAATGGACAAAACGGTCTTTCCATTCGCGGTGAAAAAGGTGACGAAGGAAAACCGGGTGTAGACGGCACGACAACCATTAAGCGCATTGTCATTACCGATCCGAATGGACAGAATCCGCACTCCGTAGCTACGTTGGATGACGGCTTAAAATTTGCCGGCAATGTAGGAAACTTCTACTCCAAACTGAATGAAACCGTGGAAATCGTCGGTGGAGTTACGGTAGGAGAAACTGAAAAAGCAGAAGATAAACTGACCGATGAAAATATCGGTGTGGTTGCTACGAAAGAAAAAGATAAAAACGGCAAATTGGATATTAAACTGGCGAAGAACCTGAAGAATTTGGAAAGCGCTACGTTTACCAAGACGGAAAAAGGCGTGACAACGACTTCTGTTATCAATGATAAGGGGTTGACCATCGGATCGGGTGATAGTGCTGTCGCTTTGACCAAAGACGGGCTCAATATGGGCAACCATGAAATTACGAATGTCAAAGAAAGTACGACAGCTACTAATGCCGCCACAGTAGGACAGGTAGAAAAAGCTAAGACAGAATTGACGACTGCGATAAACAATAAAGCAGACTATGCATTGGTAAAAGCTGATGGACAAGACGGTGCATATAAGGTAACAAATGGAAAGATTACTCTTAAAGTCAAGAATAAGACGAAACCGGATGAAGCCGCTAAAGAGGTTGTAATTGAGGATGTAGCCAGCAAGTCTTCTTTAGATACGTTGAAAGAAGAAATGAAAAAGAATATTCAAGTAGGCGGAAAAGGAGCTGATGGAGCGGACGGAGTTGACGGTACTATCGGCGTGAACGGTAAAGACGGCAAGCCCGGC
>NZ_AFIJ01000031.1 GCF_000214495.1 Megasphaera lornae | reverse complement strand
AGTGGCCATAAAATTCATATTTTCAGTCGTACAGAATTGAGCCGCGCAGATGAGATCGCCTTCATTTTCCCGATCCGGATCATCGGTGACGATAATCAGATGTCCTGCACGCAGCTCTTCCAAGGCTTCTTCAATGGTATGGAAAGGTCGTTTTTGGGTTGTCATAAATGATATCCTCCTTTGGGTTTATCGGGTTACGTAGTGATAAGAAGCGATACACTAAGAAAAGCCCCGAGCTGAATGACAGTTTCAGGGCTTTTTTTATACGCAACCAAAAGAATCGGTATACATCTTCTTTCATCCAGACTATACTGTCGGTTTTGGAATTACACCAAATCGTACGCCATAGCGTTCGCGGACTATACCGCCGGTCGGGAATTACACCCTGCCCTGAAGATTGTATATTCAACATATGGCTACATAATACATCAAGAATATGTTCTTGTAAAGTACAAAGAACAGAAAACCTTACAGAGGAAGGAACATTTTCTCCGGATCTCGGGCCTGTTTGCCGGCTTTCCTCATGGCCGCTGCTGCGGGAGCCGGGCATTTTTTTCTGACTTGTCGGCGTGTATCCTCGATGCCGCGGTCTTCCGAAAGGCGTTTGTTCGACGGATACTTATAGGCATATTATTGGTGTCGGACGTCGCAGTCGGCGACGGGTGAGTTGGCGATGCCGGTCTGCGTGACCGGTTGGACGGTCAAGAGGTCACGGGCGGTTGTGGCGGTGATTTTTTGTAATAGTTCCGCTTCCCGTTCTATCGGGACGACCACGTCTTCTTTGCTGACGCAAAGGCTTTCGGCGCGTACGGCTTCGGCAAAGGATTTGCGCAAATACCAAATTTTTTTATACTCGGCTAATAAGACGTGGGACGCGCCGCCGGCACGACAATATTCGTCCGGCTGCAACAGGTGGCGATCGCGTTCGTCTTCATCGGCACTTTCCATTTCAATTTTCTGGGCTTTCATTTCAATGGGGACACGCTGTGTAATTTTTACACCGAATCCGTCCAAGCCGTATATTTTTTCCGGATTGTTGGTTAATAAGCGCAGTTCTTTTACGCCCAAATCTTGTAAAATTTGCGCGCCGATCCAATATTCCCGCAAGTCGGGAGCAAAGCCGAGTTTTTCGTTGGCTTCTACCGTATCATAGCCTTCTTCCTGCAAGGCATAGGCTTTTAACTCATTGATCAGACCGATCCCGCGACCTTCCTGTCGCATGTACAGCAGTACGCCGCGCCCTTCCAGGTTAATTTTTTGGAGGGCGGCGGCTAATTGTTGTCCGCTGTCACAGCGACGAGAGCCGAAGACATCACCGGTCAGGCATTCGGAATGGACACGGCACAGGATATCTTTGCCGTTGCTGATATCGCCTTTGACGAGGGCGACATGATGCTCCCCGGTTAAATCGTTGACATACCCGTAAATTTTAAAGTCGCCGAATTTTGTCGGCATGTTCGCTACGGCTTCTCTGGTTACGTGTTTATCATGACGACGGCAATAGTTTTGCAAATCATGGAC
>NZ_AFIJ01000032.1 GCF_000214495.1 Megasphaera lornae | reverse complement strand
CCACCATAGATAAAAACGCAAACTGTTTATTTTTACTGCATGTAAGAATAAACAGTTTGCGTTTTTTTGTTATACTGTATTTCCGGCGGTTTATTGTATAGAATTGTGCAATACATAGGGATAGCAGGCGAAGGCACTGACATCGAAAACGTTAAAAACCGCTTATAAAGAGTTGGACATACAACTTGGGAAAAATAATGAAGACGGATTAAAACGAGCCGTGTACGTAGCCGTGCAGGAAAAAAGCCGCTATGTAGCCGAACGTATTGCCCGCACGGAGAGCGCAAGAGCGTGGGCAGACGGTTTCATTGCCCGCTATGAAACCGATGACACCGTTGTGGTGTATCGTTGGGAAGTATCTTCGGCGCATCCCTGTACGGACGTATGCGATATGTATGCTGACGCCGATTTATGGGGATTGGGAAAGGGGATTTATCCGAAAGACCAATGCCCGACACTTCCCGTACATCCGCACTGTTTGTGTTATTTGTCGCTCATATATGAGGGGGAAGTCGACTTAAACGAGCAACAAGACTTGCGGGAAGAAGGCGGCAATCATTGGCTACAAAAGCAAAGCAAGGACGTACAACGGTACCTGTTAGGCGTGCAGGGCGCGAAAGCGTGGGAAGCGGGACGATCGTGGCAAGATGTTTTGCGGAACTACAGCTCTACAGTAATGAAGAGCAGGGTGAAATATTTGCCGATAGATAGAAGTATGTTATACTATAAACAGATGAAATAAGTTGAACCTACGATATCAAATGTTGTTCAAGAAGTAGCAAAAGCAACAGAAACAAAACTCGCAGGTTTTGAATGCCGTATAAAAGATATAGATTCATATCAACGAAAAATCAAAAAACATTTTGATTTGGGCGATGAAAATTACAGGGCAAAAGATATAGTAAGATACACTTATTTGGCTGAGGCTGATAATTTAGTAGATAAAATCAAAGAAATACGGCAAAAGTTGGAAGATAAAGGGTATAAAACTGTAGAAGTAAAAAACTATTGGTTAGATAAAACAAATCCTTATAACGGTATAAATACGATAGTAAGAATACCTACAGGTGAAGAAATAGAAATACAGTATCATACGCCTGAAAGTCTAGAAACAAAAAAACAGCAACATAAAATATACAAAGTACAAAGGAAAATAAAAGATAGTGAAAGTATTGAATATAATAAATTACGAGATAAAATGTATGAGTTGGCAAAAGAACTAGAAATACCGCTTAATATTTCGGAGGATATATTATGAGTTTATATAAATATTTTGAATTAACGGATAATATTAATAAAGGTGTTATTACAAGGATAAACGAGACACATCCATCAAAACAATATAAATATATTCCAAAAGAAAAAAATGGGTATGCTCCGGGATTATGATTGAGTATTTATGGCCTGAAAGTCCTTTACACGAAATGTATAAAGAAATAACTGAAGAAGAAGCAATGAAGCGTATAGCAGAAATGAAATAAAACCACTACGAAAATAGCGTAGTGGTTTTTTAGTGGAGCGGAGATGGCGAAGCGTATCATTGGAGTAGTATGAGTTTGGTCTTTGGCGGACACTTGTTGAAGCCTTGGTGGAGACTTTCTAAATTTTGCGTGCAGACGGATCCGCGTGAGATATTTTAGGAAAGCGTAGGATAAATAGGGAAAAAAACAGCGGGATAACATAACTGGATTTCGTGACAAAACGGCCTAATTAAGGGACAAATCGGTTAGAAAACGGGACAATGCATATTTCCATTCGGGGATGTGCTTTTTTATATCATAAAGGAGGTGAAGGTTGTGCTAAGCGTTACACGAGGAGATAGTGCGATTTTACAGTTGGCATGGGAAGACTAACATGGAGTGCTGTATTTACCGACAGAGGCGGATGGTTGAAGAAGCTATATAGGGATAACCTAAGGCGGTTTATTTTATAAATTTTAATAAAGTCTTGACAGAAATAAATAATATGCTATACTGAATAAGTCTTAATGATACGGGCCTATAGCTCAGCCGGTTAGAGCGCACGCCTGATAAGCGTGAGGTCGGTGGTTCAAGTCCACCTAGGCCCACCAAAAAAAACATCGTCACGGGAAGTGACGATGTTTTTTTTATGCAAAAAAGCTGCCCCGGAATTTGCGATACAGGGCAGCTTCTTTTTATCCCCAAGGAGAAGAAAGGACTTTACTGTTCGGACTTTTTGGAAGTTCGTATACTTTATCTAAAAATATGTGGTAATTACGATCATATTGTTGTAAGGCTTCGTTTATTTTTAGGCGGATTATCGACAACGGAATAATTTCCAGCTCTCCCGGCGGTACATACAGATCGCAAATGACATTTAAGCGCACCATGCCGGCGGTAATGCGCAGATGGTGGGTTTCATAGCGGGGGAATTCCGTTTGAATGATTTCATTGAGACAATGGCGTACGCGGGTAATGATTTGCGGGTTGGTACATAACGGATCCATATGCAGATTAATTTCCATATTATATTTTTCCTGTAATTCATCTTCCAAATTGTCTAATACGGCATGGGCTTCTACCAGATTGGTCGTATCGGGGATTTCTACATGCATGGAAGCGAACATACGCCCGGGACCGTAGTCATGAATACGGATTTCGTGTACGCCGGTTACATAATGGCATGCTCGGGCACAGTCCGTTATTTCTCGTACCAATTGGGGATCCGGCGCTTTTCCCAATAAAATATTGATGACATCTTTGGCAATGGTAAAACCTGTATACATAATGAGCAGGCCGATGAGCAGGCCGGCAACGGCATCTAAAGGAAGGGTTGTGTAGGCCTGTAATAAGGTTGCCAGTAATACGCCGCCGGTGGCGACGGCGTCGGTTATGCTGTCGGCGGCAGTCGCAAGGTTGACGCCTGACCGAATGGTTTTTCCTATATACGTGTTGTAGCTGTACATCCAGAGCTTTACGGCAATGGAAAAGAGGAGAATGAAGACGCCGATATAGGATTGTTCGACATGTATCGGTTGAAAAAATTTATGAAATGACGTTTCACACAGGCTGAAGCCGACAATCAGGATGAGGATGGCAATGGACAATGAGGCCAGATATTCAAAACGTCCGTGCCCGAAGGGATGTTCGGCATCGGCCGGTTTATTACTCAGTTTTGCGCCGAGAATGGAAATCACGGAGGAGCACATGTCGGAAAGATTGTTAAAGGCATCGGATATAATGGCGATGCTTCCGGTATAGGTGCCTATGCCCAGTTTTCCCAGGCACAGCAAGATATTACAAATAATACCCAGTATACCGCCGACAATGCTATAGCGTTCACGAACTTTTTTATCGGTTATTTCCTGATAATTGGGGACAGTATGTTGAATAATGGTTTTTATCATCCGGTTCACCTCATTTTTCAATTCCTATACGTGCGGGGATACCGCGAGTAAAAGGATGTTTTACGGCGGTTATTTGCGAAATATAATCGGCTGCGGCCAGCAGCTCGCGAGAGGGGGTATGCCCTGTCAGTACGATTTCGGTTTGTGGCGGCTTGGTATGGAAAAAGCGGATAATTTCTTTTTCGGGAATAAAGCCTAAGGACATAGCGACTAAGAGTTCATCAAGAACTAAGAGATCCGGCGGCGCTTCGTGACAATGATGAAGCAGACGCCGCCATAATCGGTTTTGCCGGGCCGCGGTTTGGAGACGCTCTGCCGCCGTCATTTGCGAGGTGAATTTACTCGGGCCGCCTGCGCGCCAGACGGTTATTTCCGGGATACGGGAAAAAATAGTTAATTCTCCTGTATTTCCGGCTTTGAGAAATTGTGCAAACCACACTTGTCCGCCACGGCCGGCACAGCGAACGGCTAAGCCGACGGCGGCCGTAGTTTTTCCCTTTCCGTTGCCATAATAAATATGAATAAATCCTGTATCCATAGAGGCCTCCCCGTTTTTTCTTTTAGTATAGCATGGTTGTAAATTCTTGAATAGAAAGAGGAACGGTTCCTATACGGAGACGGCGATTGCGATTTTCGGCGGTTGCGTTTCGGTAACGTATTGGGGACTATACATTGACTGCATGTGTGTTATAATAAACATTATTATGTGAGTTTTCAGGAGGTTTGTACGGTGGAGCGGCGGGTTCGGAAATGGTTACAGGCTTTGCGTCAGGAAGGGTATGAAGCCTATCTTGTGGGCGGCGCCGTACGGGATATGTTGTTACATCGAAAACCGCATGATTATGATATTGTTACGCAAGCGAGACCGGAAGAGATTAAGCAAGTTGCGCAGCGGCACGGATGGAGTTGCACAACGCAACCGGGAGAAGTTTTCGGAATTGTTACGGTGCAGGTGGAAGGTCTTTCATTGGAAACGGCGACGTATCGGAAAGAGGTATATGGAAAGGACAGCCATCGACCGAGCGATATATGGTATGCAACGACCTTGCAGGAAGATATGTTGCGACGTGATTTTACGATAAATGCATTGGCCATGACGGCAGAGGGAAGGATCCTTGATTATGTCGGCGGTCAACGTGATTTAAAAGAAAAAAGGTTAGCTACCGTCGGGGATCCGGTGCGGCGTTTTCGCGAAGATGGGTTGCGGTTATTTCGGGCGTGTCGACTGGTCGGTCAGTTGGGATTTACGCCGGAGGCGTCTCTGGTACAAGCTATGCCGCAGGCGTTGTCCCGCGTTGCCGGTATATCGCTGCAACGGGCGGTGCAAGAAGGGGACCGCTTATTGTTGACTCCCTATGCGGCCGAGGGATTGCAGCTATGGAAGCAAACGGGATTGGCCGCCGCTGCGTGTCGCAGTCGGAAAAACGGGGTAGAAGTGGCGGTTCCTATTTTTCCGGAACTTGTGTATTGGGTTTCGCCGGCTGATTGGCAGCGTACGTTGGCATATATTTCTCATTTGCCTGGTGATTTGACCTTACGATATGCGGCGTTGTTTTACCCTTTTTGCGGTACGTCACTTCCGCCTGCAGCAGGGAATGTGTTTACGGCGGATTCATGGGCCGATATTCCGGCACAAGTATTGCGACGTTGGGGAAAAGCGGCAAAAGAAGTACGGCGGATTTTGTGGTTGGTACAACAGTCGCAAACCGTTCTTTCGTTGCAGTCGATAAGCGAGGAAGTGTGTCGACGGTGGTGGTGTCGCGAAATTCGGCAAGGTGTTTTTAAGCGAAAAGAGCAGCTTTTACAGGCCGTGCAACAAATGTGCGCGATGGTTCGCGTAATGGCGGCGGTACAACACCTTCCTTTTTATGAGCGGCGCGTTGCCGTGGCGACACGGCTGCCGGTGGAAACGAAAGATTTGTTATATTCATCGGCCTTGGTACAGTATTGCGGCAAGGATACGGGGGCTTGTTTGCAATATTTATTACGACAAGTGCAGGAAGGGCGTTTGCATAATACGGCGTCGGTCTTGGAACAAGCGGCAGTACAATGGCGGCAACAGTATACATGAGGAATATACCATGCGCATAGATAATAAAGATACACAAACAGAACAGATTCGCAAACGATCGGCGGGAATTTGGCTTTTATTGGGAGTCGTATTTGTCGCCGTCTTGGTACGAATGGTGGATTTGCAAATTGTAGAAGGCGCAAAAATGACGCAATATATCGATCAACAGGCGGAAACCGATCGGCAGTTGCAATCGCCGCGAGGGACGATTTTTGATCGCAATGGCAGAGTATTGGCAATCAGTGAAATCGCCAAGTCGTTATATGCGGATCCGAATATGCTGCGGCAGGATGTAAAGGATCCTGAGAAACATGTGTCTGTAGAAAAACTTTCTGCAGCATTGGCGCCGTATGTCGGGATGGATGCGAAAGAGGTGCAAGAACGTTTACAGCGGGATACAGGGTTTGTCTGGTTGGCACGTACGATGGATCATACCAAGTATGAAGCGGTGCGGCAAATTATTAAACAATATAAGCTGAGTTCGCTGCGTTTTGTGGATGAGAATCGGCGATATTATCCAAACGGGGACATGGCGGCACAATTGATCGGTTTTGTCGGCGAGAATGATAAAGGCCTGGATGGGGTGGAAATGGTGTTGGACGATGTCATTCGTGGCAGTATACAAACCGTAAAAACTGTTATGGATCCGGATAAGGTACCGATTTTGGATTCGGCGCTTCATAGTATGTTGCCGCATAAAGAGCGATCCGTGCGATTAACCATTGACAGTACGATTCAATTTGTTGCGGAAAAAAGTTTGGACGGCATTATGGCCCGCAATCATCCGGAAGGGGCGGCGATTATTGTCATGGATCCTAAAACCGGAGAGATTTTGGCTATGGCCAGTCGTCCTAATTTTGACCCCAATGATTTCGGTAAAGGCAATGCGGAAGCGTATAAAAATCGTGCCGTAGTGAATCTGTATGAACCGGGTTCCACTTTTAAGCCGATTATGGCTTCGGCGGCAGTGGATTCCGGGGCGTGGGGATTGCAAACCGAATATTTGGATACCGGTGCCATTCAAGTTCGAGATCGTGTGATTCACAACTGGGATAAATCCGGCATGGGAAGGGTTACATTACGAGAAATTTTGAAGTTTTCCATTAATACGGGGATGGTAAATATTGCCTTGCATACAGGCGGTAAAACGTTGACGGCTTATGCGAAACGATTCGGTTTCGGAAAAGAAACGGGAATTGATTTACCCGGAGAAGGAACGGGAATTCTTTTTAATGCGGCCACGATGAGTGATGTGGATACGGCGGTTATGGGGATCGGTCAGGGGATTGCCGTAACGCCTTTGCAAATGGTACAGGCTTTCGGCGCCTTGGCGAACGGCGGGCGAATGATGAAACCCTTTGTTATTAAAGAAATTGATAATCCTGACGGCAGCGTGTATAAAAAAACTACACCCACGTTAGTGTCCACGCCTATTAAGGCGGGAACCGCCGCGGCGATCAGTCGGATTTTATCGGAAGAAATTTCTTCCGGCGGGGGACAAAACGCCAAGATTGCAGGGTATACATTTTGCGGTAAAACCGGAACGGCGCAGCGGCTGAATAAGGCCGGCACCGGATATGCTCCCAACCAACATATCGCCTCCTTTATCGGCTTCGGACCGTTGGAAGATCCGCAATATGTCGTTCTTATTGTGGTCGATAATCCTGTCGGTGTATACTATGGGGCACAAGTGGTGGCGCCGGTGTTCAAAGAGATGATGACGGAAATTGTTCGGTTTAAAGGTGTTAAGCCGTCCCATCCGACAGAGGCGGAGCGGCCGTTTATTCCGGCGGAACCGATAAAAAAACGGGAGATTCCCGCCGTTATCAAAACGGAAAAGGGGATTATATTGCCGTCTTTTACGGGGTGGGATACTCGTGAAGTCAATACTTGGCTTAATCAAGCGGGATTATGCTTTGTCCCGCGCGGGATGGGGAAAGCCGTTTATCAAAATCCCGAAGCGGGCGCTCCGGTTCGTGCGGGCAGTACGGTTATTGTTACATTTACACGTTAGGAGGGAAGGAATGTGCAGCTTTTAGATGGAAAGAAAGTGGCCGCATGGTATCGACGACGGCTGAGAACGCAAGTGGAAGCACGGCGAAAAGACGGGGTGTATCCGGAGCTGGCTATAGTATTGGCCGGGGAGGATACGGCATCGGCCATGTATGCGTCGTCTATGAAAAAAGCGGCGGAAGCGATCGGTTTACAAGGAACGATACATCGATTTGCGGCAACGGTTACAGAAGAAACGTTGTTGTCTTGTATAGAGAGGTTAAATGGTAAGGACGAGGTTTTCGGCATTTTGTTGATGCTGCCATTGCCTTCTCATATCCATGCAAATCGCGTTATTAACGCCATCTGTCCGGAAAAGGATGTAGACGGTCTTACGGACAGCAGTGTGGCACGATTATATACAGGCAAGCCGTCGTTTATACCGTGTACGCCTAAAGCGGTGATGGCAGTATTGGCGTATTATCATATTGCGTTGGCAGGTAAAGAAGTGGTGATTGTAGGGCGCAGTAACATTGTAGGCAAACCGTTGGCACAATTATGTTTGCAGGAAAATGCGACGGTAACCGTTTGTCATTCTCATACGCAGGCGTTGTCGCAAGTAGTACGTCGGGCCGATGTTGTTATAGGGGCGGTGGGAAAAGCGGCATGTATTACAGGGGATATGATTAAGCCGGGCGCCGTCGTGATTGATATCGGTATTAATTGTAAAAACGGTAAGACTGTCGGCGATGTTGCGTTTGACGAAGCGGCAAAGATTGCCGGAGCGATAACACCTGTACCGGGGGGGATAGGCGCTGTGACGACTACTATGGTATTGGAAAATGTACTTACACACAAATGAGAAAGTTAAAAAAGGGGTGCTTGATTATGAATATTTTAGATTCGTTTTTTATTCACTATTTACATCGGTTCGATAAATATTGTTTTACCGTAGAACTTCATGGGAAAAAATATACTATCGGTGCGGGGGAACCGGCTTTTGAAATTGCTATTCATAAAGACATTCCCAAGCGGGAATTGTTATCTTCAACTTCTCTGGCTTTAGGGGAAGCCTATATGCGCAAAGATTTGGAAATTAAAGGGGATTTATTTACGGCTTTGCAATGTATGTTGAGTCAAAATAATCAATTTTCCTTGGATAAAAGTGCGTTAGGAAGAATTTTATATACGTCGGAATCAAAATCCAAACAGAAGGAACAAGTATCCTCTCATTATGATTTGGGGAATGATTTTTATTCGTTGTGGTTGGATCCTTCTATGAGTTATTCGTGTGCATATTTTAAGAACGACACGGATACATTGGAAGAAGCGCAGCATAATAAGGTGCATTATATTTTAGAAAAATTACATTTGCAACCGCAGATGACGTTGTTGGATATTGGTTGCGGCTGGGGATATTTATTGATTGAAGCGGCAAAAAAATACGGCGTGAAGGGATTTGGCTGCACCTTAAGTAAGGAACAATGGAAAAAAGGGCAAGAACGTATTAAAGCGATGGGATTGGAAGGGCAAGTTCAGATTGAATTGATCGATTATCGGGACTTGGAACAATCGGGGCGTACCTTTGATCGTATTGTCAGTGTGGGGATGTTGGAACATGTAGGCCGCTCCAATTATCCGTTGTATATGGAAACGGCGGAACATTTGTTGGTAGAAGGCGGGTTGTTCTTGTTGCATTATATTAGCGGACATGATGAAACGGTAGGGAATCCGTGGATGCGCAAATATATTTTTCCCGGCGGTACCTTGCCGTCTTTGCGGGAAATCATCAGTTTGGCATATGACAATGATTTCCAAGTTATTGATGTAGAAAGTTTGCGACGCCATTATTATAAAACGTTGATGTGCTGGTACCATAATTTCCAAGGTGTACGGGATCGGGTTATTGCGGCAAAAGGTGAAGAGTTTGCACGTATGTGGGATCTGTACCTTTGCGGTTGTGCCGTCTCGTTCTTTATCGGAAATATTGATGTGCATCAGGTGTTAATGACGAAGGGCACGAATAATGAATTGCCGATGACACGGTGGTATTAAAAAGTTGTATATATCGGATTCGGAACGTATCTGCGAAGCGGATACGTTCTTTTTTTGGGAAAGAAGAGATACTTGCATTCTCGATATTTTTTAGAAATAATAATGCCTAAATGGCAATCATAATATGCTTTACTTTTATCGCTTGCTGAACTATACTTAAGTTAAACGTATAACTTTTGTCGATATAGAGAATAAGAAGGGAGCTGGTTTTATGGTCGGACAACTTACGAAAACCATGGACGGCAATGAAGCAGCGGCACACGTGGCCTATGCGTTTACGGAAGTGGCAACGATTTATCCCATTACGCCGTCTTCACCTATGGCGGAGCATGTGGACGTTTGGGCAGCCAAGGGCAGAAAGAATATTTTCGGCCAGCCTGTAAAATTAGTGGAAATGCAGTCGGAAGCCGGTGCTATAGGTGCGGTTCACGGCGCGGCGGAAACGGGGAGTTTGTGTTCGACCTTTACGGCTTCTCAAGGTCTGATGCTTATGATTCCTGTCATGCATCGCTTGTCGGGTCAGTTAAAACCGGTGGTAATGCATGTGGCGGCACGAACGGTCGGATCGCATACGATGTCGATTTTCGGGGATCATTCGGACGTTATGGGGTGTCGTAATACGGGATTTGCCATGCTTTGCAGTGCGAATGTGCAAGAATGTGCCGATTTGGCGGCTGTGACACATTTATCGGCGATTAAAGGACATGTGCCGTTTATGCATTTTTTTGACGGCTTTCGTACATCCCATGAAATTCAAAAAATTCAATTGTTGGACGAGGATACATTGGCGGCGTTAGTGGATCGGGAAGCCTTGTATGCGTTTAAACATCGGGGCCTGAATCCGGAACATCCGGTGATGCGCAGTACGGTTACCAATCCGGATATGTTCTTTCAAGCACGAGAAGCAAATAATCTCTGGTATGAGCGGTTGCCGGGGATTGTGCAGGAATATATGGATGCGATAGGGGCTTTAACGGGGCGGACGTATAAAATATTCGAATATTACGGCGCGGCGGATGCGGAAGATATTGTTGTAGCGATGGGATCCGTTGCGGGGACGATTCAAGAAACTGTAGATGCCTTAAATCGGGAAGGAAAGAAAACCGGTTTGCTACAGGTGCGGTTGTTCCGGCCATTTTCATTGGAACATTTTTTGCAAGTGTTACCGCCTACTGTCAAGCGCATTACTGTTATGGATCGGACGAAAGAACCGGGCGCCTTGGGAGAACCTTTGTATTGTGATATTTGTGCAGCTTTGGAACATAGAGGCTTGCCGTTGTCGGTCTATGCCTGTCGGTACGGGCTTTCCTCTAAAGACGTGCCGCCGGCCTCTATTCATGCAGTGTTTCAAAATATGTGGAATCCGGCGCCGAAAAAGCATTTTACCATAGGAATTTTGGACGATGTTACGAAGTTATCCGTTCCGGATACACCTATTTCGGTAGACATGCGGGGAACGATAAATTGTAAGTTTTGGGGATTCGGTTCGGACGGAACGGTCGGTGCGAATAAAAATTCGATTAAAATTATCGGTGATAATACGGATATGTTTGTACAGGCTTATTTTGAGTATGACACGAAAAAATCGGGAGGGGTTACCAAATCCCATTTGCGCTTCGGACAGCAGCCGATTCGGGCTACATACTATATAAAACAGGCGGATTTTTTAGCGTGTCATAAAGAAGCCTATATGGATACGTATGATATTATGGATGAAGTGCGGGTAGGGGGCACTTTCCTTTTAAATTGCAGTTGGCGTGCGGAAGAATTGGAAACCCGTCTTTCGGCGGCGGTTAAACGGAAGCTTGCCGAAAAGAAAGTAAAGTTTTATATTATTGATGCGGCGGCGATTGCGGAAGAAATCGGCTTGGGAAGAAATCATACCAATATGGTTTTACAGGCGGCATTTTTTGCGTTGACCCGTATTTTACCTTTGGAAGATGCGGTGAAATACATGAAAAAAGCCATTGTCGAGACATATTTAGTAAAAGGTGAAAAAGTTATTGCCATGAATCAGGAAGCGGTAGACCGCGGTATTAACGGATTGGTGGCCGTGTCGGTACCGGAACATTGGGCGACGGCGGAAGACACTCGTCCCGTTGAAGAACGTCGGGTTCCGGATTTTATTAAAAAAATTGTAGATCCGGCCAATGCACAGAAGGGCGATTCCATACCGGTCAGTGAGTTTGTGCCGTATGTGGACGGCTCGTATCCGTTAGGCACTACACAGTATGAAAAACGCGGCATTGCTTCGACCGTTCCCGAATGGATTCCGGACCGTTGTATACAATGTAATCGCTGCGCTTTGGTATGTCCGCATGCCTGTATTCGGCCGTATTTAGTCGATGAACAGGAAAAAGCGGCGGCGCCGGCTTCTTTTGTGACCAAAAAGGCGATCGGCAAAGACATGGGGGCATATGAATTTCGTATCCAAGTATCGCCGTTGGATTGCTATAGCTGTGATACGTGCGCCAATGTGTGCCCCGCAAAAGATAAGGCGTTAGTAATGCGCCCCTTGGAAACGCAACGACAGGAAGATGTGAATTGGCAATTTGCACAAACCGTACAACCAAAAGTGACGGGAATGGATAAATTTTCGGTTAAAGGGAGTCAATTTAATAAACCGCTTTTGGAGTTTTCGGGGGCTTGTGCCGGTTGTACGGAAACGGCATATATGAAGATTTTGACACAACTTTTCGGTTCGCGTATGTTGGTGGCCAATGCCACCGGGTGTACGCAGGCTTGGGGCTCGGCAATGCCCAGTATTCCGTATACGACGAATCATGAAGGGTATGGGCCGGCATGGTCCAATTCCGTGTTTGAAGATAATGCGGAATTTGCGTTGGGAATGGCCTTGTCTATGGAGCAGCAACGGGAAGACATACGGCTGAAGACCGAACAATTGGCGGCCCTTACGGTCGGCCCGTTGCAAGAGGCGGCTGTCGCCTGGTTGGCGTCCATCGGTGTCGACAATGAAGGCGAAGTGACGGAAGATATCAGTCGTCGGTATATTCACGAATTACAGCAAGTTACGCTGACGGGAGAAGCGGCCGTACTACAACAATACATTTTGGCACATAGAGAACATATAATAAAGAAAACAATTTGGATGTATGGCGGTGACGGTTGGGCATATGATATCGGCTATGGCGGACTGGATCATGTGATGGCCATGGATGTCAATATTAATATTATGATTGTTGACACGGAAGTGTATTCCAATACGGGCGGGCAATCTTCCAAAGCAACGCCTATAGGAGCGGTGGCGCAATTTGCGTCATCCGGTCGTAAATTTAATAAAAAAGATTTAGGACGTTTACTCATGACATACGGTCATGTGTATATTGCACAAGTGGCGTTGGGCGCCGATCCCGGTCAGCTGATCAAGGCGATTAAAGAGGCGGAAGCTTACAACGGACCGTCCGTTATTATTGCCTATGCACCTTGTATTAATCACGGCTTAAGCTGCGGCATGGGACACGCGCAGGAGGAAATGAAGCGGGCCGTGGCTTGCGGATACTGGCATTTGTATCGCTATAATCCGGTATTAAAACAAGAAGGAAAAAATCCTTTTATATTGGATTCCAAAGAGCCTCAGGAATCGTTCCGGGATTATTTAATGGGGGAAACTCGCTATGCGGCGTTAACCCGAACGTTCCCGGAATTGGCGGAAGAATTATTTGTAAAGGCGGAAGAATTTGCCAAACAAAAATATGAAGTATACAGGATGTTGGCGGGCAAATAGAGAAACGGCAAGCATACAGTCGGAAAAGGGCCGTATGCTTGCTTTTCCGCATATAGAAAGGAGGAGAAAAGAATGAAAACCATTTGGTTTGTGCGTCATGGAGAAAGCGTAGCCGATAGGGGGGAAGCTACGGAAAATCCGCAATTTATTTTTTTATCGTCGGCAGGCATTACGCAAGCCGGAACCTTTGCGGAGCGCTTTCCGTGGCAACCGGAACTGATTCTGACATCTCCTTATTTGCCGGCGGAACAAACGGCGTTAAAAATGATTGCCCGGTTTCCGGAAGCGGCAACGGGGATCTGGGAATGTGTGCGGGAATTTGTGTGTTTATCTCCCGGACGTTTTATGAGCACCACTTCCGCCGAACGGCAACCGGCATTGGCAGCCTATTGGCAACGGGAAGATCCGGATTTTGTTGACGGCCCGGGAGCGGAAAGTTATCGGCAGTTGGCGGCGCGAACGGAGCATATGTGGGAATTATTAAGCCGGAGAAGAGAGCGACATATTCTTATATTTTCGCACAGTCGTTTTATCAGCAATGTATTATTGCAATATTATCATCCCGGGTTGGCGGCGGAGACTTATATGCGACTTTTTCCTCGAGAAAAAGTAATCCCGCCTTGTACGGTACAGGAAGTACAAGTTTTTCAATGAAATATAAGGGGCGACCGTTGTATTCGTTCGGGCTTGGGCGCGGAAAAATTTTTTCAAAAAGCGTTATTGATGTTTTTTCTTTAGGGAGCGGCAATCGGACCGTTCGGTTTGCTGTAAGTTTCTCTTTCGGTTTCGGCATATTTATGGTACAATGACTTGATAGTGAAACTATTTATTATGGCGGAGCATGGGATCATTTTGCTCATAAATATACCTTGACTCAAAGCTATCAGGAGGCAACGGATTTGGAGAAGCTTGTTATTCGTGGTGGAAAACCTCTTCGGGGAACGGTACGTGTCAGCGGTGCAAAAAATGCTGTTTTGCCGATTATTGTCGCATCCATGTTGGGAATGACGCAAAGTACCCTGACGGAAATTCCGGAATTGGCGGATGTGCAGACGGTTTGCGATGTCATTCGTTCTTTAGGCGTAGAGATTAAAAAGTTACAAAAAGGCGTGTTGGAAATCGACGCGGCAGGATTAAATGCAACGGCGGCACCCTATGATTTGGTACGACGTATGCGTGCTTCTTTTTTGGTAATGGGACCGCTGTTGGCACGCAAAAGAAAGGCGGAGATTTCCCTTCCCGGCGGATGTTCTATCGGTGCGCGCCCGATTGATTTGCATTTAAAAGCATTTGAAGCGATGGGGGCGTCTATTACGTTGGCGGACGGCAATATCAAGGCGGAAGTGCCGCAAGGGTTGAAAGGCGCACAAATTTATTTGGATTTTCCGAGTGTAGGGGCTACGGAAAATGTGCTGATGGCGGCGGCTATGGCGGAAGGTAAAACGATTTTGGAAAATGCGGCGGAAGAGCCGGAAATAGTGGATTTGGCGACTTATTTAAACAGTATGGGCGCCAACATTCGCGGTGCCGGTACGAATGTTATTCGCATTGAAGGCGTGAAAACATTACATGGAGCCGCACATGCCGTTATTCCCGATCGTATTGAAGCCGGCACGTTTATGGTGGGTGCCGCAATGACCGGGGGCGATGTGTTTGTGGAAAATGCGTTATCAGAGCATTTAAAACCTTTAATTGCCAAGTTGAAAGAGGTAGGTGCAACGGTTGAAGAAGAAATTGACGGCATTCGGGTCATGGGCGGTTCGCAGCGGCGTTCTGTAGACATTAAAACGCTGCCGTATCCGGGATTTCCGACGGATATGCAGGCACAATTTATGGCCTTAACGACCATCTGCAAGGGTACGAGTGTAGTCACGGAAACTGTTTTTGAAAATCGCTTTATGCATGTGGATGAATTTAAACGAATGGGTGCAAAAATTCGCATTGAAGGAAGAAGCGCCGTGATTGAAGGGGTGCCTGTGTTGCGAGGCGCTTCCGTGAGTGCTACGGATTTACGTGCCGGTGCGGCGTTGGTTTTGGCCGGATTGGTAGCGGAAGGCGAAACCAAAGTGGGATATTTGTATCATATCGATCGCGGCTATGATAATTTGGTAGCAAAATTGCAAAGGCTAGGTGCTGATATTGTTCGGGTCAATATGGAAGAAGAAAACTGATACTTCATCATGCCGGCAAGAAAAGAAATCCGTTTGGTCGAAAAATCATTGGCCGGGAAAGGATATTGCCATTGATTTGGGGACGGAGAACATTGTCATATATGTAAAAAAACGGGGAATTGTGGTGAATGAACCGTCGGTCATTGCTGTGGATACGGAGCGAAATACAGTGGTGGCGGTAGGGAAAGAAGCGTATGCGATGCAAGGACGAACGCCCGGAAATATTGCCGCCTACCATCCGTTGCAGGCCGGCGTGATTGCCGATTATGACGCCACCGCATATATGTTACATTATTTTATCGGTAAGGCAATCAGAAAAGTACGTCTTTTTAAGCCGCGCGTGTTGGTTTGTGTACCGTCGGGTATTACGAATGTAGAGCGTCGGGCGGTTATGGAAGCGTTGGTACAAGCCGGCGCCGGTAAAATTGTTATTATGGAAGAAACGTTGGCGGCGGCAGTAGGCGCCGGTATAGATACGGCCCGTTCGAACGGCTCTATGGTAGTGGACTT
This sequence comes from Megasphaera lornae, assembly GCF_000214495.1. Taxonomy (GTDB): domain Bacteria; phylum Bacillota; class Negativicutes; order Veillonellales; family Megasphaeraceae; genus Megasphaera; species Megasphaera lornae. Next base: position 107,265 of record NZ_AFIJ01000032.1, on the reverse strand, counting down.
GGGCGGCGGTACTACGGATGTGGCCGTTTTAAGTTTAAGCGGGATCGTGATCAGTGCGTCTTTGCGGCTGGGAAGTCGGACGTTCGATCAAGCCGTTCAGCAGTATTTGGAGCGGTATAAACATATTACAGTAGGCTGCGGTACGGCGGAAAAATTAAAAATATTGATCGGCACGGCGTTGGCGGACGGTAAGCAGGATACGGCGGTAGTGCATGGACGCAGTACGGAAACGGGATTACCTGCGGAAGCGGATATTGACTCCCAAGAAATTCGACAGGCGTTACAGGAACCGTTGGATTGTATTTTAAAAACTATTTTGGATATGTTAGAAAAAACGCCGCCCGAATTAGCTGCGGATATTGCGGATCACGGTATTTTATTGACCGGCGGCGGCATGTTGTTGGACGGATTGGACCGATTGATTGTACAAAAAACGGGCATTGCCGCTTATTTATGTGAGGCGCCGTTGCTCTGTGTTGCACAAGGTGCCGGAAAGGCGTTGCGCCATATGAATGATTTTAAAAATAATATGGAAGATATTTAAAGGAGTGTACCATGCGTATAGTAAAGAATGTGATGACCGTCATGTTGGGGGCGTCCTTCCTGGCGGTAACGCCGGTAATGGCTGAAGAGGTATCTTGCGCCTCCGTATTAACCGGAACGGTGGTATCCGTTGCGGCTGTAGGGACGCAAGTAAAAGAAGGCGATGTTTTGCTGACCGTAGCGTCTTTAGCCGGTCCCATGCCGGCGATCAGAGCGCAAAGGGACGGGGTTGTCAAAGTGGTTAAAACTGCGCCGGGGGCAGAAGTACAACAAGGCGCGGCAGTTATTATTGTGGATGAAAAGTAAGGGTATGCACGCATGATAAATTGGCGAAAAATTCGAAAAATAGCAGGGTATTCCCGGCTGCTGGTATTGTGTTGTGTAATGACCATGTCTGTACAGGCACAAGAATTTATGGCAGTCAAAGATGTGCAGGAAGGCATGACGGGATATGCCAAAACCGTTGTCCACGGTACTGCGATAGAAACTTTTCCCGTTAAAATTATCGGGGTCATGAAAAACAGCGGTCCTTCCGGCGATTTGGTATTGGCGGAATTTTCAGGGCCGTTAATTGAACGCAGCGGCGGGATTGCACAAGGAATGAGCGGCAGTCCCGTATATATTAACGGAAAATTATTGGGAGCCGTGGCCTATGGGTGGTCTTTCACGAAATCGCGTTTGGGCATGATTACGCCTATTACCGATATGGTGAAATTATGGAATGTGCCGAATGAAAATGAAATGCGACCGTTTAATGCGAGAGAAGCTTCTTTAATACCCATTACCACGCCGTTAATGACGTCCGGTTTGGATAGTGCTTCGTTACAGTGGTTTGTGGGAAAGTTACCTCAATATCGGTTTCATCCGGTGGCGGCCCCGACGTCTTCCGGCGACGGCGCATCGGTTGCTTTGGAGCCGGGAAGCGCGGTGGCGGCGGCGTTAATGAACGGTGATATGAAAATGGGCGCTATCGGTACGGTAACCTATGTGGACGGCGATCATATTGTGGCGTTCGGACATCCGTTTCTAAAAAAAGGAAGCATTAATTATTTTATGCATAATGCTTATATATTTACGATTGTCAACAGTTTAAATACTTCGTTTAAATTGGGATCGATAGGACGGGAAACGGGGGTTATTGAACAAGATCGCGGTGCCGGTATCGCCGGGCGCCGCAACGATCTGCGTCCGGGAATCCCGGTCATTATTAAAGCTACCGATGAAGATACGGGGACAACTTTGGAAAAACGAGTAAAAATAGTGGAAGATAATGAGCTGACTCCGGTGTTGGCTTCCACGGCCGTCTATAATACGATTAATAAAACGTTGGATCGATTTGGCGGCGGGACGGTTTCGTTAACGTATACGATCCGGGGTGCCGGGGGGACGGATAGAGATATTACGCGACACAATATGTATTATTCATCAGAAAATATCAATGAAAAAAGTATTGATGAATTATATAATGTGTTGGATATGTTGAAGCATAACGAATTTATTGCGTACCCCGTATTGGATATTCAGATGAATGTGCGTGTATCGCAAGCTAAAAAAACGGCGCGTATTGTAGATGCTTCGGCGGCTCCTGCAGTAGTCGCTCCCGGTGATGAAATTTATTTAAAGGTTAAGTTGCATCCGTATCGCGGTGCCGATGAAACGCGTATCCTGAGTTTTACGGTGCCGAAAGATCAGCCTCCGGGAGAAATGATTTTGGAAATTCGCGGCGGCGGGGTGACGCCGCTTCCGTATTTGATCGAGCGGCAAAAATATAATTTAACGGATGAAATTTTAGCTCGCCTGCGTCATTATAAAGATTTTGCGGAGTTGAAGAAAAAAATTGAAACGGAAGAAAGTAATAATGATTTAGTGGTTGAAATCTTAGATAAAAATGTCAGTATGGTACCGGATAAAAAGGATACATCGGATAAGGTGAAGATTCGTGAAAAAGTAGAGAATCCGACCGATTCGGACTTACGGAAGCCGCACAAAAAAGGGGCAAAAGAGGAAAAGGATACAGAAGCCAAGACCTTGGTTCCTACGCCGTATATTATTCTTGGTGACGGTCAATTGACGTTTCAGGTAGTACGTCCGCAAGAAAGAGAAAAATACAGGAAAAAGTACCGGTCGGCAGCCGGAGCTTCGGCCGTTATGAAAGCGGCGATAGAAACGGCAGAAGGAGCCACAAAAAAAGACCGGAAAGACAGTAAGACAAAGAACGCGGAAGAGGCGGCGGCAGTGTCGGCGGACACGGATACCGTCATAGGCTCTTTATAATCGTAAGAAAACGCCTGTCCTTGGAGGACGGGCGTTTTCTTATGGTGCCTCTTGCTATCAAAGGGGGATAATGCTATTATCATAGATAGTTGAAACTGAAAAATTCGGGCCTTATATGCGCGGGCAGCAGCATCATGAAATATCTGAAGAGGTGACATAGTGGCATGACCGTTTTGGAGTGTATAGGAAATCGGGTACTTTCTCTCTTCTCGCAGGTAGGGGCGTTTACCTTACTTTGGGGACGTACGATTAGACAATTGCCGAATATAAAGTGGCATTTGACGATATATCAAATGGCGAAATTGGGTGTCGATTCATTGCCTATTGTCAGCTTGACGTTATTGTTTGCCGGCATGGTTATGACGTTACAAATTGTGGATATTTTGTTGCGATACGGCGCGCAATCTACGTTGGGCGGGGCTATGTCCGTATCTATGGGGCGAGAACTGGGACCTATTTTAACAGGGGTTGTTATGGCCGGACGGGTAGGGGCGGCGATGACCGCGGAAATCGGGACGATGAAAGTGACGGAACAAATCGATGCCTTGCGGTGTCTGGCCGTGAATCCGATTGCGTATTTAGTTGTGCCGCGGTTTGTTGCCTGTGTGCTCATGGTGCCGCTCTTAGCTTTTTACGGCTATGTTATCGGCACTGCCGGCGGTTATGCCGTGGCTGTATGGGGCGCCGGTTTGGCACATTTTACCTATGTAAATTCCATTGCCGTATTGACGGCGGTCGGGGATATTGTATACGGGCTGATTAAAGCGATGTTTTTCGGCGGTATTATTGCCGTTATTGCCTGTTATGAAGGATTCCATGCCGAAAGCGGTGCCGAAGGAGTGGGCCGGGCGACGACGAAATCGGTGGTTACTTCCATTGTATTCATTTTTATTTGTAATTATATTTTATCGGTTATCTTATATTAGGAGTACGTATGATTTCCTTATGTGATCTAAGCTTTGCGTATAAATCTCAATGTATCTTGGACCATGTTAATTTAGAGATACACCAAGGGGAAACCCTGGCGATTTTAGGTGCGAGCGGTTCCGGAAAAAGTACCTTATTGCGGTTGCTTATAGGCCTGCAGAAACCGACGAGCGGGAAAATATTGTGGGACGGACAAGATATTTCCCGGTTTTCCGAAACGCAGTGGGATCGGGCAAGAATGCGCATGGGTATGGTATTTCAATATTCCGCTCTGTTCGACTCTTTGTCGGTGGGGGAAAATGTAGCTTTCGGTTTGCGGCAACGAACTTCTTTGGCGGATACGGAAATACGGCGTATTGTCGCTGAAAAATTGGCGCTTGTCGGGTTGGCGGGGAAAGAAGAGGCCCGACCGAATGAGTTGTCGGGCGGCATGAAAAAGCGGATCGGTTTGGCTCGGGCGTTGGCGCTGAACCCTGAAATTATTTTGTATGATGAACCGACCGCCGGGTTGGATCCGTTGCGCAGTGCGGATATTAATCGTTTAATACGGGATATGCAACAACAATTACAAGTAACGTCGGTGATCGTTACACATGATATGACTTCGGCTTTTTATGTGGCGGACAGATTGGCTTTTTTGCAACAGGGAAAGTTTCGGTTAATTGCCGATAAAGAAACGTTTAAAAAAACGAAAGATCGGGATATTCAGTTATTTATTCATGGAGGAATACTTCCGCATATGGAGATGAGAAATAATGAAATGGAATGCTGAAGCAAAAGTGGGGTTGGTTACGATCGTCGGCGTTTTGGTATTTTCGTATGTCATTATTGATTTGGCGCAAGCCGAAATTTTCGGCAAACCCGGCTATGAAGTGCAAGCGTTGGTGGCGGATGCGAACGGATTGCAAAAAGGAAATGTCGTACGCTATGCCGGGGTAAATGTGGGGCGTGTGGAAAAAGTGGTGCCCACCGCCGAAGGCGTCAGGGTGACGCTGAAGTTGAATAATGAGGTAAAAATACCGAAAGATTCGCAAATTTCTATTACAACGGACGGATTGATGGGAGAAAAAATTGTGTCCATCAAAGCCGGACGGGACACGACGCATTATTTGCAGTCCGGAGATCGCGTGGCGGGAATGCCCGCCAAGACGATGGCGGATATGATGGACAGTGCCGGTTCTTTAATGAATAATGCGAATACGATGGTAGAAAATATAAATGCCATTGTGGGAGATGCACGGACGCAACAGGCGGTGCGCGGCTCTTTGCAACATATTAATGGGATTACGGCACAAACGGATGCCTTATTACAGCAAAATTCGGGAAATATTCGACAAATTACACAAAATATGGCCGCTTTAACGGGGCAAATGAACGTTTCTCTGCAACGGCTTGACGGCGACGGCGCGACCTCGGAAAATGTGCGATCCGTAGTGCGAAATATGCAGATTACGAGTGCTAAATTGGCGGTGGTGGCCGATTCTCTGGCAAGTGTATCCGGTGATGCACAAACGCAGTCGGATATAAAAACAACCTTAAAAAATACAGCCGCTATTTCGCAGAAGGTAAATCAGTTATTGTCGGGAAATAACGATGTACAGACTACCGGCGAAGCCGGTATATTATATAATACGAGTAAAAAAGAAACTTATGGATATGCGAATTTTATAGTAAAGCGCAACAAGAAATTTATTTTGTTGGGCTCTGAAGGTATCGGGAATAGAACACGTATGAATTTGCAATATGGAACGGACGGTAAATTGATGGATGCGCGCTGGGGGCTGATTAACGGTGAGTTGGGAATCGGATTGGATTTTTTTGCCGACGGCCCGTTGCGGTTGTCGATAGAGGGATATAATCCGAATCAGTGGCAATATCGTTTTAAGGGACAATATCGCGTGGCTCCGAATGTGTATCTTTTCGGACAAATAACGCGGCCTTTCCGACAGCAGGACGGCGGTAATTATTATGGGCTGAATTATTCTTTTTAGTGTCGAGACCGAAAGGGAAAGATGGGGGTTTTTATGAAAAAAATATAGTACAAAAAATAGGTATGATTATGGCTTTTTCCGCCGTTACGATGACCGTTGCGGCGGCAACCCCGGGGACGGCGGACGGTGTTCCGGAAAATGGGAACATTCGTCCCGTAGATGTAACCCCTTTGATGCGAGAAGAATTGGCCGAACAAATTGCGGCTCATACGGCGGTGATTCGTGAACGGGAAGCAAAAAAAGCGGCGGCTTCGGTTATAACGGACAAGGGAGCGCATACGACGCAGATGACCTTGGATTTGCCCAAAACGGTACGGTTGGCACTGGCGTATAACAGAGATTTAAAAGCGTCTCGTTATGCTGTTAAAAAAGCGGAAGCGGCTATCGGTGAAGCCAAAGCGGCACGCAGTATAACCGGCGAATATACATTTTCCGCCGGACGCGGCTCGGCGGTAACGGCGATGGGACCGATGACGGGCAATCAATATAATCATGAATTGACCGTGTCCTTGCCGTTGTATACGGGGGGGCGGATAGAACACGGGATCGCCTTGGCTGAATTAGGAAAAGAAGCGGCGCAGGAAGACTTGTTAAAAAGCGAACAGAATACGAAATTAGAGGCGGTTAAAGGATATTTTTCTTTATTGGCGGCACGGGAAGTGCAGCGTGTATATAAAGAGGCGGTTGCCAATTTACAAGCGCATGTACAGAATGTAAAAGCGCAATATACGGTAGGTACCGTTGCCAAGGTAGATGTGCTGCATTCCGAGGTTTCATTGGCTGCGGCTAAGACGCGCGCTGTAGGAGCGGATAATGAGGCGGCTTTGGCGGAAGATAATTTGGATAATATTTTAGGATTACCGCTTACGACGGCGTTGACCTTACAAGATCATCGCCTGCCGTTTCAAGCCTATACGTTGTCTTTGCAAGAATCCACGCAGTATGCATTGACGTACAGACCGGAAGTTTTACAGGCGGCGTTGTCTGTACAAAAAGCGGCGACGTATATGGCTTTGGCCAAGGCGGACAATCGACCGACGGCGGGCATTCGGTTTACACAAGCCTGGAATGATACGGCATTTCCCGGCACCAAGCATAAAACATGGTCTTTAGGCGGGCAAATATCCTATCGGTTTTATGACGGCGGAGCCGGGAAACATAAAATTTCTCAAGCTCGGCAGGACTTGAATATTGCCGGTGAAATAGAACAAAAAACGCGAGACGGTGTGCAATTGCAAGTTAAACAGGCTTATTTGGCCGTTCGCAGTGCGGCACAGCGTGTACGGGAAACGCAGGCGGCAGTGACGCAGGCGGCCGAAGGCTTTGCTATTTCACGGGTGCGTTATGAAGCCGGCGTGGGGATCAATTTGGATGTATTGGATGCACAGTTGGCATTAAATCAAGCCAAAATAAACCATATACAAGCTTTGTATGATTATAATGTGGGAATTTCTTCTTTAGAACAGGCGATGGGGATGGACGTGCGTTCCGGCGTTGTTCGGCCTTGATAAAAGGTACCTGTCGGGGCGGCTCTTTCCGGCTTGATTTTATAAGAGGGGATCGGTACAATGAAGAGAGAATTGTGAAGAGAACAGTTCTCTCTTTAATTATTAAGAATCGATAACAGGTGAGAAGCGTGAAAAAAACACAGATTGTCATGGGGACAATCGGGGTATGCGTAGCGGTCGGTCTTGTTGCAATACAAGCGGAGAAACCCGTATTGTTACAAAAGGTTGCGACCGTCATACGGTATTCGGTCAATAAAAAAATAAATGGTTCATTGCAATTTTCTTCTTTGCAGATTGATTGGCAGGGGGCCGTCGTTTTACAGCACCCGGTCATTACCGATCGACAAGGGCGTATTGTGGTATCCGGAAATAAGGTCACGTTACAGTTGAATCCGTGGCGCCTGCTTTCCGTATGGAAAGGCGCGAACGCGGCAGTCGCCATTGATCGCGTGGATATTGATGCGCCTACGTTGCATGTTTGGCGGAATGTAAATGACAAACAGTGGAATATACAATCTATTTTACAATTTGAACAATCGCATACGGATAACGGCTTCAGGGCGGTTATCGGGGTGCGAAACGGCACGATACGCGCTTCTTTGCCCGGAAGAACGGGCATACGGATTAAAGATTGTAACGGTACGGCTGATTTTTCTTCGCCGCAAAAGGTGCGGGTGAATTTGGACGGCAAGCTGGAAGGGCGACAAATTTCGTTACAGGGGATATATGGGTCGTCGCAATTTTGGCAAGGTACCTTGCGCAGTGACGGCATTCCCCTGGTATGGTGCCAAGCGATAATTCCGCCGCAGGCGGTGCCGGTTACGTTTCAAGGCGGCATGATACAGCGGCTGCGGATTGGCGCGTCACAGCACGGGACACAACGAAGGCTGCAGGGGCGATTGGAAATACAAGCCGGTAAAGCCGCAGTTAAAGGGGTGCATTTGACGGCTGTTGACGGTACGTTGGTATTAGATTCTTCGGTGATTCACGTGCGACAAATGCAGGGGAAGGTGAACGGGCAGGCGGTACAAGTAGCCGGGAATGTAGATATTTCCGGCGCCGTTCCGCAATGTAATATGGCGGTAGATGCCGAACGTATACAGCTACGTGCTTTTCCGGCCTATGTGCCGCAGGCGTTGACCGGAGAGGCGGGATTTTCCGGACGGATACAGGGAAAGATAAATGATTTGCAAGTGCAAGGTCGGGTTACCGTTCCTCGGGCTTCGTATCAAGGTGTGTCATTGCGGCAAGGACGGGCGGAAGTGGAATTTAAGCGGCATCGCCTGGCGGTTAAACGAATATACGGACAAGCGGCAAACGGTACGGTGACGGGAGACGGGACGTATGACGGGAAAACGCATATTTTTTCGGCAAAGTTGAAAGTAGCGCAAATGCAATTAGCCAAGATACCCTATTGTCCCCGGTCGTTACAGGGCGTGATTACCGGTAATATTTGGCTGCATGGACCGCTGACAATATCCGGTATACAAGCTGCCGTGCAAGGGACTGTACGGAATTTGACATACAAAGGGGTACAGATTCCGTATTTGCAAGGGAACGTGCAGTATACCGGGGGCATGCTGCGAGTTTCTTCTATGCAGGCGCATGCGGGCGGCGGTGCCGTACAGTTGCAGGGAACCTATGACTATAACCGCCGCATTCCCGATTTTTCTTTCCGTATACAGGGTGTGCAGCCGCAGTTTTTATCTACCCGTCTTCCCATAGCGATCAGGGGAATTTGGAACGGTAAGGGTGCGGTGTATGGTCCCTTATGGCAATGGCGATTACAATTTCAGGCTGTTAAAGGGGCGGTGCAGCAGCGGCGTTTTGATACGTTGACAGGCGAGTTGCAGGGCGATCGCCATATGATTAATATACAGCAGGCGCAATGGCGATATCATGACGGCATTCATACCGCACAGGGCCGGGTGAATGTAGCGGCAAAAACGTTGAATTTATCTATTCACAGCAATCGTGTACGGCTGGAAGATATAGCGGGTAACATGGTACCTCGTCATATGCGCGTAACCGGTTGGGCGGCGAATGATGTACTGATTCGAGGACAGTGGACTCGACCGGAAGCTATCGGGCGCATTCATTTATGGGACGGTTCGGTACAGGGGTATTTATATCAACAAGTGCAAGGGGACTATCATTATCAAGACCATACGTTGTATTTGAATAATGTGACGGCTTCGGCTTATGATGCGAATTTTACCGCCAAGGGGTCTGTAGGGAAAAAGATGGATCTGGCAGTACACGGTCAATCGATTGAAGTGCCGCGATTTATCAGAAATAGTCCCCTGCAGCCGCAGGGCTTTGTGGATGTACAGTTGCATGTCGGCGGTACGCCGACAGCACCCGACCTGCAAGGAAATGTACGGAGTCGACGCTTTATTGTGCAGGGATTTCCCATGGAAGCAGTGAACGGTGATTTTTCTTATGTAAATCATATTTGGCGATTGAACAACTTGTCCTTTAGACAGGGACAGGGTAAATACTCCGCGGTCGGGACGGTAAATGTACGGACGGGAAAACTGTCCGCTTATACGAAAATCGCACAGGGGAATTTGCAAAATATATTGCAAGTGGCCCATATTCCCGTACAGAATGTTAAAGGAAGCGTTGATGGCGAAATTCGAGTGCAAGGGACAAGGAAAGATCCGCATGTAGACGTGGTCGGCACCCTTACGCAGGCGGCTTTAAACGGGTTAAACATAGAGCCTTCACCGGTGCATATTATGTATAACGGGAAAACGGTAACGATCCGTTCATTAGTCTTGAAAAGCGGCGATGCCGTGTTGGCGGTAAAGGGAAAGTATTCGTTTTATGGGCCGGTACATATGCAAGTGGCGTTAAGAAAATTTCCTTCTACTGTATTAACCGGTATATTGGGACATACTCGGCTACCGCTTATTTCTCCTGTCGATTTAGTAGCGGATATAAAAGGAACGGCACAGCAGCTGCAGGCCGATGTCTCGGCGCAGTTGAACGGCGGTACGATTAACGGCATTCCGTTTGACAAGGCGTATGCGTTAGGGAATTTTAAACAGGGAAAATTTATGTTGAATCAGGCAACGATTACGAAAGGTAATTATCGGGTCAGTGCCAACGGCGTGGTTCCTCTGCGGGCATTGACGGATGAAAAATCGCGGGATCCATTGGCGGTTACGTTGAAATTGGACAAAGCCAATTTAGATGCATTAACGTTTTTAACTCCCCGTATACAAGCTGCAACCGGAGAGGTAAAAGGAAATCTCACGCTGGGAGGAACCGCTGCGCGCCCGTTGGTGCACGGTGAAGTGACTTGTGAAGACGGAACGGTTAAATTTCGTGATGTAAAATATCCTTTGCAGCATATAGTCGGGCTTGCTTCGTTTCAAGGTAATCATATGGTAATGGATGTGAAGGCCGCTATGGATAAGGAAGATGCACTTCATCCCGGGACGATAGCCATACAGGGCGAGGCGGATTGGCAAGGACGAAGACTTACGCAGTATAAGGTGACGGCGGATGCGGATCACCCGGTAATATATTCGCCTTATTTTAAAGGCCCGCTGAACGGACATCTTCTTTTAAGGAATCGTCAGCATAAACCGATACTCAGCGGTATTGTGCAAATCGCCCATGCCGTGATCAAGCCGCCTTTAGCGATGAGTTCGTCCGCCTCTTTGCCGAATATAGGATTGGATCTGACCGTATCATCGGGACAGTCTGTACGGTTGTATAATCCGGCAATTTGTGATTTAATGATAACAGGTTCGGCGACTTTCCGAGGGTCCACCCGACAACCGAAGCCTTTCGGTAAATTTGAAGCCCGGTCCGGTCTTGTGCGATATTTGGATACGAATTTTAAAATTGCCAAGGCGCAAGCCGATTTTTCACAGCGAAATTCGTTGTTGCCTACGGTAGATATAGAAGGGAACAGTCGGATCGGTCAATATGATGTGGGGTTGACGTTACGAGGGCCTGTAGAGCGAATGGATTTGATTTTACGGTCGAATCCACCGTTGACGAAACAGCAAATCGTGTCTTTGATTACATTGCGAAACGGGAATGCCAAACAGCAAAGTTCGCTGGATGACAAGGATTTTCATCAATTATTGGGCTCCGGACTTCGGATGACTTTGAATAGTTTGGGGATTACACAGCAATTAGAACGCGTGCTGGCCTTAGATCGGTTAATGGTGACAAACGGTTCCCTGAATTTGAATGATCGTAATACGGATTTAAGTAAGAATTATTATAATATTGAAATGGGTAAGTATATATATGATAATGTGATGCTGACGGCCGCTTTCGGATTGAATCACCAAGATAATCGTGTAGGGATACAGTATGATTTAACGCGCGGTTTAAGTATAGATACTTGGAAATCGAAAGACTCCTCGTTTTTAGGTGCAACCTATCGCTATTCATTTTAAAGGTGGAAAAGGGACATGCTGACTTCGTATTTAGAAGAATTAAAAAAAATAACACTGCTTACTCGTGAAGAAGAACAAACCCTTTGGCGGGCCTATAAAGAACAGGGAAATATGCAGGCGCGAGCGCGACTTATTGAGCAGTATCAGCCGTTAGTATTCAAAGAAGTCATGCGGTTATCGATGCATTCTGAATGGATTCCCGACGCCATTCAGGAAGGAACGGTAGGATTAATTGAAGCGGTGGAGCATTTTCGGATACAACAGGGAGTGGCATTTTCTCTGTATGCAGTGCATCGTATTCGCGGAGAGATTTTAGAATATTTGCGACGTGAAGGGGGGAGCAGCTGTCAATCTTTGAATGAAGTGGATGATATGGGGGTCTCTTTGCAAGACCTGCTTTGTGATCCGGAAAAAGATACCGGCCGACAGACGGAAAAACATTTGTTGGCAGAAGAAGTGTTGCGGCTGTTTCCGCGGTTACCGAAAAAAGAGCGGACCGTGTTGGCCGGGGTATATTTACAGGACAGACAACAAAAAAACATTGCGGCGGAATTATCTGTCAGTGTTGCCTATGTATATCGGTTGCGGCAACGCGGGATTCATCGATTGCGCGGTATGTTCGGACAACTGGTACGAAAAAAAGAAAAAATAGAGGGGATATAAAGTAATGACGTGAAAAGTAAAGAAAAAAAGGAATAAAATAATTATTTTGATATAATTTATCTGTTACAAAATAAGCTCTTTTTTAGGATAGTAATAACATATTCCGAAAGGAGTGGCGCTATGGGAAGGTCGGATAAACGGCTGCTTTTACAACTCCGATCTGCACGTAAATGGTTGGAAAAGGCGGAAACGGAGTTTGCAAAAAAAAGCGGACATTAGAGGAGAATTGAATTTAATGTTGGCTGAGGCGGAAATGAAAAATATGCGCAAGCACCATACTTCGGCCGCGTATTTCAAATCGTACGGGATGTATATTGTTGCCGCTATTGTTTTTATCGGTGCCGGTGTGGGGATCCGGGCTTTATCCGTCGCTCCCGTACCTACCGTAACTTCCGATATTGCAGTACAATCGTTGCATAAAGGAGCCCCGTCGCCGGCCGCAGGAGAAACTGCGGAGCGAAAGGAATCCGCCTCTTTAAGAGGACAAAGAAATTCCGTCCGGGCGACACCCGCGCCTTTACGAACGGTACCGTCGGCAGCCTCGAAAACGGCATGTGTACCGGAGAAAATCGTAACACGTACCGACGATAATGCTGCGGTGTTATCGACACGACAAATGCAGGAAACCGTACAAGCGGCTTGTCGCAGTTTGCAAAGTACGGAAATACAGAATGAATAATGGAGGATTTTTATGAACACACGTAAAAAGAAAATGTTGATTGCGCTGATGACCGGTTCTTTAATGACCGGTACGGTTTTTGCGGCTTCGGCTTCCACTCCCGCGGAAGGGCAAAGTATTGCGACGTCCGGTGTTGCGCATCGGACACAATCGGATATGACGAATCTTTCTACTAAAAAGAATGCGTCTATCGTAAAGCAACAGGCGGAACAGGCGCAAAACGACGCCGTTCGGAACTTACCGGAACCGTTGCCGCTCCTGTCTACTTTACCGGGGACCCCGGTAGGGTATTTTTCGGGCATTAATGATGTTCATATTGATCAGACCGTGCCGAAGTATGCCGTAGCTGTTTTACCGCAAGGACAGGAAATGAGTTTACCCTACGGGGATGCGGTAAGCGATTCGGAGATTGCGCCGTATATAGGAAAAACGATTACGTCTATTAAATTTTCCGCGTTACCGGACGATAAATTGGCGGACGTGTTGAAAAAACGGTTGGCATTGCGCATCGGCGATACTGTAAATGGAGAATATTTACGGCACGATGTGAACAGCATCGGGTCGAGCGGCTTGTTTGCCGTAGTGAAACCTGCGTTTCAGGTTGTTCCCGAAGGCGTTTCGCTGGTATATCATGTACGGGTAAACCCGACGGTTCGGGGAATTGAGCTCACAGGTAATGAATCCATTCCCGCATCGACGCTGGGAAAATTGTTGAATGTACAACCCGGGACGGTCTTAAATACAACCTTAATCAGTAAAGATGTTTCCAATATTAATACGTTATATAATAATTGGGGATACATGCTCAATCATGTGTCGGAAGTGAAGATGGATGACCGCGGGATTTTGCATATTCGTATTGCGGAAGCGCATGTGGAAGATATTTTCATTCGCGGCAATACGAAAACCAAGGATCGGGTTATTTTACGGGAAATGCGTTTCGGTAAAGGTGATATTTTTAATAAGGCGTTGGTCAGCAGAAGTATTCAACGGATTTATAATACAGGGTATTTTGAGGACGTAAATGTACGGTTATTGCAAGGGCAACGAAATCGACAAAATGTCATTTTAGAAATCGATGTAGCGGAACAAAAAACAGGATCGGTCACGATTGGCGCAGGCTATTCCGAATCGGACGGGTTGGTCGGAATTATCGGGCTGAGTGAAACGAATCTTCGCGGTACAGGGGATAAGGTGGCTTTAAATTGGGAGTTCGGCGGTAAAAGCAGTTCCAATAAGAATCATTCCCTTTCGTATACGCATCCGTGGCTGAATAAATACGGCGATTCGTTGGGCTTCAATTTTTATGACCGTAAAGGGCAATATACGGACTATGGCGATAAAGGGGCAGTGGCCTCTTATGAAAAGAAAACACGCGGGTTCAGCGTGACATATGGTCGTTCGCGCAGTGAATATACAGGCGATTATTTTACGTTGGAAGCCAAGAATAATGAATATTCCCGATATTTAAGCGGGTTGAATTATACGCAAGATGAAACGTATTTTAAGAATAATTTCGGACGTGTACATACGTTGACCTGGTCCCATGTTTTTGATAATCGGGATAATGTATTTGACCCGTCGCAAGGAAAGCGATTGGCATTTACCGGTATTATGGCCGGCCATGGGTTGGGCGGTAATTTTAATTATACAAAACTCATCGGCGAAGCACGGTTATATCGGGCTTTAGGTCATGGACATGTTGCCGCGTTGCGGGTTATGGGCGGCACGGCGTTCGGCAGCTTGCCCTATAATGACTTATTTACTTTGGGCGGAGCGGATACGATTCGCGGGTATGAAGACGATGAATTTCGCGGTAATAAAATGTATGCCGTCACATTGGAATATCGCTATCCGATTGCTAAGAAAATACAAGGCGTAGTATTTACCGATGTCGGCAATGCGTGGGGCGGGACGGAAAACATCAGCTGGTATCATTCCAGTCATAAAGTCCATGAATCGGCAGGTGTCGGCTTCCGCGTTACTACGCCTATCGGACCGGTACGGTTGGATTATGCCTGGGGACAGAACGGCGGTAAGTTCCACTTCAGCTTTGGCGGTAAATTTTAAGGTCGTATGGGGAAAGCGTGGATTATTGCAATAGCGGCGGCTATACTTCCCTGCAATATAGTTGCCGCCCGTACGGTAAGTCATGTCACGGTTACCGTACGAACCGTAGGCGTCGGCCTGCCCGCATTGGCTGAAAAACGGATGCAGGCCGGTATACAAACGGTGGGAAATCACGTGCTGTTGGCACGGGATACACAAGATTTGCAACAACGGCAAGAAGAATATAATCGCACATTAAATGATATTGTCAATCGGGTATTAATTGGGTATACTGTTGAGCGGATACAACTGATTCCCGGGACGGATACGCAATTGCAAGTGTATTTACGACCTTGGGGAAATACGGTGCGGGCGGTGCGCGTCGTATATGATTACGGTGCCGTGTCGGCGTCGGGAAAAAGCTATATGCAGGCCGATTTGCAGCCTGTGCAGGCGGTGGCGGAGAATGCGCTGATCGGCTTGCCGATTGACTCTTTGGATTGGGCCGGAAATGCGGTACAGGAAATTTTAACTGCCGAATCGGCACGGGCGCTGCCTGAATTTTATCCTCATATTACGGTGCAACCCGGACGCACGTGTGTGGTAAAGGCGGTCTTCGTTCCTAAACAACCGGTTATTCGTAAAGTAGAGATACGATTGCATTCCGAAAATTTACCGCGTACGCTGTTTTGGGGCGTGCGTCGACATTTGGCCGCGCAGTATTTGTCCCTTATCGGATTGCCGGCGGCGTTTGTCCGGCGACATATGCCCGAATTACAGGAACAGATTAGACAGGAAGTACAGGCGCAGGATATTGTGCGTAACTATAGATTACAAGTACTTTCTTCTCTGCAAGTGGGAGACGAAACCGCGATTATTTCTTTGCAGCCTCATACTGAAAAATATGACGTACAAGGGCGCGTGTATGTGGATATGGGAAGATCCGACACGCAAGGAGATACGGTGGTGGAAGGAACCTTGGGACGTAAATGGGGAGGTTCTTCGGAACTGTTTATATCCGGTCGATTTACACCGGCTACGTTACGATGGAACGGTCTTTTGGGATATTATTATAGGTGGGGACCCGATACGAAGCTGGGAATTCAGTACGAAACGTTTCCGCGGGCGTATTATATTTGGTTCACACAAAAATGGAATGATCATTGGCAAGTTCGGTTGGAACGTAATTTAAAACAAAAAGAAAATGAATTGGGAATTCAATATCGGCCACATGAATATATGGGAATAGAATATATTATTGCTGAAAAAGCGCAATGGGTTCGATTAATAGGGTATATGTAAAGGAGTAATGTCCAGATGATGTCGGAATTGGGAAATAAAAAAAATGTAAAAGTATTTTCTGCCGTAATTGCGTTAGTGTTCGTTTTAAGTATTGCCGGCTTGGCACTTATGCAAATGGGAAATCCTGTAGAAGCCGCGCCTTCCAGTAATGTGGGGGTAGTGGATATGAGTAAAGCGGTACCGCCCGATAATAAGGATATTCAAGCTGCACAACAGCAGATGCAGCAGCTCAGTGCGGCTATGCAAAAACAATTTGAACAACAATCGGCGAATATGACGGATGCACAAAAGCAAGAGTTATTTCAGAAAATGCAGGGAGAATTGGCCCAAAAAAATCAGGAATTGGTTAAAAATGTGCAAGGAAAAGTAGAAAGTGCCATCGGTGATGTGGCCAAAACGAAGGGACTCAGCGTAGTGCTGGATAAGCGTGCGGTTTTATATGGCGGCACGGATATTACCGACCAAGTGGCCAAGAAGCTAAGTTCGCAGTCGGCACAGTAATTCGTGAAACGGAAAATAGCCATCGCGGCAGGTCTTATGGTCATAATGGGAGCGGCGCTTTTTTTTAGGTGGCAGGCGGTTCAGGTGCAACAACCGGCCCCTGTCGCTTCTCCTATTTATGCCCGGGCCGACGTGGATCGTATACTGATGAGCCATCCTGCGTATGCAACCTATCATCAACAGGAGTTGGAATACCGACGACTGTCTTCGCAATATGAAGCCGCGTGTCGAGAGAGCGCGCTGCAAATGGCGGCGGAAGCGCAGCTTACACGGCAAGACGAGTTGGCGGCGCAGGCTCGGCAGATTATGATGGAGGCGGATATACGTGAAAAGCAGGAACAGAAAGAACAGGAAGTACAAGAAAAAGTATTAAAGCGGTATGCCGCATTGGCGGCCGGCGAGTCGGAGCAGGCGTCGTCGGCAGCTAAAGAAGAAACATTGCAGTTGGTTAATTTACAACTGCAAGAACAAAATAGCGGTCTTAGTAGGGAAGAACGGCAGCAGCTTCGTCGGCAATGGCAACAACACGTACAACAAATGCGGTATGGAACGACGGGAAAGCTGAGTCCGCAGGATGCGAAGGCGCTTGCCGACTATCAGCAACGATTGCAAAGCGAATGTGACGTATATCGGCGGCAGTTGCAGCAACAGGAAAGGCTTCGACAAGAGCAGCGGCTTGCCGCGCAAATCCGGCAACGGGAAGCACGGCGGGCACAACAAATGACTGCGGTACAACAACGGAAATGGCAACAACGATTAGCACAAAAACAAAAAAGACTAGTGGATTTACGAGAAAAAATGATAGCGGATATTCGGACACAGGCGGCTGCAGTGGCGCATGAACAGGGCTTGGCACTTATTGTTGATACTCCTTATCCTGAAGGCGAGGCTCGTGATGTAACCGACGATATTATCATTAAAATGAAATAAATAGGAGGCAGGAACATGAAGAATGTAAAAAAAAGAATCGGGGCAGGTATATCTATTTTAATGATCGCCGCGATGATGGCCGGCTGCGGTAATGGTGATAAAATCGGTACGGTAGATATGAATCAAGTAATGGAAAAAGCGCCGGCGGCACAAAAAATAAAAAAACAAATAGAAGCGAAACAAGCGGCACAAGAAAAAGATTTGCAGCAGGCTAAGGCAACGTTGTCCCCGGCGGCATATCAGCAACAGGAACAAAAAATACAGCAAAATATGCAAGCTTACAGTATGAGCATGCAACAGCAGTTCCAATCACAAATGGAAGGAAAGCTGGCGGAAATTGCAAAAGAAAAAAAAGTCGGAATTATTGTGTATAAAGAAGCGGTACCGCAGGGCGGTATCGATGTAACAGCGGATGTTATTGCAAAATTAAAGTAAAAGGGGCCGTAAATGGTGAGAAAAACAATACAAGAATTGGCAACATTTTTAGGCGGGCATGTAATCGGAGACGGCAACCGATATATTACTGATGTTAAAAGTCTGGCGGAAGCGAAAAAAACAGATATTACGTTTGCCGTAGCTCCGTATACGGAATATGTGCCGCAAGTAGATGCGGGTGCCGTTATGGTGACGGCGGAGATTCCGGCAGGAAAGAATACGCTGTTGGTGGTAGAAAACCCGCGTTTGGCATTTTCACGATTGCTGACATTATTTCATCCGCGACAAACGGTTGAACCCGGCATTCATCCCACGGCCGTGATCGACAAGAGTGCCGACATTGGCGCATACACGGCCATTATGCCGTATGCGGTTATCGGTAAAAATGTCAAGATTGGCGCACATTGTACTATTTATCCATATGTGTTTATCGGAGATCAAGCACAGATTGGCGAGGGTACTACTGTCTATCCGGGCGCTGTTATTCATGAAAATTGCGTTATCGGTAATCACAATGTCATTCGGGCACATGCCGTTATTGGCGGGGAAGGGTTCGGATTCGCTACGGAACAGGGAAAACATATTCGCATTCCGCAAATCGGCAATGTTACGATTGGCGATGATGTGGAAGTGGGTGCGTGCACTTGTATTGATAACGGTACGATGGGAGCCACGGCGGTCGGTCGAGGTACTAAAATTGATAATCTCGTACATTTGGGACATAATGTGGAAATTGGTGACGATTGTTTTTTAATTGCACAAACCGGTATTGCCGGGAGTACTAAGGCGGGAAATCATGTTACGTTTGCAGGACAGACGGGCTGTACCGGCCATATTACGATCGGAGACAATACTGTTTTTGCCGGTAAAACCGGCATTACGGGGAACATAAAAGGCGGCGGCGTGTATGCCGGATTTCCCGCTCGTCCCCATATGGAATGGAGCAGAACGCAGGCTCATTTAAAGCATCTTCCCGAGTTGGTAAAACGCGTGAAAGAATTGGAAGAAAGATTGGCGGCTTTGGATAAGTAAAAGGTGATATGATGTATAGATTTATGAAGCTGTTCAGTTGGATCGTTTGTCGCTTATCGCGAAAAAAACGGCAAGTACTGGGAACTTTTTTGGGAGAACTTTTTTGGTTGCTGGTGCCTAAGAAAAGAAAACGGCTGGCAAAAGAGCAAATCCTTTCTTGCCGGATTACGACCGATCCGGAACAGGCGACGGCTATTGCGAAAGCCGGTACGACACGGTTCGGGCCGATGATTATTTCCGTATTAACGTATCCGCTGTATAAAAAAAGGGGGTTCGGGTTACAGATTACGTGGCGCGGTAAAGAACATCTCGATGCTTTGCGAAAAAGCGGCAAAGGGGCTGTTATTATGGCTTCTCATGCGGGTAATTGGGAAATGTTGGGAGCCGCGTTGGCAATGGAAGGCTATCCGCTGATTTCGGTGGCACAGAAACAAAATAACAAGGGCGCAGATCGGTTTATTAATGAATATAGAACGATGATGCATCAACAAGTGACGTATAAAACGGGAATTCGGGATATGATTCGCTTGTTGCATAGCGGTCATTACATCGGCTTGTTAATGGATCAGGACCCGGGAATGACCGGAATTGCAGTGAAGTTTTTCGGAAAAACCACGTTGACGGCAGATGGTCCGGCCAAGTTGGCGGGATTGGGAAATTACCCTATTTATTCGTTATTTATTCGGGAACCTGCGCCGTATTGTTATGTTATTGAAGTGACACCGCCCATTTTCCCTTATGACCGGGATAAAACCCTTACGGCGGCGGAGAAAAGAGCGCGGGTGCGGGAGATTACGCAATGTTTAAATGACAGATTGGAAGCCTATATTCGGCAATATCCGGAAGATTGGTTCTGGTTGCATAATCGGTGGAAATGGACCCGACGATATGAAGAAATACAAAATAAAAAATAGATACCGGATGGAGCTTTTTGTTCCGCCGGTATTTTTTTGAAACCGAATCTTTTTCATTGACAGAAGAGGGCGTTTTTATACATAATAAAGACAGTGATAAAAAAAGGGGCGATTACTCATGAATACCATGGATACAACTTGTGTAAATGCAATTCGCGTGTTGGCTGCCGATGCGATTGAAAAAGCAAATTCCGGTCATCCGGGCTTGCCGTTGGGAGCGGCGCCGATAGCGTATGAACTTTGGGCGCGTCATATGAAACATAACCCTAAAAATGCGCATTGGGAAAATCGGGATCGGTTTATTCTTTCCGGCGGTCATGGCTCCATGTTGCTTTATTCATTACTTCATTTATATGGGTACGGGCTTACGTTGGAAGATTTACAATCTTTTCGGCAGGAAGGATCGGTAACGCCGGGGCATCCGGAATACGGACATACGGTCGGCGTGGAAGCGACGACCGGTCCGCTTGGTGCCGGCATGGCCATGGCGGTGGGCATGGCCATGGCGGAAGCTCACTTAGCCGCTGTTTTTAATACGGAAGACTATCCGATTGTGGATCATTATACCTTTGTTCTGGGCGGCGACGGTTGCTTGATGGAAGGCATATCTTCCGAAGCTTTTTCTTTGGCCGGAACGTTAGGATTGGGAAAATTGATTGTGCTGTATGACAGCAATCATATTTCTATTGAAGGCGATACCGAATTGGCGTTCACCGAAAATGTACAACAGCGGCTGGCGGCTTTCGGTTTTCAAACCTTGACCGTAGAAGACGGCAATGATTTGCAAGCTGTCGGAGCTGCTATTGAAACGGCGAAAGCGGATCTTGCGCATCCTTCGTTTATTACGGTTAAAACGGAAATCGGTTATGGTTGCCCTGCCAAGCAGGGAAAAGCTGCGGCTCACGGTTCGCCGCTGGGAGCGGACAATGTGTTGGCATTGAAAAAAAATTTATCTTGGCCCGAACCGGATAAATCATTTGTTGTACCGTCCGCTGTATATGAACATTATCACACATTAGGGCAGCAGGGAGAACAAAAAGAAGCACAGTGGCAAACCTTATTTGCGGCATACAGTCAAGCGTATCCGGAAAAACGGCAGCTGTGGGATCGCATGCATCGTCCGGTAGCGGCAGAAACCTTATGGAAGGATGAGGAATTTTGGTCCTATGCGGATAAACCGCAGGCTACTCGCAGCTTATCGGGCGTAATGATCAATCGCTTGAAAGACCGTGTACCGCAGTTGTTGGGAGGCAGTGCCGATTTGGCGCCTTCGAATAAAACGTATATGGAGGGCGCCGGTGACTTCAGTGCCCGGAACTATGCCGGACGGAATTTGCATTTCGGCGTGCGTGAATTGGCGATGGGCGGCATTGTCAACGGGCTGGCTTTACATGGCGGGGTGCGTCCGTATGCAGGAACCTTTTTCGTATTCAGCGATTATATGAAACCGATGATTCGGTTGGCGGCGTTGATGAAATTACCGACAACGTATGTGTTGACCCATGACAGTATCGGCGTCGGAGAAGACGGGCCGACGCATGAACCGATCGAACAGTTGGCGATGTTGCGGGCAATGCCGAATGTATGTGTGTTTCGGCCTGCGGATGCGACGGAAACGGCGGCCGCTTGGTATTTGGCGGTAACCGGTACGCAAACGCCGATGGCACTGGTATTAACCCGACAAAATGTACCGCAGCTTCAGGGCAGCAGCAAAGAAGCCGTAAAAGGGGCTTATATTTTGGAAGAGGCGGCCAATGCTCAACCGGAGGCCGTTTTAATCGCATCCGGTTCGGAAGTGGCACCGGCTGTAGAAGCGAAGCGGTTGTTAGCCGCGAAGAATATACAGGTACGCGTTGTCAGCATGCCGTCTATGGAGCTGTTTGAACAGCAAGATGAGGCATATCGGGAAAAGGTTTTGCCTACACATATTCGTGCGCGAATTGCCGTTGAAGCGGGGAGCGATTTCGGCTGGGGAAAATATGTCGGCTTGGACGGAGCGACGGTTACTATTTCGCATTTCGGCGCTTCGGCACCGGCAGAAACGTTGTTCACCAAGTTCGGTTTTACGGCTGAACATATAGCGGCTACCGTACAAGCGGTGATACAGAAAAATCAATAATACATATAAAGCGGGGAAAGAGGTCTTTTGGCGACAAGGTCGAAAAAGATCTCTTTTTTTGCGGTATATATAAATAAAACGGGGTATACTTGCAATTTTTTATATTTTTTATTATACTAATGCCATAGAGAAGACCCTACTGTGTACGTAAATGTTCTCGATGTTTTGAACCAACACATTTTACATTGGGAGTTTGGACTCTATTGCAGTTAGGCAATGCCCAGATGGGACTGCCGGGACCGATAGGAGAACACCCACCTGCGTAGGCAGGCTCAAAACTCGGTCTATAAACGGCATAGTGGGGCTTCTTTCTTGCTTATTATCATTGTGGATACAGTATGTTATATATTCGCCGCTAAGAAAGATATCTTGGCGGCGTTCTATTTAACTGAGGGAGCAAACAAATGAACGGGGATGATTTATTTTCTTTAGCTGCGGCAGACCTTCATCGGACGATCCGTCCTTTGGCGGTACGAATGCGCCCGGATACGTTGGAGGAAATATTCGGACAGGAACAACTTACAGGGCCGGGGGCATTTTTACGGGTTATGATTGAAAAGGATATGGTGCCGTCTTTGTTGTTTTATGGACCGTCGGGAGTGGGAAAGACCACCTTGGCTCATGTTATTGCGGCAGAAACGAAATGCAAGTTCGTCAATTTGAATGCCGTTATGTCGGGAACTGCGGATCTGCGGCGGGTTATTGAAACGGCTAAACAGGATATTCAAATTTATCAAAAGCGAACGCTGGTATTTATAGATGAAATTCACCGATTTAATAAAAGTCAACAAGATATATTATTGCCGCATGTAGAAAACGGTACGATTATTCTTATCGGCGCGACGACGGAAAATCCCTATTTTGAAGTCAATCGGCCGTTATTATCGCGGTTGCGGGTGATCGTTCTGCCTCCTTTGTCGGTACAAGCGGTGGTGGCGGTCTTGCGGCGGGCTTTACGCGATGAAGAAAAAGGTTTGGGACAACAACGGATTACGGCCGCCGACGAAACATTACAATCGCTTGCCCGGTTGGCCGATTGCGATGCCAGGATGGCATTAAATCTGTTGGAACAGGTTTGTGCGTTACTTCCTGCGGGCGGCAGGATTACTTCGTCCTATTTGGCCAAGGTCGTCGGACAGCGGGCCTATACCTATGATAAAGGTGGCGATGCACACTATGATACGGTCTCGGCGTTTATCAAAAGTATGCGCGGTTCGGATCCGGACGGGGCGTTACATTATTTGGCTCGGATGATTGAAGCCGGTGAATCGCCGGCATTTATTGCTCGTCGAATTGTCATTTGTGCGGCGGAAGATGTGGGATTGGCGGATCCGCAAGCGTTAATTTTGGCTAATGCGGCAGCGCAGGCCGTACAATCGGTCGGTTGGCCGGAAGGGCGGATTATTTTAAGTGAAGCCGTAGTATACATTGCGTGCGCGCCTAAAAGTAATAGTGCATATCAGGCGATCGATGCGGCCTTGGCGGATGTTCGCAAAGGGAATTGCGGCGAGGTGCCGGCACATTTAAAAGATGCGCATTACTCGGGCGCGGCGGCTTTGGGACACGGTACGGCGTATTTATATCCTCATAATTATTCGCAAGGATGGGTTAAACAAACGTATTTACCGGAATCGTTACAAGGACGGGTATATTATAAAGAAACCGCGTACGGTGAAGAAGGGAAAAAAGCGACCCTTTGGCATAAACGCCGGCAAGAGACGTGAGGCAGAGGTGAAACATAGTGGCAAAGGAAGTAAAACGTAAGGTAGGCAGACCGCCGGGGCGACGTGGAAAAGCAAGAGCGGCAACCGGAAAGATAAGCGGACAAACAGGTACGGGGCTATTAAAATTTGAGATCATCGGTTTGTTGTTAATTTTTTTCGGCATTTTTTCCGCCTTGGGCAGTGCGGGGATTGATACGGGCAGTATGGGATATGCTATAGACGGGGTATTGGCGTATGGATTCGGCTTTTCCCGTATTGTTATTTCTTTGGCATTGATTATTGTCGGCTTAAAATATATTATGTTACGGCGCGGGTGGCCGCTGAATAAAAATTGGGGTATTCGCTTTTGGTTATATATTATATTTTTGAGTTTAGTACATCTTGCCCTCATTCCGGCGGGCTCGGAATGTATGCCCGACAGTATGCGGGTCGGCGGCGGGGTGTTCGGCGCTGTCGTCGCCTCGGCGTTACGGGCGTTGGTCGGCAATGTGTGTGCGTTTATTGTTCTTATTATAGCCGGAGTTGCGACGCTGATTCTTTGGAAACGATGGTCCATTTCCCGACCTGTTACTGCCGTATCCGAAAAAGCCGGGGTGAAAATGGATCGTCTATCCGATAAAGCGGTGGACAGTATACAGGGAGCCACCCGTTCTTTTCAGGAATGGCAGGAAGCCCGCAATCATTTCTTTGATATGCAGAAAGATAAAGGCATATTGCCTCCCGGACGCAGGAAAGAAGAAGCGCAGGAAGAGGCCCTGCCGCTTTCTGCGGACCCGGCAGCGGCGGCTGTGCCGGAAGTCGAGGAACAGGAATATCCTGAAGAGCGGGTAACGGAAAGTCCGGAACCGGCGGGGGAAACCGAAGAAACAATGCCGATTTGCGTGCCTGCGGCAGCGACGGAAGCGGCGCCTATAGACGTTGAAACCCCGTCGACAGACGTTCCGGTGGCAACGATAGACGCTATGGCGGATCTGAAACCGGTAGAAGTGGAACAGACGACAACGGCCGCGGACATCGGCACGGAAGGGTGCGGCGCGGTGCCGAAAGCGCCGGGACAGCAATCCTATCGGCTACCGTCGCTTTCGATGCTTAAGAAAGGCACGCAACAGTCCGGCGGGGTAAGTGATGAAGTGCGACATAATGCGGCGATTCTGCAAGATACCTTACGAAGTTTCAATATTGACGCCAAAATGTTGAACGCCAGTCAAGGACCTGCAGTTACGCGGTTTGAGTTGGAACCGGCAGCGGGAGTGAAAGTCAGTAAAATTGTGCATTTAGCGGATGATATTGCCTTGAAGTTGGCGGCTACGGATATTCGTATTGAAGCCCCGATTCCCGGAAAAGCGGCCGTAGGCATTGAAGTGCCGAATACGTGCGTCGCTCCCGTTACGTTGCGAGATGTATTGGAAAGTGATTCGTTTCGTTTGGCGAAGGGCGGCGTGCCGGTCGGTTTGGGGAAAGATATTGCCGGCAATCCGATTGTGGCGGATTTGACGAAAATGCCGCATTTATTAGTGGCCGGCTCCACCGGTTCCGGCAAAAGTGTATGTATTAATACGTTTATTGCCAGCATTTTATTTAAACAACGGCCGGAAGATGTGAAATTGATATTGGTGGATCCTAAAGTGGTAGAGTTATCCAATTATAACGGGATTCCTCATCTTATGACGCCCGTTGTGACGGATCCGAAAAAAGCGGCGAGTGTTTTGCGATGGGCCGTGCGGGAAATGGATGATCGCTATAAGCGGTTTGCCGTAACGCGGACACGGGATATTTCTCGATTTAATGAATTGCATCCGGAAGAAGCTATGCCGTTTGTGGTGATTATTATTGATGAATTGGCGGATCTCATGATGGCGGCTTCGGGAGATGTGGAAGAATCTATTTGTCGGTTGGCACAAAAAGCGCGTGCCTGCGGTATGCATTTAGTGTTGGCGACCCAACGTCCTTCCGTGGATGTATTAACGGGGTTGATAAAAGCGAACATTCCCAGTCGTATTGCGTTTGCCGTTTCCAGCCAAATTGATTCACGGACGATTTTAGATATGGCGGGTGCCGAAAAATTAATCGGTAAGGGGGATATGTTATTTTATCCTATGGGCGCTTCCAAACCTTTGCGTGTACAAGGCGCATTTATTGGGGACGGAGAAATTGATGCGTTGACGGAATGGATTAAAGAACAGGGAAAACCGCAGTATGATCAGGCTGTACAGCAAGCACAAGAAGAGGATTCTTCCGAAGAGGGGGCTTTTTTTGAAGATGAATTAATGGGACAGGCGGTGGATATGGTGCTGGAAACCGGACAAGCTTCCGCTTCTATGTTGCAACGGCGTTTTCGTATCGGGTATACACGGGCGGCTCGTTTAATTGACACCATGGAAGCCATGAAGATTGTAGGCCCCAATCATGGCAGCAAACCGCGAGAAATTTTGATGACGGCGGAAGAAGTACAGAAAAAATTTTTTTCGGCGCCTGTATAGAGACGGTGTATAGGCATACTTTTCCTGCAGATTTATCTGTTATATAATAAAAATAACAGCAGAAAGAAGGCGCTTTATATGAGGACACCGGGAAGCGCGCTGCAAGCGGCACGGGAAAAGCAGGGGCGGACTTTGCAAGAAGCGGCAAAGGCTCTGCACATTAAAAAAGAATATTTGGCCGCATTGGAAGCGGATGCTTACGAAACCATTCCCGGCGCCGTTTTTGTTAAAGGATTTATGAGAAATTATGCGCAATATTTGGGTGTATCGGCAGAGAAATTAGTGAAAGAATATAGCGGGAAACGCGAATCGTCGAAAAAAACGGCGCCCTCGTCGGTTGCAAATTCTCGGCAGGAAGTCTTAAAAAAAAGGAATACTCGGGGCAAATGGCCGGAAATTACAATTATTGCGGGAATCGTAATTTTTTTATGGCTCATTGCATGGCTACTGTTATGATGCCCGGACAGGAGTGAGCGTGCCGTGAGGACAATAGATTGTGGTGAGAAAACAAGATGAAAAAATATATACCCTTATGCCTATTGGCGGGATTTATATTCTGTATGTTGGGATGGGGATACTATGCGTTGGCACAGAAAGAACGGGCCGCTAAACAAGCGACATATGCCGCGGCCGAACATTTGCTGGTTTATTCGGATTTGCCGGATTCCGTAAATCGCGGCATGGCGGGCGCTTTTTATCAACGTACAGGGTTGTCGGTACAAATACAAACGATGTCGGATCGCAAGTTGCAGGAAACGGTAACGGATATGGGCGGGCAAGAAAAACCGGATCTCATTATTGCGGCCGAGCAAGTCTTGCGAAATGTCGACAGTAAAGGCTTATTAAGAACCTGTTCCGTAACGGGCGCGGAACGTGTATTGCCGTCATTTAAAGACCGTAAAAATCGTTGGCTCGGGCTTTGGTACAATCCTATGGTATTTGCCGTCAGTGCCGATTATTATAAACAATACGGGCATACGTTACAGGGATGGCAGGATATCGTTAAACAAACGAATTGTCGGATTTTATTTCCCGATTTAGCGGCGACGGATATGGCGGGAGACTTTCTTTGTACGCTCGTGGAAATGCAGGGGCGGGACAATACTGCCGCATATTTGCGGCGTATACAACAACAACGCATATCGTACGCCAAAACCTGGGCGATTAATGTGCGACGGGTGGCCGGCGGAGAGGTCGATTTAGCCGTCGTGGATGAAAGTAATGCCGCACAATATCAGGCCGAAGGCGCGCCGCTGGTTATTGTGTATCCCCGGGAAGGCACGTCGTATTGGCTGACCGGGATAGGGCTCACGGTTTGGAATCATGAAAGTGAAATTGCCGCATCGTTTGTAGAGTGGCTGTTATCGCCGGATGTCACTCGGGTTTTGCAACAGCAGCAGGTGTTTGTCGAATATACGACAACACCGCATCCGTATCGGTCGGATGCGGCGGGTAAGCGATTGGTTTTGTTTCCTGTAAAAAAAGAATATACGGATGAAGGACGCAGTGTATTACAAGATTGGTGGTTACGGACAGTACGTTTCGGAAGGGACAGGTAGATGGAGAAAATCGGGTTTGTGAGTTTGGGATGCTCCAAGAATCTTATTGATACAGAGGTTATGTTGGGCATTTTGCGAGAAAAACATATGACAATTACGGAAGACTTGGCACAGGCGGATATTATTATTGTGAATACGTGTACCTTTATTGAAAAAGCAAAGCGCGAGTCTATTCATACTATTTTACAAGCCGCGCAGTATAAAGAGCAGGGATCCTGTAAGATGTTGCTGGTTACCGGTTGTTTAAGTCAACAATACAAAGAAGAGCTGTTACAGGAAATGCCGGAAATAGATGCGTTGCTGGGAACCGGTTCGTGGGATCGGGTATGGGAAGCGATTACAACGGTTCGGCAAGGGAAACGGGTCTGTTTTATGGATAATGTGAGTCATTTATACGATCAGCATACCCGGCGATTGCGTACGACGCCGTCATACAGTGCCTATGTTAAGATCGGGGAAGGCTGTAATAACGGCTGTACATTCTGTATTATTCCTAAAGTTCGGGGAACATTATACAGTCGCTCCATGGATTCTATCGTAGAAGAAGTAACGCAGCTGGCACATGAAGGGGTAAAAGAAATAAATCTTATTGCCCAGGATACGACGAGTTACGGCGTAGATTTAGCGGGACGGTCTTTATTACCTGCGTTATTACGCCGCCTGGTAAAGGTGGAAGGGATTGCCTGGATTCGCTTATTTTATTTATACCCGCATTTTTTTTCAGACGAACTGATGAATTTGATTATTCAGGAAGATAAAATCTGTCCGTATGTCGATTTGCCGTTACAACATATTTCTCAATCCGTATTGCAACGTATGAATCGTAAGGATTCCGAGGCGGATGTGCGGCGATTGGTGGAAAAGTTGTGTCGCGGAGAACGAAAATTGACGTTGCGATCCACCTTTATTGTGGGCTTTCCGGGAGAAACGGAAGAAGAATTCAATACGTTGGCGGAGTTTTTAAAAACGAGCGCTTTTGATGATGTCGGGGTATTCACCTATTCGCAGGAAGAAGGTACGCCGGCGGCAAGTATGAAAGCGCAAGTACCGGAAGCGGTGAAAGAAGAACGTTATCACACCTTAATGGCCATTCAGGCGCAAGTATCGGAAGTACGGAATCGCGCGTTGGAAGGGACGGAACATGTCATGTTGGTGGAAAAAATAGAAACTGAAAACGGTGTGCGACAAGCGGTGGGGAGAATTGAGGCACAAGCACCGGAAGTGGACGGGGTGACATATTTGGAAAATGCGACGACGGTTATGCCCGGCGATATGGTGCGTGTACGGATTGTTCAGGGATTTGCGTATGATTTAGTGGCGGAATTAGCGTGAAACGAGGTGCAGGCAGGTGCGAGTGGAAATTATTACGGT
Source organism: Megasphaera lornae (assembly GCF_000214495.1). Classification (GTDB taxonomy): domain Bacteria; phylum Bacillota; class Negativicutes; order Veillonellales; family Megasphaeraceae; genus Megasphaera; species Megasphaera lornae. The sequence continues at coordinate 77,840 of NZ_AFIJ01000032.1, read as the reverse complement.
AGGTTCCGAATTGTTGTTGGGAGAAATTTTGAATACCAATTCGCAATACTTATCCGAAGAACTGAATCGTTTAGGGTATTCCGTACTGTATCAGACTACGGTCGGGGATAATAAAACGCGCTTGGCACAAGCGTTGCAACTGGCCTTGCAACGGGCGGACCTGGTGATTACGTCGGGCGGATTGGGCCCGACACAGGGAGATTTGACAAAATTTGTCGGCGCGCAGGTTATGCGGACGCCGTTGTACTTCGATGAAGGCGTATATAAAGCGATAGAACAGTGGTTGCAACGACGGTATACGTCCCCGGTCATTACGGAAAATCAGAAACGACAGGCGATGATTCCTCAAGGTGCGACTGTTTTTTCCAATGAAGCGGGAACCGCGCCGGGAACGGCTTTGCAAAAAAAAGGCAAAACCTTGGTACATTTGCCGGGACCGCCGCGGGAATTACAATGGATGTTCCGGCAGCGGTTGAAACCTTATTTGCTCCGGCAATTCGGCTCACAAGGATATATTGCTTCGCAGTATATAAAGGTATATGATCTGGGTGAATCGCTTATAGAAGAACGGTTGTCGGACTTAGAACGGCAGCAACAAAATCCCACATTGGCCATATATGCCCGACCGGGATTTGTCGAAGTGCGGATAACGGCAAAAGCGGCCTCGGAAGAGGCGGCAAATACAATGCTGCAGCCATTACAAAAAGAAGTGGAACGACGATTGGCTCGTCGCATTGTGACGTATAACAAAGAAACTGTCGCCCATGTGTTGGGACGGTTGTTAAAAGCCGGTCATTGGCATATCAGTGCGGCGGAATCTTGTACAGGCGGATTGATCGGATCGTTATTGACGGATATTCCCGGTGCTTCCGATTATTTTTTGGGCACAATCGGTACCTATACGGATGAAATGAAACAGCAACTGGTGCATGTACCGGCATCGCTGTTGGCGTCCTGCACCGCGATCAGCGCCCCGGTGGCGGCTGCGATGGCGGTGGGGAGTCGACAGTTATACGGCGCGGATATTGCCCTCAGTACAACCGGTTTGGCAGGTCCCGGAGGCGGGACGGAAACGCGTCCGATCGGTTTGGTATATACGGGAGTCAGCGGACCGTGGGGGACGGTGACGCATAAAAACATATATATGGGAGACAGGCGGGAAATAAAATTGCGAGCGGCAGTACGGGCTATTTATTATGGCGTACAATATATTTTAAAACATTCTGCATAGGAGACGACGATTATGGATGCAAAGCAGACCGCATTGGAAAATGCAATGAAAAAAATTGAAAAAGACTTCGGCAAGGGAGCGATTATGCGTCTGGGTGATTTAGCCGGAAAAATGAATTTGGAAGTTATTTCTTCCGGATCATTAGCCGTGGATTTGGCGGTGGGCGTCGGGGGATACCCGCGCGGTCGTGTTATTGAAATTTACGGTCCCGAATCTTCAGGAAAAACAACACTGGCCCTGCATGCGATTGCATCGGCACAAAAAAGTGGCGGTATAGCGGCTTTTATTGATGCGGAACACGCCCTGGATCCCGTATATGCCCGACATTTGGGAGTTGATACAGGGGAATTGCTTATATCTCAACCTGATAACGGAGAACAGGCGCTGGAAATTACAGAAGAATTGGTTCGCAGCGGTGCCGTGGATATTATTGTCGTGGATTCTGTAGCCGCATTGGTGCCGCGTGCGGAAATTGAAGGAGAAATGGGAGATTCGCATGTAGGTCTGCAAGCGCGTTTAATGAGTCAGGCGTTGCGAAAGCTTACAGGGATTATTGCGAAATCTAAGGCCATTGTTATTTTTATTAATCAGTTACGGGAAAAAGTCGGCGTTATGTTCGGTAATCCGGAAACGACGACGGGCGGACGGGCACTGAAATTTTATGCCTCCATTCGTATGGAAATTCGTAAAGGCGAAGTGATTAAGTCGGCGGGAGATGTGACCGGGAATCGGGCTCGTGTAAAAGTAGTAAAAAATAAAGTGGCGCCGCCCTTCAGAAATTGTGAGTTTGATATTATGTACGGCACGGGTATTTCTCGGGAAGGGACGATTTTGGATTTAGGCGCGTCCATGGATATTATTGAAAAAAGCGGCACGTGGTATTCGTATAAAGGCGAACGTTTGGGACAGGGAAAAGAAAATGTTAAATTGTTTTTAAAAGAACATCCGGAAACGGCAGATGAAGTGGAACGGATTATTCGCGATACGTTGGCGGCGGAGCCCGAAAAATTTGAAGAAGTAATGGAAGAAGAAACGGCGGGAGAGGCTACGGAAGAATGACGGCATATGAAGAGGCGTATGAACAAGCGTTAAAATTTCTTGCCGTACGGTTTTTAAGTGAAGGAGAATTGCGTTATAAATTACAACTTCGTCAGGTGCGGGAGGAGCTTATTGATGCGGTGGTAGAGACATTACAACGGGAAGACCTGCTGAATGACGCACGATTGGCGCGAGCGGTGTATCAATATTATGCACGTAAAGGGCAGTATGGGCATGCGTACATCGTTAATAAGCTGAAAAAAAGAAAGTTATCCGTGCCGTCGGATATTTGTCCCGTAGATGAAATGGCGGTGGCGGAGCAGTTACTTTCCCGTCGTTTTTCGGGGCCTTCGCCGGATTGTCGAAAACTCTCCCGCTATTTACAAAATCGGGGGTTTTCCATTTCCATAATCCGTGAAATACTGCACCGCATCTAATTGCAACAACTTATCAAAATGATAATAAGGGCAATTGTAATCCTCGCTTTTTTCTTGACATCGGTATAAAAAAATTTTACAATGAAAAAAGCCGAAGTACCATTCGGCAAGAGACGGAAATATACATTGTAAGGTTTTTTGAAGATGATGTAAGAAATACACTCATAAAAAGCCGAACCCCATGTTCGGTTTTTTTTGTGAAAAAGGAGGTGAACTGTTCCATGTTAGCTGTTATTGCAGCAGCGGTTGCCTGCGGGATTATCGGGATCGGCGTAGGCTATGTGTATCGTCGGAAAATAGCGGAAGGCAAGATTGGTCAAGCTGAAGTGGAAGCGGAGCGTATTTTAACGACGGCGCGACAAAATGCGGAAGCGCGTAAAAAAGAATTGGTTTTGGAAGGAAAAGAAGAAATTCATAAATTGCGCAATGATGCGGAACGGGAAAATAAAGAACGGCGTAATGAATTACAACGACTGGAACGCAGATTGCTACAAAAAGAAGAGCATTTAGATAAAAAAATGGACTCTTTGGAAAAGAAAGAAGAAGGGCTTCTCCATAAAGAGGAAGATATGGATAAGATGCAAGCTCGGATTGAAGCGTTGCACGGGGAAAAGTTGGCTGAATTGGAGCGAATTTCCGGCATGACGTATGAAGATGCCAAAGAGTTGCTGCTTCATAATGTAGAAAGCGAAGTTAAATATGAAACGGCACAGTTGATTAAGAACTTGGAAGAAGAAGCGAAGAGTGAAGCGGAAACCAAGGCGCGAGAAATTATTTCGCTGGCAATTCAACATTGTGCTGCCGATCATGTAGCGGAAACGACGGTTTCGGTAGTTAATTTACCGAATGATGAGATGAAAGGTCGTATTATCGGTCGTGAAGGACGTAACATTCGCGCCATTGAAACGTTGACCGGCGTGGATTTAATTATTGATGATACGCCGGAAGCGGTAATTTTATCGTGTTTTGATCCTATTCGACGGGAAATTGCCCGTATTGCTTTGGAAAAACTTATTGCCGACGGGCGTATTCATCCTGCACGTATTGAAGAAATGGTTGAAAAAGCACGGAAAGAAGTAAATCAAAAAATACGGGAAGCGGGAGAGCAAGCTACGTTTGAAACCGGCGTACACGGGTTGCATCCGGAGCTTATTAAAATTTTAGGGCGTCTTCGGTATCGTACAAGTTACGGACAGAACGTACTTCGTCATTCTATTGAAGTTTCGATGTTGGCCGGGATTATGGCGGCGGAATTAGGGGCTGATGAAATGTTGGCGCGGCGAGCCGGATTATTGCATGATATCGGGAAAGCGTTGGACCATGAAATGGAAGGAACGCATGTTTCTTTAGGTACGGAAGTGGCTAAAAAATACGGCGAATCCAAGTTGGTGGTCAATGCTATTGAAGCGCATCACGGCGATGTGGATCCGTTAAGCGTGGAAGCCGTATTGGTGGCGGCGGCGGATGCCGTTTCCGCCGCTCGTCCGGGAGCCAGACGGGAAACCTTGGAAAATTATCTCAAACGGTTGACTAAATTAGAAGAAATAGCGAAATCGTTTGCAGGCGTTGAAAGTTGTTTCGCCATTCAAGCCGGACGGGAAATTCGGGTGATGGTACAACCGGACAAATTGGATGAAGCGGATTGTATTTTATTGGTCCATGATATTTCCAAACGGATTGAAGCGGAATTGGAATATCCGGGACAAATTAAAGTGGTTGTTATTCGCGAAACACGAATGGTCGACTATGCAAAATAAGAGTAAGTTGTTGCAGGGTAAAGTGTCTGAAGATACTTTACCCTGTTTTATTATAGGCGGCAGGTTGTCAAAAATAGAAAAATACGTAAACTCTCAATAATATTATCAAATATTAAAAAAATACTTGCCAAACAGGATGTTTCATGATAGAATGTTTCTTGTTCGAGGCACATAAGTGCCCGGAGGAGTATGATACGGCCCCGTGGTGTAGCGGTTCAACATGTCGCCCTGTCACGGCGAAGATCGTCGGTTCAAATCCGATCGGGGTCGCCATATTTGCTCAGGTAGCTCAGTCGGTAGAGCAGGGGACTGAAAATCCCCGTGTCGGCGGTTCGATTCCGTCCCTGAGCACCAATTGTTTTGCGGAAGTAGCTCAGTGGTAGAGCACCACCTTGCCAAGGTGGGGGTCGCGAGTTCGAGCCTCGTTTTCCGCTCCAAACGGCGGCATAGCCAAGCGGTAAGGCAGAGGTCTGCAAAACCTTCATCCCCAGTTCGATTCTGGGTGCCGCCTCCATTTTTATTCTCGTCATGCCGAGGTGGCGGAACTGGCAGACGCAACGGACTTAAAATCCGTCGGATAGAAATATCCGTACCGGTTCGATTCCGGTCCCCGGCACCACAAAAACATTGTGCAACATTTTTTTACGGAAGAAAACGGACGCAATGGCTGAAAAAGGTTTGGATGTACATCCAAACCTTTTTTGTAATTTTTCGGCTTTTATTTTATAATAAAAATGGTGATTTTATGGAAGAATGCCGTTATAGAGTATCCGATTTTGAAGGACCGCTGGATTTATTATTATATTTGATTGAAAAGAACAAAGTGGATATTTACAACATTCCCATTGTAGATATAACCGATCAATTTAATGAATATGTTCGGGAATTGGATGGCTTCGACATCAATTATGCGAGTAAGTTTTTTGTTATGGCGGCGACCCTTTTGCAAATAAAATCTCGGTTTTTATTGCCTAAATCCGGGGCGGCGGAAGCGGCCCCGGAAGAAGATTTACAGGCGGAATTAGTACGGCAATTAGTGGAATATAAGCAAATGAAACAAGCGGCGGTACAAGTACGGCAGTTTTGGCGGCAACGCAGTCTTATGTTGGCGCGTGAAGGAACGCCTTTGTTACAGCAGTCTGTTTTTTCCGGGACGATTACGGTGCAATCGTTGTATACTGCATTCTGTACGGTATATGAAGCGTCGGCAAGAAAAAAAACGCCGGTTGTGCAGTTGCAGCGGGAAATATACAGTGTAGAAGAAAGTATGCGGCGTATTATCGGCTATTTGCGCGATATCGGCGGTCCTGTGACGGTGTTGTCCGTATTTCGTTTATGCCGTTCCAAAGTAGAATTGATTGTCGTTTTTTTAGCCGTATTGGAATTATTGAAATGCGGACAATGCCGGACAGTGTGTGTGGGAAAGGATGGAAATACGGTTGCCTTACAGTACGGAGGAGAAGAAACAGGAAAATGAAGCGGCAATTTTAGAAGCTCTTCTTTTTTTGAGCGGGGAGCCTTTGGCCGATGAGAAAATTCGTGCCCATACGGGGTGGAGTCTGCAGAAAATAGAACGTGCGGCAAGAAAATTACAAGATACATTGCAAGCTTACGGCAGCGGCTTGACGGTGCTTCGGGCGGCCGGGGGATATCAATTGGTAACCGACGCGAAATTACATGAGAAGATTCGCTGGGTTCGCACCGAGCAACGGGAGTTGACCAATGCCGCATTGGAAGTGTTGTCCATCATTGCTTTCAAACAACCCGTCATTCGCGCGGATATTGAAAAATTACGCGGCGTTTCTTCGGAACGGGTTATCGGCACGTTATTGCAGCAAGGATTGATTTTGGAAGTCGGACGTAAAGAAACTCCGGGACGTCCTATTATGTACGGTACATCGCCATTTTTTTTAACGTGCATGGGCGTTGAGTCCATGCAAGAATTGACGCGGCAAGTAGGGACGTTTACGGACAACGCGACCGGGGTGAAACATATAAAAAACAATATATTGCAAACTGCGAATGAGGAGAGCGGAAATGGAAAGATTGCAAAAAGTAATGAGTAATTGCGGTGTTGCTTCACGGCGGGCATCGGAACAAATGATTTTAGACGGGCGCGTGCGGGTTAACGGCGTGATTGTTCGTGAGTTGGGAACGAAGGTCAAGCCGGAGCAGGATATTATTTTGGTAGACGGTAGACGGTTGGAAATACAACCGAAACATTATTATTTATTTAATAAACCGAAGGGCGTTATTACTACGTGCAGTGATGAACAAGGACGACCGACGGTGTTGGATTATTTTAAGCGGATTAAAGATCGGATTTATGCGATCGGGCGTTTGGATCAGAATACGGAAGGTTTATTACTGATGACGAATGACGGAGAATTGGCCAATATTCTCATGCATCCCGGTCATATGGTAGATAAAACGTATGAAGTTAAAATCAAGGGATATATTGCGGATGCGGTGTTGCAACAATTGGCGGACGGCGTATTGTTGAGTGACGGCATGACGGCGCCGGCGGATGTGTATTATGTAGGATATGATACGCATACGGGCATTACTTCGTTGGAAATTACAATTCATGAAGGGAAAAATCGGCAAGTACGCCGAATGATGGAACATTTCGGCTATCAAGTGCATAATTTGCGACGTGTACAGTATGCGTTTTTAACGCTAAGCGGGGTAAAACGCGGGGCATATCGCGCATTAACCCGTGAAGAAGTTATGGAATTATATAAATTTAAATAAGAAGGAAGGCATACGATGCAACGAGTTTTCGTCATTGGCGGCGGTGCGGCCGGATGTATGGCGGCATGGGCCGCATCCCGACGGGGAGCGGTAGTGGAATTGTTTGAAAAAAACGATATAGTAGGCAAAAAAATGGGAATTACAGGCAAGGGAAGGTGTAATTTAACCAATAGTTGCCCTATGGACGCGTTCATTGCCAAGACGCCGGGGAACGGCCGGTTTTTACACAGTGCGTATGAACAGTTTACGAATCGGGATTTATGCAGCTTATTGCGGCAATGGGGGATGGCGACGAAGGAGGAACGGGGCGGACGGATTTTTCCGCAAAGTGACAGTGCCGTTGCGGTACGAAAATTATGGTACCATAAATTATTGCAAGCAGGAGTAACCATTCATTTACAGGAAGAAGTGCAACATATTGCGTACAGAGATTCGTTTTTTGTCATTACGACCGCAAACGGTGTGTATGAGGGCGATGCATGTGTGATTGCCACCGGCGGTGTTTCGTACCCGACGACCGGTTCCACCGGAGACGGCCATCGTTTTGCGGCGGCTTTAGGCCATACGGTTACACCGTTAAAACCGTCGTTAATTGCGTTGGTAACCCAAGAAGAATGGCCGAAACAATTGGCGGGATTAACCTTAAAGAATGTAGAGGCGTCTATATGGAAGAACGGCAAACCGACAGCGCGGCAATTCGGCGAAATGGTATGTACGCATACCGGCATTTCGGGACCGATTATTTTACAATTGAGCAGCGTCATGGCGCACCATAAAAAAATGGCTTTTCCGATCGATATTCGTTTAAATTTAAAACCGGCATTGCGCCCGGAACAATTGGAACAACGTATTTGGCGAGAGTTGCAAGCACATATTCGACAAGATGCGAAGAATGCGTTAAAAACGGTATTACCGCAGCGATTATTGGCAGTAGTATTGGCAGCGGCGCATATTTCGCAGGAAACGGTCGCGCATCAAATAACGAAAGAACAGCGGCGCCGGTTAGTTACTGCGTTGCAGGCATTACCGCTTACGGCAGTGTGTACACGACCGATAGAAGAAGCGATCGTTACGGCCGGCGGGGTGGAAGTAAAAGAAATTAATCCTAAAACGATGGAATCAAAATATGTTCCCGGGCTGTATTTTGCCGGAGAAGTATTGGATGTAGATGCGTTTACAGGGGGATATAATTTACAAGCCGCTTTTTCTACCGGGTATGTTGCAGGCAGTGCCGCGGCACAGGAGGATGAAGCATGAAAAAATTGACCGTAGCGATTGACGGACCGGCAGGCGCCGGAAAAAGCAGCGTCGCAAAATTAGTGGCTTCGCAATTGCATTATTTATATATCGATACGGGAGCTATGTATCGGGCGGTGGCTTGGTTGACAGGTGAAAAGGGGATTGCCGCGGATGATGAGGCGGCTATACGGCAGCTGACAGATACGATGCAAATTCGTATGCAGGCGGCAGCGCAGGGATGTCGCATTTGGATTAATGAACGGGAGGTTACGGAAGAAATTCGCAGCCCGGAAGTATCGGCACGGGTTTCGGCGATTGCCGCTTTGCCCGCAGTGCGGTATAAATTAGTGCAATTACAGCGGCAACTGGCACAACCGGGCGGAGTGATTTTGGACGGTCGTGATATCGGTACGGTAGTTTTGCCGCATGCGGATATAAAATTTTTTTTAACCGCTTCTGTACAAGCTCGAGCCCGGCGGCGTTTTTTAGAAATGCAGGAAAAGGGAATGCCAACAACGTTGGCGCAAGTGGAAGAAAATATTGCTTCTCGGGACTATCAAGATTCTCATCGTGAACACTCGCCTTTGCGTCAGGCGCCCGACGCGGTTTTCATTGATAACAGCGAATGGAATTTACAGGAAACGGCAGGATATATTCAACGCTATATAGAGGAGAAACAAGGATGAGAAAATATACGGATCCGATTTTACGGGTATTGTTCAATTTGTATACGTATACTTTTTTGGGAATGAAAGTATACGGAGCGGAAAAGGTACCGGAAACGGGCCCGGTAATTATGATTTTTAATCATGAAAGTTATTTTGATCCGCCGTTATTGGGAACCGCTGTGCGCAATCGGTTTATTCACTTTATGGCGAAGGCGGAGTTGTTTAAAAATCCGGTTATGCGGTTGATTTTTAAATATATGAAAACATTTCCGGTTCATCGCGGGCGGATTGATCGACAGGCTATTGCCGAATCGTTTCGGATTTTAAAAGCAGGGGAAATATTAGGAATTTTTCCGGAAGGGACTCGCCATAAAAAAGGATATTTAGGAAAATTTCATGACGGCTTTGCCGGGATTGCTATTAAAACAGGCGTGCCGGTTGTCCCGGTGGCGATTATAAATTCCCGGTCTCTGCCGAAAAAAACGGGTCCTATTAAAGTTGTTTTCGGAGATCCCGTATTGCCGCCCGAGGGAAAAGCCGGGGATAAAGTATTGGTGGCGAAATTTTGTGAAGACATGCGAAATACGTTGTTGCAGATGGTTATCGATAACGGAGGTAAAGAAGTATGAAAGTGGAAGTAGCCGGTGCCTGCGGCTTTTGTTACGGCGTGCGGCGCGCGGTGGATATGGCCTGCCAAGCGACTGAGGGCACGCGGACATTGGGCCCGATCATTCATAATCCTCAAGTGGTGGAAACGTTGGCGACACAAGGGGTGGCACCGGTACAGTCTTTACAGGAAGTGGATAACGGCTCGACCGTATTGATTCGTTCCCATGGCGTAGGTCCGCAGGTATACGAAGAAGCAAAAGAAAAACATGTTAAAATTGTAGACGCGACTTGTCCTCATGTAAAAAAAGCGCAACAAGATGCGAAAAAAATTGTGTTTGCAGAAAAAAAATTAGTCATTATCGGAGAAAAATCGCATCCGGAAGTAATTAGTATTTCCCAATGGGGGGTAAATCGTGCTATTATAATAGATAAGGAAGAAGAAGCACAGGAAATTCCTTTTTGTGAAGATATGGGGGTTGTTGTACAAACAACGTTTTCACAGGAGAAATTTAAGCGTATTGTCCGCATTTTGCAGACGAAAACGAATCATCTGGAAACCCATATGACCATCTGTACAGCTACACAACAACGACAGGAAGCGGCGATTGCTTTGGCGCGCAGAGTGGATGCAATGATCGTTGTAGGCGGTAAAAACAGTGCGAATACCGGTAGGCTGGCGCAGGTGTGTCGCGAACAGGATTGCCCGACATATCATGTGGAAACGGCACGAGAAATCAATCCTTCGTGGTTTCATGGTATGAGCTACATAGGCATTACAGCCGGTGCTTCCACACCGGATTGGATAATACAGGAGGTTGTTAAGATTATGGAAAATTTGCAAGCTGAAGGCACAGAAGTAATGAGCGAGGAATTGTTGGACCAGTACGACTATGAAGAAAATCTGAAGAAGGGTGACGTGGTTGAAGGTAAGGTTGTTTCTGTGACTGATGATGCTGCCTTTGTTTCCATCGGTACGAAAGCGGAAGCGATTTTGCCGAAAAAGGAAATAGCCGTTCCTGCACCGGAAAAAGCCGGTGATGTCGTTCACGTCGGGGATGAATTTAAAGTTGTCATTGCAAGTACTGTAAAAGAAGACAGCACGATTGTCGTATCGCTTGTTAAAATGCAAAAAGAAGCGGATTGGGAAGAAGTACGGCAAGCCTATGAAAATGATCAACTTATAGAATGTGTCGGTAAGGAAACGAATAAGGCGGGATTGGTAGTTTCTATTAAATCCTTGCGCGGATTCATTCCTCTTTCCCAGGGAGATGTTCATTTTGTCAAATCGTTGGATAATTTAGTAGGGCAAACATTTCAAGTAAAAATAATTGACTTGGATGAACATAAAAATCGCTTGGTACTTTCTCGTAAAGCTGTTTTAGAAGTGGAACGGGAAGCAAAACGGGCGGAAGCGTTGGAACATATTGAAGAAAACACGGAAATGGACGGCACGGTGGTGAAAATTATGCCGTATGGCGCTTTTGTCGATTTGGGGGGCGTAGAAGGACTGCTTCATATTTCCGATATTTCTTGGAAGCGTATCGGCGCGGTAGAAGACGTTCTTTCCGTAGGGGATACGGTACATGTGCTGGTACAACAATTTGATCGGGAACGGAATCGAATTTCTTTGTCGATGAAAGCGTTACAAAAAAATCCGTGGATTGCGGCTATTGAGAAATTTGCCGTTGGTGACGTGGTCGAAGGAGAAGTTAAAAAAATCTTGAATATCGGGGCTATTTTAGCGATTGATCCGGAAATTCAGGGATTACTTCATATTTCCGCTTTAACGGAGCAACGCGGCGCGGCAGTAAAAGATTTAGTCGCTATTGGCGATAAAATGCAGGTAAAGATTATTAAAATTGACCCTGATAAGCATAAGGTAGCGTTAAGTGTCTTGGCTATTCGAAATGAGGAAGAAGAATAAAGGTTCTTTATAAATGCGGTAGGTTATGGCTGCGAAAGTGTAGAACCATCGCGAGGCTTAAAGTGAGGATAGCCGGTATGACCGGTTATCCTCTTTTGGCATAGGGGAAAGGAGAAGTGTATGTACAAACCGTTAGTGGCTGTTGTAGGGAGACCTAATGTGGGAAAATCAACCTTATTTAATGCGATTGTCAAAAAACGGATCGCTATTGTTGAGGATATTCCCGGCGTTACACGAGATCGGATTTATTTTGATGCGGAATGGTTGGGACGAGAATTTACGATGATTGATACGGGCGGCATTGAATTTGTCGATGCAGCCGACCGTATTTTTACCGATATGCGCTATCAGGCGGAGCTGGCGATTCGGGAAGCGGATGTCATTTTGTTTGTCGTGGACGGTAAAACCGGGATGCAACCGCAGGATGAAGAGGTCGCAAACATTTTACGCACTTGCGGAAAACCGGTATTGTTGGTGGTGAATAAGATTGACAGTGTAGAGCAGGAAATGAACATGTATGAGTTTTATGCCTTGGGAATGGGCGATCCTATCGGCGTGTCTGCTGTAAATTTAATGAATTTGGGAGATTTGCTGGACAGTGTATTACAACACATTCAACATCTTCCGACGCCGGAAGAACGGGAAGATACGATTCATATTGCGTTAGTAGGGCGTCCGAACGTGGGCAAATCATCGATGACAAATGCTTTATTGGGGCAAGAACGGGTGATTGTCAGTAACGTGCCCGGAACGACGCGGGATTCGATTGATACGTACTGGACCTATAATGATACATCCTTTGTCTTGATTGATACGGCCGGTATGCGTCGCAAAGCGAAGGTGGATATTCCGGTGGAACGGTATAGTGTAGTGCGTGCTTTGCGGGCTGTTGATCGGTCCGATGTGGCGGTATTGGTTTTGGATGCGCAGGACGGTGTTACGGAACAGGATAAAAAAATAGCCGGCTATATTCATGAAGCGGGAAAAGGCTGTATTATTGTAGTGAACAAATGGGATTTGATAGACAAAGACAGTAAGACGAGTCAGGCATTTGAAGAAGATATTCGACGAGAATTGGCATTTTTGCAATATGCCCCGATACTGTTTGCGTCGGCATTAACCAAGCAACGGGTGAATCGCTTGGCGGATATGGTCAAATTTGTAGCCGAACAGCAGCATATGCGTGTATCTACAAGTGTTTTAAATGAATTGTTGGAAGATGCACAGTTAACGAATCCGCCGCCGGCAAAAGGCGGTAAGTTGTTGCGTATTTATTATATGACGCAAGCTTCCGTACAGCCGCCGACGTTTATTTTATTTGTTAACGAACCGCGACTTATGCATTTTTCGTATGTACGCTTTTTAGAAAACAGATTGCGAGAAACTTTCGGCTTTGAAGGGACTCCCATACGTTTAATTTTACGTGGCAAAAGAGAGGCGGATGCGCAATGACAGTGGGGATCGGATTATTAGTTGCGGCATATATTATCGGTTCTTTTCCCAGCGGCTTGATAATAGGAAAATTATTTTTCGGTAAAGATCCGCGACAGTACGGCAGTCATAATACGGGAGCAACCAATTCGTATCGTGTGTTCGGCAAAGCCGGCGGCAGTGCCGTATTACTGGCGGATTTATGTAAAGGAATGATAGGCGTGTATTTAGGACAAATGGCGGGGCAGGCAGCGGGCACATTTCCGGAAGTGTACGGCATGATTTTGGGCGGCTTGTTGGCTATTGTCGGGCATTCTTGTTCCGTCTTTTTGCGCTTTAAAGGCGGCAAAGGCGTGGCTACGGGTCTGGGGGTGATTCTTTTTTTAGCGCCGTTACCGACGATTGTCGTATTCGGTATTTGGGCGATTATTGTGGCGGCGACGCGGCTGGTCTCTTTAGGCTCTATTATAGGTGCGGTGGCAACACCGATTTTGATGTATGTCTTCGGGTCACCGTACCCCGTTATTATTTTCGGTATATTGGCGGCTATATTAGTGATTGTTAGACATAAAGAAAATATCGTGCGTTTGTGGCAAGGCAAAGAATTGGAAGTAAAACGGCTCCCTAAAGAATAAGGCCGGTTAAATTTATTCCGGCCAACTACTTTTATATCAAGATAAAACCGTGTATAATAATTACATGCGGGTAGGTGATTGGGTGAGAATTATAGCTGGCAGTGTAAGAGGTCGAAAATTGAAAACTCCTTCAGGACGGCTGACCAGACCTACGTTAGACCGAACGAGAGAAAGTGTGTTTAATATTTTAGCGGCAACTTCCTTAAGAGGAGCGTCTGTTCTCGATGTGTTTGCCGGTACGGGCGCGTTGGGTTTGGAAGCGTTGAGTCGCGGCGCTGTTTCCTGTGTATTTATCGATCAAGCCACACAAGAGTTGCTTAGAAAAAATATTGAAGTTTGCGGTTTTGATGCACAATGTGAAGTCATTGCCGGTCCGGCAAGACGCGCGTTGGCAAGATTGCAGGGCAGACAGTTTCAATTTATTTTTGCCGATCCTCCGTATAATAAAAATTTGGTGAATAATACAATTGCGTTTATATATCAATACAAACTGCTGGCCTTCGGCGGCTTGCTCCTGATGGAACATAGTAAAGAAGAACCTATTGATGACAATCCGTTGTATGAGATCATCAGAGAAAAAGCCTATGGAAAAGATACGCGAATTTCTTTTATTCGCTATCGCCGGGAAGGAGCTTAATGTGCGTATCGGAATTTGCCCGGGGAGTTTTGATCCTGTGACGAACGGGCATATTGATATTTTTGAAAGAGGCAGCAAATTAGTAGATAAGTTGATTATTGCCGTTTTTGAAAATCCTACGAAAAAACCGTTATTTACAATGAAAGAACGGGAAGAATTACTGTTGGAAACGACTAAACATATTCATAATGTGGAAGTTGTCAGTTTTCAGGGCTTACTAAATGAATATGCTATAGCGCACGGTGCTACGATTATTATTCGCGGCTTGCGGGCACTGAGTGATTTTGAATATGAATTCCAACGAGCATTACTCATGAAAAAGGTAGAACCGAAGATTGAAACCGTCTTTATTATGACGAGTACAAACTATTCATACATCAGTTCCACCGGCATTCGCGAGCTGGCTTGCTTTGGGGGGAAGTTGGACGGAATGGTTCCGGCATATGTAGAAAAAAATTAAAAGAACGCTTTAAAAGCAAATACGAGGCATAGGGGTGGAGTACATGAATTCGGATAAGTTGTTGGAAGATTTAGAAAGCGCCATATTAAATGCGGCAAAAATGCCTTTTACGAACAAAAAAATGATTGAAGAAGAGGAAATATTGCAAATTATTGATGATTTAAAAGAGGCTATGCCGGCAGAATTGGATCAATCTAAAAGAATTATTGCCGAACGGGATAAAATTTTATCGGATGCACAACATCATGCCGACAGTATGGTGGCACAAGCGAAGGATTATATTGCCAAATTGACAGAAGAAAGTGAATTGGTGCGGCAGGCACAAGAACGCGCTAATCAAATTATTTTACAGGCAAATAATTCATCCGAAGAGTTGAAAAACAGTTCGATTCGGTATGCCGGAGATGTGTTGAAATATGTGGAATCTACATTGGAAAAAACGTTGTCCAGTATTCAACAAAATCGGGAAAGTTTATTGAAATCAAACAAAAAAGAGGAGGAACAGTCGTAAGTATTTTGCTGTAAGCGGCATATGGCCGGATTCCGGATAAAAGGCAGACATTCATGTAATGTCTGCTTGTTTTTTTATATTTCGGAGGAGAGTTGCTTTTTAGAAAAAAAGAATATAATATAATAAAATGTATATTTTATAAAAGGTAAGGAGTGCGTATGGTGGAATTATTAGCTCCGGCCGGCTCACCGGAACAGGTGAGGGTTGCTGTGGAAGCGGGCGCCGATGCCGTATATTTAGGGGGAAAAGCATTTAATGCCCGTTCCTTTGCGCATAATTTCAGTCGGGATGAAATACAACAAGCCGTACATTGGGCACACCTGTTCGGCGTGCGCATTTATGTTACGGTTAATATTATTGTTGCCGATACAGAGTTGGCGGCGGTAGAGGAATATATTAAATTTTTAGATCAAGTAGGGGCGGACGGTATTATCGTGCAAGATTTGGCGGTGGCCGCCATTGCCCGAAAAATAGCGCCCGCTTTACCGTTACACGGCAGCACGCAAATGACGGTAAGCGACAGCTATGGCGTACAGCAGTTGGCAAATGCCGGTTTTTCACAAGTCGTGTTGGCGCGTGAATTAACATTGCAGGAAATCAAAAGGATTTGTCGTAAAGCCCCGATTGCTGTAGAAGTATTTGTGCACGGTGCTTCGTGTATGTCTTATTCGGGACAATGTTTGATGAGCAGTTTTATAGGGGGACGCAGCGGCAATCGGGGAGCTTGTGCGCAACCGTGCCGATTACCGTACCAATTGGTAAGGGGAACGCAAGCAGTATTGCCGCAACCGGCGTATATACTCAGTCTAAAAGATTTGAATGCGTTGGCGGAAATAAAAGAGTTGGCGGCAGCCGGAGTTTCCTCTTTTAAAATTGAAGGTCGCATGAAGGACAGTCGCTATGTGCAAGCGGCGGTTACGGCTTACCGGCAGGCACTTACGGCTTGTCGGTCCTCCTCGGCCATTGCCGCCGACTTACTGCAACAAGCGCATTGTAAAGTTCATGAAGGCTTTCATCGGGCGGAACAAGCGGATTTTTTACGTGGGCGTGTGGGACGGCAAACCGTTACGGAAAAACCGGGACATAATCAGGGAGAACGTATCGGGACTGTCAGTAAGGTACGGGGAAAAGACCTTTTTATTCAGGCAACGGCAGCTGTACAGGCGGGGGATTGCGTCGGGATTATGCAGGGCGGAAACTTTTCCTTTCTAACGACAGTGCGGGCTTGTATTCCTTTAAAACAGCAAGGACGGTATAAACTTCAAGTAGGGAAAGAGGGGGCAATTCCGGGGAGTTTATATCGAATGCAGTCCAAAAAAGAACCGTGCACGGCACGAAGAACCCGAACGATTCCTATTTATATGTATTTAGAAACCGGGAAAAACGGGCAATTGGTGTTGCGTGTATGGGATGAAAACGGGCATGTCGTAACGGCGGCAAGTACGTATATTCCCGTGGCGGCCACGACCTGTCCGACCGATCGGGACCGGGTGATAAAACAAATGCGGCGGTTGGGCGATACGCCTTTTTCTTTAGCGGCAGTAACTATGTGGGATGAACGCTATATGATTCCCGTCAGTGTATTGAATCAATTGCGGCGACAAGGGATTCAAGCTTTACAAAAAGAAATTATTCATTCGTATAGACGACCGGCAAGTCGGCACGGTGATTGTTCGGTTGCGGAAACTTATGAAAGAAAATTACCGGTTGAACAGGGAGGTACATTGCCGGCTTTATATGTGCGATGTGATACGCCGGAAACGGCGGCGGCCGCCGTGCAAGCGGGAGCGGATACGATTATTTTCGGCGGTGAACGATACGGCGTCACGCCGTGGACCCGAGCGGAGTGGGAGCAGGTAACCGCCATGACAACGGCACGGCAGATTCCCTTGTGGGCGGCTATGCCGCGGGTGTTGCGGGAAAAAGATAAGCCGCAGTTACAAAGGGAGTGGGAAATGATCGTGCAATTTCCTGTACAGGGCGTATATATCGGTGCTTTAGGGGAGTTTGCATGGGTAAAGGAAACGGCACCGACCATGCCCTTGCGGGCAGATTGGTCGTTAAATATTTTTAATACGACAGCCGCCCGAGTATATGCCGGCTGGCGGTGTCAATCCGTAACCGTGTCTCCGGAATGTACGATAAAGCAGATACGGTGTATGATACAGCAGGGAGCGCCGCCGTTGGAAGTGTTGGTGCAAGGCAGGATAGAAATGATGATTACGGAGTTTTCGCCGGTCGAAGCCTTCGGGATGAAGTCGCAGCGGGAGGGTTCCGGACCACGGTATATAAAGGATCGCAAGCAACAACAATTTCCTCTTGTTACGGATCCGTATGGAAGAACCCATATTTTAAATACTCGTGAATTATCCATGTTGCCGTATATAGACCTGTTGAAAGATTGCGGCATTGCGGCAATACGGATAGATGCTCGCGGTGAATCGCCGCGTCGGGTACAAGAATTATGTCGACAATATAAACGTGCTTTAGAGGGAACGACGTCCGCTGTCGCCAAAGAAGATATACGCGTAACGCGCGGGCATTTTTTTCATGGGATCGGTTAATAGGAGTGCAGTATGAATACAAGAAATATGCGGATTTTAGGCTTTTCGCAAATTAAACAGCAGTTGGTACGCTTGGCGCCGTCTTCACTATCTAAAGAAATTGCGAGACGGTTACGGCCCAGTCCTATACAAGAAGAAGTGATCCGTCGCTTACAAGATACGGAAGAGGCGGTACAATATCGCTTGCAAGAAGGTCCAATCGACTACGGTCGGCTGACGGATATTCGCCCGGCATTGGCTAAAGCGGCACGTAATATTGTTCCGGAAAAGGCGGAGTGTATTGCCATATGGCATAATATACAAGCGTATATGATCATCAAAGAGAAACTGGCCGTGCCCGACACGCCCTATGTACAATTAAGTAAACGGGCCGCTTCGATAGCGGATTTTACGGCTTTACAGAAAAATTTTTCGCGAGTATTTGATGAAGATTTACAAATTAGAGATACGGCATCGCCCGAATTATTTCGGTTGCGCACGCGGATAGCCACATTGGAAAATCGTACGAAGCGAATGATTACAGAGATATTGCAACATAAAGAATATCAAAAATATTTTCAAGAACAGCTGTTTACTGTGCGGAATAATCGCTATGTTATCCCTATTAAGCAAGAATATCGTCGAGCGTTTCCGGGGATTGTACATGATACATCGGCCAGCGGTCTGACCTTGTATGTGGAACCGCTGGCGATGGTGGACGGTAATAATGAATTACAAACGGTACGCATGGGAGAAGAAAAAGAACTGGAACGAATCTTTGCCCGTTTAACGGAAGCCATTAAAGCGCAGGACGAGGCATTGCTGCTGGCGACCCGGGCCGCCGGTCAAGTGGAATTTTGCTTTGCGAAAGCGGCGTTGGCGGAAAAAATGGCGGCAATCAGACCGCGTATGGGTGAGGCGGGAGTTATCCGGCTTATACAGGCCCGACATCCTTTACTTTCTCCCGACAAAGTAGTACCCAATACGTTGCGTTTAGGCGATGAGTACCGGGTATTGCTCATTACGGGGTCGAATACGGGCGGCAAAACGGTGGCGATGAAAACGTTGGGACTGCAGGTGTTAATGCATCAGGCCGGATTATTTATTCCTGCAGCGGCGGAATCGGTATTGGCGGTTTTTCGGGAGGTATTTTCCGACATAGGGGACGAACAGGATTTATCACAGAATTTAAGTACTTTTTCAGGCCATATAAAACAATTGGTTTATATTTTACGGCATTGCCGCGAAAAAGATTTGGTATTAATAGATGAATTGGGATCCGGTACCGACCCGACAGAGGGAAGTGCGATTGCCATTGCTATTTTAGATGCATTAAAAACACGCGGGGCGGATGTTATGGTAACGACGCATTATAATGACTTAAAAAATTATGCGTATGAAACGGCCGGCGTAGAAAATGCGCATGTGGAATTTGATGATA
Source organism: Megasphaera lornae (assembly GCF_000214495.1). Classification (GTDB taxonomy): domain Bacteria; phylum Bacillota; class Negativicutes; order Veillonellales; family Megasphaeraceae; genus Megasphaera; species Megasphaera lornae. The sequence goes on along the minus strand of NZ_AFIJ01000032.1, from coordinate 58,525 downwards.
AAACCTTACAGCCTACCTATAAATTGCGCATAGGCACGGCGGGAAGCAGTCATGCGTTCAGTATCAGCGCCCGGTTGGGAATGCCTGCAGAGGTGTTGCAATTTGCCGAGAAGATTCGTAAGCAGACGAGCCATGTCGATATGGAACATATATTGGCAAAATTGAATCGACAAGAAAAGGATCTCGAATTGCGGGAAATAGAAACGGCGCAACGTTTACGGGAGATTACCCGGCAACAAGCCGTATTGCAGCGAGAACGCGAAGAAGCGGCAAAAGAGCGGTCGCTGCTGTTGACTGCAGCACGGCAGGATGCCCGGGAAGCAAAGCGCAAGCTGCGAATCGAATCGGAACAGATTATTAAACAATTAAAACAAAGTAAAAAGAAAAGTGCGCCGGAGGAACTGGCCGCGGTCATTCAACGGACGCGACAAAATATTCGCGATTTGTCGCTTCCCGGCAGTAACGAAGGCGGCAGAGTGCCGGTAAAGAGCGAGGAATTACAAAACGGCGATATTGTGTTTGTCAATTCGTTACAGGAAGCGGGGAAGGTCGTTTCGGTACAAGGGAAAAACATAACGGCAGTCGTAGGAACCCTGACCGTACGGGTCAAGGCGAAAGATGTGAGCCTGCCGACGGCTGCGGAAATACAGGAAGAGAAGCGGCGTGAACAAAAGCAAACGTTGCAGACTGCGACACATACGTGTAAACCGGTAACCCGGATTGCTACGGAAGTAAATGTTATCGGGAAAACGTATGCGGATGCCTTACCGGATATTGAACGATTTTTGGATCAGGCATTGGGAGCGGGATTCAGTCCGGTGAAAATCATTCACGGTAAGGGAAGCGGCGCTCTGCGGCGGCAAATTCACGGATATTTGGCGGATTTACCGTTTGTGAAGGAATTTAAAACAGCAGAGGAAGGAGAAGGCGGCGGAGCCGGTGTGACCTTGGTTTATTTTAAATAAATAAAAAAGAAAAAAGTACGTGTACCTTTTCAGGCAACACGTACTTTTTTCATGCGGCAAAATGATAGCGGTCGGGGGCTGTAGGTATCCCGGACAATACGCCCAAATAGACGGAGGCGTTGCCGGGGTAAGAAACTTAGCGGGCAAATCCCGCTTTTTCAAAGGTTTCGCCGATAGGATAGCGCAAAATTAAGTCTGCCGCCGTATCCATGTCGGTAGTACTTTTATTAATTAATACGAGTTTATGTCCGCGGTAATAGCGCACTAATCCGGCCGCCGGATATACGACCAAACTGGTGCCGCCGATAATCAACATATCCGCTTGGCGAATGTATTGTAGAGCGGCTTGCAATACGCTTTCATCCAGGCCTTCTTCGTAGAGCACTACATCCGGTTTGATAGTGCCGCCGCAAACGTCGCAACGAGGAATGTCCGGTGCATCGGCCATATAGGAAGCGGCAAAAAATTTTCCGCATGATTCACAGAAATTGCGATGAATACTGCCGTGCAGTTCCAATACATTGCGGCTGCCCGCTTTTTGATGCAGCCCGTCAATGTTTTGGGTAATTACGGCTTTTAATTTTCCTTCTTTTTCCAAGGCGGCCAACGCATAATGGGCGGCATTCGGTTGTGCGGTTAGGCAGAGCATTTTATCATGATAAAAGCGATAAAATTCGTGCGGCTGAGACCGATAAAAGCTGTGGCTCAAAATCGTTTCCGGCGGGTATTGATAGGTTTGATTATACAAGCCGTCGGTACTGCGAAAATCGGGAATGCCGCTTTCCGTAGAAACCCCGGCACCGCCGAAAAATACAATATTTTGTGAGGATGAAAGTAAATTTTGGAATTTTTCTATAGGGGACATGCAACCACTCCTTTACACGTATAGTGAACCCGTTAAGGGGAACGTTTTATTTATTATACTACATTTTGTCGGCTCATAAATAACGTGAAAATAATCGGCACAGGTATACAAAATACAATATTTTTTCAGCGGTCCGGGATACTTGAGGAGAACGTAATCTATAAATGAAAAATAAGAATACAGAAAAAACGGCTAAAACGTAAAACCGGAAAAGACTGAATACCCCGAAAATTACGGGATATATAGAAAAATATCTATTTTTTTATGTAATATGTGGAAATGATATAAATATTGACATAAAAACGAAAAAATATTATGATATTTTTATGTTTTTCAGAACCTGTATGCGGCAGTTCGGATTCATGTATTTTTGGTATGAATATAAAAGGTGCATATAGGTTCCGAACCTTAATAAAAAAAGGAGTGGTTTTCGGATGATGCCTATTTTGGACTATTGGGACGGCGTATTGTATTATCCCGTATTAATTGTAATTTTAACGATTGCGGGGGTTTATTTTACCGGTAAAACAGGCTTTGTGCAGTTGCGCATGTTTAAGGAAAGTATTCGCGTAGTCATGGAAAAGCCGGCGAAAGAAGGTTCGGTATCTTCCTTTCAGGCTCTTATGGTATCGACGGCATCACGAGTGGGTACCGGGAATATTATAGGGGTTTCCACCGCCATTTGTTTAGGCGGTCCGGGTGCCGTGTTTTGGATGTGGTTATTGGCATTAATCGGCGGTTCTACGGCATTTATTGAAAGCACGTTGGCACAGATTTACAAACGCCGTGATATATATGGCGGCAGTTTCGGCGGTCCTGCATACTATATTTCGGTGGCGCTGAAAAAAAGATGGATCGGTGTGATTTTTGCAGTCGCTTTGATTTTGACGTATGCCGGCGGGTTCAATCTTCTATGTTCCTATAATATGCAATCTACTTTTATTGCCTATTCTTTTTATAACCCCGACACTACACCGTGGATTATCGGGGCCATATTTGCGGTCATTGTAGCCTATTGTGTATTGGGCGGCGGCAAACGTATTATTAAAATTACTTCTGTATTGGTACCCGTCATGGGGGCGGTATATATTATTGCGGCAATTATTGTTATTTTAATGAATATTACTGCCTTGCCGCATGTATTCAGTGTGATTTTTGCCGATGCGTTTGATTTTAAATCTATGTTGGGCGGCGTTTCCGGATCCTGCCTGATCTATGGGATTAAACGCGGGTTGTATTCTAATGAAGCAGGTATCGGTTCCGCTCCGAATGCGGCGGCGGCGGCGGATGTCAGTCACCCCGTTAAGCAGGGGCTGGTGCAAATGTTATCCGTATTTATCGATACAATTTTAGTTTGCAGTGCGACGGCGTTTTTAGGGTTGTTTTCCGGCGTGCCTATTACGGAAGACGCGGCGGGCGCTTTATATGTTCAGCAAGCCGCCACTTCCGTATACGGTCATTTCGGCCCCCTGCTTATTACGGTTTGCATGCTGCTTTTCGGCTTTTCCACATTAATCGGCAATTTATATTATGTGGACAATTGTATTCGCTTTATTCATAAAAAAGGCCCGTCCCGCTTGTTTGTATGGTGGTTTCGCGCAGCCTGCGTGGCCGTTATTTTTATCGGCTCCGCTATGTCGATGGCGGCGGTTTGGGATATTGCCGATATTTTAATGGCCATTATGTGCATTATTAACATTCCGTCCTGCGTGGTTCTGGGGAATGTGGCGGTAAAAGCATTGAAGGATTATGCCCGGCAGAAAAAAGAAGGGAAAAATCCCGTGTTTAAGGCGGCCGATGTGGGGATTGAGGAACACACGGTGGAATTTTGGAAATAAGAAACGCTTTCCTTTACTTGACAATATAGCTATTTACCCTTACAATACGGCTATATACAATAAGTTTATATACAAAAGCAACGAACAAGACGGCAGGTATGAGATGCTTTGACAGCGAATCGAGGATAGTGAAAGCTCGAGAAGAGCAGTATACAGGCGGATCACTTGGGAGCTGCAGGAAACTGTCGGGTCGCATCGTTATTGTGCGTATAAAGTGGCTGTAAATACAGTCAATAGGGTGGTACCACGGTGATTAAACATCTTCGTCCCTTTGGGGCGAAGATGTTATTTTTTTAGGAGGGATCGGTATGGATTACGGCAAGACATTACATTTACCGGAAACGGCATTTCCCATGCGCGGCAATTTGCCGAAACGGGAACCTGAGTTTTTGAAATTTTGGCAAGAACAGGATGTGTACCATAAACGTTTAAAAAAACGGGCAGGCGGACCTAAATTTATTTTACATGACGGGCCTCCGTATGCTAATGGGAAATTACACATCGGCCATGCTTTAAATAAGGTATTAAAAGATATTGTGTTAAAATATAAAACCCAACAGGGGTTTTATACGAAATATGTTCCGGGTTGGGATACGCACGGATTACCTATTGAACATGCCGTTATTAAAAATACGGGGTTAAATCGTCATGAAATGACGCCATTGGAATTGCGGAAAAAATGTCGGGATTATGCGTTGGAACAAGTGGAAATTCAAAAAAACGACTTTATTCGTTTCGGCGTGTTGGGCGAATGGGAGCATCCGTATTTGACGTTGCAGCACCATATTGAAGTGGAACAAATCGGCGTTTTCGGAAAAATGGCTAAAAACGGGCATATTTATAAAGGCAAGAAAACAGTATATTGGTGCCCTCATTGCGAAACGGCGTTGGCCGAAGCCGAAATTGAATATAAAGAGGATAAGTCGTTTTCTATTTTTGTAAAATTTAAAGCAGTGGATGTGAATTGCCATATGCCGAAAGACGCCGATCCGGACAAGGTATTTGCTTTAATTTGGACGACGACACCGTGGACCATTCCTTGTAACTTGGCGATTAGCGCCAATGCCGACTTTACCTATGTATGGGTCAAAGTGGCGGAAGAATATTTACTTATGGCGCAAGAACGGGTGGACGAAGTAATGAAGGCCGCCGACATAGATACGTATGAGATTTTACCGGAACGTATGCAGGGAAAGCAGTTGGAAGGATTCATTTTTCAACATCCGTTTTATGAACGAAAAGCCCCGATTCTGCTGGGGGATCATGTTACGTTGGATGCCGGTACCGGTTTGGTTCATACGGCGCCCGACCATGGGCAAGATGACTTTGAAGTGTGCATGAAATATTCGGCCTGGGATATTAAACCGTTGGGAACGGTAGATGAAACGGGACGATATACGGACAAAGTTCCCGGATATGAAGGCGTGTTTGTGTTTGACAACAATGTGCCGGTGATTAAAAAATTAGCGGCCATCGATGCATTGTTTGCCAAAAGTACGTTCCGTCACCAGTATCCGCATTGTTGGCGTTGTAAAGAACCTATCATTTATCGGGCTACGGAACAGTGGTTTTCTTCGGTAGACGGGTATCGTCAAGAGGCCTTGCAGGCGATCGATCAAGTGCAGTGGATTCCTTCCTGGGGGCATGATCGAATTTATAACATGATTCATGATCGGGGAGATTGGTGCATTTCACGGCAACGGGTATGGGGCGTGCCGATTCCTATTTTTTATTGTAAGCATTGCGGAGAATATATCATTAATGATGAAACCGTGGCGCATTTGCAGAAAATTTTTGCCGAAGAAGGCTCGGATGCATGGTGGGCACATAGTGAAGCGGAACTTTTACCGGAAGGATTTACCTGCCCCGCATGCGGCAGTCATGAATTTCGCAAAGAAAGCGACATTATGGATGTTTGGTTTGACAGCGGCTGCACGCATCAAGGCGTGTTGAAACATGATCCGGATTTGTCGTATCCCTGCGATTTGTACTTGGAAGGTTCGGATCAGCATCGCGGTTGGTTTAATTCTTCTTTATTGACGTCGGTGGCAACCAACGGGTATGCTCCGTATAAAGCGGTTTTAACACACGGATTTACGGTTGACGGGGAAGGCCGTAAAATGAGCAAATCGGTTGGAAATACAGTAGCGCCGCAGGAAGTTATTGAAAAATACGGCGCCGATGTAATGCGGTTATGGGTATCTTCCGCTGATTATCAGGGGGATATTCGGTTGTCGCCCAAGATTTTAAAACAATTGTCCGATGTATATCGGAAAATCAGAAATACGTTCCGTTATTTATTGGGAAGTTTGGCGGATTTTGATCCGGCGAAGGACAGTGTGCCCTATGAAGCGTTAACGGAATTGGATAAATGGGCGTTGTCGCGATTGGAGCAGGTGCGGGAAAGTGTGACGGAATCTTATGAAACCTATCAGTTCCATGTCATGTACCATACCATTCATAATTTCTGCACTGTTGATTTGAGTGCGATGTATTTGGATGTCATCAAAGATCGATTGTATACGGAACGACAGGACGCTCCCGTTCGTCGCAGTGCACAAACGACGATATACCGAATTCTCACTACGTTAGTAAAAATTGTTGCCCCCGTATTGTCATTTACTGCGGAAGAAGTATGGCAACATATGCCGGAAACGGTTGATAAGGAAGAAAGTGTGCATTTAACGGATTGGCCTACGGCGCATCCGGAATATCGTAATGCCGATTTGGAAGCGCGTTGGCAGGAATTTCTTTCGTATCGCAGTGATCTCATGCGGGTTTTGGAAGGCGCACGGCAGGCGAAAACGATCGGCCATGCGTTGGATGCGGCGGTAACGGTCTATGCGGAAGGGGAAACGTATGACTTTTTGGCTACCTGGAAAGATCGTCTGGCCACTTTATTAATTGTCAGCGAAGCCACGGTGGTGAAAGGTACGGCACCGGAGAATGCGGTGCCCGGAGAAGAACATGAGGATATGAAAATTGTGGTTACGGCCTCGACACATGTAAAATGTGAACGTTGCTGGATACACAGTGAAAGTGTAGGTAAGGATGAACGGCACCCGACGCTTTGTGCGCGTTGTGCCGCCGTATTGACACAGGAATAGGGAGCGTGTCACGCCCGGTAACGGGATGTAGCGGATAGCAGTAGAGAGAATTTTTCGTTAGGATGGGTACCGGTTAGGATATCAGACCGTATTCATCCTAACTTTTTTATTTTCAGCGACGGCCTGGCGGGATGAAACGAGTGGTGAATTGCAAAAAAAAAAGCGCCGTATCCATAAGGAATACACGCGTTTTTTTTACATATGATGCCGGGCGATAAAATAAGTAATCCCCGTAATGAGCAAAATCAGTATAAGCAGCAGGTAGGTAATTCGTTCGGTGATAGGCGAGGGAGCTGTCGGTTGTTGTAAAAACGTATAGCGCTTTCGCAAGGTCATAATGACAGGTTTATATAGGACCATAATAAGAACGCTGTTTACGACGCCTTTTATTATATTGAACGGTAAAAAAGCGGGGAGCATCAGCTTCACAACCGCTTCGCGACTACAGCCCATGTAAATGGGCGCAAGGCAAAAATTCCATAACAGCATAAACGCCGTCATTACAACGGTACCGAAAACTAAACTGACAACCGCGCCGCGTTTGGTGTGATAGCGCCTATAAGTATAGGTCACTATACAAGCAAAGGCGCTACTGGCTAAAAAATTCATGATACAGCCCAATATTCCCGTATCACTGACCGTAATCATTTCTAAAAAAGCGGTAATCAAAGAAATAATCAGTGCCGTTAAGGGGCCGAAAATGAGGCCGCCTATAGTAATGAGCGCATCTTTGGGAGAATAGGTGAGAAACGGTAAAAAAATAGGAATGCGAATACAAATTACCGCTAATAACGATAAGGCGCAAAACATGCTGATAACAGTAATTTTATGAGTACGAAAATTCATGAATCATATCCCCCTTTTATCGGTATGGAAATAAAAGTTGTTATTATAATCAGGGGCATACTTGCAGGCAAGAGAGGCCCCGGAGCACGATTTATAAATTTTAAGAAGAATTATTACAATTCTTTAGGTTTTGTTTTATTATAGAGGGAACTTACTATTATTATAGTATATATAGTAGCATAGGGAGATATGAAGTGCAATATAACCGGGGCGGGAAAGCGGAAAATTGATAACCGCATGCACTATAATGAAAAGAAAATGAGAGTATTACATAAAATCATTCACAAATTATGCGATTCTTGAGAATATGCATAAAAAATAAAAAATAAAATATAATAATGAATCTCAACTTTATGCGGCAAATAAATTTTTCGACAAAAAATTAAAATAATAAAGAATAATTGTGCGGAAATATATTGTATATAAAAATTTAGAACTATTAAGAATGATAAAATAAAAGCATTGCTATAATAGAATACTATATTGCATTATTCGACATATGCATTATAATGATAAAAGAAACACACACGGAAGTGTAAGGTGTTCCGTTAGGCGGTTTTGTCAGTTGTAGAATAAGAGAAGGCGGGAGGTGAAAGCCTGATTCTTGGCACTCTCCGTTATCAGAAAAAAGGAAGAATAGGGATTTTGATAATCGGGAAATCAAGAAATGCGAAGAAACAGCAGGAATATACTTCGCAATTACAGAAAGGGTGAATATTCATGAATGCTTTGGATGTATTTTTATCAGTCTTGCCTATTTTATGGTTGCTGATCGGGTTAACCGTATTGAAAATGCCGGCTTGGAAGGCGTGCAGTATTGCGGCGATTATTTCCTTTATCGTTGCCGTAGGGCCTTTCGGAAAAGTAGTGATTGTTATGCTGTCCGGTGCTTTGGAAGGGGTGGCCTTGGCAATTTGGCCTATCTTACTGGTTATTACGGCGGCTATTTTCACGTATAATTTAGTCGTACATACAAAGGCTATGGAAACGATTAAAACTATGTTGACCAGTGTGAGCCCGGACAAACGGATTTTGGCCCTGCTGTTGGCATGGGGCTTCGGCGCTTTCATGGAAGGGATGGCCGGGTTCGGTACGGCCGTAGCAATTCCGGCAGCCATGATGGTGGCCTTGGGATTTGATCCGTTAAAATCTATTTTGGCTTGTTTGGTAGCCAACTCCGTACCGACGACATTCGGTTCTATCGGTATTCCGACGACTACATTAGCTTCTTTGACGGGGTTGGAGCCGACCCAATTGGGGACCTTTATTTCGACGCAATTATTTGTATTAAATGTTATTTCGCCGTTCTTTGTGGTCGGTATTATTTGCGGGGCCAAATCGCTGAAAGGGGTATTTTTCCCGACCTTGATTGCCGGGTTGGCGTTGGCGGTTCCGGAACTGGTGATCAATTTGGCTGTAGGACCGGAATTATCCGTTATGATTTCTTCGATTATTGTAATGGGTGCGATTATTGTTTGCGCTAAAATATTCAAACCGAATGATCCCGACTATCGGGTAGATGCGGAAGTAAGACCCGTATCCACAAGTGAAGGGATTACTGCGGCTATGCCGTTTATCCTGATTTTTATCTTGTTGCTGGTAACTTCGAAACTGTTTCCGTTCATCAACGGGCCGCTCAGCTCCATTAAGACGGCGGTACATATTTACTTAGGCGCGCATGCCAAACCGTATACGTTTGTATGGATTGCGACGCCGGGGATCATGATCTTTATTTCCGCATTTTTGGGCGGTGCCTATCAAAAAGCTAAAGGCGGAGAAATGCTCAGCGTGCTGGGGACTACGTTTAAAAATCTGAAATTTACGTATGTAACCATTATTGCGGTGGTAGTGACTGCAAAACTGATGACCTACAGCGGCATGACGGCTAATTTGGCGAGTGCGTTGGTAGGTGTCACCGGTACGGCATATCCCGCATTTGCGCCGTTTGTCGGTGCAATCGGCGGATTTATTACCGGTTCCGGTACGAACAGTAACGTTCTTTTTGGGCCCTTGCAGACCGCGGCGGCAGCAAAACTTATGCCGGGAAATGCCGGGCTGGCTTCGTGGTTGGCGGCAGGCAGTTCCGGTGCAGCGGGAACCGGTAAAATGTTCTCGCCTCAGAGTATCGCTATCGGTATCGGTGCGGTAGCTCCGGCGTTGGAAATTTTCATTAAAGATAAGAACATAGAAAGCGGTAAAGCAGAGCAATTACGACAAAGCATCAAAGCGAATGTTATTATGCAGAATGTCGCTAAATACTTCGTTTTATATGTTATTATAAGTGGCGTAATTTGCATTTTCGGTATGAACATATTCTTGCATTAAGGAAGTTCCCTCTCTTTTTCATGGCAAAACTGCGTAAAGCGGCAGTATCAACTGATACTGCCGCTTTTTGTTGCGCAAGATTCTGCCGCTTGCGAAATCGCGGTAAAGTGACAAAATAATCGGTATATGGCTGCGGCAATAAGAGGGTATATACAAATACCCGACGTATAGGCAATAGAGGTGTGTAAGCCGCAATATACTGCAAAGAAAGAGAACGGCCGTATACAGTGCGGGTGTGCCGGTTTCAGCGGTGGGGAGACGCGGAAGCGGGGAGGTCAACGTCCGGCATTTTATTATAACGGTCGCTTACAGGTAACTGCCGGAGAGGATCGCAGCATGGTGAGGCGGTACGGGTTTATGTGTCGAATAGTAGGCGGTACTATAAAGAAATCGGGACGGTTTTCAGGCAGCGGGAAAAAGGATATAAAAAAATAAGGGCGATACTCTTTATTAGAGAGAGTATCGCCCTTATGGGAAACTTTCACGGTAATCGTACCGAGATTATTTTGAATACAATTCGACAATTAACGTTTCGTTAATTTCAACCGGTATTTCATCTCGTTCCGGCATACGAGTCAACGTACCTTCAAAGCCGTCAAAATTCTTTTCAATATACGGAACATCGAATGTTTTGAGTTCCTGGAAAGATTTTTTGTACATTTCATTGTCGCGGGACGCTTCTTTTAAAGTAAGAACAGAACCTACTTTAACGTGGGCCGAAGGAATATCGCAACGTTTGCCGTTGACTAAGATATGTCCATGGTTCACCATTTGTCGAGCTTGACGAATGGAATTGGCAAAGCCGATGCGATAGACGATATTATCCAAACGGCATTCCAGTAATTTTAACATATTTTCACCGGTTACGCCGTCCATTTTTTTAGCTTTATCATAATAACGGACAAACTGGCGTTCGAGCAAGTTATAGTATGCGCGAAGTTTTTGTTTTTCCAATAATTGTGTACCATATTCAGACATTTTTTTCTGACGTTGTTCTTTTTTCACACGTTTTAATGCTTTAGGATGTCCGTACACATTGAGTCCGAACCGGCGACATTGTTTAAAACGTGCTTCTCTCCTCGTTGCCATTGTTTACATCACCTCATGTAGTTTATTTGTGACATGCATCATGTCACAATATGAAACCATAATAACATAGTGTATAGATCGTGTCAATATCTTATAAATACAGACGGAAGGTTACTTTTGAATGGAATTGTCACAGGTAATGACAATATTGGTATCGTCGTTTTTTATACGGGTTTTGATCACGGTGAAATTGCCTTTCGTGGCAGGTAAGGCCTTTTTTAATGCGGGACTGTACCAGGATTGGGTTTCCATGGCGGTTACGCCTATATCGCGTTTGCGAGTGCCGCGTTTTCGGCTGTCTTTGGGGATCAGGGCGGTAAGGGCGGGAATCTCGCCGACTTGGGGATTTAAGGTAATAGTAGTGGCCTGCCCTTGGGTAAAGGTCACTTTGCAGGTACCGTTCCGGTATACTTTCAAGGCGGTACCCTGCTGATAGGGCATACCGAAGACGCGATTCCAATTTCGGGCAGTATTACCGAGGCCGGTTATTATGCGGGTATGATTAATTTCCGGCCGCTCCGGTTCGTCCGGCGGGTTTTCTCCCGTCGTTTGCGGTACTTGCTTTGCAGGGAGCGGTCGGGGATGCTTGGTTTTATGGCGACTGTCGGTATAGGCGATATCCTTTGTCGTTTGTTCCGTTTCGCGGGCGCGATCGTTTTGCGGGCTGTTTTTCGGCGTATTTTGCGATTCTTGCACGGACGGAAACGAAACGGGTTTTCCGGAATACGTAATATTGTCACAACCGCCACAGCACAGGGCGGTTACGGCACAGAGGGCAATGAGTATTGTTCTGTTCATACGTGGCCTCCTAAGAGCGACGGCGTCGATTATTGCCGCCTTTATGTAATGTTTTATGACGTTTTTCTTTGGTAGCCTGATAGGTGGCGACAGGTAATTTATCTTTGTAAATTCGTTTCTTTTTAGGCGCCGTAGGGGCTTGTTTTACTTGTATTTTTCCGGAGGCCGTATATTTGGTAATGGTGGCCCGAATCGCATGTTCAATCCGACGTACCCAATCTTCGTCCGCCGCCGTCGCCAAGGTGACGGCAAGACCGTCATTACCGGCACGTCCGGTACGGCCGATACGATGAATATAGTAATCTATATCGTGCGGGACATCATAATTAAAAACGTGGGTAATGCCGGCAATGTCCAGTCCGCGTGCGGCAATATCGGTAGCTACGAGTAATTGTGTTTTGGCTTTGGAAAAATCGCGCAATACTTGGGTGCGGCGTCCTTGTGAAAGATCGCCGTGAAGTTCGCTGACGGCAAACCCCGCCCGGATCAGTTGGCCCGCTAAAATCGAAGTTCGTTCTTTAGTATTGCAGAAAATCACACTTAAATACGGATTCATTTCGTGTAACAGTTTACAGAGAAAGGAAAATTTTTGTTCTTCTTTTATCATGTATATGCGTTGTTCAATAGTTTCCAAAGCAATACTGCTTCCTTCCAGCACATGAAACACGAACGGATTGTGCATATGTTTTTTTGCCAGGCTTTTTATTTTATCCGGTACGGTTGCGGAAAAGAACAGCAGTTGTCTTCTTTTGGGGGTCATGTCGAGCAGCGTATCGACATCTTCTAAAAAGCCGGTTTGTAACAGCTGGTCGGCTTCGTCCACAATGATTCGGCCTACGCCGGTGAGATTTAGTGAATGCCGCCGACAATGATCCAATAAGCGACCGGGCGTCCCGATAATCACCTGCGGATGACGTTGTAATTTTTGTAATTGATTTTCGATGGTTTGTCCGCCGATAATATTCAGTACGTCAATGTGCAAGGCGGCGGCCAAGTCGGTGGCGACGGCGGTGATTTGTTTGGCCAATTCGCGTGTCGGAGCGAGGATTAATACTTGTTCCTGATGTTGGTCCGGGTGTATTTGTTGTAATGCCGGTAATAGAAAGGCGAGTGTTTTTCCCGTTCCGGTTTGCGCCTGTCCTAAGATGTCGCGCCCTTGAAATAAGGCGGGCAAGGCCTTTTCTTGTACCTGCGTAGGAACGGCGATTCCCCGCTTTTTTAACAGTTCGCAAAGAATCGGGCTTACGCCCAAGGTTTGAAATGTAGTATTCATGGATAATATCCTTTCCCGTATAAAGTAATCATTAATATTTATTTATTATAGCAAGGTACTGTCGGAATGACCAGAGGATACATATTGTGTGACATGATGTGTCGTACGGGTTGGAGGAAGGAGGGATGTACGGGGGTAAAATATTGACAGCAAGAGTAAAAGAGTATAGAATAGCTATAAATTAGGACATCGTCAATGAACGGGTGTAAGTACTTCCATGGGAGCTCTCACAGCGAGTCGGTGCAAGTGTAAGTCCGATAGGGAGAAATGGCAAGGAATGGGCCCGGGAGATGCGCTTCGAAAATTAAGTAGGTGCCGCCGGTCGCTCCCCGTTATTAGAGTGTTTATATGAGTCGGGCTATATGCCAACCGGGGTGGTACCGCGGAACGTTTTTCCTTTCGTCCCTATAAGAGGGCGAGAGGTTTTTTTTATCTTTGCTTAAGGTAAAGGAGGAGCTGTTATGGCAGTTATTTTTTCGGGAATTCAACCGAGCGGAAATCTTACGTTAGGAAATTATTTAGGCGCTTTGCGTAATTTTACCAAGATGCAGGAGCAAAATGAATGTTACTATTGCGTGGTTAATCAACATGCGATTACGGTGCATCAAGATCCTGCTTTATTGCACCGGCGGACGCGGGAATTGGCGGCAATTTATTTGGCGGCAGGGTTGGATCCGGAAAAAGCGGCGTTATTTGTGCAGTCGGAAGTTCCGCAGCATGCACAGCTGGGGTGGATTATGACCACGTTATCGTATGTCGGAGAATTGGAACGGATGACCCAATATAAAGATAAGGCGGCTAAACAGGGCGATTCTATTCCGGCCGGGTTATTAACGTATCCTCCTCTTATGGCGGCGGATATTTTATTGTATCAAACGAATTTTGTGCCTGTAGGCGATGACCAAAAACAACATTTGGAAATTACGCGGGATTTGGCGCAACGGTTTAATCGTTTGTATCAAGAAGAGGTATTTACCATTCCGGAAATTTATTTAGGACAAGGCGGCACGCGTGTCATGAGTTTACAAGAACCGACCAAAAAAATGAGTAAATCGGATGATAATACGATGGCTACGATTTATGTACTGGATGCGCCGAAGGATATTGAAAAGAAAATAAAGAGGGCACAAACGGATAGTGAAAATTCCGTTCATTATGATGCGGAAACAAAACCGGGTATAGCTAATCTTATGGATATTTACGCGGCCGTGACGGATACGGATCATGCGGCGGTGGAACGAGAATTTTCCGGCCAAGGATACGGGCAGTTTAAAAAGAGTGTGGCCGCCGCCGTTATTGCGGCATTGGAGCCGATTCAAAAGCGGTATGCCGAGTTAATTGATAATCCCGTGTTGGATGCAATATTGGATCAAGGTGCGGTTAAGGCCCGGGAAACGGCCTCTCGTACGTATGATAAGGTTGTACAAGTGATGGGATTGGATCGTAAATAGGAGAAGAATATGAGTCATTTTTTTGCTATTCTTTCACGGATGAAATTGATTCGGCGTTGGAGTTTGATGTATAATCGTCGCTCTGAAAATGTACAGGAACATGCGTTGGAAACGGCTGTTTTGGCGTATCATTTATGTGTGCTGCATAATACGTATTTTCACGGCGCACTTAATGGGGAACATGCTGCCGTATTGGCGATGTATCATGATGCTTCGGAAGTTTTTACGGGGGATATGCCGACTCCGGTCAAATATTTTAATTCCCGCATGCGACAGACGTACGGGACGGTAGAAGAGCAGGCGCGGAAACGATTGCTGTCCGCGCTTCCTGCGGAGTTGCAAGCGGGGTATAAACCGATTATTTGTTATCCCGAAGAAGAACCGGAATGGCCGTTGGTTAAAGCTGCGGACACGTTATCCGCGTATTTAAAATGTTTACAGGAAGTAGCGGACGGAAATCGAGAATTTACAGAAGCGTTTCATACGTTGGAAGGGCAATTACAAGCGTTGAACATGCCGGAGATTACGCTGTTTCTGGAAACCTATGCGCCGAGTTTCAGTCTTTCGTTAGATCAAATGCATGCGAATTCTGACGGCTAGTACGGCAGGAGGAAAAAGGAGTTTTATTATTTTTGTGGAATATACTAAATAAGCCCCTGAACATCAGTAATGGAGGTGTCAATATGACACTCAGTTTGTTTTGGTCACGGTATATATTGGAGCTTCGGGAACAGCATTTACGTGCGATTGACGAGAAGTATCAATACGTTATCGCCGGAGAACGTTGGAATTGGCTTTTAGCAAAAATTCCGGAATCGGAACAGATTCGTATATTGCGCGGTCATAATCATGGCGACACAGCTTGGACATGTAAAGTTTGGCTGGAGCATATGATTGAATGGATTCGGGAGAATAAATCAACGGCTGTGTACGAGGCGGTCTTGGATAAGATTGAAATTATAAAAATGAAAACCGTAGAAGAGTTGGAAAAACAAGCGGCCTACGGGTTGTCACCGGAAGAATTGAGGTCTTTTCGGGATGCCGGCTATTTTCAATGGATTTCGGAAAAAACGCATGACGACGTACGTTCCGATTAAACCGGGAGAAATCATATGAAACGGTTACTATACGGATGGATTCTCTTTTTTGTTTTTGTATGGGGACAGGCGGCGGAACACCGGTTGCGGCTAAGGACAATGCGGCGGTTCGTATTGTTCATGTTGCGGGACAGTTGGCGGAGAGTCGGCAGGTATTGCTGCGACGAACGTTAACGCAAGCCGCAACCGAAGGCGCACCGGCGGTGGTAGTCGTATTGTCCGTTACTTCCGGTCAGGAACGACAGGCGCAACAAGTGAGTGCAGTGTTGGCGGCATCATCTGTGCCGACGATTGCCTATGTCAGAGGTGCGAACAGTGCGGCCGGAACGGCGATTGCTTTATCCTGTCGCCATATTATTATGGCCCCCGGCGGGCGCTTGGGAAGGTATGCAACCGAAGGAGATACGCAGGCGTGGCGTTCTCTATTTGAAAACAATGCGGCGGCAACGGGGCGAAATCGTTTGGTGGCGGCCGCGATGGCGGATGCTACCGTAAAGGTACCGAACTATACGGCGTCCTCGGCATATACTTTGACGCTTACTCCCGACCGGGCACAGACGTTGGGATTTTCGGAAGGAACGGCAACGACTGTCGAAGAGGCTTTACAATTTTTCAGCTTAGGGCGTTTCCGAACCGTTGACGTAACCGTTACCCCGGGCGATCAGTTGACGGGCATCCTGCAGAATGTGTATGTACGGATGGTCTTGGTCGTGCTGATTATGATGGCGATACTTGCGGAAATTAAACTGGCCGGCATCGGTGCCGGAATGGCTGTCGCCGTTGTTGCGGGGATTGGCTTGTATGTTTCGGGGGCATCGACGATGAACTTTGATTTTCGTGTCATGGCGGCCTTTATGGGCAGTATTCTTTGTTTGGGGATAGAGTTGGTTATACCGGGATCGGGGGTGTTCGGTGTAACGGGTGTTATTCTTTTATACGGCAGCTTATTTTATTTTTTGGGCGCCAATGTAGCCGCCGTGTATTTTTTGGCGGCCTGTACGGTAGCTGCAGGGGTTGTTTTTTTCTTGCTTGCAAGATGGCTGCCGCACAGTCGCGGGCTTGAAAAATTAGTATTGCATCAACGACAGCAAACGGCGTACGGTTATAGGTCGCAAAAAGATTATAGTTCCTATGTATCGGCTTGCGGCAGAACGATTACCGTTTTGCGTCCCGCCGGTATTATTCGGGTGGACGGGGAACGTATAGATGCCGTATCGACCGGCATGTTTATTGAAAGGGATGTAGCTGTTCGCGTACTTCGTGTGGAAGGCGGGCGAGTAGTAGTGGAGCCGCTTCCCGAACGATCATTATGAGCGCAAAGGAGGACTTTTCATGTTTATTGTATTTCCCGGTTTTTGTATTGTTGTAGCGATCCTGGTTATTTCCGCATTTTTTCATTTTGTGCCGTTGGGGTTATGGATTTCCGCCATGGCGGCAGGAGTTTCTGTCGGCATCGGCAATTTGGTAGGGATGCGTTTGCGGCGAGTGGTGCCGTCAAAAATTATTTTACCGTTAGTGAAGGCTAATAAAGCGGGATTGAATATGAATGTGAATCAATTGGAAGCGCATTATTTAGCCGGCGGCGATGTCGATCATGTGGTAGATGCGTTGATTGCGGCACATCGTGCACAGATGGAATTAACGTTTGAACGAGCCTGCGCGATTGATTTGGCGGGAAGAGATGTGTTGGAAGCGGTACAAATGAGTGTGAATCCCAAAGTAATTGAAACGCCGTTTATTTCCGCCGTAGCTCAAAACGGTATTGAGTTAAAGGTACGAGCGCGAGTAACCGTGCGGGCCAATATTGAACGGTTGGTTGGCGGTGCGGGAGAAGCGACGGTTATTGCTCGTGTCGGGGAAGGGATTGTAACCAGTGTGGGATCGGCTGCCGATCATGCCATGGTATTGGAAAATCCGGATGAAATTTCAAAAACTGTTTTAAGTAAAGGGTTGGATGCCGGAACGGCTTTTGAAATTCTTTCTATTGATATTGCCGATATTGACGTGGGACGTAATATCGGCGCCCGGTTGCAGACCGATCAGGCGGAAGCGGATAAACAAATCGCGCAGGCGAAAGCGGAAGAAAGACGGGCGATGGCGGTAGCCAAGGAGCAGGAAATGCAGGCGTATACACAAGAAATGCAGGCGAAAGTTGTAGAAGCGCAGGCGGAAGTGCCGTTAGCCATGGCGATAGCACTTAAATCGGGGAATTTAGGCGTAATGGATTATTATCAAATGAAAAATATTATGGCCGATACACAAATGCGCGATGCTGTGGCAAAAGCGGGGATACCCAAGCATCAACATCGACAGGTGGGAGATTCCGACACCGGACACGGCGAATCGTCGTCTCCGGAGGATAAGTAGGTGAGAGAATGCGAATAGCGGATTCTGCTATATCATTGGCAGGAAATTTTAAAATTATTTTTCCCATTATATTATTTGCCGTGTTTTCTCTACCGGATGTACTGCGAAGAAAAAGAACGTATAAGAAGCGTCGAAGGTCTCGTTCGTTTCCGATACCGGCACGACAAGAAAAAAAGAAACGGGATCCGTTGATAGCGGAGACGAAAGAAAAAGAGATTCGCCAAGAAAATACCGCATCTTTTCCGGCGTCGATTGTCGGTCCGGATAAAAAGTCGGCAACAATCGCTTCACCTATGCGGTCGTCGGCGCGCCGGCGACCGGTGTCCGGAGACGGTTGGCACGAGGTAGCTCCTGAGGCGCAAGACCTATATGCGGGAATTATTTGGTCGGAAATATTACAACCGCCTTTGGCGATACGTTCGCGGCAACATAGAAAATGAAATTACTGAAATGAGGAGGGGTTCTGATGATTGAGGTAACAAAGCATTATATGGAAGGGTTTCCCTGCTTGCATGTGTCTTGCGGAGAACGTCCGAAGGGGGTCATTTTGTTTTATCACGGCTGGTCTTCCAATAAAGAGAAGCAAGAGGTGCGGGCAAGACTTTTAGCTGCATATGGCTACGATGTAATTATTCCCGATGCTGTAAATCATGGGGAACGGGGAACGTTGGATTATGATTCCAAACGAATGTATGGAAATTTTTGGCAAACCGTGTTTCAATCTTTTCGGGAAGTCCCTTTGTGGTTAAAGTATATTATTCATTGGAATAGACGGGTTCCTAAAATCCTTATGGGCCATTCTATGGGAGCGATTACCGCCTTGGGGATTATGAGTTTTTTTGATGAATTTTGTGCGGCTGTAGCGATTAACGGTACCGGCTGGTGGGCGGAAGCGGATCGGTTGTTTCATCAAGATTTGGACATTCCGCCGTTTAAGGGTCAACATGCGTTGGAAATGAATTTTCGTGTGACGGATCCCTATAAACATGCGCATTTGTTGGGAGGTCGGGCCATTTTGGCGTTGAATGGGGCGGCGGATACGACCGTGAATCCGCTTTCACAAAAAAAATATATGGAAGAATTATCTCATAAAGAAGAGGTTACGTCCGAACATATTTTGTATGAAGGCGTGGGACATTATGTTACTACCAATATGATGGGAGATGCCATCGCGTGGTTGGAGCGAAATATTCCGCGGTATTAATGAACCTGTTTTTTATTGCCGCACAGCTCCCTAATGGTGTATAGTTAGGGAGCTGTGCGTTTTTTATGCAGCGGCGCGGTTGCGGTTCGGAAATTCGGAACAGTCGGATGAGGGAAATCGTGAAACTCGTCGGTCGGCGTAGGTAGACTATAATTTTATACATCATTAATGAAAGAGGTGCGTATGGGGATGAAACACATACATATTATTGCGTGCGGCGGTACGATTGCCGGCATCGGCGAGCGGGCGGAGTCACTTACGCAATATCAGGCGGGAAAGTTGGCGTGGCAAGAGATGGTGCAAGCTGTACCGGCTATACGGAAGACGGCGGTTTTAACCGGAGAGCAATTTTGTAATTTGGACAGTGCCGATATGACGGAAGCGCTTTGGATTAAACTGGCCGGGAGAATCCGGACCGTATTGCAAAAGGATTCGTGTGACGGAGTGGTCGTCACACACGGTACGGATACATTGGAAGAAACGGCATATTTTTTAAATTTAACCGTACATACGGACAAACCGATTATTTTGACGGGAGCCATGCGCCCGGCAACGGCGTTAAGCGCCGACGGTCCGCTTAATATATTGGCGGCCGTACAGACGGCGGCGGTTCCCGAGGCGGGAAAATATGGGGTATTGGTCGTGATGAATAATCGTATATGTGCTGCTCGCTTTGTAGAAAAAACGGATACGGCACAAGTGGATTCGTTTCAATGTCGGCAACAGGGATATGTCGGTGTGGTGCAGGAAAACAGACCGTATTTTTATCAACGGCCATTGCGCTTACACACTTACGAGTCGCAGCTTATATTGCCGATAACCGATGAATTGCCGTATGTACCGATTGTATATTGTCATGTGGGGATGGATCCGAATCTTTTTTCCGTATTGGCGGCCGCCGGGGCGCCCGCAATGGTTTTGGTCGGCTTGGGACATGGCAGAATGCCGCAAGGCGTTTATACGAAGATCGAGGCGTTGCAGAAACAAGGCGTACTGTTTGTGCGGACGAGTCGGGTGTCGGGAGGGACGGTTACTTTTTTACAAGAATATGCCGGGTGTCTTTGGGGAGATTCGCTGACGCCGCAAAAAGCAAAAATTTTATTGCAGCTGGCATTGCTGCAGGGGGCGGATTCTACGCGGATACAACACTTGTTGCAAACGCATTGAAAAGAACGCTTGTTCTGCTGTATGGCCTGTGCTACAATGAAAACAAATTTAAAATGCAGGATAAGATTTGCAGCGTTAAGACGGGAGAAGGTAATATGAACTTTGTTATACGCAGGGTAACTGCGGTATTGGTACTTGTCGTTTTGACCGCATCTGTGGAAGCGGCCGGGGCGGTAGGGCGGCATGCGTTGTCGCCGACCTCTACGGCCGTGACTGTGCAGGCACGGCAATCGCCGGGGCTTCGGGTAAGCGGCGGTAAGCCGAAGACGGCTCGCCAACCGCTTACTCGGGAGGAATTGGCGGGTTTATTGGCGCAGATGACGGGGATACAAACTCCTCAAAACGCAACCTATAAGGGTGTGCATGCCCGTCCGACGAAGAGTGCCGTAGTCTTAGTTACCGGTCGGCATAGTATGACCGGTTTTAAACCCGGTTATTTGCGGCCGCAACGATATGTATCGCGACAGGAGTTTGCCGTTGTTACGTATAATTATATGAAAGTGAATAATTTACCGTTAACCGGCACTGTTTCTTTATATAAAGATGATGCGGAGATTGCCGACGGGGCAAAGAAAGCGGTATATGCGTTGACGGCACAACATATTATGCAGGGCGAGAATCAACGCTTTTATCCGCATGCGATTGTCAGTCGGGGAGCCGCCGTACGGATGTTGCAACGTGTATATGAGCGGCAACAACAAAAAGATAAGACCGTATCGATGACGGCCGTTCCGGCAGAGAAGGCGGCGCTTCATGAAGCACGCCGGGCAGTACTGCCGGTACATAAGGAGCGGCAGTTGGCGAGTGTTGCGCCGGTATTTTCTTCCCGGGAAGCGGAACAGCAGGTTTTCGGGTACCTTCGTACCGTATATGGTTCGATCGGCGCTTTTGCCGCAGACGGGGTACTGTATTGGCAAGGGAACGTGTTGCATATCGGTTGTAAATCGGCGGTAAAAAGAGCGGCGTTGGAAAAATTGTTACAGCATGACGAGTATTTGCAACCGATAGTCGCTGTGAAATCGATACGCTATAGTATTATGGATTATCAACAGTTGACGGATCGGGCCAAAACTGTTTATTTATCTGAGATGCCGCAAGGCACAGTGATTAAAACCGGGATAGATTATACAACGGAAACGATTGTGTTGACGGTTCCGGTAATGAAAAAATCGGTACGAGCGGCATTGCAGGAAGCTTTTGGTGCAAATGTCCGCTGCATTGTGCGGGCGTATGGGAGTAAAGTATGAGAGTACAGTATATCATAGGTATGATTGTTTCTTTTTTTTGTGTTACTTCTGCGTGCGGAGCGACGTATATAGATACGTCCGGCTTGCCGGATGCGCAGATTCTTTCGTATTTACAAGTTACGCGAGGGTTACAGGTATTTCCGGAAAAGCGTTTGTACCCGCAACGGGAGATTACATATAATGAATTGGCAAAACTTCTGACGGATGTAGATGGAAATATACCGGGTGTGACAGACAGCGGCAGTAATAGTCGAGAAATTTTGCAAAAAAATGGCATTTTTCCCCTGAAAATAGCGGGAAATGCGGTGGTCACCCGACAAAATTTGCAGATTATTTTGCAACGGTGGCAACAATTTAACGGTCGTGTCGGCGGCAAGAAGATGCCTGCGCTTAACGGGAAATCAGTGCCCGTGACGCGATATGAAGCGATTAGAAGCGTATATTATGCCTTGTATGGAACAACGATGCCGTCCCCTTCCGGGTGGCAGGACGAAGAACGGGTTTGGCAAAAACTTTTGGGATATTATGGCTCTCCGGCGAATTTTTTCGCAAACGGGATTATATACAGAGAACAAAATGCGGTGGTTATCGGTGTGTATCCGGAGAAAAGAGAGCATCTTGAAGCGATAATTCCCGCCGCATGGGTGCGCTCCGGAAACGTAAGAATACGTTCCGTAGTATATAGTCAACAAGAGTATTTGACGCAAATGAAAAAAGTGAAGTATATTTTAAAACAATGCGGAGACGGGGAAAAGTATCGGGCATTGGTACCGAATTATGAGCGACAGCAACTTATCCTTACGGTATGGCAGCCTTTACGGGTGGAGACTCGGAAGGTATTGCAAAAAAATATATTGCCGCACATGCTTTATGTTGTAGCGGCGGGACAAGGGAATAATCCGCAGTATAAGGAGAATCTTCGGCGAGAGAAGAACCGCTTGCGATTTGTTCCTTATGTGCCGGGATTATCCCCGGAGATGGAACAGGCGATTGATGATTTTCAATATGAAGTGATGAGATGATCGACATAAAGCCCTTAGACAAAATTTTGTACTGAGGGCTTTGTTTCGGAAGTAAGGAATAAAATGACATACCGGATGCGGCAATACGATGGATATAGGCAGTATAACCGCATAACATATGGAGAAGGTTGTCTCCGGTCAAAGGTATGTTTTACATTGGCGCTATATGGGAACGATGGTAAAATAAAAAAAATCCGGTGCGTATTAGAGGAGAGAATATTATGAGCAGCTTGTTACCGTATGCCATTATTATCGGCATTGTGGTTATTTTTTTCGGAGTGTGTTATGTTGTTTTTTCCGGTAATTCGGGAAAAAAAGAAATGGGCAATGGGGAAGTATTAAATCGTAATGATAATCAATTCAGAAGAATAAAACAAAACGGAATAACTGTGACCGATCAACGAGTGAAACCGTCGGTTGCGCATGAACGGCACGAACCTTCACAGAACACCGCTTGGGGGACAACGCAGGGAGAAACGGTGCGTCGGGTGCGGCAAACCGGTGGTACGGCAGTGCATAATAAAAGACATGCCGTTCGCGATTTAGAGGCCACGTATGTATTGCCGAAAGAAGATGTAGAATTTTTAGCGGCGCAAGAAAAAAAAGAGCAAGAAAGAAGTAGGGAAGAAAACCTGTCGACGTCTCGCCGGGAAAAGGAAGATTTAGGGGCTGTAGTAGCCGCCGATTTGGCTGAAAAACAAGCCGTGCGGGCAGCACGGGCCAAAACCGCGGTACAACATGTGTTGGCAGCTAATGAAAAACAGCGGGAAATAGAAAAAACACAAATTATAAATCGGCAGGACATGCGGCGGGTTTTACAAGACGGGCGACATAGCGAAACGGCGGCATCGCGGCATACGGAAAATACCCCGGGCGATCAGGTACATCCGCAGGCGACGGTGGCGGATATGCGCGGTCAACAACCGAGCCCCGTTTTTACAGCGGCGGAAATATCACCGGTCATACAGCAGTGTGTGGATGATTTTTTGCAGCATTTCGGCAAGGCGACGGCAAAGCGAAAAGCTTTGGTAACGGAAATTACAGTTGCCGCATTTACGTATGTCGGCTGCCGGAGTGATCGGGAAAGACAGGAACTTATAGAACCGTTGCTTGCTCATGAAGCACTGCATAATATGCAAAAGGCCTATGTTGCGCATCCGCAAGAAGAGGTGAAAGAAATTGCGTTAATGGCGTTTAAGGATGCCGTGCGGAAAACAGCGGCAACGACAAGACATTTTATTGCGGTGGAAGCCTTGAAGGTGCTTCCGTATTTGTCGCTTCCTCATTATAAAATTTTAGCGATTTTGTTTACGTTTTTGTATTCGCGGAATACGCGCAATGTCGATAAAGAATCGTTTTGCAGTTATTTGGATTCTCATGTGCTTCCGTTTCAAGCGGGGCTGCCGATGGAAAAAGCTTATTATCAACAATTGGGATATTATCAATGTACCGTTACGGAAAATAAGGAAACCCGGTTTGCGGAAATTTTACGCGGTTCGTACCCTCTGTTGTTCGAGTATCGCGGGATGACCCCATTGGAGTTACAGGATATTTTGCAGGGCCAAAGTATTCCTGCGGAATATGTCGTTACGTCTTTTAATTCTGATTTAATAAAATTAGCGTTGATTGATGAATCTATGGCAAAAGCATTTTTTAATCGCATACATATTCAAGACCGTCGTATGCAACAACGTCTTTTACAGGCGGTAAAAAGTAGACCGGTCGATTTTTCGGGGGAAGCAGCTCTGAATATTATGGAAAATATTTCGCCTGTATTGGCAGATTTGAGTGACTTGTGGGACAGTTCGCAGCTACGAGTTTCCACATTATCCTTATTGGGACTTTATTTGGCACACGGATATATTCATAGTGTAACCGGGGAAGAAGTGGATTTATCCCGTTGGTTTGAATAGAAACCGGCAGGAATAAGACATGTCTTATAAGAGACATGTCTTATTTTTTATATACAGGCAGAGGAAGCGGCGCTTCTTTGGTAGCGTGTTTCAGAAATCGGCGTAAAGAGAATGTAACTTTTTTCGTTTTATATAGTATATGGATTACGATAATAAATTAATATATAATAAAAAATATAGGCAGCGTAAGGAATGTAAAGGATACTGCGATGATTTCTTATTAATCAGATGCGTTGCATAACTCGTATAAAAACGTAAAATGATAATGAGAATATTGATAAACCCAGCAAATAAGCGAAGAAATTGAATAAAAAAATAAAAAATGCCGTCTCATTCTCATTGACAAGAAGGAATATATTTTATATAATAAGGGTGTCAAAAATATTAATTGCTTTTTTATTGCAAAGGAGAGGTGCCATTATGTTTCAGAATAGCGATTTTTGGATTGGTTTAGGTGTAGGTGTCATTGCCGGTATTTTCGGATATAAGTTGATGAGTGAAAGAGAACAACAACTCATGGCTTTACAGCAACCGGCAGGCGGTGCGGTAGCCGCCAATGTACCGTTGGCCGAATTGCAACGTCAAAAAGAAGAGTTGGAAGATATGATTGCAGCACAGGAAGCAGCGCAAGCACAATAAGAGTAAAAAAAAGACTGTTGCCTTGGAGGTGGCAGTCTTTTTTAAGCGTATGAAAAAGAAGATTTATCTTGAGAAGGGTAGTGAGCTTATTGTTCTTTCCCAGTTTATCCGATTTACAATGGGAGTTTATACTTCGTGCCGTACAAATTTCCTCTTATATTCCGGGGAGAATTCGTTTGCGCAGCGGCAAATTGGTCGGGAATACGGAATTGAGTAAAAAACTTTCGACTATGGCGGCGCAATATCCGGAAATACGAAAACTGGAAATTAATACGGTGACCGGTTCCGCCTTGATTTTATATAATACACAAGCGGTACGGGCAAACAGTCGGTTTGCCAAGGTGGAACAATATATAAAGATGCATGCAGAAAGGAGAGGATAACTATGTCTTTAATTTCCGGACTTATGTTAGGTGCTTCTATCGGGAAAGCGATTCACGGTATGTTTTTAAAAAATGATCACCATGGAGCACATGTGCTGGATTTTGTTTCCAAGTCCGCCCGAACACATCGCAGCGGGGGAGCCCGGACAAGCAAGAAAAAAGAAGAAATATTGCCGTTTTCCTGCGTTTCCGCCACACCCGGACGCAGACGGTATCGCGTGGCCGAGCTGGTGGACAATACGGCATTGGCGGCGTTGTTACAAGAACATTTATTGCGATTGACAAGTGTGAATGAGGTGCAGGTTCATGCTTCTACAGGCAGCATTTTAGTATGCTCGGATAATGAATCGGTATTGGATGAAGTGGAACGGTTTTTACGTTTTCGGTTGTTTCCTTTACGTCGGGAAGAAGAGGCACGGGAAGAACACTTGGATGCACATGGCGGTCCTACCGTATATATGGAAAAAATTTATGAAACGCTGGACGGGTTCAGTCATTTTATTTTACGGAAAACCGGGCGAATGTTTGATTTGAGGTCGATTATTTCTCTGATTTTGGTTATACGCGGCTTGCGGAAAATACTTACCTTTGATCAACGACCTACCGGTCCGCAAATGTTGTGGTGGGCTGCAGCATTATTGAGAGGGCGGCGATAATTATGTACACGCGGGCAGTGATTACGTTGAACAGAACATTACCCCAGCGAGTTCGCCCTATGTTAAGTGCTAAAATCCGACAGACCGTCGGTATGGCGGCGGCAACGGTGGAAGAAACGCAAATTCGCATGTATTATACGGGGAATCCGGATTGGGCATATATTCGTACGCTTATATCCGGCTATGAGTTGACGTACGGCAAGAAAAAGGAAGAAAAAAAAGAATGGGATGTTGCGGCGTATCGTCGTGAAGCGATTTTATCCGTAGGCGGTTTTATTGCCATGAATATCCTGCGAAAAACCAATCCGGAATTTTATGGCAGTATTTTGCTGATTCGGCGGCTATTCACTCTGTATATTGCCCGTCGGGTGATTAAAAACGGCGTCATGGGATTGGTGAAGGATCATCAGGCCAATGCGGATACGTTGACGGCCACTGCTGTTGCCGCCTCTTTGTTGGCAGGTAAGCCGGAATCCAGTCTGACCTTGTTGGCATTGTCCAACGGAGCGGAAATGTTAACGGAATATGCGGCTGAAAAAGCAAGACGGCAAATATCCGGTTTATTAAAACTGGATCAGCGGGATGTTTGGCTCATTGAACACGGAAGAGAACGCAAAGTGCCGGTAGAATCGTTAAAAGTAGGAGATCATATTGCGGTTCATTTAGGTGAAAAAATTTGTGTGGACGGGCGCGTTTTATCCGGTAATGCGGCAGTGAACCAGGCGTCTATTACGGGAGAATCCAACCCGGCGATTAAACAATCCGGCTCCTTTGTGTATGCCGGCAGTGTCATTGAAGCCGGAGATTTAATTATTGTCGTTGAAAAAGTGGGTGCCGATACGTCGTTGGCACAAATTATTCATTTAGTAGAAGAGGCGCAAACACGGCGTGCGCCTGTACAAAATTTTGCCGATAAAATGGCCAATATGTTAGTTCCTATTTCTTTTATCGGCGCCGCTATTGTGTATGGTGCCACGAAAGATTGGCAGCGCGTATTAAATTTGCTCTTTATTGATTTTTCTTGCGGACTTAAGCTTTCGACAGCTACTGCTATTTCGGCCGCGATCGGCTTGGCCGCACGTAAAGGAATTTTGGTTAAGGGCGGTAATTATATTGAAAATTTAGCCGACATTGATACGGTTGTGCTGGATAAAACCGGTACGATTACTATGGGTGTGCCGCAAATTTCCCATATTGATACGGTGGAAGGTGTGGAAGAAAAAGAAGTCATTCTTCTGGCCGCTTCGGCGGAAATGCATTCGGTACATCCGTTGGCCGTAGCTGTGCAAAAATATGTAAAAGGAAAAGGTTGGGATACGCCTCCGCATGATATGTCGGAAACCGTAGTGGCTCGCGGTATGCGCGCGCAGGTTCCTTCTTTTGAACAATACGCAGGCGGGTTTGTATTGGTCGGCAGTCGGCGTTTCATGACGGAAGAAGGAGTCACCGGCGTACCGGTTACGAATGACACCGCTTGGGGAAATAATATTCTCTATGTGGCATGCGACGGCCGGTATATCGGCAGCTTGACGATTCAGGATCCCGTTCGTCCGGCGATGAAGAAAACCTTAAATCAAATGCGCCGTATCGGCATTGATGAAGTCGTTATGCTAACCGGGGATTCTAAAGAAGTGGCTGCGGAAGTGGCCCGCAATATGGATATTGATTCATACCATGCGGAAATTTTACCGGAAGACAAGGCAAATTATGTGCTGAAATTGCAAAAACGCGGCAATGTCATGATGGTAGGTGACGGCATTAATGATGCTCCCGCATTGGCGTTTGCCGATATCGGGGTCAGCTTGGGGGGCAATAAAACGGATATTGC
This sequence comes from Megasphaera lornae, assembly GCF_000214495.1. GTDB lineage: Bacteria > Bacillota > Negativicutes > Veillonellales > Megasphaeraceae > Megasphaera > Megasphaera lornae. Next base: position 30,445 of record NZ_AFIJ01000032.1, on the reverse strand, counting down.
CGCCGAATCGGCGGCGATTACCATTCGTTCCGAAGACCCCGGTCGCTTATATGAAGCTCTGCGCATTGGTCGACGTACGATGAAAGTTATTAATCAAAACTTTACGGCTACTATTGTAGTCAACTCGGCGGCGATGTTATTGGGCGCTTTAGGTCGTATTAGTCCGCTTTGGGCGGCGGTTATTCACAATACGGCTACGTTGGCGGTAGTTTTGAATAGTGCCGGCATTTTAGGATCCACTCGCAGAAAAATAGTCAGGTAGGATACAGAGTACACCCGTTTCTTATAATAAGAAACGGGTGTATTTTATTTTTAAACACTTAATTAAAGGAAGTTTTCATTGTACTAATTATTCCCTTTATGTGAATTAAAAGATGAATCCTGTCTATTTTCCTTGTCTTTTTTAAGTAGTAAATTTATAATATAATAAAATATATATGCAGACAGATTGTGTCGGGGAGAAAGAAGGGACGGTAAATGAAAATTGAAGAAGGCGCAATTATTGCGGTTCCCTCGCCGGGATTGGCGGAAGTTAAAGTGGGGAGACATTCGGATTGTATGGCGTGCGGCTCCTGTCCGGGTTCGGAAAATATTGTGGTTACGGCAGTGGATCCGTTAGGTGTAGAAGTGGGGCAACATGTGAAATTTGAAGTACGGGAATCCAATATAGTGGTCGGTGCATTTGTGTGTTTTATTATGCCGCTATTGATCACCGCCATAGGGGCAATCGGCGGACATTATTACGGGCTTCGGGAGGCTGCCGATGCGGTGCATACGGCGGTTATTGGCGGTATTATAGGCTTTTTAGTCGGCGTGGGGGGTGTAAAAGTATTTGATCGCTCATTACGGAATGATCAAACGGCCAAGCCGAAAATTATAGAAATTTGCAAGTAAGTCGGCATATGTTACCTTCGGGTATGCGGGAAGTGTAAAAAAAGGAGTGGGTGTATATGGCATCAAAAGACATGGTTGCGTTAGGCGCACAGTCTTCCGTTATTAGGGATTTATTTGCGTACGGACAGGCGCAAGCGGCTATAGTGGGAAAAGAAAATGTTTTCGATTTCAGTATCGGAAATCCCACGGTACCGCCGCCGGACAGTGTGGCGGAAGCTATTTGTCATATTGTGCAATCCGAACCCGCTGTCGGTGTGCACGGGTATACGATGGCTGCCGGTGATCGGACTGTACGGGAGGGATTGGCTGCGTATATGAATAAGACGTATCAGGCGCAAGTGACGGCGGATAATTTTTATATGACTTGCGGTGCGGCCGCTTCGTTGACTATTTCTTTAAAAGCGCTGGTAGAAAACGCGACCGATGAAATTATTTTGGTAGCGCCGTTTTTTCCGGAATATACTGTATTTATAAAGAATGCAGGGGCATGCCCGGTTATTTTGCCGCCCGACACGGAACATTTTCAAATATCGCCGGCGGCGTTGGAAGCGGCGATTACGCCGCAAACGGTGGCGATTATCCTGAATTCCCCCAATAATCCCTCCGGGGTTGTCTATGCTCCTGAAACTTATGCGGCGGTAGCGGAAATTTTGAAGCGAAAATCGGAGGAAATCGGTCATCCTATTTATATCATTTCCGATGAACCGTATAGAGAAATTATTTATGACGGCAAACCGATTGTATATGTGCCGAAATATTATGCGAATACGATTATTTGCTATTCATACAGTAAATCGTTGTCCTTGCCGGGAGAACGGATCGGCTATATTTTAGTGCCGCCGCAGGTTACGGATGCGCATACTATATATTTGGCCGTATGTGGAGCCGGAAGAGCGATGGGCTTTGTTTGTGCGCCTCATTTATTTCAAAAGGTGGTTTTACAATGTATGGGGCAGGTTGCGGATATTGAACTATATGATCGGAATAGAAAATTATTGTATGGAAGTTTAACGGAAATGGGCTATGAATGTGTATATCCGGACGGGGCGTTTTATCTTTTTGTAAAGTCTCCGGAAGCGGATGCGACGGCCTTTTCTGAAAAAGCGAAGAAATTGTGCCTGTTAATTGTCCCGGCCGACAGTTTCGGATGTCCGGGATATGTGCGGATTTCTTATTGTGTAGAGGAAGCGATGATTCGACGTTCTTTTCCGGTGTTTAAAAAATTGATAGATGGCTATAAGGAATAGTTTATAAAGTATCCGATTATATCGTGTATGCGCAAAGGCCGATTACCGGAATGTACGGTAATCGGCCTTTGCAATAGAGCGGAAACCCGGATGGCGGCTATCCTATTATAGGGTCGCAGCTATGGGGGATAGCTCCGAAGGGATTGAAGAATATATTTTTTTTGTTGATTTTGAAAATAAGAGAATTAAGCGGGCTTTTTATATAGCGAGGCGCTCATGGCGAGCAGAATCAGTCCGGCGACGATAAAAATATATTTCATGCCGAAACAAACGGCAATGGCGCTTCCCGCCAGCGGACCGACAATAGAGCCGATTTGCTGGGCTGAAAATAAAAGCCCGAAAACGCTTCCTTTTTCTTGGGAAGTAGTATTTTCGGCCAATAAGGCGTTAATAGAAGGATATAAGCCGGAAAAGAAAAGTCCGACTGCAAATTGAGTAGCGGCAAAATAATAGAGATGATTGGGAACGGCCTGTATTAAAAAACAAATGCCGGCACAGGCGGCGGCGATGGTTAATGATTTTCGAAAGCCGTGAAATTGGCCGAAACGCCCCCAGAGGGGAGAGGAAGCGGCACTGGCGATGCCTCCCAACGAAAAGACTAATCCCGAAATAAAGATAATATTATGAATAGGACCGGTCATATTTTGAATATATAGGGTTAATACCGGTTGAATTAACAAAATAACCATTTGTACAAACACGGCGTAAATTAACATGCGCCGAATAAGGGGATTTTTCCACAAGGAAGGACGGTCCGTCAGGGAATCGGAAACCGCGGCGACAGGAGGGGTTTCTTTGATGCAGAAAAGCAGCACTAACGTATTCAGGAAGAGCACGGCGGCGGCCATAAAAAAAGACATGCGCATGCCGAAACAGTCTGCTAAAAACCCGCCGAAAAGAGGCCCTATTACGGACCCTGCAGTTAAGGCGCCTTGCATAACCCCGAGACAGAAGCCTTGTTTTTTCGGCGGCGCATAAGTAGACATCAGCGCTAATTCCATGGGCCAAAGACCGGCGGCGAATCCCTGAAATATACGTACAAATACTAATTGCAACGGCGTATGAACCAGCCCTCCCATAAAATAGGTAATCGTTAACAGCAGACTGGAACGCACGGCCATAAGACGTTTGCCCTTTTTATCCGCCAGACGTCCCCAGATGGGGGCCATAAAGGCGCTGATCACAAAGGTAGCGGAAAATACAATGCCCGACCAAATATTGACGGTACCGGCCGTAACACCTAATTCTTTTGTTAAATACATGGGTAAAAAAGGAATCAGCATGGTATAGGTGGCAGCCATGAAGATAACATTACTGGTTAAAATAGATAAACAAACTTTCCAATTCATACATTCACCTAAGTCTTTCATAATAAATATACTACATAAAAATAATATAATTTATTATAGCACTTTTACATTGGATGTATATCTTTTTATGTTCTTGCTTTCGCGGCGTCTGCATGTGGTATAATGAAGAAAACGCAGATAGGAGGGATTTTTTTGATTATTCGTGATAATAGCGTCAAACCCGGTGATTTACATAAACCGGAACAGAGCAAAAAACGTGGCGAAGAATTAATTTTGGATTTTGGGCGTCCGTTGACCGAGGAAGAGAAAAAAATTTTTGCAAAATTGCAAGAAGGATTGGACTTATAAAAAAGAATATATGGATTTCCGGCTCTCGCGACTAAGACGGGATACCGGAAAAGCGGCGCCGGGGGATGGCGGTAGGTATATTAGGTGCCGTATCATACGTAACACGTGCCGACAGGGAATGCCCTGTCGGCACGTGTGGTTCAGGGGTGTTTTATTTATTTCCACGGACAAGCTTTTCGTTCTATTCGGTCAAGAAGAATATAAAAGCCGATTCCTAACAGCCCCAAGGTAATAATTGCCGCGTACATGTCTTCGTAGTTACGGGTTTCCATGGCATTCATGATAAAATATCCCAATCCGGAGTAAGAAGCAAAGGTTTCTGTAATAAATAACAAGGCCAAGGCAATTCCTAAACCGGTGCGAAGAGCGGTTAATATGGCGGGCAGACACGCCGGCCAGAGTAAATGACGAAAGGTTTGCCCGGGGGTAGCACCGAGGGAACGTAAAATAGCGACCTGCATGGGATCAATGGCACGGGCGGCATCGCGGATGACAATGGCTATGTGAAAGAAGACGGTGCAGGAAATTAAAAATATTTTAGGCGCATTTCCTAACCCCATGGCCATCAATATTAACGGCAAAAAGATGATTTTGGGCAAAGAGTAAAATAAATAGAGAAAAGGGGAAAGGATTGCGTTCCCGCGCCGGGTTCGGCCGGCTAACAGTCCTACAGGAACGGCCGGTAATAACGCTCCGCATAAGCCGAGCAACAATCTTCCGCAACTTGCTTGAATGTGTCGCAGCAGTTCCTGTTCCTGCCAAAGTTGCCACGTATGCTTCAATACGATATGCGGCGGCGGCAGGAGGTACGTATGTAAAGCAAGGGAGAGGCCTTCCCACAGGAGGGCGAAAAAAAGTAAGGTCCATATATAAGGAAGTAAAGAAAAAGGGTATTTTTATGGTTCCAAAAAAGTTCGCAGTACGGACGCGGGGGTAGAATGCGGAACGACACGAGGCACACCTCCTTTTTTGTGAGATAGTACGAGAATATTGGTTCCGAAGGAGCGGGCATCGGTTAAATTGTGGGTGACGAGCAGTAAGGTGGCGTCGGTTTGTTGCAGATACCGATGAATTTCTCGGCGACACAGCGCCCCGGTATATTCATCCAAGGCACTGAAGGGTTCATCCAACAGTAATAAACGCGGGTGACTGATAAGGGAACGAGCCAGTGCTACGCGTTGTTGTTGCCCGCCTGAAAGTTGATGGGGATAGTGGGAGCGTATATCTTCCAATTCCAATCTTGCCGGGAGGTCGGGATCCGCCGGGGGGAGACCGGCAGCGTTATGTAAGCGCAGCGGTAAAAAAATATTTTCTTCTACCGTTTTCCATGGAAATAGACCGTAGTGCTGGAATACGACACTGATGCGCGGATGGGGTTTGTATAAAGGCGCTCCTTGAAAGTATACGTGTCCGGAAGTGGGCGCCAATAAGGCACTGCAAAGGTGTAATAAAGTGGTTTTTCCGCTTCCGGAGGTACCGATAATACTGTAATGTTCACGGGCCCGGATGCGGAGAGAAAAATGTCGGAATAGCGGCTGTTGCGGCTGATAAGACCAACTGATATTTTGCAGGGCCAATAAGGGCGGGTTATTGGGGAAGAACGAATTCATCATAGGTATACGGCTTTTCCAGTAAGTGCTTGGAGACCATCCAATTCATGACGCGTTGGACGTTTTCTTTTGCGGGAACCGATTTTTCGGTAAAAGCGGGAACCTTATAAGATGCCGCTAATGATTTGGGAATGTTGGCTTTTTGTAAAGCCAAGTTCCGATAGGCAGCGGGGTTTTGATTGATGTGTGCAATAGCAGTGTTATAGGCGGTGAGAAATTTAGTTACATCTTGACGGTGGTTCGTAATCATAGTTTGCGTTAAAATAATGACGGATTGTGAATAATTTTCCTTAAGTTTCGTGTCATCAATGAGAATATGCGCTCCCTGACGAACTGCAAAGGCGGCCAAGGGATCCGGCAAAATGGCGGCTTGGACATCCTTGCCGGCAAGAACGGCATTCAGGCGCAGCGATAAATTCGGTAATTGTATCGTTTTTATTCGATTTTTCGGCAGGTGTAATTCGGTTTCGTATTGCTCCAATAAGTATTCCATCATTGTGTTTTTGGCAATGGCGACGTTTCCTTTCGGCAGATCGCGGGCGGTTTTTAAGGAACTGTTCGGTGCGGACACGACAAGGAATCGTCCTTCCGTCTTGTCGGCTCCCAGGGCGGTGGCAACGATACGTACGTCATTACCGCCTTTTTTTAATAAACCGGTTACGATCATATCGGTCATCATGCCGTCCAATTCTCCCGCTTCCATGGCTTTGCGTTGATCGATAGCACTGTTGAATTCTATGATTTTGACAGGAACCCCGGCTTTTTTAAATAATTGTTCCTTTTCGGCCAGATAGAGAGGCAGACTGTCGTCAATTCGTAAAACGCCGATTTTGTAGGGTTTGGGGGTGTCGGCGGCGGTTTGGGTATTTCCGCAACCGCTTAATAAGAATAGAAGAGAACAGACAAGGAGAGAACAGAACATAAAAATTTTTTTCATACGTACGACCTCACTTTACAAATGACAATAATGAAATAAAAATGCAGCGTGCATAATTTAATTATAAAAAAAAGAAATGAGAATTTCAATGTAGAAAAAGCATAAATTACTTTACAAATTATCAAAACAATTGTGCTTGTATTCTTAATAAGAATAGGAAAATTACAAATGTATGAAAAAATGGTTTGGTATAGCAGTTCTTCTTATACGCAGCAGATGTTTTTTGTCGACCGATTGGTAAGGGAAAAATACTTGAAAATTAAGGCATAATACTATAATATAAATATATTATTCTAATGGCATTCGTGCCGTTGGAATGCAGGCGGAAATTATAATATAAGGATCATAAAAAGGAGTGTTGATACATATGATAAACAGTGTGGCAGCTCCGCAAGCGCGCGGTAAAAGTGCTGAGGATAAAATTTTCGGAGCGAATAATCGAGCTACGGCCTTGGCGGTACAGTTGGGAAATGACCGTGTTATCAACGGTACGGTAGGCGCCATATTGGATGAAGAAGGGCAGTTGGTCATGTTGGAGGCGGTACAAAAGGCGTACCGCGAATTAACGCCCCGCGATATGGTGGCGTATGCGCCGATTCAGGGATATGAAGACTATTTAACCGCTGTTGCGGCACAGTGTTTCGGTCAATCCCGTCCTGCCGGGTATATTCGTGCGTGCGCTACAGCCGGCGGCTCAGGTGCGTTGCATCATGTTATTCACAATTATTCGCAATGGGGAGATGAAATTATTTCCAGTGATTGGCATTGGGGTGCGTATGACTCCATGTGTAAGGATAACGGCAGAAGTTTGCGTTGTTTTTCTTTAATTAACAAAGAAGGAACCTTTGATTTTGAGGATTTTCAGACACAAGTTAAAGCGGTTTTTGAGGAGCAGGAAAATACGGTTATTATTATGAATTCGCCGGCCAATAATCCTACCGGATTTGCGTTGACCGCAACGGACTGGGATCGGGTATTGGCGTTTTTAGAAGGACTTTTACAAGGGTCGAAAAAAAATATTATTCTTGTACCGGATGTGGCGTATTTGGATTATAGCGGCGAAAAAGAAGAATGTCGCCGTTTTTTTACTAAATTCGGAAATTTGCCGGAACGGTTGTTTGTCATTGTTGCTTATACTTGCAGCAAAGGTTTTACTATGTACGGACAACGGATGGGGGCCATGATTTGTGTAACGCCGAATGAAAGGTTGGCGGATGAATTTGTGGCGATTAATCAATACAGCAGTCGGGCTACATGGTCCAATTCCAACAGTGCGGCTATGAAAGTAATGAGTCATATCTGTCAAGACCCCGTACAATTGCGGTCCTTGGAAAAAGAGCGGCAACAGTATTTTGATTTAATTCGGGAACGGGCGGATATTTTTATGAACGAAGCGGATCGGTGCGATTTGAAATATTTGCCGTATGTGTCGGGATTTTTTATTACCGTGCCGATGGATAATACACAGGCGGTTTGTGATTATTTGGAAAAACAAAATATTTTTTTGGTTCCTTTACGTAAAGGAATACGCGTGGCAGTCTGTTCGATTTCAAAAAATAAATTAAAAGGACTGGCGGAAAAAATAAAAGTCGCAGCAGAAACAGTCGGCGCACGATATTTATAAAAAAAACTGTCGCTGTTTATGGCGACAGTTTTTTCGTATAGACCGCGGGTGTAAGGAAAGGATGAGGTATATGTTTAATACAGTAGGCGTTTGCGGTGTAGGAAATATGGGAAAGGCGATTATTAAAGGAATCGCAGCTTCCGGATTGATGAAACCGGAACAATTATGGATTTATAATATACATACTGAAAAAGCGGAAGCGTTTGCGGCTTCTACAGGGGTACAAGTTGCCCGTACGCCGGCAGAATTGGCGGCACATGCGGAAGCGATCATTATGGCGGTAAAACCGGCTGTTATACCGCAGGCATTACAGGCGATAGGACCTTTTATTACCTCGCATACGGTGCTTATTTCTATTGCCGCGGGAGTGACGCTTTCGCGGTTGGAAGCCGAGTTGCCGGCCGCTGCAAAAGTGGTTCGCGTTATGCCGAATACGCCATCTATGGTAGGGGAAGGGATGGCGGCTTTGGCAGTGAACGAACAATTAGGGGCGGCAGAGACGGCAGCTGCAGTGGCTTTATTTCGCAGTTTCGGTAAAGCGGAAGTGGTAAAAGAAGCGTTGATGGATGCGGTTTGCGGCGTGAGCGGCAGCGGTCCGGCGTATGTGTATCTTTTTATAGAAGCGTTGGCGGACGGCGCGGTACAGGAAGGGATGCCGCGCGAGTTGGCCTATACCTTTGCCGCACAGACAGTATTGGGAGCGGCTAAAATGGTATTAAGCACAGGGGAACATCCCGGCGTTTTAAAGGATGCCGTATGCTCGCCGGGCGGTACTACTATAACGGCGGTACACGCCTTGGAAGAGGGCGGATTGCGAGCGACGGTAGCCAAGGCGGTTATTTGTGCGGCGGAAAAAAATAGGGAATTATGAGAAAAAATATCAACGTTTTAAATATTATATCAAAAATGCAAGTGTGTAAGAAAAAGTGAAAAAATAAAATTAAAATATCTTAAATATTAATTATTCTTAATTTTTTTAATTCGTAAGGCGAATAATTTTTTAAGCATAAATATCTATGATGAAATAGCATAGGATTAAAATTTTAAATACGAATATCATATGACTAAAATGTCAAAAGGTAATTTACATAAAAAATATAATGCGTTATAATGAGGTACGAAAGACACGGGATGGAGAAAATTTTTATACCCGGCAATACGGCATATAGAGTCTGTATTGCAGTTGTACCTTCCACGGTACAACGTCTTGCACCTCGCTCTTGAGCGGGGCAATATCTCACTGGATACAACATAGTTATACGTATCATTAAAATTTTAATTGTATGGAGGTAATTACTATGGCAAAAGGCACAGTATCACCCGAAATTATTGAAGAATTAAAAAAGATCGTCGGCGAAAAGTATGTGTATACGGACAAAGACAAATTGGAACCGTATTCTCATGACGAAGTAACAGATCCGCATTATATGAAAGAAGCGCAGGTTGTCGTATTGCCGGCATCGACAGAAGAAGTATCTAAAGTCGTTAAGCTGTGCTACGATAACGATATTGTCATGGTACCGCGTGCAGCAGGCACAGGGCTGGCAGCCGGTGCGGTTGCTATTTTCGGCGGTGTCATCATTTCGATTGAACGGATGAATAAAATTTTGGAAATCGATATGGATAACATGGTTTGCGTTACAGAACCCGGTGTTACGACCTCCGTATTACAGGAAGAAGTCAAGAAGAAAGGCCTTTTTTATGCAGGCGACCCCTGCAGCGGGGATTCCTGCTTCATCGGCGGTAACGTTGCCACGAATGCCGGCGGTAACCGTGCTGTAAAATATGGCGTAACTCGTGAACAGGTTATGGGGTTGGAAGTGGTTACTCCGTCCGGTGAAGTTGTTATGCTCGGCGGGAAATTCCGTAAAAATGCTACGGGTTATATGCTCATGCACTTATATATCGGCTCTGAAGGTACCTTGGGAATTGTAACAAAGGTTATTGTACGTCTGGTTGCGTTGCCGAAGTATCAAATGGACCTTTTGGCTGTGTTCGATACGTTGGATGCGGCGATTGCGTTAACTCCGAAAGTTATGAATGCCGGGATTACTCCTGTTTGCGTAGAATTTATGGATAATGCTTCTATTAAACAGGTAGAAATTTTCTTGAATGAAAAATTACAACATTCGGATAACGGCAACTATATTATTATACAGATTGCCGGTGACAGTGAAGACGTATTGGATGAACAGTGTGAAATTATTGATGAATTGGCACGTAAAAACAATGCGTTGGATGTATTGGTTGCCAATCCGGCTGTTATTTGGAAATCGCGTAAAGCATACTTGGAAGCAGACCGGGCTCGCAGCTTAGTTTTCTCCATGGAAGATATCGTCGTTCCTTTGACCTTGATTCCGGAAGCTGTACAGTTGATTTCCCGCTTGTCGGATAAGTATAAAGTTGCTATGCATTGCGCAGGTCATGCCGGTGACGGAAACGTTCACATTGACATTTTGAAAGATGATCGTACGCAGGAAGAATGGGAAGAAATGTTGCCGCAGATTCAGGGCGAAATTTATGAAATTGTCGCACGTATGGGCGGACGTCTTTCCGGTGAACACGGTATCGGCTATAAACGGGAATCTTTGCTGGAAAAATATGGCAATCCCATTGAATTGGAATTGATGAAGAAAGTAAAGAGAGCTTTGGATCCGAAGAATATTATGAATCCGGGCAAGGTTATCAGCATTAACGACGAAGTTCCTGTTGAATAATACAACGTATTTACTTACCGGGTAAAGCCTTTGGCTTTACCCGGTTTTTTGTTACATGCAGTAATAATATATGTATTATAGGGAATAAAGAAGCATTATACGAAAAAAAGATTTTCTGTTATACTAAAAACATCTGTTAAAATAATAAAGGACATGGAGGTTTTCGATTGAAAGCATTGGAAGCGGCGGTAATGTTCGATATTACCATGGTATTACAAGTTATTTTGTTGGATTTGGCATTAGGTGCGGATAATTCTGTCGTTATTGGTATGGCGGCAAAAAATTTGCGACCCGATTTACAAAAAAAGGCGATTATATACGGTACGATAGGAGCCATCGGCTTGCGATTTATTATGGCGTTTGCTGTTTCCCTGCTCCTTCGCATTCCTTTCGCCAAAACAATAGGCGGTATATTACTACTGTATATCGGAATGAAGCTTATCGGTTCTCAAGGGGAAGAGGCGGCCCGCGGAGTGGCGGCAAAAAGTTCTCTGCTCGGAGCGGTGCAAACGATCATTGCGGCGGACGCTTTAATGAGTATGGATAATGTGTTGGGAATTGTAGGTGTTACGAATAATCATTGGGGCTTATTAATCTTGGGAATGATGATTTCTGTGCCGATTATCATTTTTGGCAGCACGGTGGTAGTAAAGATTATGAATCGCTTTCCTGTTTTAATCTATATGGGCGGCGCTATTTTAGCTTGGGCGGCAGCTTCCATGATATTTACGGACGGGTATTTACTATCGTATTTTCCAAAAGTAAATCAATATTTATGGGCAGGAAAAGGGCTTTGTTTGTTGCTTACTATCGGCGGCGGTGTAGGGTGGCGATATAGAGCTTGTATTTTCAAAAAGAACCGGAATTTTGCAAAAAAGTAGCTTGACTTTTTAATGAAATATGGTATTATATACAAGTCAGGTAGCGGGGCGTGGCGCAGTTTGGTAGCGCGCTTGGTTCGGGACTAAGAGGTCGCAGGTTCAAATCCTGTCGCCCCGACCATATTTTGTATAAGTTTTCTGACAAGGTAGGTATATAATTTGGAGAGGTGTCCGAGCGGTTTAAGGAGCATGATTGGAAATCATGTGTAGGGCTATCGCTCTACCGAGGGTTCGAATCCCTCCCTCTCCGCCAGTACAAGAAAGAATCTACGTTAGTGGGTTCTTTTTTTTGTGTGTGAGTTGACAGCTTGCCGGCGAATGATGAGATAGTTTGATTGTGTATAAAGAAAGCGGTATATTCTTGCGGTTTGTAGGGCGAAAATGTTTGAATTTGTTGAAACATTATTTAAATATTGAAATTTGTTTTAATAACGGTTACAATATAAGAAAGAATATTTTTTAAATACTGATTTAAAAAAATCCCGGCAGATAGCTTATCGGGGAAAAGGAGGCTTTCATGAATATCGCGGAAATGTTGAGAACCAATGGATATAAGGTTACTCCGCAGCGCTTAGCGGTGTATGAGGCGATTAATCATAATACGACACATCCCAATGCGGAGAGTATTTATAAACAATTGCAGCCGAATTATCCTTCCATGAGTCTGGCAACTGTATATAAGACCATGGAAATTTTTGCCAAGATCGGCGTAGTACGTGTTTTGCAGTGCGGTGAGGATTCGCATCGATATGATTACAAAACGGCATCTCATGCACATATTCGTTGCGTGAAATGTAACCAAGTGTTTGATGTGAATATTGAGCAGGAACCGCTTATACGGGAAGCGGAACGACAAACGGGTTTTTCTATAGACGATATGAATTTATCATTTATCGGTGTATGTAAGGACTGTCAGGAAAAAGAATAATGTAGTAAGATAAGGGTTATAGAACATCTTATGTCTGTAACCTTTTTTTTATGAGGAGTATGAAATGAGAATCTTACATACCGCTGATTGGCATTTAGGAAAAATGTTTTATGGAGAATATTTGACGGAAGAACAGGCCCATGTGTTGACGCAACAACTTTTACCGTTAATTAAAGAAGAACGGATAGAAGCGCTGATTATTGCCGGAGATATATATGACAGAAGCTTACCGCCTGTAGGCGCAGTCGCGTTATTCGATGAAATATTGACTAAAATAGCGGTGGAAGCCCATGTCCCCTGTTTTATAATTAGCGGCAATCATGACAGTGCCACCAGACTTTCCTTCGGCAACGCTTTGATGGAAAAAGAAGGTATTTTTATCGGCGGGGAATTGGCTACGTTGCACAGTCCTATTGTCTTGGAAGACCGATACGGAGCGGTTTCTTTTTATTTACTTCCTTTTGCTGAACCGGCAGTAGTGCGACAATATTATAGTGAGGAAACGGTAAAAGATCATGAAACGGCATTGCGGTGTTTGCGGTCGGCACAAAAAATCGTGCAGGATACCCGCTCGGTGTGTGTGGCGCATGCCTTTGTAACCGGCGGTGTGCCTTGCGATTCGGAACGGCCCCTGGCTATCGGTGGCAGTGAATGTGTGGATGTATCTTGTTTTGACGGGTTTTCGTATACGGCGTTAGGTCATTTACATGGCCCGCAAAAAGCCGGCGGTCGGGATAATGTGCGGTATGCAGGCAGTTTATTAAAGTATTCATTTGGCGAAGCGAAGCAAAAGAAAGGGGTCAGTATTGTAGAAATAGATGCGAAAGGGCATGTTGCATGGGAACAAATTCCGCTTGTACCGCAGCATGATGTGCGGATTATACAAGGTCGGTTTGCTGATATTATGACGCGGCCGGAGGCAAATAAAGAGGATTTTCTGTTAGTACGACTGGAAGATGAAGAACCGATATTGGACGGGTTGGCAAAATTGCGAAAAAAATATCCGCATGTTTTGGCATTAGAAACTCCCAATCGAATGATTCAGGGGGCGCCGGAACGAAAGTTTGATGTGCGTCATACTAATGAGCGGGAACTGTTTTTAAATTTTACCATGGCTATGCGGGACGGACGTACTTTGTCGGAACATGAAAAAGAATGGACAGAAACGCTTTGGCGTCGTTTGTGGCAAGAAGGGGGAGACGGATTGTTATGATGCCGTTGTATTTGGAAATGCAGGCGTTCGGACCTTATGCCGAAAAACAGGTCATTGATTTTCGGAAATTGGGAACGCGACGCCTTTTTTTAATTTGCGGACCTACAGGAGCCGGAAAAACGACGGTATTGGATGCTATGTGTTATGCGTTGTATGGAGATACCAGCGGCAATCGTCGTTCCGGTACGCATATGCGCAGTGAATATGCCGCGCCGACGTTGGCGACCAAAGTGTCTTTTTCCTTTGCTGTAGGAACCAAATATTATCGTATTGAACGCAGTCCGGAGCAGGAAATTGCCAAAATTCGTGGAACAGGATTAAAAAAAGCGGCCGCTGCCGTTGCTTTTTATGAAACGGACGGGCAGGGAAAGGATACGGCCGTATTGGCGACGAAAAACGTCAATGCCAAAGTAGAGGAGATTCTCGGGTTTAAATCGGATCAATTCAGACAGGTAGTGTTGTTGCCGCAAGGCGATTTCAGGCGATTGTTACTGGCTAATTCGACAGAGCGGCAACAAATTATGCAGGTCTTATTTCATACGCAACGATATGCCAGGTTTCAAGAATTGGCAAAAGAACGATATGATGCATTACAACAGGAATATCAAACCTTAGAAGAACAAAATGCACAGGCGTTGGCGATGGTGTCGGTTGCTACGCCGGAAGAATTAACGGAGTATATACGGCAGGGAAAAGATAAATGTCGGGTCATAACCGAGGCGATTGCCGCGAAAAAAAAGGAAATTAACCGCATACAGGTACAATTGACACAAGCTAAGCGTTTAGACGAGCATTTTAAAATTTTAGATAACGCTCGAAAAGAAGAAGAGAAATTAGCGGCACAGGCAGAGTCTATGGAACTTCGCAAGAAAAATATTGAACGCATAGAACAAGCGCAGAGATTGACGGATGCCTGCAATTATTTACAGGATATTATCGAGCGGGGAAAACAGGCGGCGCGTGCCGGGGAAGAGGCCGACAGACAAGTAAAAGAAGCGGAAAAGCAAGCTGCAAAGGCGGTGCACACGTATCAACAATGGGTGGATAAAAAAGATCTGTACCGTCAGTATGAGGAGCGTTCGGTACAGTTACAGTTATGGCTTCCTAAAGCTGCCGGATACGAGTCCTTGTGCAGAGAGGTGGAAATAGTTCGGCAGGAGGCGAGAGACCGGGAAGAGGCGATTGAAAAAGAAGCGGCAACGTTAACGCAGTATAAAGAAAGGTTGCAAGCCGCGCAGCGGGCGGTGCAGGAAGCGGCGGCAATAAAACTGGCTTTGCAGCAGCAAAAAGTGAAAATTATTCGTTTACAAGAAGAAGCGCAAAAAAGCGCAATTGCGGGAAAGCTTACGCACACGTATACAGACGCAACAAGCGGCGGCAGATGCGATAAAAGAACAACTGCAAGCTGCAAAACAAGCGGCGGCAGACGCGACCTGTACGTATGAAAGAGCCCATTGTTTGTTTATACAAGGACAGGCATCTATTTTAGCGAAGACGTTAACGGACGGGACTCCTTGTCCCGTATGCGGCGCGACGGCGCATCCGCAGCCGGCTTTGCCGACTGCATGGATTCCCGCCGAAGAGGAAGTGGAAGATAAAAAACAGGCGGCTCATACGGCGCAACAGCAATGGCAGGATTGCAAGCTGGCATATGAAAAAGCGTGCGGTACTCTGGAAAGTTTGCAAACGCAGTATACAGAAGCGCCTATGCCGGAAAATGACGAGAAAACATCGGCGCAATGGCAGCAGGAAATACAGGACGGAGAACTTCTTGGTAAACAATGGGAAAAAAGTTTACGGCAACAAGAGATACAGGCGAAAGAAGCTCCCCAGTGGGAAACGTGCGTAGCGGAACAAGAAAAAAAAGTACAAGATTGTCGGCAGCAACAAGTTCAATGGGCGACCAAGGTCAGTCGTAAGGAAACGGAAAAGCAACAGATGGAAGCGGAGATCCCCGCATCGTATCGGTTAACGAATAAGATTACAAGCGAAATTCATACATTACAAACAAAGCAGGCGGAATATGAAGAGAACTTACGTCATGCGGAGGAAAGAAAAAATGAAGCGGCGCGTAGTGTAGAAGGTGCAAAGGGCAGGGCAAAGGAACGACGCGAGCAATATAAATATTTGCAGGACGTATATAAGAAAGAAGAACCGGAAGTGCGGCAACGCGTACAGGCGGCAGGATTTGCAGACATTGCAGCGTGTAAAGTATGGCAACAAAAACAGGTAGATTTAAAAAAAGAAAAGGAATGTTTGCAACAGTATACGGATCGGCGGCAAGAAATTATAGGGATTATTAAGCAGGAGCAGACGATGATACAGGGAAAAAGTCGCCCCGATCCGGAAATACAACAAAAACAATATGATGCCGGAGAAAACGACTTACATGTCCTTATCAAACAACAAGCGGAATATAAGCAACAAGTACAGCAAGCGGAAGAAATTTATCAAAAAATAGCCGCACGACATAAGCGACAGCAGGAATTAATGGACCAATATAAGGTAGTAGGCGGATTATATGAATTGATCAGCGGGAAGCAAACCGGGATTAATTTTGAACGGTATGTATTGGGCGCGTTATTGGATGAAGTGTTGCGGGCTGCGAATTTACGACTGCAAACCATGAGTCGGCAACGGTATGAATTGCAACGTTCCGTGCATTGGGAAGATAAGCGTACGCGGCAAATCGGTTTGGATATAGCGGTCTTTGATCATTATACGGGGTATGCCCGACCGGCTAATACCTTATCGGGAGGAGAAACCTTTTTAGCGTCTTTGTCGTTGGCCTTGGGGTTGGCGGATGTAGTGCAAGCCTATTCGGGCGGCATTCATTTAGATACTATTTTTATCGATGAAGGGTTCGGCACCTTGGACGGAGAAACGCTGGATTTCGCATTAAAAACATTATTACAATTGCAGGGAGACGGTCGGCTGGTGGGAATTATTTCGCATGTTCCGGAATTGCGGGAACGTATTACAACCCGGTTGATTATCACGAAAAGTGATCGCGGCAGCGCGGCGGCTTTTGAATTATTGTAATGGTGAACGGTACGCATATAAAGGAGGAAGCGCTATGGATTTTGTTTTTTTACATACGAATTTTAATGTCTTGGATTTATCCCGCAGTTTAGCTTTTTATGAAGAAGCATTGGGACTGCAAGAAGTACGACGAATTGAAAAAGATGCTTTTACGATTGTGTATTTAGGGGACGGCAAAACCTCTTTTTGTTTAGAATTAACGTGGTTAAAGGGAAGAACGGAACCCTATAATTTAGGAGAAAATGAATTTCATACGGCATTTAGTGTACGAGATTTTGCAGGAGCATTGGCAAAACATAAAAAAATGGGCTGTGTTGTATATGAAAATTCGGAAATGGGCATTTACTTTATTGCCGATCCTGACGGCTATTGGTTGGAAATTATTCCGGAGGTGCGGGCATGAATCCGTTATACACACAGCGTACGGAGCGTCTTATCGGCCGTGAGAAGGTAGCGTTGTTAGCCGAACGGGCCGTGCTTTTATTCGGCGCGGGCGGCGTGGGCTCCTTTGCGGCGGAAGCGTTGGTACGGGCGGGGATTGGCAAATTAATTATGATGGACGCCGACTGTTTCGATCCTTCCAATATAAATCGCCAATTGGGGGCTACGACGGCGACAATAGGTAAGAAAAAAGTAGACGTTATGAAAGAACGATTGCTTACTATTAATCCCGATTTACAGATAGAAACCTATGCGGAGTTTTATTTACCTGAAACGCATGCCGGATTTATTGCCGCAAGCGGGGTGAATTATGTGGTAGATGCTGTCGATACGGTGCGGGCAAAAATTGCCGTTATTGAAGAAGCGTATATACATCATATTCCGGTCATTTCTTCTATGGGCGCCGGAAATAAATTGCATCCGGAATTATTTGAAGTAACTACCATAGAAAAAACGTCGGTAGATCCATTGGCAAAAATTTTGCGGAAAGAATTGAAAAAACGAAATATTCACGGTGTGAAGGTGGTGTATTCTAAAGAAAAACCGTGTGCTGTTGGTCGGGCGTCGACAGAGGCACATCCTTCACCGGGAAGTATTTCGTTTGTACCGGCCGCGGTGGGAATGATTATGGGGGGAGTCGTTATACGCGATTTGGCGGAATTGGCTTGAAAAAATTTTTTTTCAGTTATGCACAGGAGAAGCGCGGAAGAAAATACCGCTATGTTACGGCATGGCGGTATTTTTGATAATACTTAGAAACAATACAAGGTAATGTATACACATTGACGTCATATACAACATATAGTATGATAAGGACGTATTCAGCAAAGAAGACAAAAAGAGTATTGCTTTTTATTCGGCCGCGGGTGAGCGGTATATGTGAGAAACGGGTGGGGGTAACTATATGTTGGAAGTAATCAAGCGCAATGGAACGCGTGTGGTATTTGATCGCAATAAAATTGTGGTGGCTATTGAAAAAGCAATGAACAGCAGCAGCGGTGTATATGAACCGGGGCAGGCGGAAAAGATTGCGGAAGAAATCGAACATTACGCCGTTTCTTTACGTAAAGATATGACTATATACGGGATTGAAGATAAAGTATATGAATTTTTATTAAAATATAATAATCCGGCAACCGCCCGGGCGTATGAAAATTATAAGGCCATTCAGGCATTTAAACGGCAAACGAACACTACCGATTCGGATGTGTTCGGCTTGTTGGATAATACGAATTTGGATGTACTTAATGAAAATTCCAATAAGAATGGGCATGTCGTATCGACACAACGGGATCTGATTGCCGGGGAAGTATCGAAGGATATTGCGAGAAGAAAATTAATTCCGGCCGATATTGTGCAGGCACATGATTCCGGCGCCATTCATTTTCATGATATGGATTATATTATTCAACCTATGTTTAATTGTTGTTTGATTAATTTGGAAGATATGTTAAAAAACGGTACGGTTATTAACGGCAAAAAAATAGATACGCCGAAGTCCTTTCAGGTGGCTTGTACCGTAACCACTCAAATTATTGCACAAGTGGCCAGCGGACAATACGGCGGGCAATCTATTAACGGCATTGATCGTATTTTAGCGCCCTATGTGCGTAAGTCTTTTGAAAAATACATGGCTGCCGTAGTGGAAGAACAACGGGAAGTATACGGCATTGAACCGGATACGAAAAAAGCGGAAGAAATTGCCTGGAAACGAACTAAAAAAGAAATTAAAGACGGGATTCAAACTGTACAATATCAAATCAACACCTTAATGACGACTAATGGACAGGCGCCGTTTGTCACGCTGTTTATGTACTTCAAACCGGAGTATGCCTATGCCAAAGAAGCTGCTATGATTACCGAAGAATTACTGCGTCAGCGTATTAAAGGTATTAAAAATGAAGCGGATGTATATGTGACGCCGGCGTTTCCGAAACTGATTTATGTATTGGATACGCATAATGTGACGGCCGACAGCCCGTATTTTTATTTAACGGAGTTGGCTGCGGAATGTACGGCGAAACGGATGTATCCCGATTATATTTCGGCTAAGAAAATGAAAGAAATTTATGAAGGAAATGTATTCAGTCCCATGGGATGTCGTTCTTTTTTATCTCCTTGGAAAGATGAAGACGGAAACTATAAATTTGACGGACGGTTCAATATGGGAGTTGTATCGCTTAATTTACCTCAAATCGGTATTTTAGCGGACGGAGATGAAGAAAAGTTTTTTCAAATACTGGAAAAACGGTTGGAGCTTTGTAAAAAAGCCCTGCTTTTGCGGGTAGAACTTTTAAAACGGATTACGTCCGATGTATCTCCCATTCATTGGCAATATGGCGCGATTGCCAGATTAAAACCGGGAGAAACGATTGAACAATTTATTTATGGCGGCTATGCCACGTTATCGTTAGGGTATATCGGTATGTATGAAGCGACGTTGTTAACGAAGCATTGTTCGCACACGACTCCGGAAGGCAAGGCATTTGCACTCAAAGTGATGGAAGTGTTTGATGACCATATAAAAAAATGGAAGGCTGAAACCGGCATCGGGTTTGCTCTATACGGTACACCGGCGGAAAATTTGACCAATCGTTTTTGTAAAATAGACAGAGCCAGGTTCGGAGATATTCCGGATGTTACGGATAAAGGGTATTATACCAACAGTTATCATGTGGATGTGCGCGAACCGATTAATGTATTCGATAAGTTCTTGTTTGAAGCGGAGTTTCAAAAGAAATCAACCGGCGGGTGCATTTCGTATGCGGAAATTCCCAATATGACACATAATGTGTCGGCTGTATTGTCGATGATTCAGTTTATATATGATAATATTTCCTATGCTGAATTTAATACTAAATTGGATTATTGTCATGCTTGCGGATTTGACGGGGAAATTATAGTAAATGAAGACAATGAATGGGAATGCCCGCGTTGTCATAATACGGATCGTACAAAATTGACGGTGATTCGACGGACTTGCGGATATTTAGGAGAAAATTTCTGGAATGAAGGGCGAACAAAAGAAATAAAAAATAGAGTTCTTCATATTTAGGTGAGGATAGTATGCGGTATGGTCAAATACGACAATTTGATGTCGCTAATGGGCCCGGGATTCGCACTTCCGTTTTTGTGACCGGGTGTACCCATCATTGTGTAAACTGTTTTAATGAGGAATATCAAGATTTTTCCGCCGGTACGGAGTGGACGGAAAAAGAGACGCAACAAGTGATTACGTATATGCAGTCTCCGAGTGTCAGCGGCTTGACTCTATTGGGGGGCGAACCGATGCAAAATACGGCGGGATTGACGGCATTAGTAAAACGGGTTCGACAGTGTATTCCCGATAAAACGATTTGGATATATTCCGGTTTTACGTATGAACGAATTCTTCGGGATAGGGACAAAAAAGAGTTGTTATCTCTTTGTGATGTACTGGTGGACGGACCGTTTATCGATGCATTGCGTGATCCGGGATTATTCTTTCGGGGGTCTGCCAATCAGCGGATTATTAGGATCCGGGACAGTCTACAACGCGGGACGATTACGTTGCTTTGGCCTGACGGCAGATAAAGGGAACAGGGTATAAAGCCTGTGCGTTATTCGAATGGCGCATAGGCTTTTTTGCGTTACAGGGTCCGTTTACCCGGCGCCCGCAGCGACGGAGAAAGGTAAAATATATTGAGCCGTTGCGGAGAATATGGTAACATGGAACTATCTCATTTTTATTCATGATCAGCCCGCGGGAGGAAACAGGCAGTGAAAGAGAAGAAAAAAATTCGTTTGAAAAAAAGATCGGAGCAGGAAATTAAATTGCGTAGAGGATTTGAATTGCCTGCACGTGCCGGAAATGGTACCGTCAGTTTTACGAGTATAGGGGATTTGCGCGCCAAATACTTTCGTACGGAAGGAAGATTGGCGCGACGACCGTTTATTTTACGTACGTTGGTGTTAATGGCGGCCCAGGTCCTATATTCGTTAATTTTATATAGTCGCTTTGTAGAATCTTTACTTATCGGACGACAAGACTTGGCAATCTTATTTTTTATTATTTTTATTATTTTGTCGATTCCTGTTGTAGTTGCCGAATTTTCATTAGGTGTACGACGGTGTCATGACTTGAATATACAAGGTGCCGCTTTTATTATTCCTTTATTTTTTTATTTAAGCCTGTACATTTTACCGCTTGTTAAAAATGTACTTTTATGGAATGTATTCTTGGCGGCAGCGGCGGTAATGTATCTGTGTTTGTTTACTGTGAACAAAAAAGACAAGGATAACATTTATGGAGAGGATAGAGAGGTATAAGCTTAATTATGCTGTTTTTTCGTTCTTTTTATTTTACAAAAAAAGTAAAAAATGTATAATGAATGAGACTGAATAAAAAGAGGAGCGAAATCATGAGCGAACCTATGATTACATTGGAACACTTGAGTCATGCTTATGAAGATGAAAACGGTACGTGTGTATATGCGGTTAAAGATATATCTTTAACCATCGGCGCAGGAGAATTTATCGCGATTATCGGCACTAACGGCTCCGGAAAATCTACCTTGGCAAAGCATTTGAACGGATTGTTATTGCCGACATCGGGACGTTGTATCATTAACGGTAAAGCGACGTCGGATATGAAAAATATATGGGCGATTCGTCAAGAAGTGGGAATGGTTTTTCAACATCCCGATAATCAAATTGTCGCTTCTATTGTGGAAGAAGATGTTGCCTTCGGACCGGAAAATTTAGGGGTTCCTTCGGAAGAAATTCAAGAACGGGTGAAGCAATCGTTAGCACGAGTAGGAATGACCTCTTTTGCGAAACACGGCCCGCACTTATTGAGCGGCGGGCAAAAACAGCGAGTGGCGATTGCCGGGATTTTAGCGATGCATTCGCAATGTATTGTATTGGATGAACCGACGGCTATGTTGGATCCGGAAGGTCGGCGGGAAGTTATGGAAACATTATTGCAACTGCATGCGGAAGGAATTACGATTGTTTTAATTACGCACTTTATGGAAGAAGCGGTACAAGCGGATCGGGTGGTAGTCATACAGGAAGGCGTGTTGGCGGAAGAAGGTACGCCGCATACTGTTTTTTCGCAAGCGGAACGATTGCGAAATATGGGATTGGATGTTCCGGTAGCGGCGGAAGTTGCAGATTGGTTACGACGCAGACAGGTGCATGTACCGTCTCAAGTCATTACTAAAGAAGAGTTGGGAGACATACTATGTCCATAAAATTGGAAGCGGTGACGTATACCTATGGGATAGGATCGCCTTTTGAAAAGAAAGCATTATATCCGCTGGACTTGGAAATTAAAGAAGGCGATTTTATAGGCATTATCGGCCATACCGGTTCAGGAAAATCAACATTGGTGCAATTGTTAAACGGGTTGATTCAACCTACCGGCGGGCGTGTCGGTATAGATGGGACGGATATTTCCCAAAAACAAGAGGCGGCGCGCAAGGCAAAACGAAAAGTAGGGATGGTTTTTCAGTATCCCGAATATCAATTATTTGAAGAAACTATTGCCGAAGATATTGCCTTCGGACCGAAAAATATGGGGCTGACAGGGCCGGCTCTGCAAGCCCGGGTAAAAGAAGCTATGATGTTTGTCGGCATGGATTATGAACAGTATAAAGATCGTTCGCCGTTCCGATTGAGCGGGGGACAAATGCGGCGAGTGGCCATTGCCGGGGTGATTGCCATGGCTCCGAAATACTTGATTTTAGATGAACCGTCGGCCGGCTTGGATCCTGTCGGGAGACGGGAAATTTTTGCCCAAATTCGTGCATTGCATCAGGAAAAAGGGGTAACGGTTATTTTAATTTCACATAATATGGAAGACATTGCGGCTATGGCCAATCGTTTATTAGTATTAAAACAAGGAAATGTGATTTTAGATGGCAATCCTTTAGATATTTTTTCTTCGCAACGCTCTCTTTTACAAGGCGCCGGGGTGGCGGTACCGCCGATTACGGAGTTGTTGCACTATTTAAAACACCGGGGGTTGGCGGTAGGCGAGCGGGTACATACGGTAGAGGAAGGTGCCCGGTTGATTTATGAAGCTTGGAAGGAGAAGCAACATGCTCACTGATATTACGTTGGGTCAATTTTTTCCGGGTAATTCGTTACTTCATCGGTTGGATCCTCGTGCCAAAATTATAGGGACGATGCTATTTATTATTGCTATTTTTTTGGCGAATTCCTTGGCGACCTATGCGATTGTAGCGATATTTGTTATGGGTAATTTTATTATTTCCCGCTTACCGGTCAAATTAATTCTCAAATCTTTGAAACCCTTATGGGTTATTATTGTGTTTACGATGGGGATTCATGTATTTACCACGCCGGGACAGAGTTTGTGGCAGTGGGGATTTTTGCATATTACCCGGGAAGGCGTGACGCAGGGCGCCCTGATGACGGCACGATTGGTTTTTTTAATTGTTTTTTCGTCATTATTGACGTATACTACTTCTCCTATTGTTTTGACGGACGGTATTGAACATTTATTGAATCCTTTTAAGCGTTTCGGTGTGCCTGCTCATGAATTGGCGATGATGATGACGATTGCGTTACGATTTATTCCCACGTTGTTGGAAGAAACGGAACGAATTATGAAGGCGCAAACTGCACGAGGCGCTAATTTTACGAGCGGCAATATTTTACAACGCGGTAAAAATATGATTCCCTTGTTGGTGCCTCTTTTTGTCAGTGCTTTTCGGCGGGCGGATGATTTGGCGATTGCCATGGAAGCACGGTGTTATCGGGGCGGTACGGGAAGAACGCGATTGCATGAATTGGAATATACCGCAAAAGACGGTGCGGCGTTGGGCGTCATTATTGTTATTACGGTTATCTTGGCGGGGGTGCGGTGGTGTCTATGAAAAAAAATATTTGTCTTATTGTGGCCTACGACGGCACGGATTTTCATGGATTTCAACGACAAACTAACGCCTCTTCTATTCAACAATATATAGAAGAGGCGTTAACGCGTATATTTCAAGAACCTATTACGGTCTACGGGGCGGCACGCACGGATGCGGGCGTGCACGCCCGCGGACAAGTGGTTAATTTTTACGCTTCCGGCTCTATTCCTGTAGACAAAATTCCTTATGCGATGAAAGCGTATTTGCCGCCGACGATTGCCGTATTACAGGCAAGAGAAATGGCCTCGCACTTCAGTGTGCGTCATGATAATTGCGGGAAACATTATTGCTATCGTATTGTCAATCGCGCCGTCCCGGATCCGTTTCAATTACGGTACAGTTGGTTTATTCGCAAACCTTTGGATGTGGAAGCGATGCGGCAGGGCGCGAATATTTTGTTGGGAACGCATGATTTCTCGGCATTTGAAGGAAAAAATACGACCCCTATGAATCCTATAAAAACGATGTATGCCGTGCAAATACAAAAAAATAGAGATAATGTAGAGATTCATGTTATCGGAGACGGCTTTTTATACCATATGGTACGGAATATGGCAGGCGGGTTGGCGGATATCGGACTGCACAGGTTTACTACAATTCATTTTAGGCGTATACTGAAAGGGTTGGATAGAAAAAAATTAGGGGCAACAGCACCGGCAGGCGGACTTTGTTTGGAAGAAGTGTTTTATACGGAAGCTCGTCGCAGGTGTGTCGTGCGGGATATAACCGGTGCCTCTATGTAAGCAATCCGACAAATTCTGGTTCCCGAATACTAAGAAAATTAGCGGGACAATAAGGTGGGGAATAGCTTGACGAAACATATTGAAGTGATTCAACGTGGCGAGCGGGACAGAATTCGAAATATCGGGTTTGTCCATTTTATGTCGATTTCGACATTTTCAGCATCTATGGGATATTGTGGGCTTTGTTTCGGTTGGCGATTGGCACATGATATTTGGGGCGTACCGGCGGGTATCGGCGAAGGCTTCGGTGCGTTTGCGCTCTTATTATATGTGCTTATTTTCATTCGGTATTTTCAGAAATGGAAACGTGACGCCGACGCCGTGTTGGCGGAATGGAACAGCCCGACAAAAGTTAATTTTTTTGGAACATTCAATGTTTCTACCGTATTGTTGGCAGCTGTTTTATCTCCCTATAATCATGCACTGGCAAGTTTTTTTTGGTATGCCGGCATGCTGTTAATTATGATTTTCAGTTGGGTATTATTAAAACATTGGCTATATGATGATCAAGTCGTCGAATCGGTTACGCCGGCATGGCTGTTGGCGGTATTGGGCCCGATAACGATTCCGGTTGCCGGTAATATGTTACAAAATCCGGGATTTCATGATATTTCGATATTTTGTGTGGCCATCGGTTTGGTAACCGGGATTCCTGTCATTGCTTTATTATTTACGCACAGTATTTTTTCCAAACATATGCCCGATGCGGTACAGCCGAGTTTAATGATTTTAATGGCCCCTTTCGGCATGGGGTATATAACCTATACGGCTACTTTTCAGCCGGACACATTTACGGAATTGTTTATTAATGCGGGTATTTTTATGTTTTGGCCGGTCGTGCTGAAAATAGTACATGTTATGCGGCATTCTCGGTTTTGCATGGGATGGTGGGCCTGCAGTTTCCCGACGATGGCATTTGCCAATGGCGTGCTTCATTACAGCATAGATCATGCGGCATTATGGACGAAAACGTTAGCCGGCGCTTTGCTTATTTTCGGGACAGGCTTGATTTTATACTTATCGATTAAAACATTATGGGCCGTATATCATAAGACATTATGGAAACTGTATTAAATACCGGCGGGGACGGAATATGCTTTGACTAGCCAAGACGAAGTTTTTTTCGTATAATAAGTAAGGTCTGACTCATGAAGTGCCTTCATGAGATCGTGCAATGACAAAGGATAGAATATATATGACTGATAAAAACTTAAGTAGGCTGTTAAAAAGCGGCAGTATTCTCTTAATCATATTGATGATCGCTGCAGTACAGTTGTGTTTGCCCGGCTTTTTTGCGGAAATGGGACGGCTGGTTATTCAAGGGGATTTGGACGGATTGGCGTATTATATTGCTTCTTTCGGATATGCGGCGGTTATTGTCAGTATGGTAATGATTGCGTTGGTCAATGCGGTAGGCTTTCCTTCTATTTTATTTTTAACGGTAAACGGAATTATTTTCGGTCTTGTGCCGGGAATTATTATTTCTTGGATAGGGGAAGTAATCGGTATCGAAATCAGTTTTCGATTAACCCGTACGCTGTTTCATAAGCAGGCGCAAAAATTATTGGCACGGAGTCATGTGTTGGAAAAATTCGACTCGCACAGCTGTTTGCGAACAATGATGATTGGACGTGCTATTCCTTATTCGCCCAATATGTTTGTTACTGCCTTCGGCGCCTTGAGTAACATTTCTTATCGCGATCAATTTATTGCCAACTTTTTGGGAAAATTACCGGCAGTTATTATTGAAGTGTGGTTGGGGCATGATTTATTACGTATTCAAGAGCATTGGCAACGATTGTTGGGTCTTATTTTGTTGTTAGCGATTATTTACGGATTTATTTGGTTTCGCAAACATTTAGAAAAAAAACACAAGATGTTTTGAAAGTGGCTCGGACAGATACAAGTGCCAAGAGAGCGGGAAGCGTTTTCTCGGCACTTGTTTTTGTATTTCTTTACCCCCTGTCGGAGTGCCGCTTTAAGCAAGGTACGAACTCGAACTTGTTTTATGCGGTTCCGGCAGCATTCGAAACTACTTTTTTTGTGATTAGGGTATAGAAAAATAGAAAAGTGCTTGACGAAAATGAAAAATCTGATATAATAAATCTTGTCCTTGAGAAACAAGGAAAGACAACATGCCGGAGTGGCGGAATTGGCAGACGCACCTGACTCAAAATCAGGCGGGTAACACCGTGGGGGTTCAAGTCCCTTCTCCGGCACCAAAATAGCAACGCATCCTCATGGAGGATGCGTTTTTTTCTTATCAGCCTTAGCAGGAGGAACGCTATGGGAATGAGTGAGTTGATATTGGTCGGGATTGTGGCATTATTGGTTTTCGGACCGAAAAAATTACCGGAAATCAGTCGATCCTTAGGAAAATGCGTGCGTGAATTTCGGCAAGCTATGGAAGAAACGGAAACGGTAGAAGTGGAAATACGGAAAGAACATCCCGCCTTACCGCGTAAACCGGCAGAACTCACCGCGAAAGAGGACGAACATGACGGCAAACAATGAGGAAAAATGTATGCCCGTCAGCGGGCATTTGCAGGAATTGCGCCGGCGGCTGGCGGTCTCTGCGGCGGTGATTGCAGGCGGTGCCGTTGCGGCATACGGGTATATGGGGGATCTTCTTCATATTCTGGCGGCACCGGTGGGGGAATTGTATTTTTTCAGTCCTACAGAAGTGTTTTTTACCTATTTGGAATTAGCGGTAATCGTAAGCGTCATAGGCACCTTACCCTTTTTGATCTATCAAGTATGGGCCTTTTTCGCACCGGCGTTAACGCCGCCCGTACGGCGTATAGCAAAGCGTTTATTACCGTTCAGTGTCCTATTATTTTATAGCGGCCTGGCTTTTGCCTATGTGTTGGTATTGCCGACTGCCGTGCGCTTTTTGTTGAGTTTTTCCGGCAGCTCGGTGCAGTCTATGCTTTCTCTTAGCGCATATATTTCTTTTGTCATATCGTTTGTACTGCCGTTCGGACTGGCATTTGAATTGCCGTTGGTTATTCTGCTGTTGGCGGCTATGGGGATTGTTACGGAACAGGGGCTTTGTAAAAAAAGGCGTTATATGATAGTCGGTGCGTTTATTTTTGGCGGCGTTGTATCGCCTACTACGGATATGTTTACACAGACGATGATTGCCGTACCGATGATTCTGCTGTATGAAATAAGTATTTTTTCCGTACGTATACTATTCGGTAAATGAGTGCGTATACGTATGATGAATGAAAAATATTGTAGGGTAAGGAGCGGAGACGATGAAAAAAAGATGGTATGAGTTGACCGTAGCCGGATGTACACGAAGATTACCGATTTTGAATATATCCGATACATCGGCTATTGCCGCATTTGTTATTTTAGGAGATGTGGAATTGACACGGCGGGCGGCACGGGAGTTATCATTGAAAGTACCGCAACAAGCTGCGTATATTATGACGGCGGAAACCAAAGGGATTCCTCTGGCGGCCGCGTTGGCGGAATGTATGGGGCATTCCCGGTATATTGTGGCGAGAAAATCGGTAAAAGCATATATGGAAGATCCGATTTGGGTGGAAGATCAATCGATTACGACGCAAGGAAAGCAACGATTGTATCTATCGTCCGCCGATGTGGAAACGATTTCCGGGAAACGCGTATTGTTAGTGGATGATGTGATCAGTACGGGCGGTTCTATGCGGGCGTTGGCGGAATTGGCACAAAAAGCGGGGGCTGTTTCGGTGGGACAGGCCGCTATTTTGGCGGAAGGAAAAGCGGCTCAACGAAAAGACATTATTTTTTTAGAAACTTTACCGCTTTTTTCTCCGTTATAAGCAAGCAGGTACAAAAGAGAATTTGCGTGCGTTGGGGCCCTATGGTATGATATAAGATACAATTAAATTCTTATATAGTATATGGAGTGTTGAACCTGATGGATGTTTTAGGAAATAAATTTGCGTATATTGCGACGTATGGATGTCAAATGAATTCCAGCGACAGTGAACGGTATGCCGGGCAGTTGGAAGCGTTAGGCTACCGGTTGACGGAAGAAATGGATGTAGCGGATGTAATTTTGCTCAATACTTGTTGCGTGCGGGAAACGGCGGAAGGAAAAACGTTGGGCAAGATTGGGGAATTAAAACATTATAAAGAACGGAATCCCGAGTTGGTCATTGCCGTCACGGGATGCATGGCGCAGGAATGGCAAGAACGCTTATTTGAACGTGCTCCTCACATCGATTTAGTTATCGGCACGCATAATATTCATAAGTTAACCGCGTTGTTGCAAGAACGGCAAGGAAAGTCCGGGCATGCATTAGCTGCGGACATGTCTTTGCCGGCTTTTCATGATTTGCCTACTAAACGGTTTCATAAATTTTTTGCTTGGGTGCCCATTATGAACGGGTGTAATAAATTTTGTACGTATTGTATTGTTCCTCATGTGCGAGGTCGCGAAGTGAGTCGGCCGGTGGCGGAAATTGTGCGGGAAGTGGCGCAGCTGGGAAAAGACGGCTATAAAGAAGTGACGCTGTTGGGACAAAACGTCAATTCGTACGGATTGGATTTACGGGACGGTACGGATTTCGGCACCTTGGTGGAAGCATTGGAAACGGTACCGGGAGTGGAACGTATTCGGTATATGACGAGTCATCCGAAGGATATGACGCCGGCTATGATTGATGCGATTGCTGCCGGTTCACGAGTGGTGCATCATCTGCATTTACCGATTCAGAGCGGTTCCAATGCTATGCTTAAACGCATGAACCGCGGGTATACGGTTGAACATTATTTAGACTTAATCGCGTATGCCCGAAAAAAAATGTCGGATTTGGTATTAACGACGGATTTAATCGTCGGCTTTCCGGGAGAAACGGAAGCGATGTTTCAAGAAACCTTGCAGCTTATTCGTCAGGTCGGCTATGATATGGCCTATACCTTTATTTACTCGCCGCGTACGGGTACGCCGGCGGCGACTTGGCCGGATCAAGTGGCGGCGGCGGAAAAGAGTCGGCGGTTACAGTGTTTGATGGATATACAAAATGAAACCAGTTTAGCGTTGAACCGGGAGATGGAAGGGCGTTCGTATGAAGTAATTGTAGAAGGACCGACCAAAAATGATGCCCGGCATTGGTTCGGGCGGACGCGGGGAAATAAAATGATCATTTGGGAAGAAGACGGTTCCGTTCAGATCGGCGATACGGCCGATGTAATGGTTGATAAAGGACAGACTTGGGTTTTAAAGGGGCATGTAATTCACTAAGGAGGAACGAATGGCGGAGGCGATTAAGTTGACTCCCATGATGAAGCAATACATGGAAGTGAAAGAGCGGTGTCGGGATAAAATTTTATTTTTTCGTTTAGGCGATTTTTATGAAATGTTTTTTGAAGACGCGCTTACCGTATCGCGGGAATTGGATTTAACCTTGACGGGACGTGCCGGCGGTAATAAAGAAAAGGTACCGATGTGCGGAGTACCCTTTCATTCGGCGGATACGTATATTGAAAGGTTGGTACAAAAAGGATATAAGGTTGCGGTTTGTGAACAGATGGAAGATCCTAAAGCCGCGAAAGGGATTGTGAAACGGGAGATTATAAAAGTTATTAA